>NZ_JACJVN010000058.1 GCF_014212015.1 Cohnella lubricantis | reverse complement strand
CGGGCATGAAAGTTTTTTGTGCAATTTTCACATGATATCTGAAATAATATTGCAAATAAATAGAACAATCTAAAATAATATTTCAGAAAGTATTGACGGCGTAATTCTTGCCCAGTTATGATTATCTCAATCCATTCTTTGAAGAAAGGAGCCTGGCAATCGGGATGGTCGACAAACTTAACAAGGCGGGAGCGAATGAACCGACATGAGTGAATACCTTGCGGGACTGACTACGGAAGAGATCAACCCGGATACTCGAATGATCGACGAGTGCACGACGGAGGAGATGCTCCGCCTTCTGAACAGGGAGGATGCGAAAGTTCCAGCCGCAGTGGCGGCCGTTATCCCGCAAATCGAGCAAGCGGTCGACATTCTGTACCGCCGATTGAAGAACGGCGGCCGAATGTTCTACATAGGGGCCGGCACATCTGGACGGCTGGGTGTTCTTGATGCATCCGAATGTCCGCCGACCTTCGGCGTAGACCCCATGATGGTGCAAGGACATATTGCCGGAGGAGATGTCGCTCTCCGAACAGCCGTTGAAGGCTGTGAGGATAATGAAGAGGAGGGGATCGCGCTAATCGAACGATGCGGCGTGACCGATCAGGACGCCGTCGTCGGCATATCGGCAAGCGGCAGCGCGGCATTCGTCATCGCAGGCTTGCGCAGAGCCGCCGAGTTAGGAGCCGCAACGATCGGTGTCGTCAACAATGATCACTCGAAATTGTCTGAAGTTTGCGACATCTGCATCGCTCCGGTCGTGGGGCCCGAAGTCATCATGGGTTCTACCAGGCTCAAAGCGGGCACAGCCACGAAGCTGGTTCTCAACATGCTCTCGACCTGCGTGATGGTGAAGCTCGGCAAGACGTACGACAATCTAATGGTTGATTTGAAGGCTAGCAACATCAAGCTGTACGACCGCTCGATCCGCATCATCCGCAAGGTGACCGGAGCGAACGCCGAGACGGCGGCCGAATTGTTAAGCAAGTCCGGCATGAACTGCAAGCTGGCAATTCTGATGTACAAGACCGGTCTCGGCAAGGAAGAAGCCGAGCAGGCGCTGCAAGCAAGCGATGACAATTTGAAGGCGGCTATAAGAGCCTGCTCTACTGTCTCTTAATTGGGCATCGCAACTAGCTGTATTCTGAATTAGATGGACAAACCAAGGGGAGGAACAATGGAATGGCGAAGAAATTTCATGTGTTAGCATCCGTATTGGCATTATCCGTATCGGTAACAGCACTCTCCGCGTGCGGCGGCAACAACAATGGGGGCAGCGCAGCACCGTCTGGCAGCGCTTCCAGCTCGGCATCGGCAAGCGCTGGAGCATCGACAGAGAAGGACACGATCACGATGCTTCTGCCGCCTGTATCGGCCAACTATCAGAGCAAGTTCGATCAGATGGCTGCGGACTTCAATGCACTCTATCCGAACCTGACGCTGAAGATCGAGCCGGCCGGTTGGGAAGACATCACACAGAAGCTGGATACTCAGGTGAACGCGGGCAGCCCGCCTGACATCGCCTTCATCGGATCCGACGGCATCTCCAAGTACATGGACCAAGGCATGCTGATGGACATCACCGACTCGGTGACGCCGGAGATGCTCGCTGACTATGATGAAGCTCCGCTGAATTATATGAAGAGAGGCGACGGCCTGTACGGCTTCCCTGCCTATATGTCGATTCAATCCATCGGCGGCAACAAAGAGATGCTTGAAGCAGCAGGCGTCGATTGGAAGAATGTACAGCAGAACGGCTGGACATTCGAAGAGTTCCGCGACGCGATCAAGAAGGGCACCGTCACGGAAGGCGGCAAGACGCGTTACGGCTTCGTATTCGCGGTATCCGGCGTTACGGCTAAGGATTACCTGAACATCATGATCAAGAACGCGGGCATGCCGGCCGCCTTCACGCAAGATCTCAAATTCGCTTACACGAGCAAGAACTACCTGGAAGTGCTGAAGGGCATTCGCCAACTGATCGACGACGGCTCGATGCCGAAGGAGCTCAGCTCGATCGACGCCGGCAAGCGCTGGAACATGTTCCTGACTGGCCAGACGATGATCACCGGCAAAGGCCTCGCGACCTTCGAGAACTCCGCGAAGCAGAACAACGCGAAGCTCGAGGCGAAGGACGCCAGCGCCGTCGCGGACAGCATCCCGGTCGAGTACGTCGTGCTGCCGATGCCGACCTTCGCCGGCCAGCCTCCTGTATCGCAAGCGGCGGTTGACGGCTACGTCACCTTCCGCGGCAAGAAGGAGCCGACGCCGGAGCACAAGGCGAACGTCGTCAAGGCTGCTTACTTCATGGCGAGCGGCAAGGTTATGGCCGAGACGAACAGCGAGCTGTTCGTAGGCCAGATCACGAAGAGCGCGAAGGAAGCCGCAGCAAGCCTCGGAGGAGATCGCGATCCGGACAACATGGCAGCTGTCGATGTGCTCCAAGCTCACGCAGCACCGGCTCGTCCTGACATCCCGGCCGATCTGGGCGCTAAGGTCATCAAGCTCGAAGACGAAGTCATCGTGCCGAAGTTCCAAGCGCTGCTGGCGGGCGAGACGACGCCAGAGGAAATGTACGAAGCCGTGAAGAAAGCCGCCATCGAAGAATTCGGCGCGGACGGCGTCGTTCAAGACTAAGGCTAGCGTCACTGCAACAAACGACAAATCCATAACGTTATAAGCGACAAGCGGGTAGCCGCAGCCGGCGTGCGGCGGCTATCCGCTTTAAGCTTGAACAACGCAGAAAGGAGTTGGCCACATGGCTCAGCCGGCAAGAGCGGCAGCGGAGGGGAGCAACATCAAGAGAAACGGAGTTTGGTCCAAAGCCTTCAACGCGATCGCGCGCAAGATCACAGGCGATGGAGCTTGGGCCTATGCTTTCATAGCGGTAGCGCTCGTCGTCTATGCGATGTTCACTGCCTATCCGGTCGTCAGCGCCTTCATTATCAGCTTTCAAGAATACAAGCCTCTCGGTTCCAGCTTCATCGGACTCGAGAATTACAAAGAGACGTTCGGCGACTCTCTCTTCTGGAAGTCGATCCGCAACACGATCATCTACACGGTGCTCACGGTGCCGGTCGCGCTGGTTCTATCCTTCGGCGTGGCTATCCTCATTCTCCCGTTAAAAAAATGGCTTCAAACGGCGTTCAAAGCCGTCTATTACTTGCCAGTCGTCGCCTCCGGCGTCGCGCTGTCCGTCGTCTGGCTGTGGATCTACGATCCGCTGCCTGCCGGCATTCTGAACCAATTCATCGGCTGGTTCGGCATCGACAACCAGAACTGGCTCGGCACGACGAAGACGTCGATGTTCTCCCTCGTCTTGATGGCCTGGCTATCCAGCCATGGCACGAGCATCATTATTTACCTTGCCGCTCTCTTGGGCATTGACAACAGCTACTACGAGGCGGCTGAGCTCGATGGCGCGTCGTTCTTCCAGAAGCTGTGGCACATCGTTGTTCCGTTCTTGAAGCCTACGACGCTGTTCCTCTTCGTCACCGGCATCATCGGCTCGTTCCAGGTATTCCAGAACGCTTACCTGATGACGGGCGGCGGACCGGACAACGCGACCACGATGGTCGGACTGCTCATCTTCAACAACGCCTTCAAATACTTCGAATTCGGAGAGGCAGCAGCGCAATCGCTGGTCCTCGCGGCGATCATCGCCATCGTCTCTTTCCTTCAATTCAAATTCGCGGGCAAAGACGTCGAATATTAACCCAAGGAGGTTCGCGCCATGGCATTATTCAAACAGCACACCATCAGCAAGCCGCTTCTATACACACGCAATACGGCCATCGTTGTCGTCCTCCTGGCGTTCGCGCTCGCAACGCTGTTCCCGATCTACTTCATGGTCATCTCGTCGTTCGGCGATCCGATCGAGGCGGGCGCAGCGAGCTACTCGCTCTGGCCGCGTGACTTCACTTTCGCATCGTATAAGTTCTTCTTCGACTTCAGCGAATATTCGTTCCGCTGGCTGCTGAACTCACTCATCGTCGCCGTCAGCATCATGGTGACGAACGTTGTCTTCGCGAGCCTCGCAGGCTATGCGTTCTCCAAGATCAAGTTTAGAGGCCGCAACGTGCTGTTCGCGCTGCTGCTCAGCGCCATGATGATTCCTTATCAAGTCACGCAAGTCCCGCTTTACATACTCGTCGTCAACATTTTCCAGATTGAGAATACGTATCCTTCGCTCATCCTGCCAAGCCTCGTCACCGTGTATAACATCTTCCTGGCGAAGCAGTTCATGGGCTCCATCCCGAACGAAATTATCGAAAGCGCCAAGGTAGAAGGCTGCAACCAATTCCAGATCTACACCAAAGTGATCTGGCCGCTGTCCAAGACCGTCCTGGCCGTCATGGCCATCCTGACGTTCATGGAGAGCTGGAACACCTTCTTCTGGCCGTTCCTCGTCACCAATACGATGGATATGCAGACGATTCAAGTCGGTCTCAAGAATTTCCGATTCGCCAACACGACGTACTTCGCGCCGATGATGGCGGGAGCGACGATCTCGGCCGTGCCGATGTTCGTTCTGTTCTTCAGCCTGCAGAAGTACTTCCTCGAAGGCGTGACGGTCGGAGCGGTGAAGGGCTAATGGTATCGGGGAAAAAGTTGCCGCTGCCCGACTCCCGCTACGTCGTCGGCCTCATGTCCGGCACGTCGGTCGACGGGATCGACGCCGCCGTCGTGCGAATCGAAGGCCGGCCGGACGCCGCGCCGCGCGTCCAGCTCATCGCCTTCGCGAATACGCCGTTCCCGGCGTCCGCGCGCGAAGAGATCTTCGCGCTGTTCGACCCGAAGGCGGCGACGCTGGACCGGGTCGGGCGGCTGAACGTCTGGCTCGGCGAGCTATATGCCGAGGCGGCGCTGGCCGTTATCGCCCAGGCAGCGCTTCGGCCGAGCGAGATCTATGCGATCGGCTCGCACGGGCAGACGATTCTGCACATGCCCGAACGCGTCCGCACGCCGGACGGCCGGGAGCTTAGCTTCACGGTGCAGCTCGGGGAAGGCGCGGTCATCGCCGCGCGGACCGGTATTCCGAGCGTCACCGACTTCCGCATCGCGGATATGGCGGTCGGCGGGCAAGGCGCGCCGCTCGTGCCGTTCACCGAGTATATGCTGTACAGGGAAGACAATCGGACGCTGTTGCTGCAGAACATCGGCGGCATCGGCAACGTGACCGTACTTCCCGCCGGCTGCGCGCCGGAGGAAGTGACCGCCTTCGACACCGGCCCCGGCAATATGCTGATCGACGGGCTCGTGTCGCGGCTCTATCCGGGCGAGCGGACGATGGATACGGACGGCCTGATTGCAAGGAGCGGTACCGTCTCCAGCGAACTGATGGATTGGCTGAAGCAGGAAGCGTACTACCGGCTGCCGCCGCCGAAGTCGACGGGCCGCGAGAAGTTCGGAAGCGGCTACGTGGATTTGCTTCTAACGAAGCGCGCCGAGCTGGGCTTGTCCGCGGAGGATCTGGTCGCGACGGCTACCTATTTGACGGCATGGTCGATCGGGGACGCTTACCGCCAATTCATCGAGCCGAAGCATCGCGCGGACGAGATGATCGTCGGCGGAGGCGGAAGTTACAATCCGGCGCTGATGGACATGCTGGCGCGGGAGCTGGGTCCGCTGGGCGTGGCGGTGCGGACGCAGGAGGATGTCGGGCTGAGCAGCGATGCGAAGGAAGCCGTCGCGTTCGCGCTGTTGGCCGACTGCACGATGGCGGGCATTCCGAGCAACCTGCCCTCCGTGACGGGGGCTTCAAGACCGGTTGTGCTTGGCAAAATCTCTTATTAATCGAACAACGAACGATTACGCGAGAGGGCGAGGCGACGCATCATGATCATCAAGTGGGACGATGTCCATACAGCTGAGACGATAGCGCTTTGGAACCGCGAGGCCGTGCGCGACGGCTACAAGGAGATGACGGAGGACAGCTTCCGCCGAATCTTCCGCCATGAGCCTCATTTTGACCCGGACAATACGTTCTTGCTGCTTAAGGGCGGCAAGGTGCATGGCTTTGCCTGCGGCTGCACCGGCGGCGATCTGCCGCTCGGCGATGCCGCGGGCTATATCACTTGCATCGTGCTTGCCGAGGAATGCCGGAGCGATGAGAACTATGGGCTTCTTCTGAGAGCGCTGGAGGATCGGTTCCGCCACTTGGGCAAGAAGCAGGCGGACGTTCTTTTTTTTAACCCGATGCAGCTGCCTTGGTATATCCCGGACACGCCTCGCCATGAGCACAACAATGCGCCGGGCGTGCCAGTCGGCAGCGCGCTCCACGCGTTCCTGCTTCGCAGCGGCTACATTCAGCGCGCCACGCAGCAGGCAATGTACCTGAATCTCGCGGACTTCATCTATCCGGACGATATTCGGGCGAGAGAAGCGAAGGCGGCGGAACAAGGCTACGAGGTTAGCTTGTTCGATCCTTCGAGACACCGGGGATTAACCGAGATGCTGGCGGGACTCGGCAATCCGCTATGGGAAGAGGAGATCTCAGCTTGCGCGGCGGATGGCCGGCCGTTCGTTCTGGCTTCCAAGGACGGCGCCGCAGCCGGCTTCGCGGGACCAGTCATTCGCCAGCCGAACGGGCGCGGCTACTTCGCCGGCATCGGCGTTCATCCCGACCATGAAGGGCATGGGCTCGGAACGGTGCTGTTCTTCCGGCTGTGCAAGGCGTTCCTGGAGATCGGCACGGATTATATGTCGCTTTATACCGGCAGTACAAACCCTGCTTTACGAATCTATGAGCGGGCCGGATTCCGGCCCGTCACCACATTCGCAACGATGCGGAAGGAGTTTAACTCATGAGCGATGGACAACAAGTCATTCTGGCGATCGGCGGGCATGTAGGGGATATGGAATTGACGGCAGGCGGCGTGCTGGCGGCGCATTCGCTGCGAGGCGACAAGATCGTGACGCTGGCGCTGACGGCGGGCGAACGCGGCGTGCCGGCCGGGCGCGATGTGGCGGATTACCGCCGGCAGAAGGTGCAGGAGGCGCAGGCGTTCGCGGAGATGCTCGGCGGCGAGTCGATCGTCTTCGACATTCCGGACGGCGAGCTTCAGAACGATGAAGAGATGCGGATGCGCGTCTGCGACGTCATTCGGCAGGTGAAGCCGAACGTCATCATCTCGCATTTCAAGAGCAGCATGCACAAGGATCACAACACGACGCATCTGATCGTCGGCGACGCTCGTTATTACGCTGCGCTTGGCGGCTTGAAGCGCGAGCTGCCGGCCCACTTCGCGGCCAAGCTCTATTATGCCGAGAACTGGGAGGACGCGGTTGACTACAAGCCGTACCTCTATGTGGACTTCGATCAGGAAGCCTTCGACCTGTGGGTGAAGGCGGTCTCGCAGCATTGGTTCGTCACCGGCAGCAAGTCGTTCCCGTACCTCGAATATTACAAGCATCTCGCGCGTGTTCGCGGTATTGAAGCGCGCAAGCTGTACGCCGAGACGTTCATGATTCCGCCGGAGACGCTGCGCCTGCGCCAGTCCGAGCTGTAAGGGAGCTGCGAGCTATGGCACGGAACGTACGGAACGGCATTGATCACATCGACGATTATTCGCATCTGTTCCAAGGCAAGCGGATCGGGCTCATTACCGCGCCGACGGGCTTAACGGCAGACTTCGTCCCGACGATTCAAATCCTTCACGAGCGGTTCCAGCTCGCCGCGCTATTCTCGCCGGAGCACGGCGTGCGCGGCGACATCGCGGCGGGCGGCATGGTGGACACATACAACGATCCGCAGACGGGGGTTCCGGTGTACAGCTTGTACCGGAAGGACTCCAAGCGGCTCTCGCAGGAGATGCTGGATGCGGTTGACTTGGTCGTCTACGACATTCAGGACGTCGGCGTTCGCTATTATACGTTCATCTATACGATGCTCTATGCGTTGGAGGATTGCGCGCGGACCGGCAAGGAATTCGTCGTGCTCGACCGCGTCAACCCGCTGGACGGCGTGACTGTGGAAGGGAACATTCTGAAGGACGGCTACCGATCGTTCGTCGGCAACTATCCGCTGGCGGTACGCTACGGGCTTACGCCCGGCGAGGTCGCGACGATGGCGAACGAGCAGTCGGGTTGGAACGCGAAGCTGCACGTCGTGCCGGTAGGCGGCTGGGAGCGGAGCATGCGCTTCCCCGATACCGGGCAGCTGTGGGTGCACCCTTCGATGGGCATCCCGCGGTTCGAGACGGCGCTGCTCTATCCCGGCACATGCCTGTTCGAAGGGACGAATCTGTCGGAGGGCAGGGGCACGACGTTCCCGTTCGAGATGATCGGCGCGCCGTATATCGCCGACCCGGATCGTCTGGCGGAGGAGATGAACGAGCGGGGGCTGCCGGGCGTCCGGTTCCGCGGCGTCTACTTCAATCCGACGTTCTCCAAGCATCAGGGCGCGTTGTGCGGCGGCGTGAAGCTCCATCTGACGGATGCGGCGGCTGTTCGGCCGCTGGAGACGGGACTGACGCTGCTCTATACGATCAAGGAGCGTTACGAGTCCTTCGCGTTCCTTCCGCCGATCAAGGAAGGTTCACGCCCGTTCATCGACCTGCTATGCGGGGATTCGCTCTACCGCGACGAGGCGGTCCGGCTTCCCGAGCTGCTCGAGCGGTTCCGCGAGGAGAGCGCGCAATTCGCCGCCATGAAGCGGCAATATCATATTTATTCTTAAGCGGATAGCGAGGATAGTGAGGAGACGAGAAGATGAACAACATGTCCCTTAGGGAGAAAATCGGCCAGTTAATCGTCACCGGCTTCCCGGAGGCGGAGCCTTCCGAGGAATGGCTGCGGTTCATCGCCGATTACCGCATCGGCAACATCATTCTGTTCTCCCACAACGTGGAGAACAAGGAGCAGCTTCAATCGCTCTGCGCGCAGCTTCGGGAGGCGATCGAAGCGCGGACCGGCTTCCCGCCGCTCATCTCGATCGACCAAGAGGGCGGCCGCGTGACGCGGCTGCCGGCGGATGCGACCAACGTGCCGGGCGCCGCGGCGATCGCCGCGACGGGCCGGCCGGAGCATGCCTACGCGGCGGGCCGGCTGACGGCGCGCGAGCTGTCGGCGCTGGGCATCAACTTCAATCTGGCGCCGGTTCTCGACATTAACAACAACAAGCGCAATCCCGTCATTAACGTTCGCTCGTACGGGGATAGCGCGGAAGCGGTAGAGGAATTCGCGCTGCCAATGCTGAAGGGATTGCAGGACGGCGGCGTGCTGGCATCGCTGAAGCATTTTCCCGGACACGGGGATACGACGGTCGATTCGCATCTCGGCTTGCCGATGATCGAGAAGACGCTTGCGGAGCTTGAGGCATTGGAGCTGAAGCCGTTCGTTCGCGCAATCGCGGAGGGGGCGGAGGCGGTCATGACGGCGCACATCCTGTTCCCGGCGCTCGAGCCAGCACGAGTGCCGGCAACGATGTCGCGGGAGATCGTGACGGGTCTGCTGAAGGGCAAGCTTGGCTTCGAAGGCCTTGTCGTCTCGGACTGCCTGGAGATGGACGCTATTCGCAAGGAATACGGAACGGCGGAAGGCGCGGTTAACGCGCTCAAGGCAGGCGTGCATCTGCTGTTCATCAGCCACACGCCTGAACTGGTGCGGGCGGCGGTCGAGCGAATCGAACGCGCCGTGCAGGACGGCGAACTGCCGATGTCCGTGATAGACGAAGCGGTAGAGAAGGTACAATACTATAAACAGAAGTATGCTTCGCGCGGCGGTTCGGCTTCGGAGCTGGCGGTTGTCGGCAGCAGCGCTCACCGCCGTTCGGCGGAAGCGATGAGCCTCGAGAGCGTCTGCCTCGTGAACGGCGAGCTGGAGACGTTGGGCGCGACGGCCGCGGACACAATCTTCATCGGAAGCTTGCCGTACCGTCCCGATCAAGCGTCAAGCCGGGTGAAGGGCGGCTTGTCCTTCCCGGGGTGGATGGAGGACGCGTTCGGCGCCGCAGCCTTGACGATCGGCATCGATCCGACCGACGAGGAGATCGCGCAGGCGGTCGATCAATCGGGCGGCTATGACCGCGTCGTCGTCGGTCTGGTGAACGGGCAGGACCATCCGGGTCAGCTTGCGCTTGTTCGCCGTTTGGCGGCGGCAGGTATACGAGTGACCGCGGTCTCGCTGGGCAAGCCTTATGACTTGGAGGCGCTGGACGCTGAAGTGTGCTCACTCGCGGCTTTCGAATATACGCCGCTTGTGTTGGAGTCGCTGCGGCGTATCTTGTCCGGCGAGGCGGAGCCAACGGGACGGCCGACGCTGCGGCTGGAGCGAATGTGACAGCGATAGGCAACTTCTGACGCAACGAAGCGGAGGCTTAAGATGGACATGAGATATGCGGCGGGGTTGGACGGCGGCGGCACGAAGACGGCCGTGACCGTTGTGAACGAAGCAGGCGAAGTCGTTCGCGCCTTCGCGTCGGGGCCGATCAATTACAACGGCCAAGACGAAGCGAGCATTCGCGCCAGCTTCCGCGAGATGATGGCGCTTATCGCCGAAGCGTGCGGTGGACTAGATCGCTGCGGGCATATCTGCATTGGAGCCGCCGGCGTCAGCAATCCGGCTGTCTCCTCGCTGCTCGAAGGCAACGTGAGGGATAGCGGCTTCACAGGCGGACTCACGATCGTCGGCGATCATGAGACGGCTCTGTATGCGGCGCTCGACAGCCCGAATGGAGCGATTCTGATCGCAGGAACGGGCTCGATCTGCTTCGGCCGCAGCGAAGACGGCGCGACGCATCGGACGGGCGGCGGCGGCCACTTGGTGGACGACGAGGGGAGCGGCTACAGCATTGGCCGCGATCTGATCGCCGCCGTGCTGCGAGCGAGCGACGGACGTTCGCCGGAGACGGTCATCACCCGGCTTGTCTTGGACCGTCTCGGCGTGGAGTCCGTCCAAGCGCTTATCGGCTTCGTCTACAGCCCTGGGACGAACAAGAAGGACATCGCCGGGCTCGCGCCGCTTCTATCGGAAGCGAATGCGCTCGGCGACCCGGAAGCCCAAGCGATTGTCCGCAAGTGCGCCGACAGCTTGTTCGAGCTGGCCGTTCCTGTAATCGAACGGCTGCAGCTGCAGGAGAAGCGGTTAGCGATGGCGGGCAGCGTGCTGCAGAAGAACGGCGCAATCCGCGAGTTGCTGCTTGATAGGCTGACAGCCGCGTATCCGCGTCTCGACTGCGTGATGTCGCCGCAGGACGCCTCGCTTGGAGCCGCGCGGATGGCGCTGGCGCAGACGATCGGCGATAGCTAGTAAGATGAACAAACAATCCCTCGCACATGTCGGTGCGAGGGATTGTTTGTCTTAACGGCGCTACTCATACCTCAACCGCCTGTGCCCGCAGAGAATAGACCCCCAACCCGAGCTACGCCCGCGCCGTACTCGTCACCATGAACAATTTCAATAACCGATATTCGGCGTCCTGACAATCCGGCTATTCACACCTTTCGATACCGGGAAAAAGAAGTTAATATTATGTAATATAACATTACATGTCGATCAACTTTCACTTTCGCAACAACACTGCGTTAGACTTCTTGACTTAATCTTGTCCCGTCATTGGAATTGTGAGAGGGAGTGACAGCCATGAGCTTGCAAGCGCTGAACGAACGAGTGAAGACGGATCTTAAGTATTTGGCCTTCGGAGGCCCGAACTGGGTACGGCCGCTGCAGCATGAAGAGGGGCACGTATATGACGTCGCGGTCATCGGCGGCGGGCAGAGCGGGCTCGGCATCGCCTTCGGTCTCCTGCGTGAGCGCGTGTCGAACATACTGGTCATCGACGAGAATCCGCAAGGGCTAGAAGGTCCGTGGGAGACATACGCCCGGATGGCGACGCTGCGGACGCCGAAGCATCTCACTTCCATCGACCTCGGCATTCCTTCCTTGACGTTCCGTTCGTGGTGGGAAGCGCAGTACGGCCTGCAGGGTTGGGAGGCGATCGACAAGATCCCTCGCGGCGACTGGATGGATTATCTGCGCTGGTATCGGGAGGTTCTGTATCTGCCGGTCGTTAATGAGACCAAGCTGAAGCTAATCGAGCCGATGAATCAGAGAATTCACCGCCTCCATCTGGAGGGTGCCGGAGCTCCGTCCGAGACGGTTCTCGCGCGCAAAGTCGTTCTCGCCACCGGGATTCAAGGAGGGGGCGAGTGGCATGTCCCGCCGCTGATCGCCGACCGTCTGCCGAACACCTTGTACGCGCACACATCACAGATGATTGACTTCAAGCCTCTCAAAGGTCGCAAAGTCGCCATCCTAGGCGGCGGAGCCTCTGCCTTCGACAACGCCAACTATGCGCTCACGCAAGGCGTGGCGGAAGCGCACGTGTTCGTCCGGCGCCGAGAGCTGCCGCGTATCAACCCGATCCGTCAGATGGAGAGCTCCGGCATGATCGAACGCTACGCGGCGCTGTCCGATGCGGAGAAGTACGAGGCGATGGCCTACTTCTTCAAACATAACCAGCCGCCGACCAACGATACGTTCACCCGAGCCTCTGCGTGGCCCGGCTTCCGTCTCCATCTCGGCGCGCCATGGCTTGATGTGGAGGCGGTGGAAGAGGGCGCGGTTGTTACGACACCGCAGGGCAAATACCTTTTCGACTTCCTCATCAGCAGCACCGGCTTGTTAACCGATCCGGCGCTTCGTCCGGAGCTGAAGCTGGTGGAGTCGCACATTGCGCGATGGGCAGACGTCTATCAGGCCCCGGAAGAACTCGCCAACCCGCTGTTGGACGCTCATCCTTATCTCAGTCCCGGCTTCGCCTTCACGAGCCGCGACGAAGAGGGAGAACGGCAGTTGCATGGTTTGTTCTCGTTCAATTATTCGGCGCTGATCAGCTGCGGCTTGTCCGCTTCCGCGCTGTCGGGGATGCGGTTCGCTATTCCCAAGCTCGTATCGGCGATCGCGGATCAGCTGTTCCTGGACGATCGCGAACACATTCTCGGCAGCTTTCTAGCTTACGACGAACCCGAATTCGTCGGCGATTGGCCAAGAACGGAAGCTGGAGATATTCAGTAGTTATATGATCTTCACGAATTAGCAGACTGGCTTCCTCTTGATGCGTCATAGACGATACGGGACTCAAGCTTCAGCGTGTCTGTAGGTTGCCAATAGGGAACTCACCTTAAGCGGTTTGACGTCCACAAGATGGAAATCCTTCCGTTCTTCAAGATTGTCAAACAAATGCTCGCCTACGTTGACTGCGACCGGGTGCATGACGATCTGATATTCGTCAATCAGATTCGCGTTTGCTAGCGATCGCACGAGCGTTGGACTGCCGAAGATAACCATGTCGCCGCCGTCGCCCTTTTTGAGGTCCTTAATTTGCTCTTCTATATTATTGCCGGTCAATTGTTTTGGAGCTTCAAATTCTCCCCATTTTAGATCTTCGTGCGGGCTGGCGCTTGTTACAACGAGTTTGTGGGCTTTGTTGATCTTATCTCCCAGACTTGAACCACGAGTATTCGGCCACTTTCTAGAGAGGTCTTCGTAGGTTCCGCGGCCAAGCAAGATGGTATCGGCTGTCTCGAACAGTTGTAATAGATACTGAGACCCTTCCTCAATGCCGGCGCTATTTCTCCAGACCGACCAGTTGGTCTTGTCCTCGCTTGGATCGCCAGTGACAACTCCATTAAGAGTACTGTGAATGAATAGAGTGATTTTACGCATGAACGGTCATCCTTTCTACCCCTGATAAAAGTAATTAGTTTCTCACTTATGTAGACGTAATTAGATTGCGATATTCATCGGTGTATTTGTGCGGGAAGCCCAAATCTCGCAAATAAATTGGTATTAATGAAGTTCTGCACATGGTATATTTGCTTGTCCTTTATCTCAATCATGTGAATACCCCAGGGTACCAAGCAGGAGCCTTCGCCGCTTGGCACATACTGCGCGAGAGCAGGATAACCCCCATTCGCCGTAATCGGCAAAAACCGGGATCCCTCACAATGCCAGCGTGTAAGCGCAAAAAACTTGGACAAATCGACTCGTCCGCGTACCCACATGGCGAAAGGCGGCATTGACAGACGGCCCTCCTCATGAAACAACGCTACCAGCGCTTGGATATCAAATTGTTCAAAGGCTTCCACATACCGTGATAGCAGCTCGCGATCAGGTTCGACATCCATCATGCTCAACTCGTTAGAATGAAGCTTCGCTCGATCCATCGTTTCTCTGGCTCTCTGCAGAGCGCTGTTAACCGCTGCCGGCGAGGTTCCTAAAGTCTCTGCGATTTGTTTGGAGGACCATTCGAATACATCCTTCAGAATAAGAATCGCACGTTGGCGGGGTGGTAAAAGCTGTAAGAGTGCAATAAAACAAAGTTTAAGGGTATCTTTGCGAATGATAATAGCTTCCGGATTCTCCGAGAATTCAGGGGCTGGCCATATCCAAGCGGAGTCAGGAAGCTCGCGGAGCTCGGCGCTGGATACAGCCGAGTCGGATAGGTCAACGGGACGCATACGGCGTTTGGTTTGCCTTAGCTTGTCCAGGCATAAGTTGGATGCAATACGATAAACCCATGTCTTGAATGAGGAATCCTGCCTGAAGGAATGCCAATTTTGCCAAACACAAATATAGGTTTCTTGAACAGCATCGTCAGCGTCATCGATGGATCCTAGCATTCGATAACAGAATGATGTTAACTCAGGCTTTAAGTTCTCAAATAACTGCAGCTCTATAGCGGTTCCGTTCATTTTGGCCTCCTTTTGACGGGCGATACTTCCTTACGCATCTCCGAAAATACCGGCAGCTTCGATTACAGAGTAGCACAATACGGTTTCCAATCATTTCGGATTACATTTTATTCCCGCTTCTCGATAGATCCTGTATGTTGTCCGCTCATTTGCGGCAGCATTTTCGTTGTAGTACACTAACGGCAGTAACAAGTAAGGTTACTAACCTAGATATAGTAGGAGGCTTGATGTCCAATGTCCAATCCTTCCGTTAACGCTTCCGCAGCCGGTACATACGCTGTCGGCGGGGATCTCAACGTCAATCGGCTCGGTTACGGCGCTATGCAATTAACCGGCAAGGGTGTCTGGGGCGACCCCCGCGACCCGGACGAAGCTGTCCGCGTGCTTCGCCGCGCGGTGGAGCTCGGCGTCAACTTCATCGATACGGCCGATTCGTACGGCCCGTTCGTCGCTGACCGCCTCATCCGCAAGGCGCTGCACCCGTACCCGGCCGGTCTTGTCATCGCCACGAAGGTTGGCCTGACCCGTGCCGGCCCAGACGACTGGCGTCCGGTCGGCCGTCCGGAATATTTGCGCCAGCAGACCGAACTGAACCTTCGCCATCTAGGCGTCGAGCGCATTGACTTGCTTCAATTGCACCGCATCGACCCGAAGGTGCCGCTCGCTGAGCAGATCGGCGAACTCGCGCTTCTTCAGAAGGAAGGCAAGATCCGGCACATCGGCTTAAGCGAAGTAACGGCCGAACAGCTGAAGGAAGCGTCCGGCATCGCGAAGATCGTCTCGGTGCAGAACCTGTACAACTTGGTTAACCGGAAGTCGGAAGAGGTGCTTAACTACGCCGAAGCGAACGGTGTCGCGTTCATCCCGTGGTTCCCGCTCGCAACCGGCGGACTGGCGAAGGAGGGCGGACCGCTCGACTCGCTCGCCAAGAAGCACGGCGCGAAGCCGTCCCAGTTGGCGCTCGCTTGGCTGCTCAAGCGTTCGCCGGCGATGCTGCCGATTCCGGGAACGTCAAGCGTCGTGCATCTGGAGGAGAACATCGCCGGCGCTTCGATCGAATTAAGCGAGGAAGACTTCGCGGCGCTGTCCGCGATATCCTGATTCGCTGATCCTTTAAGCATCCAATCGCGTCCATACTCAAGTGTCCATACGCAAGGGAAGAGAATCCATCATGATGAGGGTTCTCTTTTTTTGACGTGGAAAAATATAACATTGAATTCTGCCGAAAACATGCTAATATACTTTTATCACATTGAATTACTAGGATATAATCTTCGAGGAGGTCAATTACTTTGACACAGATGATTCTAACCGGCTTGCTTTGCGGAGCTTTGCTCGGTTTTGTCATTCAGCGCGGACGCTTCTGCTTAACCGGCGGATTCCGCGACATGTACATCGCGAAGGATAACCGCATGCTGTATGCGCTGCTCATCGCGATCGCGATTCAGAGCGTCGGCGTCTATGCGTTAATCGAGACCGGCGTCATCGAGTACAGCGCCGGCCAGATCCCTTGGGTAGCCACCATCATCGGCGCTTACGTCTTCGGCATCGGCATCGTGCTGGCCGGCGGCTGCGCTACGGGCACCTGGTACCGCGCGGGCGAAGGCTTGATCGGCAGCTGGATCGCGCTTGCCGGCTACATGCTGATGAGCGCCGTCATGAAGACGGGCGCGCTTAAGCCGGTGAACAGCAGCTTGAAGGACACGGCTGTGACGAACAACTCGATTCCGGATACATTCGGCCTTAACGTCTGGCTGTTCATCGCGCTGCTAGTCGTCATTACGCTGTTCTTCGTCATCCGTACGCTGCGCAAGCCGAAGGTGAAAATTCCTTCCTTGCCGCCAAAGCGCCAAGGACTCGCGCACCTGCTGTTCGAGAAGCGCTGGCATCCGTTCTTCACGGCGATTCTGGTCGGCTTGATCGCGATCCTCGCTTGGCCGCTGAGCGAAGCGACAGGACGCAATTCGGGTCTGGGCATTACGACGCCATCGGCGAACGTGCTGCAGTATCTCGTGACCGGCGACGACAGCAAGTATATCAACTGGGGCGTGTTCCTCGTCCTCGGCATTCTGCTCGGTTCGTTCATCGCCGCGAAGGCAAGCCGCGAGTTCCGCTTCCGCGTGCCGGACGCGAAGACGGCCGTATCGAGCTTCTTCGGCGGCATTCTGATGGGCTTCGGCGCCAGCTGGGCCGGCGGCTGCACGATCGGCAACGGTCTCGTTCAGACGGCCATGATGACTTGGCAGGGCTGGATCGCGCTCGCGTTCATGATTCTCGGCACATGGACAGCGTCGTACTTCATGTTCGTGCGTCCGCGCGCCAGAGCTGCGAAGCAACGCGCCGCAACTTTACAAGCAACTACAGCTTAAGGAGGCAGTATATTCATGAAGCATAAACTTCCTACACTTGGCATGGTCTGCCCGTTCCCGCTTATCGAAGCGCAGAAAGCGATGGATGAGCTTCCGAGCGGCGACGAGCTGGTCATTGACTTCGATTGCACGCAAGCTACCGAGAGCCTTCCGCGATGGGCGGCTGAAGCCGGCCACATCGTTACGAATTACGAACAGCTCGACGACGCTTCTTGGACGATTACGATTCAGAAAAAATAACTAGCATCGGACGCAAGAGCCGCTTCCCTCACAGGGAAGGCGGCTCTTGTCATAATCGGGCAGCCTCTACATGATCGACATTTGCGCCAGCTGAGGGGCTATATGTTCGCGGAACACATCGACGGGTTGCTGCTTCTTCTTCCCCTGATCCGCAGTAAGCACAACAACGGCTTCCGCATCCGGCACGACGTAGACGTATTGGCCGCCATAGCCGCGGGCGAAGGAATACGGCAGCGCGAGAGAGGCTCTGTCCGGCGCCGCATCGCCGGCATAGCTATCCGACCACCAATGCCAGCCGTAAGAGCCTTGCCGATGGCTGTCTGAAGGCAGGGCAGGGCGCAAGGAGCGCTCGACCCTCTCGGGGGAGATGAGCTGGCGACCATCCCATTGGCCCCGTTGCAGATACAATTGTCCGAACTTGAGCAGATCGAGCGGACGCATACGCAGCCCGAAGCCGCCGGCATGAACGCCTTGCGGGTCGGTCTCCCATTCATAAGCTTCGATGCCGAGAGGGCCGAACAGCTTCGTCTCCGCGAAGCGCGCGGTCGGCATGCCCGTCGCTTCCGTCAGCAGGGTTGACAACATCTGCGAGATGCCGGAGTTATATTCCATGCGCGTCCCGGGAGCATAGGCAAGCGGCTGCTCCAGGACGAAGTCCACCCAGTGAGGCGATCGCGTCATGCGCGGGAACGAGTTGCGTCCGCCGAATTCCGTCCATTCGAAGCCGGCCGACATCGTCAGCAGATGCTCCAGCGTGATGTCCCGCTTGCGGGGATCCGGATCAGAAGCGAGCTTCGGGAAAAAGTCGGCGGCCGCCGTCTCCGCTTCCGGTACTAGCCCAAGGTCCATGGCGATGCAGATCAGCGCGGACAGAACGCTTTTCGTACAGGAGTTGATCTTGGCGATGTCTGTTGCCGTGCGCTGATTGCGGTAATGCTCATATTCCATCCGGCCATGCCGGCTAATCAGGCAGCTTCGCAAGTCCAGCGGCGCGATGGACGCGTCAAGCGAGTTCCAATTCATGCGCATCTCCTCAACCAGTCTTGGATGTCGTCCCGTTCACGAATTATTGTGTATCATACCATACCAACGGCCAAATCATGACTTCATCCGCAATTCGATGGTCCCAATGCAAGAAGCCGCCTAGAAGCAATACGCTTCCAGGCGGCTTTGGCGAGCTCCCTTATTGCAGAATTTCTTCGATCCGGTTCAGCACCTCTTCGTTGAGTTCAACGCCCGAGGCTTTGGCGTTCTCGGTCACTTGCTCCGGCCGGCTGGCGCCGACGAGCGCGCTAGCGACATTGCCTTGGCGAAGCACCCATGCGAGCGCCAGGTTGCCGACGGAGATGCCGAGCTCCGTCGCGATGCCTTCGAGCTGCTTGACCTTGGCGATCTTCTCGTCGGTGATGCCCTTGCGCATATTCTCCAGCTTCGCGGCTCGGCTGTCTTGAGGGATGCTGGAAGCCGACGTATACTTGCCGGTCAGCAAGCCTTGGGCGAGCGGGGAGAAGACGACTTGCCCGATGCCGGATCGTTCGCTGAGCGGAATCACTTCCTTCTCGATATAACGATTGAACATGTTGTAGATCGGCTGGTTGACGACGATGCGGTCCAGCAGATAACGGTCGGCGACGCCAAGCGCTTCCGCGATCTGCGACGCTTGCCACTCGCTCACGCCGGCATAGAGCACTTTGCCTTGACGAATAAGATCGTCGATCGCGCGCAGCGTCTCATACAGCGGCGTCTCCGGGTCATGGCGGTGGCAGTAGAAGATGTCCACGTAATCTTGGCCGAGACGCTTCAAGCTGGCATTCACCTGCTCGGTTACATGCTTGCGCGACAAGCCGCGGTCGTTCGGACCGTCGCCCATCGGCCAGAACGCCTTCGTCGCGAGCACGTACGATTCGCGCGGATAAGCCTTCAGCGCTTCACCGACGACAACTTCGGCCGCGCCTCGCTCATAGACGTTCGCCGTGTCGAAGAAGTTAATGCCCAAGTCATAAGCCGTCTTAATCGAATTGACCGCGTTCTCGCGCTCCACGTAACCGCCGTATGTAAGCCAGCTGCCCAAGCTGATCTCGCTGACCTTCAGCCCGCTTCCGCCTAATCTCCGATATTTCATTGCAAAGACCTCCTCGACAGGATATAGACTACCTTTCTCATTCTATAGAAATTGGTATACTGATGGAAGAAGTGAAATGTCTTTCACTTAATTATACCTGTTATAGAAGCTATACTTAAGTATAGTAATATGCGAGGAGGCATCGATTCGATGACAACGGTTAAGAAAGCGAGCAGCTACATTCCGAAGACGCCGATACATATCGAATGCAATATTGAGAAAACGTTAGACGTACTCGGGGGCAAATGGGCGTTCCTCGTCATCCGCGAGCTCTTTGACGGCACGATGCGTTTCGGCGAGCTTCAACGCAAGATTCCGAACGTCAGCCCGCGAGCCCTGACCAGTACGCTTCGGCATCTGGAGGAGAAGGGCGTGCTGGAACGCTCGGTTTTCCCGACGGTGCCGGTGACGGTTGAATATGCCTTAACCCCGAAGGGGCAGGATCTGCACAAGATCTGCCACGAGATGAAGCTGTGGGCGGCGCGCTGGACTTAGGGCTCAGGAAGTAGATAAATGAAATGAAAGTTCATATTCAGTTCACATTGGAGCGATAAGATCCTCTTGTATTAGCACACAGGAGGAGAGAGACCATGATAGTAGACAATGAATGGGCCGTCGAAGCGCGCGGTCTTGTCAAAGTGTTCGGCGACAACCGCGCCGTGGACGGCGTTGACCTGAACGTCCGTGCCGGTTCGATCTACGGCGTGCTGGGGCCGAACGGAGCGGGGAAGACGACGACGATCCGCATGCTCGCGACGCTGCTGCGGCCGGACGCGGGGTCGGCGCGCATCTTCGGGCATGACGTGACGAAGGAGTCGCAGGTCGTCCGCCAGTTGATCGGCGTGACCGGCCAGTACGCCTCGGTTGACGAGTCGCTTAGCGCGACCGAGAACTTGATTATCTTCTCCCGGCTGCTCGGCTTGGGACGCGCGGAGGCGAAGCGCAAGGCTGTGGAGCTGCTCGAGGAATTCGGGCTTATGGAGGCGGCGAAGCGCCCGCTCAAGAACTTCTCCGGCGGCATGCGGCGCCGGCTGGATCTGGCTGCGAGCCTTATCGCGCAGCCGCCGCTCATCTTCTTGGATGAACCGACCACGGGTCTCGACCCGCGCACGCGCGCGCAGATGTGGGAGACGATCCGTCGTCTGGTGAAGACCGGCTCGACCGTGCTGCTGACGACGCAATATTTGGATGAAGCGGACCAACTGGCGGACCGGATCGCGGTCATCGACCGCGGCCATGTGGTCGCGGAGGGCACCGTCGACGAGCTGAAGGCGTCCGTCGGCACTTCTTCCTTGCATTTGCGCGTGCAGCAGACGCAGGACCTGGAGGCGGCGCGCCGCATCGCGGAACGGGTGCTGCGCGTACAGACGAGCGTATCGTCGGAAGCGGCCAAGATGACGGCGCCGCTCGCGGACGCCGACTTAACCGCCGATCTGCTGATCGCGCTTCGCGAAGAAGGCATTCGCCTCGCTGAGGTCAGCGTGCAGAAGCCGACGCTCGACGAGGTGTTCTTGACGATCACGGGCCACGGCGTGAAGGATGAGACGGCGGATTCCGCCGAGTCCAAGGAATTGGAGGCGGCCGGCGTATGAGAAGCAATACCGTTCAATTGAGCAATCGTTCGAGCTTCGGCCAATCGATCCGCAACTCGCTCACAATGGCTTATCGGGGACTGCTGAAGATTCGCCGAACGCCGGAGCAGCTGTTCGACGTGACGCTGCAGCCGATTCTGTTCACCTTGATGTTCACGTATATCTTCGGCGGCGCGATCTCGGGCGATGTGGCGAGCTATCTGCCCGTCATTATCCCAGGCATTCTCGTTCAGACAGTCATTACGACATCCGTCGTCACCGGCGTTCAGCTGCGCGAGGATATGGACAAAGGCGTCTTCGACCGCTTCAAGTCGCTGCCGATCGCGCGCATCGCGCCGCTCGCGGGAGCGCTGCTGGCGGACACGATCCGCTATACGATCGCGACCACGCTCACCTTCGCCATGGGCTATGTGATGGGCTACCGTCCGGAAGGCGGCCTAGGCTTCGTGGTGCTTGCCGCCTTGATGGTCATCGTATGCGCATGGGCGATCAGCTGGATCTTCGCGTTCTTCGGCGTCATCGCCCGGACGGCATCCAGCGTTCAGGGCATCTCGATGATGGTGCTGTTCCCGCTTACCTTCCTGTCCAATGCGTTCGTGCCGACGGCTACGATGCCGAGATGGCTGCAATGGTTCGCGGACGTCAACCCGATCTCGCACCTGATCTCGGCGGTTCGCGAGCTGACGAACTCTGGAACGGCCGGCTGGGATATGGTGATCTCCCTCATTGGGGCAGCCGTTATCGTGGCGATCTTCGCGCCGATCACGGTGCGGGCTTACATGCGGCGCACGTAAGGAAGAGCGAATAAGCGCGCTGCAACACAACAGAAGGGGACGTTTCCGTCACAGGAAGCGTCCCCTTGATTCATTCTACTTCAAGCTATGCGCGATCTCCCAGATGTGGCCGGCGGGATCGGCGAAGCTCGCCGTGCGGATGCCCCAAGGCCGATCCATCGGGCCGTTCAGAAGCTTGACGCCGCGACTGGCGAGCTCTTCGCACGCGGCATCTACATTTTCCACGTCGATCGTGAACTGGAACCGCGCTCCCGATTCCCGGCGGGCGACCGTCTCGGGCTCGATAAGCCCGGGCGCCTCGGATTCGTCGAGCAGATTAATCAGCAGGTTGTCGAACTGGAATACCGCGGAATTCGGATCCTCGAAGATGACCGGCAAGCCGAACGCATCTTGATAGAACGCCTTCGTTCGTTGCAAATCGCTGGCGAACAGCGTAATGACACCGACCTTGGATCTTGGCCACATCGATGAGCGCACCTCGCATCTAAAATATAGGGTAAATACCTTCATCTAACAATACGGCCTCGATTATATCACAGGGTAGTATTTTCTGCGTCCCAACCAATCTTGCTTGGCCGGGATATGGTGATTTGCCCTCTGCGCGGCGGCGGCGAAGAGACAGCTGCCGCTTATGGCGACAGCCGTCTCTTTGCCGTTTGAGCGCGCCAAGCGACGGCCCATACGATCGCTAAGAGGAAGAGAAGGAGGCCGGACGTTCGGTATAGGCGGAACACGCCGAATGAATCGATCACCATATAGCCGATCGCCGGGCCAAGCGCAGAGCCTAAGTCGAAGACTAACGTGTAGCTTGTCATCATGGGCACTCTGGCGGAAGGAGCTTCGGAAGCGCAATCGGCGGCCGAAGCATCCAACCAAGTTGTGACGGCCGTATTGAGCAGCAGAGCGCCGAGCAGACAGCCGAACCAGAGCCATGCGGAGACGCTCGGCATGGAGAGTAGGACGAATAGAAGCGTCGACGCTATTAGCGACGCGCAGATCCACGGCTTGCGGCCAGTGGGACGATCGGATAGCTTGCCGAACCAAGGGGAGAGGAAGGGCGACCAACCCGCTCGCAGCCCCTGTAAGATGCCGGACAGCGAAGCCGCGCCTAAGGCAACGCCGAACAGGGATAACTGGAAGGGCCGTTCTTCGATGATTCCGGTTAGCGTCGATGGCAATATCCCGAAGAAGACAGAAGCGATGACAAGTCCGGATAGCAAAGTAAGTACCGCTTGCGCGTTAAGCCAAGGGGGTCTTGCTCTCCTGCGTTCACGGGCCGGAGGCATGTCGGACTGCGCCGTTCCTGTTCCTTGGGCTTGCGGCAAATAACGGGCGGCGATCAGAAGTCCGACAAGCGTCAAAGCGCCAATGGCAAGCATCGCCGGCTGAACGCCCCAATAATCGGTTCCAATGCCGCCGGCCAGCATGCCGACCAGTCCGCCGAGCCCCCATAATCCGTTGTAGCTGCCCATCAGCCGGCCGCGATTGTCAGGCCCGGACGCCTCCAGCACAGCCAGATAACCGCCCAGCCGCAGCACGGCCCAGGCGATTCCCCATAGGCAGCGGGCGGCAGCCAGCAGCCAGAATCCGCGCAATAGACCGTAGGAGAGAGTGGTCGCCACGGAGATGCAGACAGCGGCCAGCAGGCATCGCCGCAGTCCAAACTTCGCGTGTAACCAGCCGGCTAACGGATTGAGGGGCAGCCGAACGAATCGATTGATCGACAGCAGCACGCCGACCTGCCACAGGTTCGTCAAGCCGAAGGAAGGCCAGTATACGGGCAGCACAATATACAGCATCGAATCGCTCATGACGCAGACGGCGGTAATTAACGCGATTAAGTAAATCGATTGGGTACGGATCATATGACGACCTCCATGCCCCCATTATAGGTTTGAAAAGAGGAAGTAAAAGTGCAAGAATAGTGCAGTAAGCATTTCACCTTTTTTCGGATGGGAAGATGATGCGGCGATATGGAGCTGGCGGAACATTATGAGCGGTTGTACGAGAAGCTGTTGGCTCATGGCTCCGAGAGGAGCGGAACGCAGCTTGGCCAAGCTTTAGAGCTGCCGATCGAACGATTGGCCGGCATCTTGAACTGTACGGAGCGCAACGCGAAGCTCATCCTGCGGAGATGGGAGAGCGCAGGCTGGGTTAGGTGGCAGGCGGGCAGAGGAAGAGGCAATCGATCCAAGCTGTCCTTGCTTAAAGCTCCGATCCGCATCCAATTAGACCGGGCCGTGGATTCGGTGCTTCAAGGCGATCCTCGGCCGGCGGTCGGGCTGTTAGGCTCTGCGATGCTGAGCGGGGGGCATAAGGACGAGCTGCTCGAAGCGATCGCCGGCTTCTTCCGTTCATCCTCGGTGTCAGGAGGCTCTTCACCCATCGATACGATTCGCTTGCCGACCTATCGGCCGCTGCCGAATCTGGATCCGGCCCGCTTGATGCGGCGCACGGAGCTGCACCTGGCGATGTGCCTATTCGATCCGCTCGTCCGTCTGGATGAGCGTTCGAACCGATATGTGCCGCATTTGGCCCACCACTGGGAGCGCGTGGATAAGGAGCGGATATGGCGCTTCTATTTAAACAAAGGCGTGTTATTCCATCATGGCCGGAAGCTGACGGCCGAGGATGTCCGGTTTACGCTGGAGCGGCTGGCCGAACCGTCTGCCTCCTCCTACTGGGGCGCGTTCGGGAATATAAGGCGAGTCGCGGTCAAAGGAGATTATGAACTGGAAGTCGAGCTGCGCGAATGGGATCCCGCCTTCTTGCCGCTCCTCGCGTCTCCGGCGGCGTCTATTGTTCCACGCGATCTATGCAGCGAGAGCCCCGAGAAGTTCGCGGCGTCTCCGAAGGGGACAGGCCCGTTTCGCGTAGCGGTCAATCAGGCGGATCGGCTCGTGCTGGAGGCGTTCGATCATTCCTTCCGCAGACGTCCTCTGCTGGACCGGATCGAGTTCTGGTTCATTCCGCAGCTCTATGAATCCCATTCGGGGGCGGAAGAGCCGCCGGAGCAGCCATTATCCTCTTTTCAACTGCGCGGATACCCTTATCCCGCAGCGCAGGGGAGGTGTTGGCAATCCGTCAGCCAGATGGACGGCGGCTGCAAGCTGCTGATCGTCAATGCCGGCAAGCATGGCTTGCTCCAGCAGGAAGAGGTCCGCGCCAAGCTGCTGGGAGGTATCGACCGCGATGCCATGATTCGGGAGTTGGGAGGCAATCGGTCGGTGAAGGCTGACTATATAGCCAAGGAGATAGAAGAGCTTCGGCCCGGCGGCGATGCTGATGAGGACCAGGCCATATCCATGCGATCCATGCGGGGACGGCTGGCGGATGGTATCGTCGATGAATCCGAGAAGAGTCGGGACGAACGATTGACACTTTGCGCTTATAGAGGCGCAGGCAACGAATGGGACGCAGAGTGGATTGCATCCGCGGCGGCGAGACTGGGCTTCGAGATCGAGATTCGCCTGATCGAGACTGGAGACAGCTTGATTGAATCGGCGGAGGAGGCGGATCTATGGCTGTGGGACCAGCCCATTCCCGGCGATCCGGAATTCGTGTATAGGCATCTGTTCCTAAGCGAGAACGGATGGCTGCATCGCGCCAGGCCGACTGCGATGGAGGAACGCCTAACGGAAGCCTTGTCTGACGAATCGGATGCTCGCAGGCGTCTCCTGCTCTGGAGACAATACGAGAGCATTCAGCGGGAAGCCTTCCGCTATCTAACGCTCTATCGGTGGGAGCAGACGGCAGCTTATCCGCCGGAAGTCCGAAGCGTATCGCTCAACAGGCTCGGGTGGGTCAACTTCGAGAACGTTTGGCTTCGAGCGCCTGATGAGGTTTCTCCGGAAGAATAACGAAGATCTATCAATTAACACTAGCGTGAACGCGCTTTTACAAAGCCTCCTTCGATACGTTAGAATAGAGAGGTACGTACATATGGAGAGGAGCGAGATGGGATGGAGTATACGACTCTGGGCCGAACTGGCCTCAAAGTCAGCAAGCTGTGTCTTGGCACGATGAATTTCGGCGTCGATACGGAGGAGAAGGATGCGTTCCGAATTATGGACGCAGCGCTGGATGCGGGCATTAACTTCTTCGATACGGCCAACGTGTACGGCGGCAAGGAGAATCGCGGTCTTACGGAAGAGATTGTCGGCCGTTGGTTTGCCCAAGGCGGCGGCCGGCGCGAGAAGGTCGTCATCGCGACCAAGTTCTACGGCGAGATGAGCGATGACAACGACGGCCCGAACAATGCCGCCGGCCTGTCGGCCTACAAGCTGCGCCGTCATCTCGAGGGCTCCTTGCGCCGTCTGCAGACGGACCATATCGAGCTGTATCAGATGCACCATGTCGACCGCAGCGTCTCCTGGGACGAACTGTGGGACGCGTTCCGCATCGCGCAATATCAAGGCAAGATCGGCTATGTCGGGTCGAGCAACTTCGCCGGCCGCGATCTGGTCAAGGCGCAGTACGAAGCGAAGAGCCGCGGCCTGCTCGGGCTCGTCTCGGAGCAGCATAAGCTGAGCCTGCTCTGCCGCCTGCCGGAGCTGGAAGTGCTGCCTGCTGCCGAAGAACACGGCATCGGCGTTATCGCCTGGAGCCCGTTGGACGGCGGCTTGCTGAGCGGCCACGCGCTGAAGCCGGTCGCCGGCTCGAAGCGCGCGAACAATCCGGAGCGAGTGGAGAAGCATCGAGCGCAGTTGGAAGCGTTCGAGAAGTTGTGCCGCGAGCTGGGCGAGAGCGAAGCGAACGTCGCGCTGGCGTGGACGCTGACGCGCCCGGCGATGACGGCGCCGATCATCGGGCCGCGCACGCTGGAGCAGCTCGAAGGCGCGCTTCGCGTCGTCGATATCCAGCTGAGCGAAGAAGCGCTGCAGCGTCTGGACGAGATCTTCCCAGGACCCGGCGGGGCCGCACCGAGAGCTTACGCTTGGTAATTAACGGGGTTAAATGATGATCGTTCGCAGCGAAGAATATTGCGCGATGCGAGGGGAATGCCCTCAGGCGGATCTCCCACAAAGTCGAATTCGGCGTGTGCGTGCTGCAAGCGTACTGGGGCTGCGCGATCGGGAGGCATCTTCTGCAAGCTTCCGTTAGGTGGGCCGACGCGAATGGGATCGCCAGGATCACCTTGAACGTGCTGGAGACCAATACCAAGGCCATTCAGCTGTACGAGCAATTCGGCTTCGAGATGGAAGGCGTATTGAGGAAGGATAAACGCCTCTCCGACGGGCGATATTACAACACAGTCGTGATGGGCCGCTGCTGAGCGCAATACAAAATGACCAGCCAATTCGTTTGGCTGGTCATTTCTATGATAATTAGGAAGCGGTGCGTCAGGCGGAGATGTCCGCCCAGATCTCGTCGTCCACTTCCAGCTTAATCTGGGAAGGATAGACGCGCTCCTGATATTCGTTGTGCACATAACGCATGATCGCTTCCTTCAAATTCGCTTCTACGAGGAAGCGGCTGCGCCCCTGCACCCAGACTTCGGCGCTGAAGCCTTGCTCCTCGTCCCAGAGAAGTTCGACTTCGATCTCCTTCACCGGAACCTCGTGCCGCTCGGCCAGATGAAGGCAGACGGCGTTCACGATCTCATCCATGGTCAGACGCATGTCGGCTTACCACCTGCGGGAGTCGTCCGGACGCTGCTGGTTCTTGTTGCGCCGGAACGAATTGAACACGGCTCGGATGATGGAGATCAGAACAATGATCGCGAGCACGTTGACGATGAGGCCTAAGAAGTCCCCGAAGCCGCCCATGCCGCTGAACATGCTGCCGAAGAGCAGGCCGGCGATGCCGCCGATCATCAGACCTTTCATCAAGCTGCCGCCGCTGAAGAAGCCGCGCTGAGCAGTCGTTCCGGCTGCAGCTCCGGTATTCGTCTTGGTACCGGTCGTCGTCTTGGAGACGTTATCGGTTGATTTGCTCGGCGTTTGGGAGTAGGACTTCTTGCCGGAGCTGAACGATTTGCGCGCAGCGTCCGCTTGATCGGCTGGCACGCTGATCACTACCGTGAAGGCGAGCAGGCTGAACAAGAGCAAAGCTTTTTTCCACATGGTGCATAACTCCTTCTGTCTATCTGTAGTTTGTACAATAGAGCTATACGAGCGGACGAGCCTATGGTTTCAGGAAGAACGTGCCGTCTCGTCGAAATTGCGTTATTCTTGAAGGAGATTGGCGTAAGGAGCAGAAGCTTGATGACATTATTTCCGTACCCTGAAGAGTTTATCGCCTATCTGGCGGAATATTTCGGTTCGCGGGATTACTTCGAATGCCACGAATGGATGGAAGCCTTGTGGAAAAAAGAGAAGGGTAAGCCGCAGGAGAACTGCTGGCTTGTTCTCGTGCGCGTCGCCGTCGCGCAGTATCATGCCCGGCGCGGCAACAGCGCCGGCGCCTACAAGCTGCTGGCGAAGGCCGCGCGGGAGGTAGACCCGGCCGCCATGGACGGCATCGGGCTGGACGGCCGGCGGCTGGCCGGCGTGCTGCGGGATCGGCTTGCGGCGTGGGGAGGACCGAATGGCGTCGCCTATTCGGACCTTGAGCTGCCGATCACCGATCCGGAGCTGCTGCGGCTAGCCCGGCAAGCGGCGTCGGCGCGCGGCTGGGCTTGGGGCGCGCCTGGCGATCAGGTAGCGCGCGAGCTAATCGACCGCCACGCGCTGCGCGATCGGGCGGAGGTGATCGACGCCCGCGCCGCCGCCGCGCGCGAGAAGGCGCAGGAGCGGGAGAAGAGGCGGCACACCAGCGAGGACGATGCATAGAGTCGGCTGAAGGCAGAATTAGTCTGCGAACGAACTAACTCGGCCATCGGAGCGGCGTGCGAGACAGAATTAGTCGGCAAACGAACTAACTCGGTGCAGAAAGCGACGAATGAGGCAGAATTAGTCTGCGAACGAACTAACTCAGCGCGCGTAGTGGCAGGCAAGATGGAATTAGTCGGCAAACGAACTAACTCGGTGCAGGAAGCGACGAATGAGGCAGAATTAGTCTGCGAACGAACTAACTCAGCGCGCGTAGTGGCAGGCAAGATGGAATTAGTTTGCAAACGAACTAACTCGGTGCAGAAAGCGACGAATGAGGCAAATTAGTCTGCAAACGAACTAACTCGGCCATCGGAGTGGCAGGCAAGATGGAATTAGTCGGCAAACGAACTAACTCGGTGCAGAGAGCGACGAATGAGGCAGAATTAGTCTGCGAACGAACTAACTCAGCGCGCGTAGTGGCAGGCAAGATGGAATTAGTCGGCAAACGAACTAACTCGGTGCAGGAAGCGTCGAATAAGGCAGAATTAGTCGGCAAACGAACTAACTCGGCCATCGGAGCGGCGTGCGAGGCAGAATTAGTTTGCAAACGAACTAACTCGGTGCAGGAAGCGACGAATGAGGCAGAATTAGTCGGCGAACGAACTAACTCGGCCATCGGAGCGGCGTGCGAGGCAGAATTAGTCGGCGAACGAACTAACTCGGCCATCGGAGCGGCGTGCGGGGCAGAATTAGTCGGCGAACGAACTAACTCCACGCCCGCGGCGCCGGGCAACCACATATAAAAAAAATCGGCCTCCCAACAGGGGGCCGATTGCCGATTATTCAGCCTCTGGATCCGTGTGCGCTAGATAGTCGTAGCCGTCGACGACCCATTCCAGCTCGCCGGTCGAAGGATCGATGATCATGCCGTGGACCGGCGTTCCTGGCGGGAGCAGCGGATGCTTGCGGACAATATCCACGCTATTCTCCACACTCGACTTCACGTTCTCGAAGCCGGTCAGCCAACGGTCGAAGTCGACGCCGGAGTGGTGCAGCGTTCGGATGACTTCCTTGGACACGCCTCGCTCGATCATATGCCCGACAACCGTCTTCGGATTGATGCCCGTCATGCCGCAATCATGGTGCCCGCAGATGATGACCTCGTTCGCGTTCAACTCGTACAGCGCCACGATGATGCTCCGTATGATGTTGCCGAAGGGGGCGGTAATGATCGCGCCGGCATTCTTGATGATCTTAGCGTCCCCGCTTTGAACGTTGAATGCCTTCGGCAACAGCTCGGTCAGGCGCGTATCCATGCAGCTGACGATAACGACACGCTTGCCCTTCGGCTCAGTCGGCCAGAATTGCTCGTACTCCCGTCCTTCGACGAACGCTCGGTTATGGGCGAGAATCTCATCCACTCTTCTCATATGTAACTCCTCCTTGCGATCTATGAATTGGATTATTCCGCGATAGGAAGGCCTCTGCGGTCTTGAACCGGCAGCCGGTTCGAATAGATCTGTCCGTCGCTCGCCAGCACGAAGGTTCGGCGTTCCGGAGCATAAGAGATCCGAAGCTCCTCATCCCAGAATATCTCCTGCTGCTTATCGTACCAAACCGCGATCGGCCCGCCTTCGGCTTGAACATCGTCTGCTTGCGGGGCAGCGACAGCCCACAATGCCGTAACGCCGTTCACCGCGCAGCCGCAGCCTTCTGTATCATAAACCAGCCGCAGCGCGATTGAATCGGCGTCGAGCTGCTCGCGAATCGCTTGGACCGCCTGCTCGCTCCAGCTTATTCTCACCCCATTCACACTCCTTCGCTCTACCATAATAAAGCCAACCTTACGTTATGTTGATTATAGATTTCATGGGAGTTATGATCAAGTTAGATTGTGATATCAATGGGAGAGGTTGAATACATATGGCGGATACGTTGACAAAGTTTCGCGAATTAACGACGAAGCTGAAGCAGTACTCTGAGATTCTAGGACTTGTCTATTGGGATATGCGGACGGGCGCTCCGCGCAAAGGCATCGAATTCCGCTCCGAAGCAGTCGGCGCGTTGTCGGACGATATGTTCCGGCTCTCGACGTCCGATGAGATGGGAGAATTGCTGGAGAAGCTGGGACAGCCGGATACATACGCAGCGCTTAGCGCGATCGATCGCAGACTGGTAGAGGAGACGCGCAAGGAATTCGACCGCAACCGCAAGCTGCCTCCGGAATTGTTCAAGGAGTACGTCATCTTAACCTCCCAATCGGAGTCCGCTTGGGAAGTGGCGAAGGATGAGAATGATTTTGCCGGATTCTCCAAGTACTTGGAACGCATCGTCGAGATGAATCGCCAATTTATCGAGTATTGGGGCGTCAGAGGCACGCCGTACGATACGCTGCTCGACATGTACGAGCCGGGGATGACGACGCCGGAATTGGATCGGTTGTTCGGCGAGCTGAGATCGCGCCTGGTGCCGCTGGCTGAAGCGATCCGGGCGAGAGGCGACCGGCCGGACACCTCGTTCCTGCAGAGCAAGTTCGACATCGAAGCGCAGAAGAAGCTCAGCCGCTTCATCCTGAAGCAGATGGGCTACGACTTCGAAGCGGGACGTCTGGACGAGACCGTTCACCCATTCGCGACGGGGCTCAGCATCGGCGATGTTCGCATTACGACGCATTACTACGAGCACGATCTGCCCAGCGCCTTGTTCAGCACGATCCATGAAGGCGGCCATGCTCTCTATGAGCAGAATATCTCGCAGGAGCTTGCCAGAACGCCGCTCGCGACAGGCACTTCGATGGGCATTCACGAATCGCAATCCCGCTTGTGGGAGAATATGATCGGCCGCAGCCGCGGCTTCTGGCAGCGGTACTTCCCGGAATTGCAGAAGCACTTCCCGGGACAGTTCGACAACGTGACGGCAGAAGCGTTCTACCGCGGCATCAACGTCTCGGAGCCGTCGCTCATCCGCATTGAAGCGGACGAATTGACGTACAACCTGCACATCATGATCCGATACGAGATTGAGAAAATGTTATTTAATGAAGGTCTGGCCGTTCGCGACCTTCCGGAAGTCTGGAATGCCAAGTATAAGGAAGCGCTCGGCGTCGTGCCGAAGAACGATTCGGAGGGCGTGCTGCAGGATGTGCACTGGTCCGGCGGCTCCTTCGGCTACTTCCCTTCCTATTCGCTCGGCAATATGTACGCTGCGCAGATGCTTAATACCGCGAAGTCGAAGCTCCCGGATCTGGACGGCCAGATTGCGCGCGGCGAGCTTCAGCCGCTGAAGGGATGGCTGACGGAGAACATCTACCGCCACGGCAAGATGCTCGATCCGTCCGAGATCATCCTAAACATCAGCGGCGAGCCGCTCCAATCGTCGTATCTGTGCGATTATCTGGAGACGAAGTTCCGCGACATATACCGGCTCGGCTAAACACGCCAGGCGGGCAGAGGAGACGGTCTTCCCTTGCGGGAGCCGCTTCCCGGCCCGCTTTTGTGCGTTTAACGAGCTTCGAGGAGATCAGGAGAAGATGGGATATCGCGTCATCAAGACAGCCGTCGCGACGCTTGCCGCTATCTATGCTGCGACGCTGCTTCAATTGGACAATCCGCTATCGGCGGGCATACTGGCCATCATGGGCGTAGACACGACCCGCTGGCGGGGGCTGCGAACCGTCTTCGCCCGGTTTGGAGCTTCGGTCGTCGGCCTTGGCGTCGCTTCAATGCTGTTCTACTTTTTCGGATTCCATATTTGGGTGTTATCCGTCTATATTCTGCTGGCTTTCCCGGTTGTCGCCCGCTTCGGCTTCAGCGCCGGCGTCGTCACTGGCGCTGTCGTCGTGTTCCACCTGTTCGGGAGCGGCGACATCAGTTGGGCGTCCATCGGCAATGAGATCGCGCTGCTCTTGATCGGGCTCGGCATCGCGACGCTGCTCAATCTGGCTTATATGCCGAAGGAGAGCAAGACACTGGAATCGCTGCGGAGCAGGACGGAGGAGAGTTTCTCCGGGGTATTCGCGGGGATGGCGAGTTATCTTCGCGACCCTGAGATTGTATGGAGCGGAGGCGAGATGCTAGATGCCGAATCCGCCATCGAGAGAGGGGTTGCCGTTGCGAAGCGCGCCCAAGAGAACCGGTTCGTCCAGCAGAACGAGCCGTGGCTGCTCTATTTTCACATGCGCCGCCAGCAGCTGGATTCGATCGAATTGATGATGGAATCGGTCGCAATTGTCTCGCAGCGGGTACCGCAGGCGCTAGATATTGCGGCATTATTCGAACGCTTGTCCGTTGACGTGCGATCGGAATATTACGAAGGCAACACCGAGCGTGAGCTCGCTAGGCTGGAGCAGCAATTCAAACGGATGGAGCTGCCGAGCACGAGGGAGGAGTTCGAGACGCGAGCCGCCCTGTTCTCCTTATGCCGTGAGCTCAGACGGTTCCTATCCATCGCAATGCGGGAGAAAAAACAACGGTCATCTTCTCCGAATCAAGTCATACAATGAATCGGAACCTCTAGTGCACGGATACATTTTTGTCACTCTAGACGAATGTCCTGCATAGACTTAATTGACTTGATTGTATGGAGGAGGTCTACCGTATGGCTTTAGCGGATAAACGGCTGCAGCGCAGAGAAATCATTACGAAGGCGGTTTGCGGTAAAGGCCGGAAGTTCTCTACGGTTACACACACCGTTACGCCGCCGCATCATCCGAGCAGCATTCTGGGAGCGTGGATTATCAACCACCAATACGAAGCAGCCAGAGCGGGGAACGGGGTCGAAGTCATTGGGTCCTATGATATCAACATCTGGTACTCCTATGACAAGAATTCGCAAACCGACGTGGCCAAAGAGACGATCACCTACGCTGAGATCGTGCCCCTGTCTTATGTAGACCCCCGTCACCGTTCGTCTACCGAAGAGGTGTCCGCGGAAGCGACGCAAGAGCCGAACTGCGTGGAAGCGACGGTCAGCTCGAACGGAACGAGTGTCATCATTCGGGTCGAACGCGAGTATGCCGTTGAGATGGTCGCCGAGACGAAGGTCGTTGTCGTCGTGGACCCGTCCGCCTTCGATGACGACGTCAAGGACGCCGACTTCGGTCTGGAAGACGGTGACTTCGAAGACCTCGATTCGGATCTGCTCGAAGACGAATTGTAAGCGGCCCTGCCTGCGGTCGGTACTTATGATTATGCCGAGACGGGAGAATTATCGAGGGCGAGTGCCCTGTCGGGACAGCGGGAGAAGCCTATTTCTGTGGATGCGGCCGCGGGGCCGCATCGGGGCGCATACGGGGAAGGGTCATTCGGCTTCGGCGTTCATCCGCCGGCGGGACGGCCCTTCCCGTTTTGCTCGATATAGCCTAGAAGTTGCAGCACACGGATCAATGTGCGGCGTATGGCGGGAGGAAGCGGAATATGGCGGGCAAAGTTTGGGCGAACACATACGGAGAGGCGATGCCGTGGAGCCGTATGCCGTCCGGTGTTCAACAGTTAAGGCCGGACTCTCAGATCGACGCGGATGATGCCGTTCTCTTGTTTCCAGGCAGCGGACTCCCGAATGTCGGACAAGCGGGAAGGGCGTGGATCTGGAATGCGAGAGCAGCCGCCGCCGAAGCGTTGGAGCCACGCGAGATCGAGCGACGGCTGATCCGCGAAGGCTTCTCGGCGGAGCTGACTTCGGCAGGACATCAGGCTGCGGCGGGACGATGGCATTCCTCTGCGGGCACGGTGCGTTATGAGTATGTGTTCGAGGTGGCGGTGTTCGGTCTTGGCTGCGCGTTCGTCCGTCCGTCGCCGCTGGGCAGCTATCGCGGTGAACAGCTGACTAGAAGGCTCAAGCGGGCTTCCGCGCGCGCGCTTTATATTCTAGGCCTCGATATGGGTATGGTAAAATGGAAGCTCGATAGAACCGGAAGATTCGGTTTGATCGTCGGATTGACGCCGCAGCTATCGACTCGTTCGGCGGGGGAGAGGGACGGGCTGCGGCTCGCGGCTTCCGCCTTTGCCGCCAATTGGGAGCGGGAGACCGCGTCGGGGGTATCCGCCGTCATCGGGGCGGACCCGGAATTCGTACTGCTCGCGCCAAGCGGCAAGGTCGTACCCGCATCGCGCTTCTTCCCGCCGCAAGCGCCCGCCGGCTCCGACACCGTCGTCGTCGGCGGCGTGCTGCGGCGGCCGCTCGCGGAGCTGCGCCCCGCGCCGGCGGCGG
>NZ_JACJVN010000057.1:120203-168724 GCF_014212015.1 Cohnella lubricantis | reverse complement strand
GTAACCAAGCAAGCCTAAGATCCCCCCTTTTCAATGGGCTGCTAGCGGTAGCCTAGCTTTGCCATGCGCATTTTCCACCGTGCGTGCTGACACGATTTCATAAAAAAAAGAGATCGGCCAAAGGCTCACGAGGCCTTCGCCGATCTCTCTCCCGTGATCAGGACGCGGGAGAATTTAATTTAACCAACTCTCGCTCCACGAGCAGAGTCAATTCTTCTTCGTAACCGCTTGTAATTCTGTACTTGCGAATGTAGTCCTTCACAAACTTGCGCGGGTCCTTCGGCCGGAAAATTCTAGTCAGCTCCCGGAGACTTTCCTGAACTTCGTTGTGGCTTCGTTTTGCCAATGTGAAATCCCTCCCGGCGGAACGAATCCCGCAAGTTATGCTGCTAAATAGCATCCTGCTTGCTGTCTGCAATTCCTTGACTTTCCCATTATACCAGTTTACGGTCGGGGTTAAAAGCCAAACATCAGATTTGGACTTCAAACCAATGCCGTTCTCCCGACAGGGAAAATCGGGCTCCCGGCCGCAATTCGTAGATCACTCCAGGCTCCAGGCGTTCCCCGTCCGACAGGAACGTTCCATTCGAGGAATGGTGGTCCTCTATCAGAAATAAGCCGCGTTCCGCCTCGAATCTCAGGGAGCAATGCTTGCGGCTGATCTCGCCGGCGTCATAGGGGAAGATGATCCCGCATTGGGCTGCGTCACGCCCAAGCGTCAGCCAGCAGTCCGACAGCTTGAAGCCGCTGCCGGCGAATTCGCCCTCCACTCCCCACAACCGAGGCGATCCCTCTCGCGCCGGAACGGCGGCTTCCGGACGCCGCCGCATGGCCGGCAGAGGAATCGTATAATCGGGCAGCGCGTCTTCCAGGCCGGCTAACGATTCGTCCGATTCGCGGAATGAATCGGCCCGATCTTCCGCAGCGGACGACTCCGAAGGCCACGGCTCGGCGTCGTCGTCCGCCGCCTTGTCCCCGACGTTCTTCGCCTTCGCAGTCATCTGCAAGAAGGCGATCACCGCCGCGGCAGCGATGCAGATGCCAATGGCCATCGCAGCGAGCAATGGCAGCGTTCCGACGCCCGTCTGTACGACAGCAGCCTCTCGTTCCGACGCATGGACCGTTACGATTCCGGCTCCCGACCATAACGCCGTTCCGGCTGCGGCCATCCTCCCGAACGAGCCGAATAGCCGGCCGCATGCGGCAGCCATTCGCTTGGGACGACCCACTGTCCGCCTGCAGGCAGACTTCGTTCTCAACCCCAACGTCCGCAGTCCGAATCCCGCGATCCGGTCCACGACCGCCATCATCAATTGATCCCCCCCTTTAGGCTCTTTATCGGAATCGTATGGCAACTTCTTCACCCCTTGATTGGCTGCGCAATATTGTAAACGCTTACTATTATGCTTAAAAAAAACGTCTATAGCTGATATCAGTATAGCGAAAGGGGGGATGCATACGCAATGAAGGTAACCATTCTTTAGTTATTTTTAATCATTTCTTCCTATTGTTGACCTTCACGAAGCTTTAGCTTGGAGGGGAGGCGGTCGCACACCTCGTACTCATCCGGCGCTTCATGTTCAGACAGCCGTTCAAGCCCCCAACGGCGCAGCTGCATCACGGACGTTCGGCAGCCTCTTCTTAGGGTGACGAACGCCCGGATCGCCGTCTCCCCCTGCTTCTTCGGGATGCCGACGACAACCGCCGCGGCGACAGCCGGATGCCGGATGAGCTCCAGCTCCACCCGCCGCGGATAGACCGTCTGTCCGCCGCGCGGGAACACTTCGGCCTTGCGGTCGACCAGCGCTATGAATCCGTCTTCATCCATGACCGCCATATCGCCTGTTCGCAGCCAGCCATCTTGGAATACGGCGCTGCTAGCCTGCGGCAGACGCCAGTAGCCGGCCGCAATCTGCGGCCCCCTGACGATCAATTCCCCGATCTCGCCAGGTGAGAGCGGCGCGAATCCAGCCTCGCCAACGATTCTCGCCTCGGTATCGGGCAGCGGTATGCCCAGCATCCCCATCCGCCCAAGCCGGTTCGCCGGCTGGGCCGCCGGGTGAGCCGCGGCCTCGGCGATGCAGTAGCCGTCGACGCCGTCTCCGCTGCGGCGCGCAATCGGCAGCGCGGCGAGATAACGAAGCTGCGCCTGCTCTTCCGCGTAGCGCCAAGCCGCGACCTGCACGGCGCCGGCGATCAGGTTCGCGTGCGTGAGCATCGCCCCCTTGGCATCGCCCGTCGTTCCGCGCGTGTAACGGATCATCGCGAGCTCGCGATCCGCGTCGACCTGAACGAACACGGGCGAATCGGGGAAGCGGCGCAGCAGATGGCTCCAGCGCTCGACGCCGCTCGCGCTCACCCGGCGCCGGGCGAACGGGTCAAGCTCCGAGAGACGCGCCGCGGGGAGCTTCGCCGGCGTTCCCGGCGAGCCGTCCGCCTTCGAGGTGGCGATGATCGCGCGCAGGAATGTGCCTTCCCGCGCAGCCGCTATGGCGGGAAGGTGAGAGTCGTACACGACCGCGGCGGCAGCCTCGGTCTCGATCAGGCGGCGGCGCGTCTCCCGTTCCGCGTCCGGGCCTGTACCCGCCTCGAGCGGCACGGCGATCGCGCCTGCCATCAGCGTGCCGAAGAAAGCGATAAACGACTGCGCGCAGTCGGGCAGCACCAGCGCGACCCGTTCGCCTCGGCCAATGCCGAGGCCGACCAGCGCGTTCGCGAATTTGCGGCTGGCGCGAAGCAGCCGGACGCAGTTCCAGGCGGGGCAGAGGTACCCGCCCGGCTTCGCGCCCGGGCTGCGCTCCGCCCAGCCGATGAGCAGCCGGGCCGCGTTGCCGGATGGGTAATCGCATGCCGGAGCTACTTGCCATGGGTAATGAAGAAGCCACGGCCTCTCCTTCTGAACGCTATCATTCAACACGCCGAAGCACCGTCCTCTACTTAATCCGTACTTGATCCTAGCTCTCATTTTATTCGGAGATACGCTCTGTCTATGACTATTCCCACCGTTCGAAAATGAACAAAACCCCGTTCGGCCGCTTAGACCGTTCGGGGTTAGGCTATGGCGTCGGCTGTCTACCCAAGCAGACTGCGCAGGTCCTGAAGGCTAGGCTTGCGGAACTCGACGACCAGTTGATCGCTCTCGATTCGGATATCGTTCACATGAAGCGGCTCCGGCAGCTCGTTGCCTAGCGGAATTACAATATCGTCGAACGCTTCCGCCGGCAGTCCGACATTCTTCAGCTTCGCTTCTTCGACCTGCGCGATTAGATTCGGGCTTGCCCATCTCAGCCGATAGGTTAGCTGCAGGCCGACCGGGACGCGGTCCTTCCACTTGGCGGTCACGTCGGCGACGAGCTTGCCGCCCTCCAAGCGGAAGCGCGCGCCCGTCAGTTCGACGTCGGGCTGATAGTTGCGGTGGGCGGCAACCTGCTGCCGGCCGAGATTGTTGACGTCCGCCTCCGTCAGTACCAGTTCCGGCGACATACGGCGTGCCATATCGAGCGCGCGGGAGCGGAGCGGCACTTCCTCATAGTCGAGGCCGAGCTGCTGCGGCGGGGACACGTACCAATAGGCGAACGCGGCAGCGCCCCCTAAGAGCAAGATTAGAATGATCAGGGCGGCTAACAATTTTCTCATCAGGCATCCCCTTCCTTCGATGCGATCGGGCAGCGGCGGATTGACTTCCGGCTTAGGTAAGAGTATAACATTATATAAAATTCAATGACGGGAACACGTTCCCCGTTCCGCTCGATCCCCAGAGAGTCGGCGCTTCGCTGCAAGCCGACGTTCGAGCCCGGCGGAATATCCTCCCCGAGAAGCCGCGCCGAAGTCCGTTCGGCCATAAGCGCGGACGTCCGCCCCCGTTAAGGGTATGCGCCCCATTCGGCGGCGCGCTGAAGTGCCAAGAACGAAGCGACATCCTGTCGCGGCGTTCGCGGAACGAGGGTGGTAACACGGAGCGCCAATCCGTCCCTTTTGCGGGACGGTTTTTTTGCGTTAGCAGGCGCGCAAACGAGCGCAAACGCGTGGTCACGCTCCTGTAACCCGGTTTTTCCGGCTTACAGCAGCCCCAACTGCCGAGTTCGCTCCTGTAACCCGATTTTTCCGGCTTACAGCGGCCCAAACACGCGTGCGCGCTCCTGTAACCCGTTTTTCCCGGCTTACAGCAGCCCCAACCGCCGAGCTCGCTCCTGTAACCCGTTTTTTCCGGCTTACAGCAGTCCAAACACGCGTGCGCGCTCCTGTAACCCGTTTTTTCCGGCTTACAGCAGCCCAAACACGCGTGCGCGCTCCTGTAACCCGTTTTTTCCGGCTTACAGCAGTCCAAACACGCGTGCGCGCTCCTGTAACCCGATTTTTCCGGCTTACAGCAGCCCCAACCGCCGAGCTCGCTCCTGTAACCCGGTTTTTCCGGCTTACAGCAGCCCCAACCGCCGAGCTCGCGCTCGCAAGACGGCCCGGACCGCTTCCGCGAGCAGTCGCCTCACCGAGCGCCAAATGCCGAGCCTCGAGTCTCCGAGCTTCCGAGTCTCCGAGCTTCGAGCCTCCGAGCTTCCGAGCCTCCGAGCTTGCTAGCCTCGGGCGCGCCGCTAAAGCCGTTAACTTTTCACATCATCAATAACTAATGAGATAAACCGAAAGGGATGACCCGCCATGCCAACTCCATCCGCCGATACGGCTGTCCGCCTGGAGGACGTGCTGCACGCCCACCGCGTCCTGCAGGACGTCGTCGTGCCGACTCCTCTCCAGCCTAACCGCGCGCTGTCCGCCAAATACGGCTGCAACGTCCTGCTCAAACGAGAGGACCTGCAGATCGTCCGCTCCTTCAAGATTCGCGGCGCCTACAACCTGATTTCCTCGCTGCCGGAGGAAGTGCGCGCGAACGGCGTCGTCTGCGCCAGCGCGGGCAATCACGCTCAAGGCGTCGCTTACTCGTGCCACGCGCTCGGCATCCGCGGACTGATCTACATGCCCGCCACCACGCCGAGGCAGAAGATCAATCAAGTGAAGCTGTTCGGCGGCGAGCATGCGGAGATTCGCCTGATCGGCGATACGTTCGACGACGCCTATGCCGCTGCGATCGCCGCCAGCCGCGAAGAAGGCTTGCCGTTCGTCCACCCGTTCGACGATCCGATGATCATCGCCGGCAACGCCACTGTCGGCAAGGAGATCCTCGAAGCGAGCAAGCAGCCGATCGACGTGCTGCTCGTTACGGTCGGCGGCGGCGGGCTGGCGGCGGGCGTCGCGTCATACGTGAAAACGGTGAGCCCGTCCACCATCATTATCGGCGTGGAGCCCGAAGGCGCAGCCTCCATGCTGCGATCCCGCGAAGCCCGCGCCGTCGTCGCGCTGGACGAGATCGAGAAGTTCGTCGACGGCGCGGCCGTCAAGCGGGTCGGCGACTTGACCTTCGCGATCTGCGACGAGCTGCTGGACGACGTCGTCGCTGTCCCGGAAGGCCGCGTCTGTACGGCCATTCTCGAGCTGTACAATGAGCACGCGATCGTCGCCGAGCCGGCCGGCGCCCTGCCTGTGGCGGCGCTGTCGATGCTGTCGGATCGCCTCGCAGGCAAGAACGTCGTCTGCGTCGTCAGCGGCGGCAACAACGACATTGATCGGATGCAGGAGATCAAGGAACGCTCGATGATTTTCGAAGGACTCAAACATTACTTCATGATTAACTTCCCGCAGCGCGCCGGCGCTCTTCGCGAATTCCTCGACGACGTGCTCGGCCCGAACGACGATATCGTCCAATTCGAATATACGAAGAAGAACAACAAAGAGAACGGCCCCGCGCTCGTCGGCATCGAGCTGAAGAGCCGCGAAGACTACGAGCCGCTCATCGCCAAGATGCAGCGCAAAGGCTTTCAGTTCGTCGAGCTGAACAAGGATCCGCTATTGTTCAACCTGCTGATCTGACGCCGCCTGAACCCCCTTGCGGGGTTCTTTTTATTTTTGACCTGCGGTTAATCGGGAATTAACGGGTATATGGTAGGATGACAATGGATTACAATAAATCACAACTCTGCCAAGGAGGAGAGACCGTATGCGGGAGATCGCCCGGCGGACCAGCGCGTTGAGAATCATCATCGTCTACGCCAGCTTCGGCGACGGGCACCGGCAAGCTGCGTTAGCGCTGCAGCAAAGCTTCTCCAGCCTTGGCGCGGCGAATATCGTTCTCCTCGACCTGATGGCCGAAGCTCATCCGATCCTCAACGAATTCAGCCGTTATTTCTATATGAAGAGCTATACGCTCTGGCCGCAAGTCTACGGCTGGATGTACCAAGCGACGCGCTGCATGAAGCCGAATTCGCTGTTCGCCCACTGGCTTCATTCCTGGGGAGCTGACACGCTTCGCCGGTTGATCGAGAAGGAACGTCCCGATGCGATCGTTCACACGTTCCCTATGCTCGTCCTGCCGTCCATCGCGAGACGCATTCAACGTCCGATCCCGATGTACAATGTCGTCACCGACTTCGATCTTCATATGAGATGGGTCCATCCGAAAATCGATAAGTACTATGTCGCCACGGACGACCTGCGCGATGAACTGGCGAGAACCGGCATCCCGCCGGCACGTATCGCCGCGACCGGCATTCCGCTTCGCTCCACCTTCTCCATGCCCCGCCGGCTTGAGCGCGAAGCCGAACGGTTCGGCTTCGACCCGGAGCAGCCGGTCGTTCTGGTCATGTGCGGCGCATACGGCGCGCGGTCCGGCCTCGGCGAATTGTGCAGGCGGCTTGCCTCTGCCGGCCGTACGCAGGTCGCTCTCGTCTGCGGACGCAACCGGGCGTTGGAGGCAGCCTTCCGCGAGAGGTTCAACACCGACGGAAGCCGCGTTCGCGTGTTCGGTTATGTCGAGTCGATCCACGAGCTCATGAGCATCGCCTCTTGCATCGTCACCAAGCCGGGCGGGTTGACTTTAACGGAAGCGATGCAGGCCCGACTGCCGATCTTCCTCTACCGCCCCATGCCGGGCCAAGAGCTGAACAACGCCCGCTATCTCGCCGCCAAAGGAGCTGCCGTCATCTGCCGGACGCCGGGAGCCCTCGCCGCCGAGATCGAGAGTACACTTGAAAGCCCCGGCCGCCGAAGCGCCATGCAGTCGGCGATCGATACTTTGCGCAAAGAAGGAGCAGCCGACCGAATCGCGTTAGATATTCTTCAGAACTTGCCTATACTTTAAGATACGAGCATTCGATTCGTTCCAGGGAGCCGAGGGACCGGAGAGACTTCGGCTTGGCGATCCGGCGATTGGGCTATCCTGAGGCTGGATACGAGCCCGATCAAGCGGAACGAAGATCCGATCGTTGCGTAGAAGATTATGTTGCAAAGGAGACCTCGAGTGAGATCTGTTCGTGTGAAGTCTCTCTTCTCGCCGGAAATGTCGCTCTTCGCCGTCATTCTTTATTTGGTCGAATTCGGGCGGGGCGCTGCGCTCATCAGCTTCATTCCGATCTACGGGAAGAATGCCCTTGGGCTCAACCTGGATGTCATAGGTCTTGCAGTCGCCGCGCATTATTTGACCGACACCGTCGTCAAGCTGGCGATCGGTTACTTGATGAACCGCCTATCCGTCCGGACGATCGTCGTTGGGGCGCTTCTGCTCTCAATGGCCGGTATGCTGCTCATGGGCTTCACGCCAGTGCCTTGGATCTTCATCGCCGCTTCCGGACTGTTCGGCATCGGCATCTCCCCCATCTGGATCGTATGCTTGACCCGCGTCCGAGAGAACCGGCGGGGGACGCAGATGGGCGTCTTGTATACGATCTGGCTGGTCGGCTTAGGCAGCGGTCCGGCGGTGACGAACTTCACGCTGGAGATCGGGGCCGAGCTCACCTTCTGGATTATGGCAGCCGTGTCCGCGGCCGCTCTGCTGCTCTCGCTGTTCATTCCCCGCGAGGTTCATGCCGAGATGGATTACGTGCCGTTCCGGCGTCAGCTCGCCATGCTGGGGGACAGGCTGAAGGAGATGAATCTGCTGCTGCCGGGCATGGTGCTGCAGACGCTGGCGGCCGGCATGCTCGTTCCGATCCTGCCCAGCTTCGCGGAAGATTATTTGGGGCTGTCCCACCCGCAATATTCGCTGCTCCTGCTGATCGGCGGCGGATGCACAGCGGCGGGCCTCATCCCGATGGGAAGGCTGTCCGACAATCTCGGCAAGAAGTGGTTCCTCGTCACGGGCTTCTGCCTATTCGGCTTGGCCTTATGCGCATTAACCGGCATATCGACGCTCGGCTTATCGTTCGCATGGGCGCTCGTTCTAGGCGTCGCATACGCAGCCGTGCTTCCGGCGTGGAACGCGCTGCTCGCCGCTTACGTGCCGCCCGGACAGCAAGGCTTGGGCTGGGGCGTATTCTCCACGGTGGAAGGCATCGGAGGCTTAATCGGGCCGGGCATCGGAGGGATACTAGCCGAGGCGTTCGGCGAGCCTTCCGTCGTTCGATTTGCAGGATTCATCTTTATTGCGATAAGCTTAATGTATATGATATTTCCATTCCGAACGTTTCGCGGGGAAGGCGCCGCTGGAGACACTGCGAGGTAGATCATGCTAGCTGCTATGTCCATGCTCGCATCCCGGTGGGATGCGATCGTCACCTTCTTCAGAGGGCTGACGCTGGACGATATTCAACATTTTCTCGACCGATATTCGGCCCTCGGGCCGCTGCCGGGCATCATACTTCCATTGCTTGAGGCATTCCTGCCATTCTTGCCGCTTGTCGTGTTCGTCGTGGCGAACGCGAACGCTTACGGTCTATGGCTCGGCTTCCTCTTATCTTGGATAGGCGCCTTCATCGGGGCCGCGCTCGTGTTCATGCTGGCTCGGCGCTTCGGCAGCCGTTGGAGCGACCGTATTCGCAAGCGGATGCCGAAGATGGACCGATTCTTCGACTGGATCGAACGCAAAGGGTTCACGCCGATCTTCGTGCTCTCCTGCTTTCCGTTCGCGCCGTCCGCACTGGTGAACATCGCTTCTGGAATGTCCAAGATCCCGCTGCACACGTTCCTCATCGCCATCGTGCTGGGCAAAGCCGTCATGATATTCACCTTATCGTTCCTCGGCCACGACTTGCGCGCGCTAGTGGAGCATCCTTGGCGGCTGATCGTCGCTGGCGTCGTCCTCGTCGCTCTATGGTTTGCCGGCAAAAAGCTGGAGTCTCGCTACCTGTAGTGTCCGCCCGCTCGGGTAAGCCCGCCAGCCGGGTATAAGGTCGCAGGCCCTGTGGTACGCTAACGGCGATTCATTCTAACGCGTACGAAGGAGGAGAGGGCCATGTCCGGCGAATTTCCGTCCCAGAAGCAGCGCGAAGCGAGCCAGGCTCAATCCCGTGCGGATCGAACCGGGAGCGGCAAGGAGAAGGCCAACCGGCTTCAGTCGGAGGCCGATCGCGCGGCCGTTCCGAAGCACGGGCTGTGAGGGAGGATGAAGTAAGCGAATGAGCGAGAAAAAAGGCAGGATGCTTCCGATGTCGGGGGAAGAAGTGGAAGTCGACGGCGTCTATAAGAACGAGTGGGGCCGCGAATTGGAGCTTCAGCGAGGCAACATTTTCCCGCCGGATCCACAGCTTGGCACGACCGAGTGGGAATGGGCGGAGATGAGCTTCGACAATCATCACGAAGGCGAGACCGACCCCCGGCTCTACCCGAAGAAGAACGATATCGACCAGCAAGGCAAGATCACGAACCCCCGCCGGCAGATGGGCCGCGGCAAGAAAGGCCCCGGGGATTAAGCGAAGGACCGCAAGGCGAACGCCAACCGTTCGTCCTTCGCGGTCCTTCTGTTGTGGGGAGCTAACCTAGCTCCCGCATACCGGCAGCCAGGCACGTGCCCCGACTGTCTCCGCACACGTTCGCGGGCCGGAGTTAGTCTGGTTTGAGACTAAGCTCAGTCTCCTCGGCGCCCAGACGATTCCCGCTCAGACGCTTCCCGCTCGGCGGGCTCGCCAACCTCGCGCTCGCGCTTATCGGCTTCGTCTTCGTCGCCGGCTTCGCGCAGCCGCCAGTGGTCGATCAGCCGATCCAGACGGCGCAAGCGATCTTCGTATGCGAACATCGATGAGGTGATGACGAGCAGCCGGGCGCGCGTCACCGCATCGGCTTCCGCGGAAGCCGTGATCTGCTCGGTTAGCCGTACGCCTTCCTCAAGCGGGGGTGCTGCAGAGGAGCCGCGCTTCGTCTTGCCCTCCCACTTCCACAGCAATTGCTCGTGGTAGTTGCACAGCGACTCGATATGCCGATCCGCCTCGCGGTTCCACGAAGCCTCGCTCGAGACCGCCCAATATTGCTCCTCCACCGCTTCGATCAGATTCGCGCCGCGGTGAAGCGTCAGCAGCATCTCCTTGTAGACGATGAGCAGCTTCGAGCGTCGAACGCGGGAACGGCGGAACCACACCCGCTCCTCCTCGAACATCCGATAGGAATCGTCCAGCTTCTTCAGCAGCTCATCCAGACGGCGCTGCTCAATGCGGAACACGCTCTCCTTCAGCTCGTTGGAGACAGACGTCCTAAGCAGCCTCGACAGAAGCGACTGTGCCTCCTGCGCCTGCCGAACGAACCGCTCCTTGTGCTTCGGCGGAGCGATCGTCACATTCACGATGAAGGCGATTCCGATGCCGAGCAGCAGCCCGCCCAGGCGATCCAAGGCGACCGGCCACCCTTGGCTGCGAGCCTCCATAATGACGACGACCGCGACCAGCGCGAGCCCGATCGTGTCTTCGATCTTCAGCCGCAAACAAATTAATATCACTAATATACATACGATACCTACCGAGATCGGGGTGCTGCCAAGCAGCCAGAATGCGGCAATCGCGATCGCGACGCCGAGCACATTGCTCTGCAATTGATCGAGCACCTGCATCCAGCTGCGATAGATGGACGGCTGAATCGTGAAAATAGCCGTGATCGCCGCCAGCAGCGGCGAATCGAGATGCAGCCATTCTCCCGCCCACAAAGCCAACGCGACCGCAATGCCAGTCTTCAGTACGCGGGCGCCGATCGTCATCCGCCCATCCCCCTCTCCTTCAGTTCAATCGTCAGCTCCGCCACTTCAGCTCCGTTCGCGACAAGCGCAAGCCGGTGCTCGCCCGGGGCGTGCTTGCGCGTCGACAAGTCGGCGAAGGAGAGGCGCCTCGCCCCCTTCACCAGTTCTCCTCCAGTCCCCGATCGCTCGCTTAGCTTGAACAGCTTCCGGTACGTCTTGCCGCCGGATCGCGGATAGTATACCGCCAGCTCCAGCCGAAGCTTAAACGCCGCCTCGCCTTCGGGCAGCCGGACAGCATAGCGGACCTCAGCCTCTCCCCCGGCTTCAACCTCCGAAGGCGTCGCCTCCCATTCTGCGACAACCACGCCCTCCGGCGGCTTCAAGCCGAACAGCCCAAGCGCAGCCGGATGCGCCGAAGCGCGAATCAGGCTCCGGCAGCCATGCCGCAGCATGCCATCTGTCAGCGGATCAGCTCCATGCCAGCGCGCGGCGAGCTCCAGCACGAGATCCGGGTGATCCTTGGATATATCGTTAAGATTGTTCGCCACGCTGCGCCTTACATATTCCGAAGGGTCGGCCTTCAGCGCTTCCAGTATCGGCAGAATAGGCGATGGATCCCGCTTGAACGCGGGCAGCGCTTCCGCCCAAGGCAAGCGGGGACGGCAGCCTTCGCTGGCCAGGCGCCGCACATGCTCGTTCGGATGCTTCGTCCAAGCCAGCATCTGGTCCATCATTCGCTTCGTATCCCTCTTAATGAAGGGACGTACCGCGAATTCCGCGCTGGACAGCTGCGTGAACCGTTCTAGCGCGCCGATCGAACGCGCCCAATCGTCCAGCCCATACCGCTCGACGAAGTCGGGGAAGAACAGATACGGGAATCCGCGGCACTCTTCCGCGATGCTCTCCAGCACCGCGAGCGCCTCCGCGTAGCTCTCCGGCAGCGTCTCGCGCAAGCTCTCCGAGATCCGGCGCATGCGCCCCTTCAGCTCCAGTTCATCCCATCCGGGACCGAAGACGAGCTCGCGGAAGCGAGCCCCGTCGAACGGAACCCAACTGCTGCACACCCGCTGGGCGAACCCGTTGATGAATGCTTCGTCATACATGAATTTAAGCGGCTCAGCCACGCCGTATTCCCCCATCCTTGCACAACCGTTCGGCTGCTTAAAACCTGGCGTCTTCAGAGCGAACTTGCTCTATTGAGCCTTGAGGCGCCGAACTCGCTCGAGATCAGCCTATTATAGCATGACCGACGCAAGAATCGCTTCCGCTCAAAGGGCCCAGCCCTTATAATGATAGCTAAACGACAATGTTCGGCAAGAGGAGGCCCCGATTCGACAATGTACCTGTTCGTCGTGAACGAGAAGGCCGGCAACGGCCGGGGACGCAAGGTGTGGCGATCCGTAGAAGCGGAGCTGCAATCGCGGAGAGTCGCTTATCGGGCGATAACCGAGGCGGATGAGGAGAAGGCTTGCGCTCAAGCGGCGGAGCTATTGCGGCGCGGCGAAGTGAAAGCGGTTGCGGCGATCGGCGGGGACGGCACGCTGCACAGCCTGCTGCCCCTGCTGGCGGGCAGCGGGGTGCCGCTCGGCATTATTCCCGCCGGGTCCGGCAACGATACGGCCAGAGCGTTCCGCATTCCAAAGCGGACCCAAGACGCTCTGGCCGTCCTCTTGAACGGGCAGGCGCGCCCATCCGACATACTAAGCGCCAGCCTCGGCTCGGGAGAGCGCCGCCTGACGCTGACTGCGCTGGCTGTCGGCTTCGATGCGGCGATCGTCCGCGACGTGAACGGTTCACGCTACAAGCGTTGGTGCAATCGGCTAGGCGTTGGCTCGCTTGCTTACATCATCGGGCTGCTTCGCGTATTGACCCGCTATCAGCCGCGCCAGGTCACCGTCCGCGTGGACGGGCAACAGCACATTTTCGATAATGTCTGGCTCTCCGCTATCTCTAACACGTCCAGCTACGGTGGAGGGCTTCGGATCAATCCGGGCGCTGAACCTGCTGACGGCCTGCTGCATGTATGCGTCGTCCACGACTGCACGCCTTGGAAGCTGCTGCGGCTGTTCCCTACGATCTTGAACGGCTCTCACGTCCGCACCCGCGTTGTGACCGTCCTGCGCGGAGCTTCCGTCGAGATCGTCTCGGACCGTCCAATCGAAGCGTTCGGGGACGGCGAGCCCGCTGGAGAGACGCCGATCACCGCCAAGTGCGTGCCGAATCAGCTGCTCTTCGTAACGGCTTCCGCCTCCGGGTAACGGAACGGCAGGCTGATCTCGAACGTCGTTCCAGCGCCCAATTGGCTGTATACATCGATTCTGCCTTGGTGGTTGTCCACGATCTTGTAGCTGACCATCAGGCCGAGGCCGGTCCCCTTCTCCTTCGTCGTGTAGAAGGGCTGGCCCATCTTGGCCAATTGCGCTTCCTTGATGCCCGGCCCCTCGTCGGAGATTCGGATTCGTACGGAATCGTCCTCGCGCCCCATCTGGATGCGGATCGCGCCGCCGTCGATCATGGCTTCGATCGCATTCTTGATCACATTGATGAAGACCTGCTTGATCTGGTTCTCCACCCCGTATATCCAGAGCGTGTCGCGGCCGAGATCCGTCTCGATCGCGATATTATGCAGAATAGCTTGCGCTTCCAGCAGCGTCACCGTATCGCGCATCACGCTGCGAACGTCGTAATAGGACAGCTCGTATACTTGAGGCTTGGAGAGCATAAGCAGCTCGCTGACAATGCCTTCGATCCGATTCAGCTCGGAGTTCATGATGCCGTAATAGCTGATCTCCCTGCGTCCGGATGCGATCAGCTGCAGGAAGCCCTTCAGCGAAGTGAGCGGATTGCGGATCTCATGGGCGATGCCGGCGGCGAGCTGTCCGGCTACATAGAGCTTCTCCGAATTGATCAGCAGCTCCTCGTTCTTCTTCCGCTCGGAGATATCCCGCATAATCACTTGAATCGCCGGCTCGTTATCGAGCGTCGTCATCGTCTCCACGATCTCCGTATGCAGAAGCTTGCCCTTGAGCGTATACCATACTTGCTCCAGCGGACCGCTGCTCCCCGTGAACACGAGATTGTGCAGCCTCTCCCGAACGGAATTAAAGTCCTCTGCCTGTAGAAAAGCATAGATCGGCTTGCCGAGCAATTCGCCGGGCTCTTCCGCTTCGAACATCCGCAGTCCCGACTCGTTGACGAATGCCCATCGTTCCTGCTTGAAGATTGCGATCGTGTCCAAGGAATTCTCGACGACGAGCCGATATCGCTCGTCCGTCATATTCATACGCCTGTCGACGAACCAGGTCGCCCATGTCGAGACCAAGAGCATCAGAGCGGCAATGCCGATGATGAGCACGAGCTGGTGGATGTCATTGCTCAGCTTGTCCATCGTCATGTAGACCGAATAGTCGATATCGAGCGCCTGCATGCCGAACAGCTGAACGCACAGCACGGACAGCCCCAGCGTCACGCTGGCCAGCCACTTGTTGCGTTCGCCATGAAGCTCGAACAGGCGAATCGCTCCGTAGGTTCCCATGAACAGCAGCACAAGGGACAGGACGATGAGCCCGGGCTCGGCACGAATATTCTTAATCGGCTGGCCGAGCAGTCTGAAGTAATTCATGAAGCCGACGCCGAAGCTCAGAATGAAGCTGCCCGTCGCGGCCTGATACTTGAATTTGGCCGGAATCGTAATCATGACGAAGGCCATCAGCGAGAAGAAGATGTTGAAGAACAACGAGACAGGGACACTCCACGAGAAGTAGACGGCGCCCTCGAACGCCGTCGCCGCCACGAAGTGCTTGGCCCACAATCCGGCGCTGAACACGAAGGCCCCGCCGGCCAGCCAGAAGTTGCGGAAGGTGCTGTTGCTCCGTTTGAGATTGCCAATGAATATAAACATCGTATAAGATGCGAGTATACTGATCGACAGCGCCAGCAATAGAAATACAGCAGGCCAAGTGCCTTCGAAGCCGTTCATCGCATCCCCCCGCAATACATGCATTTTTCGCGTTTGAATGTATGACTTCGACGGCATTCGTGAAATTCCTTTCCAATTCTGCATCTTAATCGGAGGTTGTACTAAGCCGTGGCGATAGAAAGCTTCGATATCTACGATGAGCAAGGCCGGCCGATCGGCACGGCAACGCGCCGCGAGGTTCATGAACGCGGCCTGTGGCACCATACGTTCCATTGCTGGCTTGTCCGCCGCGGGGAAGGCGGCCGGGCGCTTATCCTCTTCCAGCAGCGGAGCGAGACGAAGGATACGAATCCAGGCCGGCTGGATATTACGGCGGCCGGGCATCTGTCCGCCGGCGAGACTGTCCGCGACGCCGCCCGCGAGATGGAGGAAGAGATCGGCTGGAGCGTGCCGTTCGAGCAGCTCGTCCCCTATGGGACGATCCGCGAGGAAGGAAGCGGAGAAGCCGGCGGCGTGCCCTACATCGACCGGGAGGTCAGCCATGTATTCGGCTGCCTGACCGCGGAGCCGCTGGAGGCGTTCCGGCTCCAGCAAGAGGAAGTCGCCGGCTTGTACGAAGCCGGCGCGGAAGAGCTGATCGCGCTTATGCTCGGCGAGCGATCGGCAGTTCAGGCGAGCGGCGTTCGGCTCGCGCCGGGCGGAACGCTGACGGCTGCCCGCCTGGAGCTGGCGGCGAATGACTTCGTGCCGCGCGACCGCAGCTATTACGTCAGCGTCTTCCGCTTCCTGCGCGAGCTCGCCGCCCGGAGCAAGTCGGGCTCTTGAACCGGCAATCCGGTTCGCTGCAGCCGAATCCGCGACCAGACCAAGCGCCCGCTGCGCAGCGAGCCCTCCCACCAATCGCCGGTGAACGGCGATTGGAAGACGATCTCCAGACGGCCGTCCTGATCCGAGTCCCAGACGCGGAAGGGGCGGCCGTCGTCCATCCTGCCGAACGCAGCGCTCTCCCCTACTGCGCCCCATTCGAGATAGAGGCCGAGATCGGCACCGCCGTCTCCGCCTTCTCTGCCGTCCCCGCCGTTCCGGCCGCCAGCTAACTGTGCGAGCCGGCCGAACTGGCTGTGCCGCTCCGGATTGCCCAGCCACCAGGTGGAATCGTCCCGGCGATAATAGAGCACCTCCCCGTCCGAGTCGCAGAATCTGCCGCTCCAATAAGCCATCCCTTCCCCGAACCGGCCGAGGCCTTCCCAGTTGCGCCACCAATTGTCGATCATCAGGTGGATATTGTAGAACACCGTGTTGCGCGGCGCGAAGTCGAAGTCATTGATCTCCTCGTCGCCATACAGCTCGGCGGCCATCTCGTGAATGCAGCCGTGAATGCCGGACGATTCAATATAGCGCCCCAGTTCGTCCGCCGAGGCGAACGTATCCGGCCGCTGCACAATGCGGGCTTCCGCCGCTTGATTATAGCAATAGGACCGCCGAATCGGCTCCGGAACCGACGGCCAAGGCTCGACCAGCCTGGCATCGAGGCCTGCCTGGCGATACCATTCCAGCGCTTTGCGAACGAAGGCGCGATGGAATGTCAAGAACTCCAAGCCATAGCCGGCCGGCGGATTGTCAATATCGACCGAGTGGCGGGCGTCGTGCCACCGTTTGTGCTCTTCCAGAAGCTCCTCGGGAAAATTCGGAATGACCGTCATCGCCGCACGCTCCCCGTTCATCCGCCGATACGCCTTATTTTTGCACCTCAGACGGATGTTATCTCTTGCTGCCAGTATATGCGCGGGCGGATGCCTCCGTCCCCCTGCGGCATCACGTGTCGAGCCTCTCAATCTTGCGCAGCCGGAAGAGACGATACAGGTGTGTGACGACTACCTTGACCAGCGCGTACGAAGGCACGGCGACGAGCATGCCGAGCAAGCCGGCGAAGCTTCCGAGAGCTAGCAGCAGAATGATAATGGTAAGCGGGTGGATCGCCAGCTTCTTGCCCATGATCTGCGGCGCCAGCACCTTGTCTTCGATCTGCTGGACGATCAGCACGACGATGAGCGTCTCTGCCACTCGCCACGGCGAATCGATGAACGCGACAATCACGCTCGGAACCATCCCGATCAGAATGCCGATGTACGGAATGAAGTTCATGAGCATCAGCGCCAGCGCCAGCAGCAGCGAATAGGGCAGCCCGATAATCGAATAGCCGATCAAGGCTAGCGTGCCGAGGCAGAGGCTGACGATGATCTTCCCTTGTATGTACGCGCTGAGCGTGCGGTCCATCTCCCGCATAATCTGACGGGCTTCGGCATCGTGCTTGTCGGGCACGAGCCGCAGGACGAGATCGGGAAACTTGCTGTCCCCCTTCAGCATATAGAACACGATGAAGGGAACGGTTGACAGCAGCAGCACCACGTTGGAGATGAAACCGATCGCGCGGTTGACGGCATCCCCGACGTTCGCCACGATTCGATTGATGAGATCGGGGATCTTCGCCGACAGGTCGACCTGATGATCGAGCAGATAACGGGCGAGCCATTCGTTCTGCTGCAGCCTCGCGACTTGATTCTCGCCAAGCTGGATCAACTGCGGCAGATTGGCTGTCAGGCTGTCGAACTGACCCCGGATAATGGGCCCGACCAAGAGGCCGATCAGCACGAGGATCCCCGTCAGTCCGAGGAAGACGACGGAGATCGCCAGCGTGCGATTGTTCAATTGACGGGTCAGCAGGTTCACCGGCGTACGAAGCAAGTAATAGAAGATGATCGCTAGAACGACGGGCAGCACAATCGCCTTCAGCGCGGAGCCGATCGGCCGGAAGAGGAAGTCTACCTTCGACGCCAGGTACAAGATCAATAGAACGACGATGATACCGTATCCGATGCGGAAGTATTTACCCTGTGGGATGTCGATCACCTTGCTTTCCGGAAGGCCTCTAATTTACCTATAACCTTCTTGGGCAAGTCTCAAACGCGTAGTATGCTGGGGAAAAGGGTGTTGTTATTCCGCCTGTATTCCCGCCGCTCTGCGCACCTCGTTCGCCAGACGGTTGAACTCGTCCTTCGATGCCTGGTCCGCCGCCGCGAACCAGGCCGCCGACAGGAAGCGGATGATCTTCTCTGCGTCTTCTCTCGTCATCGTGATCTCTCCTTCTGCCGGATTCGGATTCGCGCTGTCCGTATTCGGACTTGCGCTTGGATTCGGCGTTGGACTTGAGCTCGGCGTCTGAGCCGGAGACGTGTTCGTGTTCGTATTCCACCAGCCCTCATTGCCGTAAGAACGGTTCAAGTCCACTTCAACGCCTGCCACTTGCACGTTGTTCCGGTATTGGTACAGGTTGGCGTAGCTGCTCTCCTTGCCGCGGCTCCAAGCGTACGTCTGCCAGAAGTGCTTGCAGGCCTTGCGCTTCGCCATCTCTTCCACCACGGCATAGGAAGCGTATACGCCCGCTTCATAGCCGGGGATCTGCGCCGCCGCGGCCTTCAAGTAGGCCTCGATGGCGTCGTAATCGCCCGGCTGCGCGTCGTAGTCGACGGCGAAGTAGATCGCGCTGCCCTGCGGCTGTCTGATCGCTTGCGCTTCCTTCAAGGCTGCGACGCCGTCGCTGTTGCCATATACGGCGCCTCCGGCGGGGCGGTTGGCCGTCGTCTCGAAGACAGAGACGACCTGCATGCCGGCGGCCGTGATCGCCTCTGCCTCGGCGCGAGTGAGCCGCTTCCACTTGTACTCCTGCGGCACGAGATAGCGCGCGGCGAACTGGTGTCCGGCCGCGGCGATCTGCCGCGCCTTCGCCCCTGTCAGCGGTGTGGAGCAGTCGATGCCTCGGGCGGTCGCCGTCCGATTGTTCGTGTCGGGCATCATCGTCCCTCCTTTCTCCAAGGTTGCACGATGCCTATGGGCCTCTCCATCCGGCCCTTCCCTCGAAAAATATGCGTCTGGACAACCCCGTTATGTCCATCGCTCGCATGTTCCGGCCATATTTCGTTGCGGCGTCCGTTATGGGTTGTCCCTATAAGCTATGCCGGAGACGGCTCTGGCGTGAGGGATATAGGGATTAACAAACTTTAATTGTTGGACAATATCGGCAATTACAGGAAGCTGCCCCTTGATCCAGAATGTGGATCTGTCTACTCTCGTCACAAGCCCGATCCGCGGCGTTCTTCGTTCTCGTTGGCGTTGATCGGCGGTTCCCTTAGCTCGGCCACACGGTCCGATAGCGATTCAAGCTTCTTCTCGAAGCGCACGAGCAGATACACAGCCAGAACGATCGGGAACCCGACTTGGCTGATGGCGGTGAGCAGATAGACGAACGGTTGATTGTCTTCCATTAACATTCTCCTCCTATTTTATTTTTGCCATTTTGGCAAACTAACGTGAGAACGGACCAGCTCCTTACGTGAAAATGTATCCCTCCAATCCCCTGCTTGGAGAAGTTGGGATTATCATACATTGCCATTTTGGCAACTGTCAAGCATGTATAGATAGTTCCAACGCATCATTTTGCCAATTTGGTAATTCATGCTATAATCAACCTACGATTCTGTTGGCAAAGGAAGATCCGCCATGACGCTTGGAACGCGACTTCGGGAGCGCAGGGAACGGTTCGGCAAGACGCAGCTGGACGCTGCCCGAGAGCTCGGCATCAGCAACGTGCAGCTCTCGCGTTATGAATCCGACGGCCGCAAGCCGGATCCCGAGATGCTCGGACGGTTCGCCGAATACTATCGGACGTCGGCCGACTACTTGCTCGGACTCACTGACGATCCGACGGCGGATACGTACGCCCCTCCTCCTTCGGAAGGCTATTCCGACTTCGAGCGCTTCATCAACGATCCCGAACACGGAGCCTTCTTCAAAGAGTTCCTGAATGCGCCCGAGGAGAGCAAAGAAGAGATGCGGCGTTTCTGGGAATACCTTCAGGTCCGGGAACGCGGCCGCAAGCCGGGAGACCGCCAAGGAGAATAGGACAGAGGACCGTCAGACTTCACGCCCTTGCCAGGGCGTTTTGTTTGGCTTAGAATACGAACATATATTCTCATTGCATGAACGAGGTGTTGCCTATGCTTCAACACTATAAGCCGACGCCGCTGGAACAGTGGATCGAGAATCTGTGGCGCAGAGCGGGAATTGTGACGCCTAGCCAGTTGACGGTCGACGAGGCCGCCTCCCGATTGAACGTGTGGGTCCACTATTTGAACCAGAAGAGCAAAGCGCTCGAATACATGGGGCTGCGGTCCATTCTCGTGGACAAGCGTCTCAACCGTGCGGAGCAGTGGCAGGAATTCCTGCACGAGCTCTGTCACGTGCTTCGCCATGCCGGCAACCAGACGCTCATGCCCCGTCCGTTCCTCGAGAGCCAGGAGGCCGACGCCAACCGCTTCGTGCTGTACGCGGCGATTCCCTATTTCATGCTGCGCGAATTCCACCTCCCCAACCGTCGGAGCGATGCTGCCGAGCGGATCTCCGTCCAGTTCGGCGTCACGCACAAGCTCGCCTACCAGCGGTTGGAGCAGATTGAACGCCGAACCTTCGAGGCTGTGTTGTGGGAGGAGTTCGAGAAGCTAAGTCTATAAAAACTCCTTGATGCTGGCAGACTTTCGGATTTTCAATATTCGGTTCAATTAGCCGCCCTCATATTTCTCCTATATTGCACTGGAATTTCTATAGTAGCATCGCATCCCATCCCATTTAGATGAGAATGCCAAATAGCCCTCCGCAAGACTTGCCGGAGGGCTAACGGAGGGCGGGCGGGGTTGCCGCGCTCCGTTACCAAGCCGAGACGCCGATTCGGTCGATCGTCTCCTTGATGAAGGCCGGCTCATCCTGCGGTCCGCGCGACGTGATCAGGTTGCCGTCGACGACGACCTCCTTATCCACGAACGTGCCGCCAGCTTCCTTGATCTCATCCTGAATGCCCGAGTAGCCGGTCAACGTCTTCCCTCGCAGCACCCCCGCCTTGGCGAGCACCTGCGGACCGTGGCAGATCGCGGCGATCGGAATGCCCTTCTCGTGCGCTTGCCTCACGAAGTCGATCACCGCCGGATCCTCCCGCAGCTTCGCCGGAGACTGCCCGCCCGGAATGATGACGGCCTCGTAATCCGATGCCTTCGCTTCAGAGGCGGCCAAGTGAGACGTGTATGTAATCGTCCCCTTCTTGCCCTTTAGTTCATCCCCCTTCTTCATGCTGATGATGACGGCCTCGTCGCCGTTCTCGACGATGGCGTCATAAGGGTTCGCCATCTCGGAATCTTCATATCCATCGGCCAGCAGGAAAGCGACTTTCTTCAGGCTCTGCTTCATTAAGCTATCACTCCCATTGTCCAGCATACGGATAGCATGCCCGAATCTGCCGGAATGAATCGGGAATAAATAGCAAAAAAGCGCGACTCCCGGAAATCCAGGAAGCCGCGCCGCGCTTGAGAAGTTAAGTGGTGCTGATGAAGGGATTCGAACCCCCGACCTACGCATTACGAATGCGTTGCTCTACCAGCTGAGCTACATCAGCAAGATGCTCATCGAGAACACTTTTATATCTTACTGATTTCACCCATCCAAGTCAAGGGTTTCGTCCATGGAATTTTTACCCGCATGTATTTGGCTAATAAAGTTCAAAAGACCATTTGAACTAGGAACAAACGTTCGTATATAATGAGGCCATAACCCTTTATCGAAGGAGTTGATCGCGGATGCCGCCCACCGCATACGAGCCCATGGGCGCCAAGTCGATCTTGAACGCCGTGAAGGCGCCGTCCATGCCGTTCGACTGGTCGATCAATCCGTATCGCGGCTGCCAGCACGGCTGCGCCTTCTGCTATGCCAGAAGCACGCACGCCTTCCTCGGAGAGGCTGCCGACGATACGTTCCAACACCATATTTTCTGGAAGGATAAGGCCCCTGACATTCTACGCGCACAGCTTAAGCGAATGTCCAAGCGTCTGCCGAGATACGTCGCGATCGGGACAGCCACGGATCCATACCAGCAGCTCGAGGGCAAGGCCAAGCTGACGCGCGGCTGCCTGGAGGTGCTCGCGGAATTCGGCATCGCCGCCAGCGTCACGACGCGCTCGCCGCTTGTGCTGCGCGATCTGGATCTGCTCCGCCGGATGCCCGGCTCATCCGTCAACATCAGCATCCACTCGCTCGACCAAGACATCTGGCGGACGTTCGAGCCCTCTTCCCCGTCGCCGAAGCTGCGGATCGATTGCGCTGCGAAGCTGGGAGATGCCGGCGTGCCGGCAATCGTGTTCATGGCGCCGATCCTCCCCTTCCTGACGGATAAGCCGGAGAAGACGGAGGAGCTGATCTCGGCCTGCGCCCAGGCAGGAGTCCGCGAGCTGATGCCCTCCTTCCTAAGGCTATCCACGCCGGAAGTGAAGAGCTGGTTCTTCTCCGTGCTGAGGCAGTCCTACCCGCAATTGGCGGATCGCTACGGCCAGCTGTACTGGCGCACCTCTCGGCTGCCAGACCATTACCGTAAGCCGGTGCACCGGCGGATTGCCGAGCAGATGTCCCATTACGGGCTGAGCCGCTCGGTCGGCGCGTATTTGGCTGATCGCGGGACGTTAGATACTGCGGCGTCCGGAGCCTTCTTCGCCGCCTCGCCCGTTCAACCAATGAACGCCGCTGTCTCCGCTTCTGACTGCGCTCCTGTTCAGCTGACGCTTTTCTAACCTTAAACTTATGCCCTGTCTCTGATCGAACCGTTCCCGCCCGCCCCGCATAAGCTGTCGTGACAGATGCCCAAGGGGGAACGACCATGAACGCCCAGATGTTAATGCTGCCGATCGCGGCGTCCAAGATTGCAGACACCCGCGTCAAAGTGAATGTCCCCGTCGTGACGGGAGGCACCAGCGCAGACGCCATAAGGACGATCAACCAAACGATTGTGAAGGAGACCCACGCGCTCATGAAGGCGCAGGGGTATCCGAGCTCCGACATTCAGGAGATGGACGGCACCTTCGAGATCAAGACGAATCAGCGCGGCGTGCTGAGCTTATCCTTGCTGAATTATACCTTCACCGGCGGCGCTCACGGCAACACGCTGCAGCGCTCGCTAACCTTCGATGCCGAGACCGGGCGCACCTACAGGCTGGGAGAGCTGTTCAAGCCGGACAGCTCGTACATCAGCCGGCTGAACGCGATCATCGAAGCGCAGATCAAAGCACGCGGTCTGCCTCTGTTAGGCGACTATCCCGGCATTACGGAAGAGCAAGATTATTACATCGCCGACAAGGCGCTCGTCATCTACTTCCCGCTGTACGCCATTGTTCCTTATGCCTGGGGCTTCCCGTACTTCCCGATCTCCGTCTATGAGATTGAAGATATCATCGACGAGAACGGTCCGCTCGGGGTTATGCTTTATTAACATTGGCGGCAGGAGTACTAAGAAAGGGCGCAGAGGCCATCGTCTCCGCGCCCTTCTCCTATCTATCCCCGCATCCCGTATCAACATTTCTAGATCGCCGCATTCTCGATCACCACTTCGACGGATCGATCTCGTCCGGCGTCAAGCCTTCCCAGATGTTCGGAACCGACACGGACGACGGGTCCTCGAACACGAGGAACGCCGTCGGCAGGTAGCGTCCGCCCTTGGTCGAAGGCTTGTTGACGAGCTCGCCGCCCTCGGTGACGAGTGCCGTAGACGAGCCGCCATCCAGATTCGCGGCGATGACCGCTCCATGCTCCAGCATAATCTGCTGGGCATCGTACAGATCGGCGCCGATGCTGTAACCCGGCTGCCGGCCGTCAATGATGAGGAACAGAATGCTGCCGTCCTCCTTCTGCCCCATCACCGTCCGAGGAGCGATGCCCCAGCCTTGGCTGTGGTTCTTGATCTGGCCTTTGCCGTTCACAATAATGCGCGGCCGGAAGCTGACCGCTTCGGAGATGCCCAGATCCATCAGTTCCTGGATCGAATATTTGCCCGCGATCATCTTGCCGTTCTTGTCGATGCCGACAATCTGCGTGCTCTTGTCCTTGCCGAGGTCTTCATAATAGACCTCGCCCTGCGAGATGACGACGCCGATCGGCTGGAATCCGTTGCCCTTCCAATTCGGATCCGCGAACCCGCCCGCGTTGACGCCCGCGATCGCACCCGTGCGCTTCACCATGCTGGTGACCTTCTCCCCTTTGCCCGCCTTGTTCGGCACCACCAGCCGAATCTTCGTCGGGTCGCTGACGGTCAGCAGATAGCCATGGTAGCCCGTGCCGTCCACTTCCTCGATCTTCGTCAGCGGCGGCGGCGGTTCCACCGCCGCTGCGGCTTCCGATTCATCCGAACCGCCGCCTCCCGTTCCGCTCGTCACGGACGCAGGCAGATTAATCACGTGCGTATCCTCTTCTTCGCCCATCTCTTCGAATTGCTTCGCATAAGCGGCGACCCTTATCTTCAAGCCTTCCTCGCCGATCAAATACTTCGCCCATACCCGGTGCTGAGTCGTAATGATCGTATCCGCCATCCGATAGCGAAGCGAAGTGCCGGACGGCGTCAGGAAGAACCAAGCCATGAACGCGATGCCTAGAAATAGAATGAACAAGATCATATAAGCAAACAAACGGAGCAGCCCGAAGCGGCGGCGTTTACTGCTCTTCACACGGCTTAACGGCTGCCGGCCCGACGGGTTCGAACGCGGCGCAGCGGCAGAAGCTCGCGCAGGTGCTTGCACTGGCGGCATGTTGCGCACGCTCCTCTTTTTTATCTGACCTCAATCTCCCAAGACTCCCCAAAATACAACTAATATACGTTCGAGAGCCTGCACATGTTTCTGCCGCTAACAAAAACAGGCCTATCCTCCCGGTCTGGCCGCACGAATCGATGGCATTCGACGGCGCTGCGACAGCATTGCCTGGGAAATGAGGACGAAGCCTCCCGCCTTCATCTCGAGCCCCCGCCTTTAAAATTGGTATAATAGCTATGAACAGTCGCCATGCGGCCATGCCATAACCCGATACGGAGGAATGAATCACGATGAACGCTGCTGAATCTTCATACCAAATCACATCCCGCACCGACACTTTCCGGATCTACGAGCTCGTTGAGAGCTCGACCGACTCCCGCGTGCAGATCTGCCCCGAGCGCGGCGGCATCGTCATCGGCTGCCAGCTGAATGGCAAAGAGCTGCTGTACCTGGACCGGGCAACGTTCCTCGACCCGAAATCGAACATCCGCGGCGGCATCCCGGTTCTGTTCCCGATCTGCGGACAGCTCGTCGGCGGTGAATACGAATGGGAAGGCGTCACCTCCAAGATGCGCAACCACGGCGTCTCCCGCACGGAAGTATGGGAAGTCGCCGAACAGAATAAGGACGGCGAAGCTTCGCTGACCGTCGTGCAGCGCAGCGACGAGACGACGCTCGCCGCGTACCCGTTCGAGTTCGAGCTGCGCTTCACCTATCGGCTGAAGAACGGCAACCTGACCATCGATCAGTCGTACCGCAACCTGTCGGATCGGCCGATGCCGGTTCAGGCCGGCTTCCACCCATACTTCGCTACGGGCGAGGGCAAGAAGCTGACCTACCGCTCCGACGCGACGAAGCTGCTCGATTACAACGACAACCAAGTGAAGCCGTTCGACGGTACGTTCGATCTGAGCGGCAAGGTCGAGTCCTCGGCGCTGCTCGATGCGAAGACGCCTTCTATCGCGTTCCCGTTGGCGGATAAGGGAACGATAACGCTTGACTACAGCGAGGCGTTCAACAAAGTCGTGCTGTGGAGCGTTCAAGGCAAGCCGTTCATATGCGTCGAGCCTTGGACGGCGCTGAACGAGGCGCTGAACACGAAGGAAGGCCTGATCATGGTCGCGCCGGGCGAAGCGCTGGAACTGGATCTGAACATCTCCTTCGCGAAAAGGTAACCTGCCCCCCGCCGCGCCGCGCCGGGTTACAGAGTCAAAAGTAACTCCCGCGCGCTCCTCAACCCGCCGCAACAAACAAACCGGCCGGAAGAATCGTACCTCGATCCTTCCGGCCGGTTGCTATGTTAGGGCTTAGCGCCCCATATTCGTTCCAGCGCGTCCACGTCCGCTCTCCACGCTGGCGGCGCCTCTTCCTTCAAGTACGCCAGCATGCCTCTCGCCAAGATTCGATCCGGCGCCGGCTTCGCGAGCTCTTCCTCGAATCGGCTCAGGGCCGCGAGCAGATCGCTGCGTCGCTCCTCCTGGTCCGCCGGAAGCTCCTCCTGCTGCATCGCTCGCCGGAGACGCCGCGCGGCTTGACGCACCTCGCCTGCGTGATCCCGGCCTTTCCCCGGTCTCCCTCGCTCATCCTCGCTGCCTCTCGGCACAATCGGGCTGCTCTTGGAACGAATCATGCCCAGCATAATGTCGTCCAAGCGGTTGACCTGGAACTCCGCCAGACGGTTCACATCAATCGCCGGCTTGCCGATGAACAAGAGCCGCAAGTATTCCTTCATCATGCCGGCGAACAGCATCGCGCCGTCAGCGCTGTATTCGTACGCTTCCCGGCCGTAGATCTCATCGATATGCCCGCACATCCATTGCTGAAGGCTGCGTTCCATGCCGATCATCAGCGCCTGCATCTTCGTCTTCCGATTCTCGAAGACTGCCGGCTCCCGCATGAGCATGATGGGAAATTCCCGATTCTCCAGCACATATGCATAATGGCGCCGCAGCTGCAGAAGAAGGCGCTCGCGAGGCGGAAGCTGCCGTTCCTCCGGCAGCGTCGTCATCCCCGCAAGCATGCGTTCTCCGTAGTATGCGATGACCGACAAGAGGAGATCTTCCTTGGACTTGAAGTAGAAGTATATCGAGCCTTTGGCCATGCCCAGCTCCATCGCAATCTCTTGGATGGAGGTCGCTTCGAACCCTTGGCGGGAGAAGCACCGCATCGCGACTTCCATGATCTGCTTCTTCTTCTCGCTCAACTTCGATCCCCTCCCGACGTCGACTTCACCAGTAGCATTAAGCTTCCTTGTTCTTGCGGCGAAGCTTCATCAGCACTTCGTAAGCGATCGGAACGATGATGAGCGTGAGCAACGTCGAGCTGACCAAGCCGCCGATGACGGTGACGCCGAGACCGCGGGAGATAATGCCCGCATCTTCGAAGCCGAGCGCGAGCGGCAGCAGTGCGCCGATCGTCGCCAGCGCCGTCATCAGAATCGGACGAAGCCGGGTTCCGGCCGCTTCGAGGATCGCTTCGCGGGTCGGCAATCCTTCCTTCTCCTTGTGAATGACGCGGTCGATCAGCACGATCGCGTTCGTGACGACGATGCCGATCAGCATAAGCGCGCCCATCAGCGCGGATACGCTGAGCGTCTCGCCGGCGATCCAGAGCGCCACCAGGCCTCCGATGATCGCGAACGGCAGCGCGAACATGATCGCGAATGGAGCCAGAGCGCCGCCGAACGTGAGCACCAGCACCAGATACACAATTGCGATCGCTGCCGCAATGGCTAGTCCCAGCTGCGAGAACGTCTCGTTCATCTGCTCGGTGACGCCGCCGAACTTCACTTCGACTGTCGCCGGCTTCTCGATCTTATCGATCTCCTTCTGCAGAGCCGTAGATGCTGCGCCAACGTCCTTCGTCGTCGCTTCCGCGCTGACCGTGACAACCATCCGACCGTTCTCCCGTGCGATCGACGATTGAGCGGTGCCTTCTTCGACGGTCGCGACATCTCCGATCGGAACCTCGATCCCGAGCGGCGATTGCAGCGTCTGATTCTGAATATCTTTGATCGATCCGTAAGTGGTGTTGTCCACTTCAACGTAGACGTTGTAGGTCTTGCTCTCTTCCTCTACCGTCGTCAGAACCGGACGGTCATGCTGCGGCATGAGAGCCATGGCGATCTGCCCGGCCGTCAAGCCGTACTGACTCAGCTTCTGCTGATCCGCCACCAGCGTATATTGGTCGTACGTCTTCGCGAGACCCGTATCGATCTTCTCGAACGATCCGTTCGCCTTCATCAGATCGGCGATCTTCATGACGACCGGCTCAATGTCTTCGAGCTTGTCGCCGTAGACGCTCAGGCTAAAGTTGCTGCCGCCGAGGCCGCCGGACATGTCCATCTCTTTCCACTCGCCGGTGTCGACGAGCTGGTGCAGACCGGCCACAATCTCGTCCTTCTTGTCATCGAAGTCCTTCGTGTTCTCGTCGAATCGGACGTAGAACAATCCGCCCTTGGAATTGCCCTGCGCCAGCGGATTGCCGCTGCCCCCGATCGAATACTGCATCGTGGTGACATCGGGCTGCTTCAGCAAGAAATCTTCAGCCGCGAGCGCGTGCTGCTTCACTTCCTCCAGCGTATCGCCCGGAGCCGGGCTGTACGTGATCATCATATTCTTCTCTTCTTGATCCGGTAGGAAGCTGAATCCGATGACCGGTACCAAGCCGAAGCTTGCGATCAACAGCACGAACGCGATGATCACCGTAATGATCTTATGGCGCAGAGCGGATGCAAGCAATCTCCGGTAGCCGTTCGCCAGCTTGCCGGGCTTCTCTTCATGATGCACGACTTTGCCAGACTTAAGGCCTTTGCGGAACATCATATGCGCCAGCATCGGCACCACCGTAATCGCCACCAGCAGAGAGGCGAGCAGCGCGAACACAATCGTCAGCGCGAACGGCAGGAACAGCTGGCCGACCATGCCGCTGACCGTGCCTAGCGGCAAGAATACCGCGATGGTGACGATCGTCGAAGACATAATCGGCAGGAACATCTCGCGAGTCGCTTCGCGGACGAGATCCTTGCCCTTCAGCTTCTCTCCGGCAAGCGACATCCGCCTGTAGATGTTCTCGATAACGACAATCGAGTCGTCGACGACCCGTCCGATCGCGACCGTCATGGCGCCGAGGGTCATGATGTTAAGCGTAATATCAAACTGCTGCAGCAGCAGGATTCCGATAAGGAGCGACAGCGGAATCGAGACGATCGAGATGATCGTCGTCCGGATGTTCCGCAAGAACAGCAGAATAATAATGACGGCGAACAAGGCCCCGAACAGCGCTTTGTTCAGCATCGTATGAACGGAATCCTCGATCGGCTTGCCCTGGTCGAGCAGCACGTCGATGCTGATGTTCGGATACTTGGCGGCAAGCTCCTCGTTCGCGTCCTTCACCGCGTTCACGACATCGACCGTATTGGCATCGTTCGCTTTGACAACCTGAATGCCGATCGATTCCTTGCCGTTCGTGCGGGAGATCGACTCGGCCTGGCCAACCAGTTCTATATCCGCCAGCTCGCTCAGCTTAACGGTCGGCAGTTCGGCCGGAATCATCGCACTGTCTACAATGTCAGCGCCGCCAGCCGCGCCTGCTCCAGCTGCACCCGCGCCCATTCCTTGCCCGCTTGCGCCAGCGCCGCCCATCGGAACCGCTGGAATCGGCAATTCCTTCAGCGCCTCAATCGTCGTCACGCGGCCGTCGACCACGAGCGACTTCTCCGAATTGTCCAGCTCATAGATGCCGAGCGGCGCCTTCATCGCCGCAGCTTGGATCAGCTGCTTCACCGTCTCCTGCGACATGCCAAGCTGCTGCAATTTATCGTCATGGAACTTGAGCTGAACTTCCTTCACGAATTGCCCGGAGACCGCGACGGAAGCGACGCCCGAGATACCTTCCAGCTGCGGCTTGAATTCATTATTCACGATATCCGTCAAGCTCTCCAGGTCGTCTCCTCCGGATACGCTGACCGAGATGACCGGGAACGAGCCGATCGAGAACTTCGCTATGCTCGGCTCCTGAGCGCCGGACGGCAGGCTGACCGCCCCCGCCGCCTCCCGCAAGCTTGTGACCGCCTTGTCCATATCCTGGCCGAAGTCAAATTCGACCATAATGGAAGAAGCGTTCTCCATAGAAGTGGACGTCACGTTCTTAACGGACTCCACATTCTTGAACCGCTGCTCAAGCGGCGCCGTTACCTGCTCCACGACCGCATCCGGGGAAGCTCCAGGATAAACCGTCGTCACGCTCAGATAAGGCAAAGACAAATTCGGCAGGCTCTCCTGCTTCATGTTCATGCCGGAATATAATCCGGCCACCAGGACAATAATCGTAATCATCCATAGCGCAAACTTGTTGTTCAACGAAAAGTTAATGATACTGCGCATGTCTCCGCTCCCTCCGCGTGTGCTGCTCTATCTATTTCTTGTCTTGCTAGCCATCTTATCGAACGGTCGGTCAGATGTCAAACGGCGACTTTTTGTCCGTTAGATGGGCATTTCACGTAGTTATACGGATAGAATGCCCTTCCGTTCCAACAATTTACCGAACGATCGGTCAACTGTATAGACTGCTAGTTCTGACAACAATAAAAAGCAACCGGATGAAGCATTTATCCGATTGCCCGTTCCCCGGCAAGCGCCTGCGCCGGCGGCTTCACTTGTCATTTTCCCAACACAGTTCGGTCCGTACCTTCAAGTCCTGGAATTATAAAGACCGGCAAGAATCCCGGACAACCAGCCGGGAAGCGGACGCTCGATCGATCTGAGCGCTGGCTTCTCCTTCGATTCGTCCGATAACAGCTTGCGTCAGCCGCTTCATCATGCCGTCGAAATCCACCTTCACGGTCGTGAGCGCCGGCTGGAATCTAGCGCTTAACGCGTGGTCGTCGAAGCCGACGATCGACAGATTCTCCGGCACCGATAAGCCTCGTTCCCGAAGCGCCCGAACCGCGCCGAAGGCGACGCTGTCATTGGCCATGATCATCGCCGTCGGCAGCCGCTCGCCAGTCTCCAGATAAGCTCGGATCGCCTCGTACCCGCGCTGCTCATGGAAGCCGCCGGACAATACCCATCGCTTCTCTACCGGAATGCCGTAATGCTTCATCGCCAAGAGGAAGCCCTCATACTTGTCGGTCCCGGAGAAGCGGTTCATATCTCCGTTCACGATGCCAATCTCCCGGTGATTCAGCTGCGCCAGATAGCCGACCGCCAGCATCATGCCGTGATGGTTGTCGAAGTTGACGATGACGCGGTTCGGTTCGTCGCGGCCCGGCAGATCCTGGTCCATCACGCCGACGATATAGCCTTCCGCAATCAGATCCTCAATCAGCGGTTCGTCGTTGGCTGCTCCGATGAAGATCGCGCCGTCAATCCGCCGTTGGTAGAAGATATCCTTGATCTCCCGGATGCCGCTCGCATCCTTCGTACTTCGTATTATATAAGTAAGCACATAGTATCCGGCCGCGGAAGCGTTCTCAATGATGCTCGCCAGAAGCATATTCGTCAGCATATCGCTCGACACATGACCGGCTTCGATCATGAACAAGCCGATCGTTCGGGTCTTCTTGCCCGCCAGCACTTGGGCCGACAAGTTGGGCACGTATTGATACTGCTCGATTATCTTCATGACCTTCTCGCGAGTCTTGGCCGGTACATTGGAGTAATTGTTAATGACCCGGCTGACCGTACTGCGGGATACGCCCGCAAGCCTGGCGATCTCCTCCGAATTAATGCCCGTATGTCTCATCTACACATCTTCCTTTTATCGTGAACACGCGTTTAAAGCTTCATCTTACCAGCCGCTGCCTTCTTAGTCAATCGCAAAGCCGCCTTATTCTCCGCCTCCGCTCCATATAGGAGCTGCAGGCAGGGAATAAGGCGGCTTAGGCGTTAGGCGCGCCATCCTGATCGGGCCGCCAGCGAACGTCGGTTTAGTTGACAGGGGTCAGACCCTTCGGGTCGATCGGCGTATGCCGGTTATGACGATCGCGATGGAACATGCGAGCCGCGAGCTTGCGAATCAATGGCAGCGCGTAGTAGTCGACGCCGAATTTGCCTGCGTTAGCTCCGGCGAACAAGATAACCGTTCCGAACAGGATGAGCCACGGGTTGCTCGATACCGTACCTGCGAGCAGGAACATGAAGTTCATCATCACTCCGAAGAAGGCAGCCGCCGTCGTGAGCGCTCCGAGAATCAACCCGAGACCGACAAGGAATTCACCGACCGGAATCATGAGGTTCAGTATATCGACGTTAGGCAGTGCGAAGTGCTTCAAGAAATCCACGAAGTGAGGGTATTGCAGAGCCTCGGTGCCCGTCTCCATGACGGGCTTGTTGATCGCGCCGTTCAGGAAGCCTCCGGCGTTGAACCCGCCCGTTAGTTTGTGCCAGCCTGCGTCAATCCATTGCCATCCGAGATAAATACGTGCGAAGAAGAGCAGCGCCGCCGCAATTCGATTGTTCCTTAACCAGTTCACCATGATTTATCCTCTCCTCTCATGGCTTCATCATACCTCCGTCAACGTGTTTCCCATATCGGGAATAACGCTGAATTTGCCGGCTCTGATTTCCCTATTTTGATTAGGGAATATCGCGAAGCCATCCTGACCCTTTTTTCGGGGAATTCCCCGAATTACTTCAGCAGGCTCAGCAGTTACAATAGAATTGCGCGCACATATGTACATTAGAATGGCTGCGCGCGCAGCGCATGTTAGCGCGATTAGACGACAACCATTATATTCAGATAGGAAGCGGGTGAGGGGATGGAAGAGATTCGCGTCCAGATAGAGAAGGAGCTGCATATGCTGCGGCAACTGCTCGAGACCGACGTAACGGCTGTCGCCTGGAAGCTTAAAGAAGATAACCGCTTGAGCTGGTGGGCAGCCGACGGCTGCACGGATGATCGTTACCGGAGCTTGGCCATTCGGATGGGCCGCGGACTGGAAGGATCGGTACCGCGGATTGGGCGTCCCCTCATCATTGATGAAGCGAACTCGGATACGCAGGGAAGACGGGAGGAATCTCCGTTCATGCGAGTCGAACAGCTGCTCGCCGCAGCCGTCTACCCGATCGCCGGAACGGACGGTGTGAACGGCGTGCTCTTAGCCGGCAGCCGCAGCCCGCGGACGTACTCGCCCGACAACCTGGCCGTTATGCAGCTCTCCTCTCGCAAGTTGAATCAACTGAGATATCAGGCGCATACGGGAAGCATGATCTCGGCTGAGAATCATTATGCTATAATCGAAGCTAAGAACGGTGAGGAGGCTTCGCGATGATTCGAATCATGCTCGTCGACGATCATGTCGTCGTCCGTACGGGATTGCGCCTGCTGTTGGAAGGCCAGGCGAATTTGGAAGTGGTCGGCGACGCCGCCGACGGGGACGAGGCCATTCGCCTTGCGCAGCAGCTAAAGCCCGACGTTGTACTGATGGATCTAAGCATGCCGCACGGCAAGGATGGACTGACGGCGACGGCCGAACTGAAGAAGCTTCTTCCCGATACGTGCGTGCTGATTCTAACGATGCACGACGACGACGAATATTTGTTCCGCTCGATTCACGCCGGGGCGTCCGGGTACGTGCTGAAGAGCGCGCCGCACGAGGAGCTTCTTACGGCGATCGAATCGGTGGCGCAAGGCAATGCTTATCTGTATCCGACAGCTACGAAGCGCCTGATGAACGAATATATGGAGCGGCTGAAGAACGGCGGAGACGGCTCCGATTCCTACGAGACGCTGTCGGAGCGGGAGCGGGAGATACTCTCCTGGATTGCCAAAGGCTATTCCAACAAAGATATTGCCGAGAATTTGATCATCAGCGTGAAGACCGTCGAGACGCACAAGGCGCACCTGATGGAGAAGCTGGGGCTTCGCACGAGACCGGACCTGGTGAAGTACGCGGTGAAGAAGGGGCTGTTGAACTTTGACGGATAGGCAGCAGAAGGACAGCGATTATCCCGAAGTCATCGGCCAGTACGCGAAGGACCTGCTCTCCCAGCTGGACGGCGTCATCCCCCGGCAGCCTTCGTTCCGCGAGGATCTCAAGTGGACGCTTAACGAGCTCATCAAGCTGAAGGTCGCGCTCGACGAGTCGTCGATCGTCGCCGTCACGAACCGCAAAGGCGTCATCCAGTATGTGAACGATAAGTTCTGCGAGATCTCGAAGTACGACCGGAGCGAACTGCTCGGAAGCGATCATCGCATCGTCAACTCCGGCTATCATGACAAAGCGTTCATGCGCAACTTGTGGAAGACGATTCAAGCCGGTCAAGTATGGCGCGGCGAGATTCGCAACCGCGCGAAGGACGGCACTTATTACTGGGTGTATACGACGATCGTCCCTTTCCTCGATGAGGAAGGCAGGCCTTATCAGTTCTTAGCTATCCGCAACGAGGTAACGCCGCTCAAACGCGCGGAAGAAGAGCTGCAGAAGATGATGACGAGGGTTATGCAGATACAAGAGGAGGAGCGCAAGCGCATCTCCCGCGAGCTGCATGACGGCATCGGCCAGAGCCTGTTCGGGCTCGCGATTCAGATGGACCGGTTGCTCGCGCAGCCCGCTCATCCTCCTGAGCTGGAGCAGCTGCGCCGCGACATGACCGCCGTGATCGAAGAAGTCCGCGGGCTTGCCTGGGAGCTGCGCCCTTCCGTGTTGGACGACCTGGGCGTCGCGCCGGCGCTCCGCAGCTACGCGGAGATGTTCTCGCAGCATTACGGCATCCGGATCCAGCTGTCCTGCAAGCTGACGAAGCGCTATGACCGCCAGCTCGAGACGGCCTTGTACCGGATCATTCAAGAAGCGCTGACGAATATCGGCAAATACGCCAAAGTAACCGAAGCGGAAGTCGAAGTATGGGAGGAAGAAGGCTCGGTGCATGCGCGCATCGAGGACCGAGGCGTCGGCTTTATCCTGATGCCGCAGCGGCAAGGCGTCGGGTTGTTCAGCATGGAGGAGCGCGCGCGCAGCGTCGGCGGCCACACCTCCATCTCTTCGGTTCCGGGCGAAGGCACGAAGGTGACGGCTTCTCTTCCCATCTGCCATTCGAATTTGTGATGTTCCGCAGAACTGCCATTTGACAGGAACGGTGAACGGGAGTATAATGATGAATCAGTTAAGTGTGACCCTCTGATATTTTCCTCAATGGGTGAATCATCCTCCCGTTTCCCATACACATTCCTTGATTATGAATCGGCTGCTGGAAGGAAACACGAATTCTCACTGGAGCGGTCTCGGAACCGCAAGAACGATGGAGAGGTAGGGCTATCGTTGTCTTCGTGCAAGTGACTAGGAGAGAATCGCGCGGTTGCGCTTAAAAGCCAAATTGACCCCCGTCAGCTATCGCTGCGGGGGTCGTCCAATATCTATAGCCTGATTCTCGGTAATCAGCCCACTACCATATGCGCTTCAGCGGCAGGCTCCGCATTCGGATCAATCTTCGGCTTGCGCAGCAGCAATCCAAGAATCAATCCGGCAATGGCGATAAACATTAGGATGAAGAAGGTATAGTTGAAAGTGGAAGTCCATTCCTCGATGCCCGGAACCGGCTTCTGCGCATCCGTCAGCAAATCCTTCATCTTGTTGCCGGAGACCGTCGTCAGCGTCGCGATCGCCAGCGAGGACATCACTTGCTGAGCCGCGTTCGTCAACGACGTGACGCGTCCGACGAGATTCTGAGGCGCCGATTGGATCAAGTGCGTATTCAGCGGCATCATGAACAGGCCCATTCCGGCGCCCAGCAGCGCCAGCGGCAGCATAACCATGACGATGCCGTCGCCTGCGTTCATGTTCGAGAGGAGCAAGGCTGCGGCAATGACGAGCACCATGCCGCTTAGTACCATCGGGCGAGCGCCGAAGCGGTCGGACAGCTTGCCGCCGATCGGCATGAACAGGCCCGAAGCGATCGCCTGCGGCAGCATGATCAGGCCGGTCTCGAAGGCCGAATAGCCATGCGCCTGCTGCAGGAACAGCGGCACGAGGAAGAAGCTGCCGAACAGCGCGAACTGCGACACCCATTGCACGATGATGCCTCGCGTGAAGTTGCCTGAGCGGAAGACACGCAGCTCCAGCAACGGGTTCTTGCGGCGGAGCTCTACGAAGATGAACAAGATCAGAGCAACGGCGCCAACGCAGATGCCGACGAGCGTCTCCGTAGAAGTCCAGCTGGTTCCTCCCTGCGTGACGCCGTAGGACAATGCCGCGAACGCAAGCGGAGCCAGAATAATGCCGAGCAGATCGAGCGCGGCAACGGTCTGCCGTTCGATGTTCGGAAGCGTGCGAATGCCGAGAATGACGGCGATGATGCCGATCGGCAGATTAATGAGGAAGATCCAGTGCCAGCTGACATAATCGACCATCCAGCCCGCAAGCACAGGACCTAAAGCCGGCGCGAGAAGAATCGGAATGCCCATCATGCCCATAACGGCGCCGACCTTATCCTTAGGCGCGATTCGATAGACGAACGCCATGGAGATCGGCATCACGACGCCGCCGCCCAGCCCCTGCAGGATGCGGAACAGAATGAGCATCTCCGCCGAATCGGCGAGCGCGCACAAGCCGGATCCGATCGTGAACAGAGCGATTGAGATGAGGAAGATCCGCTTAGCTCCGAAACGGTCGGACAGCCACCCGGCAAGCGGAATGACAGCCGCCTGCGCCAGCGCGTATCCGGTAACCGTCCATTGGATCAGCGACAGCGAGCTGACGAATTCCTCCTGCAGCTTCGGAATGGCTACGTTAACAGCTGTCCCGTCGAGAATAACCATGAAGATTCCGACGATGATCGCGACCAGCGGCGCCAGGATGGCTCCGATGGACGAAGACGACGCCGCTTGGTCTTGCTTTGCCTCTGATGACATGCCTTCTCTCCACTCTCCTTGAATCGGCGCACCGCCTGTTCGTCTCTCTAGCCCCATGCTCCGTTGACCGTCCAGCCCGATCGCTGTAGAATGGGTTCACGAACTCTTTCAGGAAGCAAGCCTTTGTTTAACCGGACAATTGTCCGGTATAATTCGATGTTAGCGGACAATTGTCCGGATGTCAATGAGTTCCTTTGTTAAATTTGCCAGACCGGGAGTGAGAATAATGCCGACACGCCGAGAACGCAGCGATGCCGCCGACAACCGCCGGCTTATTCTGCAGACAGCCAAGTCCTTGTTCGAAGAACACGGCGTTGAAGACGTCAGCATGCACCAGATTGCGAAGACTGCCGGTATCGGGCAAGGCACCTTGTATAGGCGTTATGCGCATAAAGGCGACTTGTGCTGCGACCTGATCGAGGATGCGGGAGCCGAAGCGATCAGCGCCGCCGAGCGGTATGCGAGCTCTACATCGGACACATTGTCCCCCTCCGAGCGGCTGGGCGGCGCGCTGGATCTGCTGGTCGACTTCATCGACGACAAGCTTCAACTGCTCATCCCGCTCCATAGCGTCCATATGTCCGCCGAGGATAAAACAGCATTCTTCCGTTCGCCCATCTATATTAATCTGAAGCGTATCTTAACCCAGCTTCTTCAGGAGGTTCCGTCCAATTCCGGCGAGGTTGACCCGCAGATCAAAGCCCATGTTATTCTCTGCTCGCTGAACCCGGCCGGTTATCTGCACATGCGCGACACCCTCGGCTTCTCGAAGGAAGAGATCAAGCAGTATTATCGCAAGCTCTACGCCGGTATTTAACGAAGGGCTAGGGTGAAAAGCAAAAGCGACAGCCAGGACGGGGATCCTCGTCCTAGACTGTCGCTTTTTATTGCTATCTTCTCTATTCCTTGCGGTCAGGCAGCGAGCGGACATAAGCATCCGACATGCTGAGCAATTGCAGCGCCTCGTCGTATTCCTCCTGGGTCGCTTCTCCCTTGCCTTCGCCTCCGCCGATTGGCGTCGCCGTGCCGTCCTTGAAGCTCTTGCCGGGGACGAAGACGCTCGTATCGTTGATGAACGAGCCCGTTGGCAAGTAGTAGCGCTGCGGCAGCACGTTGTGCGTCGTATTCAGCAGATCTTCGCCGAAGTGGATATGGTCCGCCAGCGAGATCCCGGCCAAGTTCGCGATCGTCGGGAAGATATCCGATTGACCTCCGACCTGATTGATCACCTGCGCTTCCTGCTGATCGCCGGGGAGCTTCAGGATCAGCGGAATGTTCATCATATCCTGAACGGTGTAATCGCGGTGGTAGATGTCGTCCTTCATCAGCTTCTTCTCGGCCGAGGTGAGCGAGTAGATCGGCAGCCCTTGATGATCCCCGTAGATGACGACCAGGCTGTTGTCCCAGACGCCGTTCGCCTTCAGCTTGTCTATGAATTGGCCGAGCGCCCAGTCCGAATAATTCTGCGCTCGGATATAGTCGCCGACCAGCGTACCCTCATAGCGATCAGGCAGATCCATCTTGTATTTGCGTCCCGGAATGTTGAACGGATGATGGCCGGACATTGAGATGATCTGCGTGTAGAATGGCTTGCCGGAGCTCTGCATCTCGGCCAGCTTGTCCGCTGTCTTCGCGTAGAGCACTTCGTCGGAAGCGGCGAACATGACGGTGTCTTCGTCTCCGAAGAACTCCTTGTCGTAATACTTATCCCAGCCGAGCGCCGGGTACATCGCCTTGCGGTTCCAGAATTCCACGCTGTTCGTATGGAACGTGGCCGTGTCGTAGCCGTTGGCGGCGAACGTCCGCGGCGCGCTTGGCAGCTCCTTGTCTGCGTATTCCTGCGAGGCTGCGCCGTCGCGCGGCACATAGAACGACGTGTTAACGACGAATTCGGCGTCCGCCGTATTGCCCTGTCCGACTTGCTGGAAGAAGCGGGGGAAGTACAGGCTGCCCTTCATCAGCTTGTTCAGGTTAGGCGTAATCTCGGTTCCGTCGATATTCAGCCCCAGCAGGAAGTTCTGGAAAGCCTCCATCTGAATGATGATGACATTCTTGCCTTGGGCTGAACCCCAATAGGCCGGCGTCTCTGTCTGCGCAGGCTCGCCCTTCAGCTTGTCGATCTCCGCTTGCGTGATGTTCGACACATCTACCGGAGCGTCTTTGGAGGATGCGAAGGCGACGTAGACCTCATAGTTGAGGATGCCCATGTTCTGCGCCTGCAGAATCTCGTTCATGCTCCCCTTGTTCGGCATGACGCTGAATACGCAAGCGGCGAGCGATAGCACGGCCAGGCCGCTGAACAGCGGCGTCCGTTCACGGATTCGGAGGCTTCGCCCCCAGGCCCTTGCCCGCTTGCTGAAGATCAGAATGAAGAACAGAATGACAACGTCGACATAGATCAGCAGAAAATAGGGATGCAATAGGGAGAACACGCTTCCCTTGACTTCCGTCACCTGATTCACTTGCGATAACGCCGTGTACGTCACGATAACGCCGAAATATTTGTAATACATAATCACGGCGAAGTAGATGCTGGTCATCACGAGATTCGCGACCAGATAAGCGCCAAGCTTCTTCTTCGGCAATAGCAGCTCGATCAGAGAGAAGACGAGCCATACGGAAGGAATGCCGGTCGCCAGCGCAAGCCATGTCTCAGCCTCGTTAAATACAGCGAACTTGGCGAGATAGATTTTGAGAATCATAAGTACAGAGAAAAAGACAAACGGCTTGGAGACGAAGTCCCTCAAACGCTGTCCAATTGCCATCGCGATCAACTCCTGAAGTACGGTCATTCATCTCTTGGTAGAATGCCTCACCCTATCATAGCCGATTTGGGGGGGATAAAAAAGCCCGGGTAACATTTGACTTGGCCGCCGTCACGTCTTAAAATCCGGCTAATAAGGTATAATGAGCAGTTGAAAGGATGTGTCCGAATGGCGATCCGATACATGAGACCATACGACGAGATTCTAGACGAGATGTGCAAGGCGCTTGAAGATATCCCGGATTGTTACGAGACTTTCGAGATGAGCTCAGAGGAATGGGGCGAGCTGACGCCTGCCGAGCGGGACGTCTGCATTCGCACGCTCGCCGACGACCTCTTCTATGTGCTGGGTTCAGATCCGCACACCGAAGCCGGCTCCGGCAGGCTGGAATACGACAAAGATCGCGCCGTCATTAAGATCGCCGCATCGCCCCAGCTCGTCCATCTCGTCTCCCTAAAGTAAGCTTTGCAAGAACGAGTAAACCCGTCTCCCCGCCGGGAGCAGCGCCGATTCGGCCAGCCGCGTCGGCGTCGGCACCGGCCAGGAACGCATGAACGCCAGATGAATGCCGGCGCCGTATGCGATCAGCCCTGCGAATAGCGACATCTCCCTCCAGCGCCGGCCTGAGTCGAGCTTCCGGCAGCCCAAATAGGCGAAGGCTGCATAGATCACCAACATAAGAACGGTTCTCATCCGTCGGCTAATCCTCCTCCTGCCCGAACTGCTTCTTAAAGGATTTGGTGCTGAGCCCTACCCTCTTGAGCGTAAACTCCACTTGAAGATTCAATGGAATTTGAGCATATCGCGCGGCCCAATCCGGTTCGACCTCATGCCACAGCTTCGGGTACTTGCGATGAACTCTGTCCGCCAGCCCGATGACATCGGCTTGTAATTGCTGGGTTGCGCTGTACCCGGAACGAACCACTTCAATGATCCGCTGCCTGACCTGGCTCTCCAGCTGGCGCAGCGCTTCAGACTCTTCCAAGTCCAAGCTGCAGTTCGTCTCCAGCAGTGTACCGTTCGCTACAATTCTCGCTTGCAAGGTTAGTTCGTCTCCCCGGCGGACAGGTGTGATCTTCGTATCCGCGCGTTCGACCCGCACCGACGTCTCCAGCGTCGGTTCCGTTGCCTTGCAAGGGGCGGAGATGTTCGTACGTTCCACCTTATTGCGCAGAAAGGCGACTCCCAGCGCCTCGTCCTGCGACAGCCACCCGGCCAGCTTCCCTTCCTTCAGCACCGCAAGACGGCCCAGCCGAAGCTTCGAAGGCAAGCTGGTGTTGCCCATCATCTGGTTATTCGTCACCTCGGGCGTTCCGGAGATGAGAATCTCGGGTATAACCGCGTTGTGGGAAGACCCCAACAGCTGCAGCGCAAGCTCATACATATTGACCGAAGGCAGCGCAGAGAACAGCCGATTCTCCGTGCGAAGCGTCTCATAGATTCCTTCGCCGGGAATGGTCTGGATCTGCATCAGTTGGCGAAGGATGGATCGCGCGCTCTCCTCGGTGACCAGCACGTCAACCGTCTCCCGCGACTCCGAGTTGCGCAGATAAGAGTCGATCAGCGGCTCCAGGCCGCGGCGCGCCGCTTCCGCGCTGACCACTACGACCCGATTGTGTGAGAAGAACAGCTTGCGGGGGCTCTCGAACGTGCTTTGCTGGATCGCGCCTCGGATCGTCGGGCCGTGAGTGGAATAGACGATGATCGGCGACTGGGAAGCGCCGCCCTTCATGTTGCCCATCGCTCCGGAGATCGCGGAAGGAATGACAACTTGATAGGACACGACCCATTGCTGCTTCTCGTCCCAATCCACGGCGGTTGCCGCCGTAATGGACAGCTCGTTCAGCTCCAGCCGATCCCAGCAGCCCGCCAGCAGAACGATCGACAGCAGCGCCGCAGCCGGTTTGACGAGCTTCATGTTCTTCCCTCCTCCGCCTTCTTGCTTCCTCGTCCAAGCTTCAGATAAGACGCCAGCCATAGAACGAACGGAACCAGTATGTTAAAGATGATCAGCGAGACGTTCTTAGCGAAGGCTTCGATCTCCATCTCGAAGTTCTCGGGCCAGGAGAAGGACGCATCCAAGGTCAGCAGCAAGCCGATCGCCCAGAGGATCAGCTGTCTCCCGCCGCGAACGCGGAACGTCTGCTCCAGGCAATGGACCGCTCCGAACAGCAACAGCGATATTTTCAAGAACACCGTCACCATCCAGAACATAATGAAGTACATGTCTATCCGCTCCAGGAAACCGCCGAACTGGATAACTGAGATGAGCTCGAAGGAAGGATACTGCAGGAACTTGACGACGTTCGGCCCGAACAGCATCAGCGCTTCAAGCACGATGAACATCATCATGAAGCCAACCAGCAGCACACCCCATATGACCGCTCGGGGTGCCTGCCGAGGCTTCGCCATGAACGGAGCTATCAGAAGAATAATGGCCGCCTCGGACATCCAGCAGACGGGCGTAAACGCTCCCGCCGCGATATGGCCAATGGACTTCTCTCCGATCGGCTGCAGGTAGCTAAAGTGCATTCTCGAATACAACAGAACAATGGTCGCCGTATAAATGCCGACCGTGGCGATCATCATCAGGAAGCAGATGCGGGCAATGGTCACAATCCCCTGGCCGACCGCGTACATCGCCAGCAGGACAGTCACGGCGATCAGCACGGCATTCGGCGTGGTAGGCAGTACGTTGACTTTGAGAAAGCTGATGTACTCATTGAGTGCCCGAGAAGCATGAGAGAAGAAGTGGAAGGCCAGCAGCAGCCCTCCCGCGAAGGCGATCGCTCTTCCCGACCTGCCGCTCAGCCAATTCAGGAATGATTCCCCGTCCCCGTTCCTTCCCGCGAACCAACCCAGCCAAGCGGCGATGCCGCCTCCAATCGCGGTCGCCGCAATCGTGCTAATCCACGCATCCTGGGCGGCAAAGTCAAGAACGGCGGTCGGCACGATCAGATAAGCCGTCGGCATGATAATCATGATGATCGCAGCCATGCATTCGGCAACGGTCAGACCGCTCCTCATGATCCACGCTCCCCTCTATCCTTGGGAGGCCCCGGCTTCAGCCCCGGCGCCTGTCGGACGCGATCTTCAGTCGAGATGACGCTCGGACGGGTCTTCATCAGCCACCATGGCGCCCGAACCAGGACATCCTTCAGATTGGATATCTTAAGCGGAGCTAACGGAGTCATGTACGGCACGCCGAACGACTTCAGGCTGACGAGATGAATGAGCAGAATCATCACGCCGGACATAATGCCGAACAGGCCGAGCGTGGCGGCCAGCAGCATCATGGCGAAGCGGATCAGCCTTGCCGCAATGGCCATATTAAGCGCCGGAATCACGAAGTTGGCGATAGCCGTGAACGAGACGACGATGATCATCGCGGCTGAGACCAGGCCGGCTTGAACCGCCGCTTGGCCGAGCACCAGCGCTCCGACAATGGAGATCGCAGGGCCGATGATTCTTGGCATGCGAACACCGGCCTCGCGCAGCACTTCGAACGTCACCTCCATTAGCATCGCTTCGATCAGAGCCGGGAACGGCACCCCTTCCCGCTGCGCAGCCAAGCTGATCAGCAGCGGCGTAGGCAGCATCTCTTGGTGGAAGGTCGTAATGGCGATATAGAGCGAAGGAAGCAGCATGGAGATGAAGAAGGAGACCATGCGGATGACCCGCAGAAACGTCGCGATATCGAAGCGCTGGTAATAATCCTCGCTGGATTGGAAGAACTTGACGAACGTCACGGGAGCCAGCAGCACGAACGGCGACCCATCGACGACAATCGCTACCTGCCCTTCCAGAATGCCGGCGGCGATGGCGTCCGGCCTCTCCGAATTCTGTATCGTAGGGAAGGGCGTCCAAACCTCGTCTTGAATGAACTCCTCTACGTAGCCGCTCTCCAGAATACTGTCCACTTCGATTCTCGAGAGCCGGCGCCGAATCTCCTCCACCACTTCTTCCCGCGCTATGCCCTTCATATAGACGACGCTGGTCACGGTCTTCGTATGCTTGCCGAGAAGGCGGTTCTCCACCCGGATCAGCGGGGATTTGATCCGTCTGCGAATAAGCGAGATGTTCGTCTGAACGTCTTCCGTGAAGCCTTCCTTCGGTCCGCGGGCTACCGTCTGCGAGCTCGGCTCGTCGACGGAACGCTTCTCGCCTCCGCGCGTCGCCGCGGCGAACGCGACAGAGCTGCCATCCGACAGAATAATCGTAGATCCCGTCAACAGTTCTTCGATCAGATGGCTGAGATCATAAGTCTCCCGCACGCGTCCGAGCTGGATCGTGCCTGCTTCAAGCAGGGCTCGCATATCGGCGGCGGACAAGGAGGAGCGGCCGGATGACAGCTCGTGAACCCGCTCCATGATCGGGCTCAGAAGCATCTGGTTGATCGTATCGAAAATGACGATGCCGTCGATATAGACGACAGCGGCCAGGACACGGCCCGAATCGTCGCGAATCAGTCGGATGGTCAGGTCCGAGCTATCGCCCAGCTCGCGGCGAATCGCATTCAAGTTCGCCTGAAGCTGGCGGGAGAGCGAAGGACCGCCCGGCCCCCTGCCGCCTCCGTTCCCGCCGCCTCCGTTCCTCCTGCCGGAATGGTCTCGGCGCTTCAAGAACGGCAGCCTTATTCCGAGTCCTCTCATCTTATTCCCCCATCGCCGAAGCTTTCGGTGATCGAAGCAGCATGACCGCAAGCAGCACGATCGGAACCGCGACTTCGAAAATCGGAAAATGATAAACCAGGTTGTATTTAAAGCCGACCGACACTTGCTGCATATAACTGCGGAAGCCAAGCGCCCCCAAGTAGATCAGCGCGCCAACCGGCACAATGAAGTAATGGGCTTTCGCTCCGGTCAACTGGGCCATGCAAAGAACGGCAGCCAGGTAATAGGCAGTCTGCTTCATGAACACGCCGACGAACAGCAGCAGCAGGACGATCGGATCGAGCCTCTCCACCATCTTGAATAAACCGGCCGATTGCAGAAGCGGAATCACGCTAGTGTCCGCGAGCGGGCCTAGAACCCCGATCAAGAGCACGTTCGCGGCCACGATCAGCAGTCCCGCGAATAGGAAGGTGAGAAGCGTCGTTCGAGACGTCAAGCTGCTGCGCCCCCCATATTTCAAGAACATGAGGAACAGTACCATCTCCCCGAAGGGGAAGGATACGACCGTGGGCAGCGCAGCCATCACGACCGGACGCAGGCCGTGTTCCAGCGCCGGCTGCAATTCTTCCGGGCGGAACAGATCCGAGAAGAAGATAGGGCCGTACAGCAGCCCATACATCAGCGTGACGCCGGGAGCGATAAGCAAAGCTACGCGAAAAAATACTTCGGGACCCTTGTAAACCGCAAAGGCAGATACGGCCATCATCACCAATGCGACGAAGCCAAGAGGCGTTGTCGGCAGCAAGTACATTAGCATCCAATCGCCGAATTCGCGGACATTGCGGACCGATTGATAAGCGAAGTAGACCATATATGCTGCCGTTACCGCGCCGCCGAGCCACTTGCCCAAATATGCGAGCAACAGTTCCGCTAAGCTGCTGTCCGGTTCCCTGCGATAGATCGGCAACGTAACGGCCGCAAGCAGCAGCAGTCCTGCTAGCAGAGCAAGAAGCACCGACATCCAGGCATCGCGTCCTGCCGGCTTCGCCAGCAGAAACAACGGAGAGCTTCCCACCTGGACTAGAAAAATTCCCGCGGCAAGCTCGTATTGGACTATTTTCTGCATACAGACCTCGCAGGAACGAATTGGAACCGCATTGATAATATGGAACGCAGCGCGGCAATTCATGCATCCGGCCAGGTCCGGCAGCCCCCCGCGCGATTCGCTTCCTGCCCACGGCGGCTTGCCTCGTTTGGCTCTGCCCTGCTGTGGTATAATGAAATATTAGAAAATAAATCGCTTGTACAGGGCGGGGAAGGAAGCTCCCGATGAGCCGTTCGCTATCTCTTCAGCAGATTAAACTGTTGTGCGGCCAAGTCTCTTACGATCGGGGACTGAAATATGTAGAAGCGGGACGCGTCATGCAGGCCGACTTCAACGAGGCCGAACGCCGGTACGACGCCTATGTATGGGGCAGCGCTCGCTACAGCGTTCGGATCGTCATGGACCTCTCCGGCGTCGAAGATGCCCGCTGCAGCTGCGACGCCCGCCATTCCCAATACTATTGCAAGCATATTGCGGCTGTATTGATTCATATTTTCAACGCCCAGCAGCCGCTTGAACCGAAGCCGAATCCCGCCGCTACGGCTCCCGCCGCGCGTCCGCCCGAGCCTGTCTTCTCGAGCCGGGACATCCAATTCGCCAAGAATATCATCTCTCTATTCGATAACGCGCCATCCGCCGCATACGGGGGCGAGGAAGGGGGCCACGGCTCCCGCGTTCCGCTTGATGTCGAGTTCATCTGCAAGGCCGTCTCCGACTTCAGCCGCTCCCCGCTGCTAGCGCTGGAGATGAGAGTCGGCCCCAAGCGGCTCTACATCGTCCAACGGATTAAGGAGTTCCTCGGCGCCGTCGAACAGCAACTGCCCTTCGTATTCGCCAAGCTGTTCACCTACGATCCCGCGGTTCACATCTTCAAGCCGGACGATGAAGCGATCATCCGCCGATTGATCGACATTACGCATAGCGAGTCAGCTTACCGCGACGCCTTCCGCACCGCAGGCGGAGGTTACTCGCTGCAGCAGGACCGTCATTTGATCATCCCCCCTTACGCGTGGGAGGAGCTGCTCCCCCTGCTGCAATCCGCGAACGTCAGGTTCGAGCAAGGCATGCGCGAGCAGCAGGGCATATGGATTGAGGACAATGCGCCCCCGCTCGAATTCGAGCTGAACCCGGCTGAAGCAGGCGGGCTGCAGCTGGATATTCACGGGCTGGAGCGCATTCAAGTGCTGGATAATTACGGCTATGTCGCCGCCGATTGCGTTCTCTATCGCACGGACGAAGCCTCGATGCGCCGAATCGACGAGCTGAAGCGGATGTTCGCCTACAAGCCGGCGAAGCAGCTGCTGATTCCTCCCGCGCAAGTAGAGCCGTTCATGGACCGCGTCATTCCGGGGCTCCGCCGAATCGGCGAGGTAACGATCGCGGCATCCGTCTCGGACCGCTTCATCAGCCCGCCGCTAGAAGCGAAGCTGGATCTCGACTGGCTGAACGGCCGCCTGCTTGCTCGGCTTGTCTATAATTACGGCGATATCCGGATCAATCCGCTGCGCCCCGACAGCGGCCGGGATCTAGCGGCTGGCGACCGCATTCTGCTGCGCGACGTGGAGAAGGAAGGCAAGATCATGAGCCTGATCGAGCGGGCGAACTTCAAATATAATGGCAGCGAGCTGTACCTGGACGACGAAGACGAGTTGTACCGCTTCCAATTCCGGCTGCTTCCGCAGCTCGAGAAGCTGACCCGCGTCACGGCGACCGAGGTCATGAAGACAGCGCTTCTGCAGCCTCTCGCTCAACCCAAGCTGACGATCGACGTCGATGCTCATACGCAGTGGCTGGAGGTCAGCTTCGATATGGAGGGCATCGACGAAGAGGAGATTCGCGATATTCTCCGCACGCTCGTCGAGAAGAAGTCGTATTACCGGTTATCCAGCGGCTCGTTCTTGTCGCTCGAGGATGAGAGCTTCCAGGAGATTGCCCGGCTGATGGACGAGATGGACGTGGCGGGCAACGAGATCAAGGGCTCGAAGTTCGGCCTCTCCGCCGTACGCGGACTGTCGCTCATGAACGCCGCTCCGCACGGTCAGAGCGTCCGGTTCAGCCGATCGCTGAGACAGCTGCTGGAGAATATGCGCAACCCGGATAATCTCGACTTCCCCGTGCCGGATACACTGAGCGGCGTGCTTCGGGAATATCAGAAGTTCGGCTATCAGTGGATGAAGACGCTCGCGCATTACCATTTCGGCGGCATCCTCGCGGACGATATGGGACTTGGCAAGACGCTGCAGAGCATCGCCTTCATCGAATCGGCTCAGGAGGAGATTCGCTCCTCCGGGCTTCCCGTTCTGATCGTCTCGCCAGCTTCGCTGCTCTACAACTGGAAGAGCGAGATCGCGAAGTTCGCGCCGGACTTGCGGGTCACCGTCGCGGCTGGCTTGAAGCAGGAGCGAAGCAGCCTGCTCGAGGATCTGGGGGACGTCGACGTGCTCGTCACCTCGTATCCTCTGCTGCGCCGCGATATGGAGCTGTACGCGAAGCAGCAGTTCTACGCGCTGTTCCTGGATGAAGCGCAGGCGATCAAGAATCACGCGACACAGACGGCGCATGCCGTGAAGCTGCTGCGGGCCGGCTACCGGTTCGCGTTGACGGGCACGCCGATCGAGAATTCGCTGGATGAGCTGTGGTCGCTGTTCGACGCCGTCTTCCCCGAGCTGTTCGGCAGCCGGCGCGCGTTCGCCGAGCTGTCCAGGGAAGGCATCGCGAAGCGCGTGCGCCCGTTCATTCTTCGCCGGATGAAGACCGACGTGCTGAAGGAGCTGCCGGACAAGATCGAGACGCTCCAGCTGTCCGAGCTGACCGACGAACAGAAGAAGCTGTACGTCGCGTACTTGTCCCGGCTGCAGGCGGAGACTGTGCAGAGTTTGAAGACGGAAGGCTTCCAGAAGAGCCGGATGAGAATATTGGCCGGCCTCACCCGGCTGCGCCAGCTATGCTGCCATCCCGCCCTCTTCGTCGAGAATTACGAAGGAGATTCGGGCAAGCTCGAGCAGCTGCTCGAGATCGTGGACGAAGCGCTCGGCGGCGGGAAGCGGATGCTAATCTTCTCCCAATTCACGTCGATGCTGGGGCTGATCCGCGAGGAATTGGCGCTTCGCGGCCAATCCTGCTTCTATCTCGACGGCCAGACGCCTGCCCAAGAGCGGGTCGAGCTGTGCCGGCGGTACAATGAGGGCGAGCAGGACATCTTCCTCATCTCGCTGCGCGCGGGCGGAACGGGCTTGAACCTGACGGGCGCCGACACGGTCATCCTGTACGACCTGTGGTGGAATCCCGCCGTCGAGCAGCAAGCGGCCGACCGCGCCCACCGCATCGGGCAGAAGAAGGTCGTGCAGGTGATCCGGCTGGTGACGCAGGGCACGATCGAGGAGAAGATGGTGGAGCTGCAGAAGCGCAAGCAGGACTTGATCGCCGAGGTGATCAAGCCGGGCGAGGAGTCGCTGTCCGCGATGACGGAGGAAGACATTCGCGAGCTGCTCATGATCTGAGGCAGGCGGGCGATACGTGTGCGGCTGGCGCACATGCGGGTAATCTGGTTGGCGGCATTTCGGCGTTTGGCGCACATGTAGGCCATCTGGTTACTCTCTTTGGCGGCATTTCGGCGG
>NZ_JACJVN010000057.1:0-120055 GCF_014212015.1 Cohnella lubricantis | reverse complement strand
GGCGGTTGGCGCACATGTAGTCGATCTAATCGACTTCTTCCGCCCGAAACACCATATTCTAGCCAATGTAGTCGATCCAATCGACTTCTTCTGTCCGAATCATCGCATTCGCATGGATGTAGGCGATCTGTTCGACTTCTTCACGGATGAGAACGCGCAAAACAAACTAAAAAAACCGGCTTGTGCCGGGAGCTAGAGGAAATCCCATCGGGCTCCGGTCAAACCGGTCTCTCGTTGATTCGTTTAAGAAGCTACAGCGACAACAGAACGGAGTGCTGCGTCACCGTATGCAGGTCACGCCATGTCCGGCTTAGCGGATGATCGCTCAACAGCGCCGTCATGCCTAGCAGCGGGAACACTGCCTGCGCGCCAATTCGAGCGGCTTCGGCCGCATCCACGCTTGCACGCGCAGCTGCAGCCCAGCACTCATCCGCCTGTAGCCGCGCCACCGCCGCGTCGCAATTCGCCTGCCGCCTCGCCACCGCCGTGCCGCAGTCCGCCTGTAGCTGCGCCTCCGCCTGTAGCTGCGCCTCCGCCGCGTCGCAATTCGCCTGCCGCCCTGCCTCCGCCGCGTCGCAATCCGCGCCCGCCGCTGCGCAACAGCCCGCCGCGAACGCGGCCCAAGCGGACGCCGCTTCCGCATAGAACCGTTCAGCCGCTTCGCCTAGCCTCGCTTCCGCCGCCTCGATCGCGACTAGCAGCGCTTCGAGCCGGCGCGGGCTTCCGGCGCGCCACTCCGGCGCCTTCAGCTCCGCGAATGCCCGCGCCTCCTCCAAGTAGTGGCGCGCCACCCCAATCGCGACGGCCGCGAACGACGCCTGCGCGAACACGAGGAATGGCATCCGGTAGATTGGATGCCCAAGCCTAGGCTCCGCAGCGAGGTCGAACGTCAACTTCTCCGGCACGATAGCATCCCGCACGATGATCGAATGGCTGGCCGTCGCCCGCATGCCAAGCGGGTTCCAGTCGCGGACGATCTCCACCTGCTCCGGCAAGAAAGCGAACGAGCGAAGCTCTCGGCCCGATGCTGCGCTGCGTTCGTACTGCTCCCCGCGCTCAGCCCCATCGCCCTCAACCGCCGGATGACCTGCATCCGCCGGTTCGTCGCCCGTGCCGTTCGCGCCATCCCGCTCAATCCAGCAGTTCGCCGTGAAGAAGCTGGCGAACGTCGAGCCGCTGCAGAACTTCCAGCGGCCATTCACCACGAACCCGCCGGCGACCGGCTTCGCCGTTCCGGTCGGCATGCCGCTGCCCGCCAGTACAGCCTCGCGCGGCGAGAACAATTGCGCCGCCTCCAGCTCCGGCAGGGCAGCGCTGAAGAAGCCGCCGCCCGCGCCGATTGTCACGAGCCAGCCATAGGCGCCGTCAGCCCAGGACGCGCGCTCGAACACGCGCAGCGCCTCCGGCAGCCCGGCAGCCAGCCCGCCAAGCTCGCGCGGCACGAACAGCTTAAACAGCTTGGCGTCATAGGTCAGCTCCAGCAGCCAATCCTCGATCTCGCCTCGCTGCTCCATCCGCAGCGAAGCCCCCCTTATTTTCCCAACAGTCGCCTCGTCATTAAGGAACAATTCCGCCTTCATCACGCTCCGCCATCCTCCCCCGACTCCGTTCTCAATACTCAAAAACAAGCCTCAGCCCAGTATAATACAGGCTAAGGCTTTAGTCATATGACGGGGACATGCATCGCAGCGATCTTCTCCCCGCTTAGCGCTCCCGTCTTCCTTCCCGCAGCTTCTCGAAATGCGCAGTGAGCCGGTAATGCAGCGGATGATGCTCGTGAATGCCCATATGGTTGCGAATGACGTCCCGCACGCCCCGATCCCGAATAAGCGACTGAAGCCTAACCGCCTCCGGATCTTGATCGAAGTCGAATAACAGCGCAGCGGAGATCAGCGAGACCAGATGAGGAATCTCCATGCCGAGCGCAGACGCTTGCACCGCCGGACGGACGAGACGGTCCGAGGCAGCCAGCTTCCGCAGCGGCGAGCGGGCGACACGCGTCACTTTATCGTTGATGCGGGGATTGGCGAAGCGTTGAAGAGATTTGCGAATATAGCGCAGATGTTCCTCTTCGTTCCAATTGTACCGGTGAACGAGCAGCCTGCCGGTCTCGCGCATAACGCCTTCCACGGCGCGCCGGATCCGTTCGTCCCGCATCGCCTCCGGAATGGTCCGATACCCGGCCAAGTAACCAAGATACGCAGCGCAGCAATGTCCGGCGTTGACAGTGTACAGCTTCCGCTCCGCATAGGGCTCCAACGCGCGCACGTACTGAACGCCGGCGATACTGAGCGGCTCGCGTCCCGCACCGTGATCGTGCTCCACCAGCCATTCGCTGAACGGCTCCACCTTCACCCCAAGCGTGTCATCTCCGATCTGCGGCGGCACGATCCGGTCAACGATCGCATTCGGAAAGACGACGCAGCGTTCGGCTTTCTCCTTGGCCGCTTCCGTCAGATGGGAATACACCCACTTGCGCAGCTTGGAGCTGCCCTTCACCGCATTCTCGCAGGCGATAATCCGCAGCGGCCGCTCGTGGTTCGCCAAGCGGAATTCGATGCCTTCCGCCAGCGGTCTCGCAATGTGGGGAAGCGCTGATTCCCCCACAGCCGTCGTGACGACGTCAGCCTCGGCGATGCTCTCCTTCACCGCCGCCGCGTTCCGAATATGGACCGCCGTCACATTGCGAACGATCTCTTCCTCCTCCCGCTCGCTTGCCAGCGTTACCGTGTATTGCCTCTGCTGCTTCAGCAGCGCGACCTGCTCCTCATTACGGGCCACGAAGACGACTTCGAAGCCGGAGCGGGACAGCATCTGTCCGATGAAGCCCCTCCCGATATTACCCGCGCCGAAATGAACGGCCACTCTTCTCTCATTGGCTCCCAGCATGGCGAATCTCTCCTCTCCTGATGGAGCTCGTTCTCACCCCTAAACGACATTAATAATTGATTATTCTAAAAATTTAGCCCATGAAGCGTTCGCCATCTAAGGAGGCTTACGCTCCGAACCGATCAGGCTCCGGTCAGACGCCGGAGGCCTCGGTCACCAACGTCTCGAACGCCAGCTCGCTTAGCCGATTCACGCGGCACAAGATCCCTTCGGACGGAAATGCCAGCGTCCAGGTAATCTCGTTCGGCGCCAACACGCACGGAATTCCCGCAGCTACCGCCGCCTTCGCCCCATTGGGCGAATCCTCCAGCGCCACCGCTTCATGCGCTTCCACGCCGAGCCCTGCCAGCGTCCGGAGATACAACTCCGGATCCGGCTTCACGCGCGCTACATCGTCAGCCGTCGAGATGCACTCGAAGTAGTGTCCGATGCCCAGCCGCTCCATGTGCTCGTCGATCCAATCCCGCTTCGAGCTCGTCGCCAGCCCGATCTTCAGGCCGCGCTCCCGCGCCTGCTCCAGGTAATCGGCGACGCCGGGTCGAACCTGCTCCCGGCTCATCAGCTCGGCATGCCGGACGCGTACAGCCGACGCGAAGGACTCCTTGTCAATCGGAAGTCCGAGATCCGTCATGAGGTATTCATAAGGGTTAAAGACATGCAGGCTCGTGCCGATGCAACGCGAATACATCTCCAGCGTCAGTTCAACCTCATATTGTTGATAAGCTTCCCGAAACGCGGCATACCAGGCTGTCTCCGTGTCAATAATTGTGCCATCAAAGTCGAAGATAAGCGCCTTGATCATGTGTCATCCTCCTCACATATGCTCGTTGTGATTCGCTCCGGCCGGCTGCCGGGCAGGGACAGTTACCGTCAAGCAGAAGGAGCGCAGCGTGATAAGATAACAAAAGGACCCCTTGTCAGGGTCCCGGCTTCGCATCGAATAAATTAAAAAAGCGCTGACCCACCTTCTGCTGACGAGGTTAGCTGACGGACTCGGGTAGATGGTACCCTACGGACGGCATCAACGCCGTTCGATTCGCCCCAAAGATTGGTTCCCCCGCTTTCCAACGGAACGGTTGGAAATTAAGCGTATATTCATCATAACGCGAGTCAGCCAATGAGTCAATTAAGTTTACTGTAATTGTAATAATATCTAACGTTAATATCACACAATGGGCAGCAGTCGAACCGCCGCTTGCTTGCCGCTGACTTGAATACCCGTCTCCTTCCGACCGAAGGTCGACAGCTCCTTGCTTAGCCGCTCCAGCAGTTCCTTGGCTGACGCGCCTTCCTTGGAGCCGGCCAGCTTGACGACAAGCTGAACGGCATGGCCGCCTTGCAGCAGCTTCTCTGCCTGGCGAAGCTTCGTCTCGTAATCGTGATCCTCGATCCGCGGGGTGAGGCGAATTTCTTTTGTTCTCGGACCGTGCTCCTGCACCCGCTCTTCCTTGCGCTGCCGGCTCTCGCGCTCCTTCGCCGCGCCGCGGGCGATAAGCCGGCACGGCGGCGGACTGCTGAGCAGCGAGGTGCACACCAGATCCACCTTGTGCATGCGCGCCAGCTCCAACGCTTCCGCGCGGGAGACGACGCCCAGATCCTCCCCGTCCAAGCCGGTCAAACGCACTTCCGATGCTCTAATCTGTTCGTTCATAATCATGTTCTAACAATCACCATCTTTCTAGCCTCATGACCTGCATCGCCGGCATGAGGCTGCGCAGATCAAGACACCAGGTTGATCCCTTCGAGCACGAGGCCGATCAGGAAGCCGCAGACGGCGCCGTTGACGCGAATCCACTGCAGGTCGCCGCCGACCTTCTCCTCGATCATCTTGATCAGCGTCGCATTGTCCAGCTTGTCCAGATTCTCGCGCACCAGCTGCCCGATCCGGGAATGATTCTCGTCCACGATACCCGCGATTCGCTCCTGCAGCCATGCCAGCGCGGGAACGAGCGAATCGGGACCGTTCTTGTACCGCTCAACCAGCGAGGCGAGCGCCGGACGGACGACCTTGTCTGCGAACCGGCCATCCTCAATGTACGCCAGCGTTCGGCTGCGCAGCTCCTCGCCCCATCTGAGCAGATGCACCTCCAGATTGAGCCGATCCGGCAGCTGCTCCTTCGCCGCGTTCAGCTCGCGAAGCGCCGTCTCGTTCGCCGGCAGTCCTTCGATCGCCCGGCGCAGCTCGGCGAGAATGAGCTGCCGCAGCGGATGGTCCGGATAGGCCTGCATGCTCCGCAGGTTGGACAGAAGCGCGTTCTGCAGCATGTCGCCCAGCTTCTCCTCGCTCATGAAGCCGGCGAACGCGCCGACGGCGAAGCCCATGAAGCCCTTCGCCTGAACATTGGCGAGCGATTGCGCAGCCATCGCGCCGAGCTGCCGCCGCACGGAATCGCTGGCGGCGAACCCCTCCGCCTTCGCGAGCAGGAACAGCAGCGCCTTCTCGTCCAAGCCGCGGGAGATCGTCGCCTCGCTCGCAAGCCGCAGCAGCGCCGCCGTATCCAGCCTGCCAAGCAGGCCGCGCAGCTCCCGCGCCAGCACAGGCACGATGCGCTCCAGAGGCAGCTGCCGCAGCGCGTAGTCGCTTATTTGAACCGCCGCTCGCACGCCGTCGTCCAGATGCCGCTCCGCCAGCCCGAGCATCCGCTCCGGCGTCAAATAGCCGTTCACCTTGGACTTAATGCTGTCCTTGGTCAGGAATTCGTTCTCCATCACGTTCACGAGCGAACGAACGACCTTGTCGCGGTTGCGCGGCAGCAGCGCGGTGTGCGGAATCGGCAGGCCGAGCGGCCGGCGGAACAGCGCCGTCACGGCGAACCAGTCGGCCAAGCCGCCGACGAGCCCCGCCTCGAACCCGCCATGCAGCAGCTTGCCCGCGACGAAGTCCGCAATAGGAAAAGTCAAAGCAAATCCTGCCGCCATCACGCCAAGCGACAGGATTGCCGTATGCTTCGGTTGTCTAGCCATCGTTAGCTCCTTCGACTCTGGGGTAGTCTCTCTATCTCTTATTCTACCCCGAAGACGGGTACGCGATCAAAGGATGGTTTCTAGCCTTGCCTTGCGTTGCGCAGTTCTACCTCACCTTGGACAGGAACAGCCTCGTCCGCTCCTGCTTCGGAGACTCGAACAGCTCCTGCGGAGCGCCTTCTTCCACGATGCCGCCTTGTTCCATGAACAGCACGCGGTCGCCGACTTCGCGGGCGAAGCCCATCTCGTGGGTGACGATCACCATCGTCATCCCCTCTGCCGCGAGCTCCTTCATGACCGCCAGCACTTCCCCCACCATCTCGGGGTCAAGCGCAGACGTCGGCTCGTCGAATAGCATGATCTTTGGCTCCATCGCAAGCGCCCGGGCAATCGCCACGCGCTGCGCCTGGCCGCCGGACAGCGAATCGGGGCGGGCATCCGCCTTCTCCTCCAGGCCGACCTTGCGCAGCAGCTCCCTCGCGATGCTCTCCGCCTTGTCCTTCGGCCGCTTGCGCACGCGGATGGGGGCCAATGTAATGTTGTCCAGCACCGACATGTGCGGGAACAAGTTGAACCGTTGGAACACCATCCCGACTTCCGTGCGAATCTCGTACAGCTTGGACTTGCTCTCCAAGAGCGATTGTCCTTCGATCTCGATATCCCCGCCGTCAGGGTGCTCCAGCAGGTTCAGGCAGCGAAGCAAGGTGGACTTGCCAGAGCCGGAAGGGCCGATGACGACGACCACTTCCTGCCGGGCCACATCCAGATCGATGCCGCCGAGCACGACGTTCGAGCCGAACGACTTCGAGAGGCCTCTTACTTTAATGATCGGTTCCGCCACTTACTTCATCCTCCTCTCCACGTACTGCAGCAGCTTGCTGAGCGAATACGTCAGAACGAAGTAGATCGCGGCAGCCGTCAGATAAGGCTCCCAAACCTTGTAATACTGGCCTTTGATGGCGTTGCTCCAGTACATGATCTCGGGAACCGCGATATAAGCGACCAAGGAAGAGTCCTTCACGAGCACGATGAACTCGTTGCCGAATGCCGGGATCATCCGCTTGACCGCCTGCGGCAGGATGACGTGACGCATCACTTGCCAAGGTCTCATCCCAAGCGACTGCGCGGCTTCGCGCTGGCCCGCGTCAATCGATTGGATGCCGGCCCGGTAGATCTCCGCCGTGTAAGCCGCCGAATTGAGCGACAGCGCGACGACCGCTGCGACGATCGCGTTGGACTGTCCCAGAATGGCGGGTATGAGGCCGAAATGCACGATCATGATTTGGACGAGCAGCGGCGTTCCCCGGAAAAAGTTGATGTATGCGCTGACCGGCCATGAGATGAGCGCATAACGCGACATTTTCCCGAATCCGATCCCTAGCCCGAGAATCGCTCCCAGCACGATCGAAGCCAGCGAGATGCCGACCGTTATTCCCGTCCCTCTCAAGATCAAAGGCGCATAATCCCAGATGATGTCGAATCTAAATCCCATAGCACCTTCTCCTCCGCACCCTATGCGTGTGACGTCTTGTCCTTGCTTCGCACGACGCTAGAGCCGGAATTACTTCTGTTGCAAGAGGGTCGTCGTGTCCGGCTCTGTACCCAGCCACTTCTTGTAGATCTCTTTGTACGTATCGCTGGACCGCACCTTCTCAATCGCCGGATCCAGCTTCGCCTTCAGGTCGCTGCCCTTCGGGAAAATGATGCCGTAATATTCCGGAGCGAAATTGGTCTTATCTTCGATCGTCTTGAACTTCTGGTCCGGATTGTTCTTCACGTATTCCAGTACGATGGCGTTATCGGCAACGACCGCGTCAACGCCTTTGTTCTGCAGCTCCATCAGCGCCAGCGTATTGCTGTCGAAGCGCTTCAGGTTCGTATTGGTCTCGCCCATGATGCTCTTCATCAGATCGTCTGCCGTCGTCGCCCCTTGAACCGCGACCTTCTTGTCCTTCAGGTCCAGAGCGCTCTGAATCGTGCTGTCTTCCCGGGTCAAAATCATGTTGCGCGATTCGTAATACGGAATGGAGAAGTCATATGTCTGCTTGCGGTCATCCGTGATCGAGACAGCGGAGATCCCGGCGTCGTAAGCGCTGCTGCTGCCTTTGTCCAGCTCGATGAAGAGCGGGTCCCAGCCCGAGTTCTCCAGCTTGTACGACAGTCCCGCTTCCTTCATGACCGCGTCCAGGAAGTCCACGTCGAAGCCGACGATCTTGTCCTTGTCCATGTTCTCCATCGGCGCGTAGCTGGCATCGGTGCCGACCCTGATGACGACGTCGGAGTCCCCGCCGGAAGCGCCCGACTCGCTATTCTTCTTGCCGCAGCCGGCAGCTACCAGAATGAGCGCCAGCGCAATTAATAGAATCGAAAATTTCTTCATCGCTTTACCCCCATAAATGTGTGAATAATTTTAACATTATACTATCAGTCAGCCACCATTCCGGCAATCAAAAAATGCAAGAATAGCGATATTTCGCCAATTCGGCGGTACTATATGTAACACGCCAAAGACGGCAAGCAGCTTATAAGCTCTCGCCGTCTCTGTATTGCTATAGGAGTTGGAAAGCCTGAAAGTCTGGAAGCTCCCGCTCAGACGAGGAACATCGCCGCGATCGTCGTGACGCCAAGCCCGATCAGCACCGGCTTCAGGTTCCGTCTCGCCAGCTCGAACGGGCTGACGCCGCAGATGGCCGCCGCCGGAATGAGCGCCCAAGGGATGAGCGTCCCCCCGCCTACCCAGATCGCCGCCACTTGGCCCAGCGCCGTCAGCGTCGCCGCGCCCGATCCGATGGCTGCGGCGAACATCTGAGCGACCGATCCCGCCAGCGAGATGCCGGAGAAGCCGGAGCCGTCCAGCCCGGTAATCGCGCCGGTGACGGTGAGCGTGATAGAGCCGACGACTCCATTAACCGGGACGGTATTGGCGAGCGCCACGCCGAGGTCATTCACGATGCCGTTCGACCCTTCCGGCAGATGGCTGCCCAGCAATTCGGTGAACGCCGCGTCTCCCAAGTAGAAGAAGGCGGCGATCGGAATGACCGGGCCGAATATTTTGAAGCCGAATTGGAGGCCTTCGATGAAGTAGGAGGTCACTTCCTCGATGCCTTGGTTGCGATGGGCGATCAGCGTGAGGACGACGAGGATCAGAATGGCGGTGCCGCCGACGAGCGCGGTGGCGTCGCCGCCCGTCAGGTTGAAGACGAACATCGCAACGACATCCAAGAGGAACAGAATCGGGATGATCGCGGCCGCCCATTGCTTGACCCGCAGCGGAAGGGCGATGGAATTGGCGTCCGAGGCGAGCGTCGCCCCGCCCTCAACGAGACCGTCGCGCCAAGTCCCCTTCTTGCGATCCCGCTGCATCATCCAGAAGGCAACGGCCGTCGTGACCGCGCCCATCACGATGACGAGCGGAACGCTCGCATTCATCACCTCGGACACAGGCAAGCCCGCCGCGTCCGCCGTCAGCTTCGGCGCTCCCTGGATGATATAGTCGCCGGAGAGCGCAATGCCGTGGCCGAACAGGTTCATCGCGATGGCAGCGCCAAGCGCCGGCAATCCGGCTCGAACAGCGGCGGGCAGCAGCACCGCTCCAATCAAGGCGACACCCGGCGATGGCCAGAAGAAGAACGAGGAGACCATCATGATGAGGCCAATGCCCCAGAAGGCGAGTGCAGGCGTTCGCATGAAGCGGGTTAGCGGCGCAACCATGATCTCGTTGATGCCCGTACGGATCATGACGCGGCTCATCGACACGACGATCGAGATGATGAAGATCGTGCCAAGCAGTTCTTTGGTCGCATAGATGAAGCTGTTGAAGATGCCCGATACCGATCCGCTCAAGCTCTCGGTGGCGATGAGCGCAAGTACCAGAATGCCGGCGATGCACACCATCGTCGTATCCCGGCGCCTGATCAGCGTAATGAGAACGAAGACGATGAACGCCAGATAGACCCAATGCAGGGAAGTTAACTCGATGTTCATCCCTTAACCCTACCCTTCCTCAGAAGTTATACATTGTATGTAGGCAGAGGCATAGGGATGAATGTCGCCGTCGAACGATGCCAGTCAGCGGCTGCTGGCGGTCTGTTCTCCACCGTTATGTGTGGGGGCTGTCGATGGATGTAGATGCCTGCTGCCGCCGAGACACCTCGTCGATCGTTCTTGTGCGATAGGCGCGTATTTGATATAGTCCTCTTATTTGAAGGCGTGGATCATAGGGAATAGGTTAGGGGGAGAATAGGTTGGCGATCAATCGCAAGCTGTTGACTGACCGGGACTTCGAGGAAGCCGCAGCGAACCGGACCCGTCTGCGGGTGTTCAAGGACGATCACTTGGTGGAGAGCGGCAGCATCATCGTGCGCTTCGACGAGACGACGGTCGTACTGCAGTCCAACGTCAGCGACCTGACGTACTACTCGCGCGGGGAGTGCGAATTCTTCGAGCTTCGGCGGGGTTGAGGCTTGGCCGAGACGATGTTAGCCAGATTTGGTGCGAGGTTGAGCTGCGCTGAGTCGGAGTTGGCGCGAGGTTGTAGCGCGAGCTGCGGCGGGGTTGCGACTTATACCAAGGGGATGCTCTCTGATCGAGCATCCCCTGATTTGTTTAAGACAAATACCTCAGCGCACGGCGCACGCCACCTACTTTTGCCGCGCTCCGCCGGCTTAGTAGCCCGAGCCCTCGCCGCCGCTGACGATCGCGACGCCGGAGCTTGCGCCGATGCGCGTCGCGCCTGCGGCGATCATCGCGCGGCACGCGGCTGCATCGCGCACGCCGCCGGACGCCTTGACGCCGATGTCCGGGCCTACGGTCCGGCGAATCAGCGCGATGTCTTCCACCGTCGCCCCGCCGGGACCGAAGCCGGTCGACGTCTTCACGAAGTCTGCGCCCGCAGCCACGCTCAGCTGGCAAGCCTTCACTTTCTCCTCGTCCGTCAACAGCCCCGTCTCCAGAATCACCTTCACCGCTGCGCGCCCGCGGCTGGCTTCGACGACGGCCGCGATATCCTTCTCGACCAGATCGTCCATTCCCGACTTCAGCGCGCCGACGTTCAGCACCATATCGATCTCGGTCGCTCCGTTATCAAGCGCGTCCAGCGTCTCCGCCGTCTTCGACTTGGTCGTCGTCGCGCCCAGCGGGAACCCGATAACCGTCGTAATGCCGACACCGCTTCCCTTCAACTGCTCCGCCGCCAAGGAGACCCAGCCCGGGTTGACGCATACGGTAGCGAAATGGTGCGTCTTCGCCTCTTCGCACAGCTTCACCACCGCATCCTTCGCCGCCTCCGGCTTCAGCAGCGTGTGGTCGATATAGCCCGCCAATTGTTGATTCGTCAGTTGTCCTTGTTCCGTCATGTTCTTCCATCCTCGCTATTCGTCTTATTCTTGCTCCAACAAGTATTTTGCCGTGAACAGATCGGTAATCAGCACGTTCGCGTATTTGCCGCGAAGCGCGCCGGCGATGCCGGCCACCTTCTCCGCCCCGCCGGCCACCAGAATCGATTGGTCCTTGCGCCGCAGCTCCTCCAGGTCGATGCCGATCGCGCGTTGGTTCAGGTGTTCCGCAATAATGTTGCCGTTCGAATCGATATAATGGGTTGCCCAAGTCCAAAATGTTGCGGATGTGCCAGTCCGATTCAATCGCTTGCTTGACGGCCGCAATGCCCAGGTACTTCTTAATGATCGCATCCTCGTATTGAGGCGCGGAGACGATCAACGCTTTGCGAAGACCGAATTTCCGTTCGATCTGGGAAGCCAGACTCCAGTTGTTCCAATTGGGATCCAGTATTCGAATCTGAACGTATCCCTCATCCTTCGCTTGCTGCAGGAACCGGGACACGGTCGGACGGGAGACCCCGAATTTATCGGCGATCTCTTGCTGGCTGTAGTTCTCGAGCCAGCCGGCCGTCTGAGCGTTCCTCAAATATTAGTTTCTTTCGAAATGCACAATTTTTCATTCATTATAGCCCCATCAATACGAGAGAGCAATCGACGCGTTAAAGCACTCCATCGCATGCATCGTCAACCACGCCCGACCTAAGCGATTCGCCGGCCGCAATTTTGGACTTGACGGAAGGAAGCTCAAAGCGTAGAATCAAGAACAAGAGTTCCCATATCCAAATCAGGAAGCACCTGTCAAGAAGGGCCCTAGCGGCTTTTCTTGCAGGTGCTTTTTTTGTCGGTTGTGTCGATTAACAAATTCGATTGGAGGAATGAAGTATGAAGAACTACCGTGGATTCGCCGCGCTATTGCTCGTTGTTATGCTGACGCTGTCGCTCCCCCTCGAAGGGTACGCGGCTGCATCGGTCTCGTGGACCTCGACGACGAAGAAGTCTTGGGACAAGCTCGTGGCGGGCTTAGACAGCACGCAGCGAATGAAGCTAAAGGGACTGTACAACGATCTCGCAGAGCTGCAATACAAAGAGAACCGCTTGGATATGCAGACGAAGGCATTGCACAACAACAACGCGGCAACGCTTAGCGCCGCGAACAGCAGCATCAAGCAGATCGACGCCGCCAAGCTTGACTCGCTGTCCGCGCAAGCGAAGCAGACTCGCGACCGTTATCAGCCGATGCTGGACAAGTATTCGATGTTAACCAAACAGATCAGCGCAGCCAAAGCCCTCAAGAGCAAGGAGCTTGCGAAGCTGCTTCAGACGCAGGCTGATCTGCTGAAGCCTGGCGTTCAAGCCGCCAAATCGGAGATCAAGAAGCGCGATGACGAGTACAAAGCCGCGAAGGACGCCGCTTCGAAGAAGGGCAAGACGGTCCGCGCGACGCTGGACGGCATCACGGCAGTCAATGTCAGGATGAGAGCCTCAAAGAGCTCCGTCACAGCGAGCAAGAACGCCCTATCGACAGCTAACAAGACGTTCGCTCAGGTTGTCAAGAATGGGGATGCCAAGACAGTAGCAAGCTCACTGTCCAACATGCTGACCCTCTATCGCCAGCTAATCGCGTACAAGGAGAAGGTATACGGCTACGAACGGGATATTACGGACATTATCGCCAAGGCGAAGTCTCAGCTGCCCAAATAACTTGAGTCCCTCGCGAGGCGCGAGCCTCCCGCCACCATTTACCCGAACTTTCGCTCGTCAAGACAAGAAAGCCTGCCGCTGCCGGCAGGCTTTCTCCCACTTGCTTATAGATGCGCTAGCCCAAGACGATTCGATCGTCAGCCAGCTTGTGGCCGCTGATCTGCTCGAATTCGCCTAGCAGCTGATCCACCGTCAGATGCTCCTTCCGTTCCTCCGGAATATCGAGGATGATGCGGCCCTTATCCATCATGATCAGGCGGTTGCCGAGACGAATGGCCTGCTCCATGTTGTGCGTGACCATGAGCGTCGTCAGCTTCATCTCACGGACGACCCGCTCGGTCAGCTTCGTGATCAGTTCGGCGCGCGCAGGGTCAAGCGCAGCCGTGTGCTCGTCCAACAGCAGAATCTGCGGCTGCGTGAACGTCGCCATGAGCAGGCTGAGCGCTTGCCGCTCGCCTCCCGACAGCAGGCCCACCTTCGCCTTGAGGCGATTCTCCAAGCCGATGCCCAGCCGCTCGAGCTGCTCGCTGAACAGCTTGCGCTTCGCGGCATTCACGCCCCAAGACAGCCCTCGTCTGCGGCCGCGGCGATAAGCGATCGCCAGATTCTCCTCGATCGTCATATGCGGCGCCGTGCCCGCCATCGGATCTTGGAACACTCGTCCGATCCAGCGGCTTCTCTGATATTCGGATGAGGAAGAGACCTTCGTCCCGTCGATGCTCACTTCGCCGATATCCGGCTTCATGACGCCGGAGATGATGTTCATCAGCGTCGACTTGCCGGCGCCGTTGCTCCCGATAACAGTCACGAAGTCGCCTTCCTTCAGCGAGAGCCGGATGTCGACAAGCGCAGCCTTCTCGTCCGGCGTACCCGGATTGAACAGCTTCGTGACGTTCTTGATGTCAAGCATCCACTTGTCCCCCTCTCCGGCCCATAACCTCTGCCGCCAACTCAACGGAACGCTTGCGCGCGAGACTTCTCTGCTTGAGTGCCCGGCGCGCCGTTGGAATGACGAGTGCGATAATAACGATAATGGCGGTGATCAGCTTCAGATCGGAAGCATTCAGATGCAGCCAGTCGGCTCTGAGCGCCAGCGCGATGACGATCCGGTATACGATCGAGCCGAGCAGAGCGGCCAGCGTCGCACGAACGACGTTCTTCGCCCCGAAGATCGCTTCGCCAATAATGACAGAAGCAAGTCCAATCACGATCATCCCGATGCCCATCGAATTATTGGCATATCCGCCGTCTTGGGCGATCATAGCGCCGGACAAGGCGACCAGCCCGTTCGACAAGGCGATGCCGATGATCTTCGTCCGGTCCGTATTCGCGCCGAAGCTGCGGATCATCCGATCGTTGTCTCCGGTGGCCCTCAGCGCCAGGCCGAGGTCGGTATGCAGGAAGGCGTTGAGCAGCAGCATGAACGCAACCGCAACTGCGAGCAAGACGACAATATACAGCCATGTCGTCGAAGCGACCGACGAGAAGATCGTCGATTCGCCGATCAGCGAAGTGTTTGGCTTGCCCGTAATGCGCAAGTTGATCGAATAGAGAGCGATCATCATCAGAATACCGGAGAGGAGCCCGTTGATCTTCCCCTTCGTATGCAGCAAGCCGGTGCAGACGCCCGCCAACAGACCGCCGCCGAAAGCTGCCAACGTCGCGATCAGCGGATGATAGCCGTGCGTGATCATCACCGCCGCGATGGCGGCTCCCGTCGCGAAGCTCCCGTCGACAGTCAGATCGGGAAAGTCGAGAATGCGGAACGTAATATAGACTCCCAGCGCCATCAGCGCGTACATTAACCCTAGCTCAATCGCTCCATAGATCGAATCCAGCATCTGCAAGCCTCCTTCATAAGCGACAAGCGGTGTGAACGATAACCGTTCACACCCGCTTGTGATCGTGCGGTTCTACTGAATGATGTTGTTGTCCGGATCCTGCACCTTGCTCTTCATGGCGTCGGTCACTGTAATGCCCTGCGCTTCGGCTGCCTTCAGGTTCAAGATCAGATCCAGCTTCTCCTGCATCTTAACCGGCAGATCGCCGACGTTCTTGCCGTTCTTCAAGATCTCGACCGCCATCTGGCCTACTTGGTAGCCGTGGTCGTAATACTTGAACCCGACCGTCGCGAAGGCGCCCTTCTCGACCGTATCCCGGTCGCTGGAGAAGAACGGAATCTTCTTCTCGTTCGCGATCTGGATGATCGTGTCCGCGGAGCCGACGACCGTATTGTCAAGCGTAATGTAGATCGCGTCCGCCTTGCCGATCAGCGACTCCGTCGCCTGCTTCACTTCGGACGTATTAGAGACCGCCGCCTTCACCAGCTTAATGTCGTGAGCCGCCAGCGCTTCTTCCGCCTGCTTCGTCATGATAACGGCGTTCGGCTCGCCTTCGTTGATAACGACGCCTACCGTCTTCACGTTCGGGAAGTCGGAGGCGATGAAGTCCATCAGCTGCGTGATCGCCGCCGGGTTCGTGTCCGAAGCGCCGGAGACGTTGCCGCCCGGATGCTCCAGATCCGTCACGACCTTCGCGTCCAGCGGATCGGTAACGGCTGCGAACAAGATCGGCGAATTCTTGACGTTCTGCACGACCGCCTGCGCGGACGGCGTGGCGATCGCGAGCACCACATCGTACTTCTCCGAAGCGATCTTCTGCGCGATCGATGTATTGTTGCTCATGTCGTTCTGGGCATTGTTGTAGTCGATCTTCAAGTTCTTGCCTTCCTCGATGCCGGCATCCTTCAACGCGGCGATGAAGCCGTCACGTGTAGCATCTAGCGAAGGATGCTCCAGAATTTGAGAGATCGCGATCGAATACGTCTTATCCGCCGACGCGGGAGCGCTTGCAGAAGCCGATGCGGATGGGCTGGAACTTGGGCTCGAGCTCGCTCCTGAACTGCTGTTATCCGTCTTCCCGCATCCCGCCATGGCCAGCATAGCGATCGACAGCATCAGCGGAGCCAATATTCTTTTCTTCATTTGTCTACCCCTTCTCTATCAATTCTTAATTTTTTGACTATTATTCTATAGTTTAAGGTTCCTCTCTAACGCTCGTCAACGAGAATCTTCATTCAATCGACGCGCCAAAGCTTAAATCTTGTAAACAAACAAAGAAACCTAGCAGACATATTGCGCTGCTAGGTTCTTCATTATATTCGCTATGTATAGAGAGTCCTGCGTCGCCGCAGGACCCGTTACTCATAGACCTCTACATTAGAACCCCTTGTACTGAGGCTCCTCATTCTCCAACTGCGTCACCCTGGATTCGACTTGAGTTACGATCTGCTGCGTCTGCTGCGCGGCGTTCGTGAACAGATTCTTGGCTTCCTGGTTCTGCGTGTTCAGGGCGAATTGCTCCAGGCTTGCTTGCGCGCTCTTCAAGGAAGCTACGCAGGTCTTAACTTGAGAAGCGACCGTCATCCTTTGTTCTCACCTCTGTCATCGGAATATCCTTAGGCAGGACAAGAGATAACATGCCCGAACCCCGGCGAGTTCATGACCTTAAACCGCTGCCAGAAAGCCGAAATTTTGTGTCGTAAAAATCAGCCGTCGTGGAACGCTAATGCCAAATTGGCAAACGACATGCAGGAGGAGCAAGGAATGGTCAGCAAGAAGACAATCAAGAAATTGACGCCTACTCAACGGGAATACCAGCGTCTTGCCTTGGACCGCATGCCGAAGCGGCCGGTCGCGGCCAACTCGCTGAAGGCCTTCCTGTGCGGCGGGCTGATCTGCGTGGTCGGCCAAGGCATTCAGCAGATGCTCATTCATTGGGCGGGCATGACGGAGCGGCAAGCGGCCGACCCGACCGTCGCCATCCTTATTATCGCATCGGTCGTATTAACCAGCTTAGGGGTCTACGACAAGCTCGGCCAATGGGCCGGCGCCGGCTCCGCCGTTCCGGTCACCGGCTTCGCCAACTCCATGGCGTCTACCGCCATCGAGCATCGCAGCGAGGGCCTCGTGCTGGGCGTCGGCGGCAACATGTTCAAGCTGGCCGGACCGGTTATCGTGTTCGGCACGGTCGCGGCGTTCATCATCGCGATCATTCGCTTCATTTTCACCCAAGGAGGTTGACCGGCGCTCATGCTGAAGGGTCATCAAAGCTGGGTATTCCGCAATAAGCCTGTCATCGTCTCCACGGCCGCGGTCGTCGGACCGTTCGAGGGCAGAGGGCCTCTAGCCGAAGACTTCGATATCATCCACGGCGACAGCTTCATCGGACAGGACAGCTGGGAGAAGGCGGAGCGCACCTTGCTGGAGGAAGCATCTACGATCGCGATCGAGCGGGCGGGGATTACGAAGGAACAGGTGCAATTCCATATCGGCGGCGATCTGCTGAACCAGATTATGAGCAGCAGCTACGCCTCCCGCACGCTGACGATTCCATATATCGGCGTATTCGGCGCTTGCTCGACTTCCATGGAGAGCTTGGCGCTGGCTTCGTACCTAATCGACACCGGCGGGGCGAAGCATGTCCTGGCCGCCACCTGCAGCCATAACTCAAGCGCGGAGAAGCAGTTCCGGTATCCGACCGAATACGGGTCGCAGAAGCCGCCGACCGCACAATACACCGCGACGGGCTCCGGCGCCGCCGTCGTTGCGGGTTCAGGCAGCGGACCGGTCGTCGTCGCCGCCACGATCGGCCGCGTCGTCGACATGGGCATCAAGGATCCGTTCAACATGGGAGCCGCTATGGCGCCTGCCGCCGTCGATACGATCACCGCCCACTTCCGCGACCTGCAGGTCGGTCCGGACCACTACGACATGATCGTTACGGGCGACCTTGCCAAAGTCGGGCACGATATCGCCAGCGAGCTGTTCGACAAGCACAACATTCCGATGCACAAGACCCGGTTCCGCGACTGCGGCATGATGTTGTACGACTACGACAAGCAGATGGTGCAGGCCGGCGGGAGCGGATGCGCTTGCTCAGCCGTCGTCACATACGGGCATCTGATCCGCAAGCTGCGCAAGGGCGAGCTGAAGCGCATCCTCGTCGTCGCGACGGGATCACTGCATTCGCCGCTCGCCATTCAGCAGGGCGAGTCGATCCCCGGCATCGCCCATGCTGTGGCTATCGAAGCAGTGCCTGAATCGCCCGTGGAAGGAGGATGAACGCCATGCCAGGATGGTTAGAGATCGTTATGCGAGCTCTAAGCGCTATGATCATGCTCATCGTGATCACCCGGATTCTCGGCAAGAAGCAAATATCGCAGCTCACGTTCCTCGAATTCGTCATCGGGATTACGCTAGGCGAGTTGGTCGGCTTCATCTCGACGGACGTCGAGTCCAACTTCTGGTACGGCGTCATCTCGCTGCTGGTCTGGTTCATCGTGCCGCTCGGACTGGAATACTTGGCGCTCAAGAGCAAGAAGATTCGCGGTTGGCTGGAAGGCAGCGGGCGCGTCATGATCAAGGAAGGCAAGGTGCTCGAAGACAACCTGAAGAAGGAGCGCGTCTCCGCGGACGAGCTATTGGAACAGCTGCGGAGCAAGAGTGTATTTAACTTGGCGGATGTGGAATTCGCGGTCATGGAGACGAACGGCGATCTCAGCATTCTGCTGAAGAGAGACAAGCAGCCGCTCACGCCAAGAGACATGAACATGAAGCTGGTCAATGAGGTCGAACCGCAGACCGTCATCATGGACGGCGAATACTTGGATGAGCCGTTGGCCACGATCGGCCTTAGCCGGGGATGGCTCAATACCGAGCTGGAGAAGATCGGCGTGACGGTCGACAACGTGTTCCTCGGTCAGGTGGATGCTTACCAGCAGCTGTATGTCGATCTCTATGACGACAAGCTGAAGGTGCCTGCGCCGCAAGGCAAAGCGCTCGTGTACGCTACGCTGAAGAAGTCGCAGGCGGATCTGGAGCTGTTCGCGATGTCCACGCGAGACCCGGCCGCCAAGCAGCTGTTCGAGCAGACCTCGCGCGAGCTGACCGGCGTCATTCAATCGCTTCAACCGATGCTCCAGAACTAATGATCGCACCCCCCGCTTCCGACGCGATAAGGGCCGTTCCCGGATGAAGCCTCGAATTCCGTGAACGGCCCTCTTCACCTTGTCCCCGCGCATTTGGCTTTCTAATTCCACTTCTCCGCCCAATCCTCCAGCGCCTGCAGCGCCCTGCCCAGCTCGACGCCCTTGCGGGTTAGCGAATACTCGGTGCGGACTGGCCGAGACGGGATGACGTTGCGAAGCACGATCCCCTCCTGCTCCAGATCCTTCACCCGTTCGTTCAACACCCGCTTGCTCAAATCCGGAATATAGGAGTGAATCTCACTGAATCGCTTCGGTTCGCTCATCAGCGTGTGGATGATTAGGCTGACCCACTTGCGGCTGATTAATTGATGGACCTGTTCAATCTTCGCGCCCAATTGATTTGGATTTCGAACTGGTTCCATATCCGCCTCACCTCAGTTATTCGGTTACTTATTGTTCCTAGGCTCAATGACTTAGATCACGCAAGGAGAGTCTGTATTGAATGTCTCGGCAATCCAAACATTTGGTGCGCTTCCTCTATTTTATCACAGGAAAACGCTCTCATTAAACCTTTTTCGAAATGAATCGAATCTGTGACAGTTTGAAGGTTGACGAAACCTCCTAAACGGGCGTAAGATTGTCACTGTTCATTCACTTGGTGATAAAAAGTAACCTTCTATAAAGAGAGAAGAAGATCACCGGTGATCCATTGCAGTGTGTCATTCGAGCGTAGGCTTGCTAGAAGATCCGGGAGGAATCATCGATGGAATCCATGACGTTTGTTCTGTTTGGCGCAACGGGCGATCTGGCCAAAAGAAAAATTTTCCCCGCCCTGTACAACCTTTACCTGGAAGGCAAGCTGCCCTCCACCTTCTCCGTTATCGGTCTGGGAAGAAGAGAATTAAGCCATGAGACGTTCCAATCTAACGTGGAACGTTCGATTATGGAATTTTCCCGCCGTCAAGCAACTCCGAGCCCCGAGCTCACTAGCTTTCTCTCTGCATTCCGCTATCATCCATTGGACGTTACCCGTCCTGAAGATTACCGCACGCTGCTTCAACTGGTTCAAGAACGCGAGAGCGAACTGGGCATTCCGGACAACCGCATGTTCTATCTGTCGGTCGCGCCGGATCTGTTCGACCTCATCGCTTCGAATATTAAAGCGAGCGGCCTCGGGTCCACGCGCGGCTGGAAGCGCCTCGTCATCGAGAAGCCGTTCGGCCACGACCTGGCGAGCGCGCGCGAGCTGAACGAGAAGCTTAGCAAGTCGTTCGAGGAAGACGAGGTATACCGGATTGATCACTATCTCGGCAAGACGATGGTGCAGAATCTGGAGACATTCGTCCTCGCCAATCCGGTTATCCAAGCCGTATGGAACAAAGAACACATCGCGAACATTCAGATCACGGCCAGCGAGACGGTCGGCGTCGAAGAGCGCGCCGGCTATTACGATCAATCCGGCGCGATCCGCGATATGATCCAGAACCATATGCTGCAGATGCTGATGATGACGGCGATGCACCAGCCGACTCAGATCTCCGCTGCCACGATTCGCGCGCAGAAGAAGCAGATCATGGAGAATCTCCGTCCAGTTCCTCGAGCAGAAGTCGCGAAGAACGTCGTTCGCGGCCAATACGCGGCAGGCTCCATTCAAGGCAAGGCCGTTCCGGCTTATCTCGACGAGCCGGGCATCGAAGCTGCTTCCCGCAACGACACGTTCGTGGCGGCTAGGCTCTGGATCGACGACGAGAAGTGGAAGGGCGTGCCGTTCTATATCCGCACCGGCAAGCGCCTCGCGGCGAAGTCGACCCGCATCGTCGTCGAGTTCAAGAACCCGACAGAGCACTTGTATGCGCATCGTAACGAGCAGACGTCTCCTAACCTGCTCGTCATCGAGATAAACCCGAACGAGAAGATCTCGTTCCTGCTGAACGGCAAGAACGTGCTCAACGAAGGCGTGCTCGATGAAGTCCGGATGGACAGCCAGGGCGATAAGAAGCAGCTGCCGGAAGCTTATGAGCGGCTTATCTACGATGCGCTTCAAGGCGATTCCACCTTCTTCGCCCATTGGAACGAAGTCGAGCTGTCCTGGCAATGGGTGCAGCCGATTCTCGACGCCTTCGCCGCGAATGAAGTTCCGCTGCATACGTACGAAGCCGGCTCGAACGGTCCGGAAGCTTCCGAGCGCCTGCTGAAGGAAGAGGGCTTCGAATGGCTGCTCGATCCGGTGCCGTCCAAGTCGCTGCAGATGGCTTAACGAGCTAAGATTTTCATGCGGCAAAGGATTAACGGGATTTAGCAAAAGAAAAAGGAGTGTTCCCGCATGTCTCAAACGAAGAGCATGGATCAACTCTCGATCGATGCGATCCGCACGCTGTCGATCGACGCGATTAACGCCGCCAATTCCGGCCACCCGGGATTGCCGATGGGTGCTGCGCCGATGGCTTACTCCCTGTGGGCCAACCACTTGAAGCACAATCCGGGCGATTCCAAATGGTTCGACCGCGACCGCTTCGTGTTATCCGCCGGTCACGGCTCCGCCCTGCTGTACAGCCTGCTGCACCTGGCCGGCTACCAGCTGTCGATCGACGACCTGAAGAACTTCCGCAAGCTCAACAGCAAGACGCCGGGCCATCCCGAATTCGGGCATACCGACGGCGTCGAAGCGACGACCGGCCCGCTGGGCCAAGGCATCGCTACAGCCGTCGGCATGGCGATGGCGGAAGCTCATCTCGCCGCGAAGTACAACCGCGAGAACTTCCCGGTCGTTGATCACTATACTTACGCGCTCGTCGGCGACGGCTGCCTGATGGAAGGCATCTCCTATGAGGCAATGTCGATGGCCGGGCACATGAAGCTGGGCAAACTAATTGTCCTGTACGACTCCAACGATATCTCGCTGGACGGCGAACTGAACCTGTCCTTCTCCGAGGATATCCGCAAGCGTACGGAATCGGCACGCTGGCAGTACCTGCGCGTCGAAGACGGCAACGACGTCGCCGCCATCACGAAGGCGATCGCCGAAGCGAAGAGCAACACGGAGCAGCCGACGCTCATCGAGATCCGCACGATCATCGGCTTCGGCAGCCCGAAGGTCGCCGGCACGAACAAGGCGCACGGCAATCCGCTCGGCGAAGAAGAAGCGCGCGCGACCAAAACCGTCTACGGCTGGGAGCACGACAACTTCCACGTGCCGGCGGAAGTGCGCGGCCACTTCGCTCAATTGGCGCAGCAAGGCGCTGCGCGCGAAGAAGCTTGGAAGAAGCTGATGGCTTCCTACAAGGCCGCTCATCCGGAGCTTGCCGCCGAGCTGGAAGCTGCAATTGAAGGCAGGCCGACGCTGGCAGCAGCTGACTTGCTCGCCTTCGACCCTTCGAAGTCGATCTCGACCCGCGTCGCCAGCGGCGAGGCGATCAATCATTATGTGAGCAAGGTTCCGGGCATCTTCGGCGGAAGCGCCGATCTGTCGCACTCGACGATGACCGATATCAAGGGCGAATCCGTCTTCGCGGTTCAGTCCTACGCCGGCCGCAACGTCTACTTCGGCGTTCGCGAGCACGCGATGGGCGCCGCCGGCAACGGAATGGCGCTGCATGGCGGCGTGAAGCCGTTCGTGAGCACGTTCTTCGTGTTCAACGACTACCTTCGTCCGGCGATTCGTCTGGCCGCGCTGTCCAAGCTGCCGGTCACCTATGTTTTCACCCATGATTCCATCGCTGTCGGCGAAGACGGCCCGACGCACGAGCCGGTCGAGCAATTGGCCGCGCTGCGCGCCATCCCGGGTCTCACCGTCATCCGTCCAAGCGATGCGAACGAGACGGCGAACGCATGGGCATACGCGCTGCAGCAGACAGACGGTCCTGTCGCCCTCGTCTTGAGCCGCCAGAACCTGCCGGTGCTGGAGCAGACGAAGGCGAATGTCGAGCAACTGTCCCGCGGCGCTTATGTGCTGGCCGAGACGAATGCTTCCCCGGAAGCGATCTTGATCGCCACCGGCTCTGAGGTATCTCTCGCGCTGAACGCAGCGGCCGAGCTGGAGAAGGCCGGCCGTTCCGTCCGCGTCGTCGCGATGCCGAGCTGGGAGCTGTTCGAGCGCCAGCCCCAAAGCTACAAGGACGAGGTGCTTCCGCCGACGATGGCGGCAAGAGTGTCGATCGAGGCAGGCATCTCGCTTGGTTGGGAACGCTATGTAGGAGCCAAAGGCAAGACGGTCAGCATCGATACGTTCGGCGCGTCTGGATCCGGCAACGCCGTACTGGAGCACTTCGGCTTCAGCGTCGCCAATGTGGTCCGGAGCGTTCAAGAAGTTCTGTAAGGGCAAGCTACATTCATTAATCTAAATAGAGATACATCTTAGGAGGAGAATTCCATGCAAGTAGGTCTGATTGGTCTTGGCAAGATGGGGTTTAACCTGGCTCAAAATTTGATGGATCACAAGCACGAGGTTGTGGCGTTCGATCTGAACGCTGACGCGGTTGCGAATGTTAAGGCGCTGGGCGCGAAAGGCACCACCAACCTGAAGGAGCTCGTGGCACAGCTGTCGTCCCCGAGAATTCTGTGGATTATGGTTCCGCACCAAGTCGTCGACTCGGTTCTCGCCGACATTCAGCCGCTGCTCTCCAAGGGCGACATCGTCATCGAAGCCGGCAACTCCCACTACAAAGAATCCATTGCCCGCTATGAGCAAATGAAGACGACCGGCGTTCACTACCTCGATGCCGGCACGTCCGGCGGCATGGAAGGCGCTCGCCACGGCGCTTGCTACATGGTCGGCGGCGACCCTGAAGCTTGGGCAGTCGTTGAACCGCTCTTCCGCGACACGGCGGTCGAGAACGGCTACCTGTACGGCGGCAAAGCCGGCAGCGGCCACTTCCTGAAGATGGTGCACAACGGCATCGAGTACGGCATGATGGCGGCCATCGGCGAGGGCTTCGAGGTTCTGGAGAAGAGCGACTTCGAGTTTGACTTCGAAAAGGTAGCTCGCGTATGGAACAACGGTTCCGTTATCCGATCCTGGCTCATGGAGCTGACCGAGCGCGCCTTCTCCAAGGACGCGAAGCTCGACGAGCTCATGGGTACGATGCACTCCTCCGGCGAAGGCAAGTGGACGCTCGAGACGGCGCTGGATCTTCAAGCTGCTACGCCGGTTATCGCAATGTCCCTGCTCATGCGCTACCGTTCACTCGAGACCGACACGTTCACCGGCAAGGTTGTCGCCGCGCTGCGCAATGAGTTCGGCGGCCACGCGGTCGAGAAGAAGTCGCCGGTTCTCGTTTAAGACTGAAGCTAGCAGCACGGGTTCACGCTCTAAGCCGGATATTCCCGGTTAGAGCGCGCGCAATGCACTCAATCCGCTCTGTAACCCGGGAAATCCCGGTTAGAGCGCGCGCAATGCGCTCTGTCCGCTCTGTAACCCGGGAAATCCCGGTTAGAGCGCGCGCAATGCACTCTGTCCGCTCTGTAACCCGGGAATTCCCGGTTAGAGCGCGCGCAATGCGCTCAATCCGCTCTGTAACCCGGGAATTCCCGGTTAGAGCGCGCGTAATGCGCTCAATCAGCTCTGTAACCCGGGAAATCCCGGTAAGAGCGCGCGCAATGCGCTCAATCCGCTCTGTAACCCGGGAAATCCCGGTTAGAGCACGCGCAATGCGCTCTGTTCGCTCTGTAACCCGGGAAATCCCGGTTAGAGCGCGCGCAATGCACTCAATCCGCTCTGTAACCCGGGAATTCCCGGTTAGAGCACGTGCAATGCGCTCTGTCCGCTCTGTACCGGTTAGAGCACGTGCAATGCGCTCTGTCCGCTCTGCAACCCGGGAAATCCCGGTTAGAGCGCGCGCAATGCGCTCTGTCCGCTCTGTAACCCGGCTTCTCCGGGCTACAGAGCTTCTATACACTGGAATCACCGCTCCCGAGGCTGGCTTCGCCGGCATCGGGAGTACCTATCATCAGGCAAAGTAGGCGAAACGCATGTATAAATCAGTCGTCATCGGAGGCGGACCCTCCGGATTGTCGGCCGCGATCCATCTGGCCCTTGCCAATCTGGAGCCTCTGGTGATCAAGGGCCATGAGCCAAGCAAATATTTGGCGACCACCAGAGAGCTTGAATCCTATCCCGGCTTCCCGCGGGGAGTAGACGGGCCCGCCTTGCTGGACGACATGAGCAAGCAGGCGGAGCGCTACGGAGCCCGTATCCGCACCGGGAACGTGCACCGCGTAGATCTGTCCCGCCGCCCGTTCCGGATTGAGCTGCTCGGACGCGAGACGATCGAAGCCGAGAGCGTGATTATCGCGACCGGCGCCTCGTTCAAGCTGCTCGGCATCCCCGGCGAAGAATCCAATATCGGGCGCGGCGTCAGCATCTGCGCTCCTTGCAGCGGCTTCTTCGCAACTGGCAAGAAGGTCATCGTCGTCGGAGGCGGAGACTCCGCTCTCGAGGAAGCGATCTACTTGACGCGTTATGCCTCCGAAGTGGTCGTCGTGCACCGCCGCGGCGAGCTCCGCGCCTCCAGGGGCATGCAGGAGCGGGCGCAACGGCACAGCAAGATCAGCTTCGCATACGAGCGGACGCCGCTTGAAGTGCTCAGCGATGAGCGCGGCGTCACCGGTCTGCGGGTCATGAACCACACCTCCGGCCAGGAAGAGTCGATCGAAGCCGAACGCGTGTACGTGGCGATCGGAACGAAGCCGAACACCGAATTCCTGAACGGCCAGCTGCCGATGGACAGCAAGGGCTACCTGCTCTCCAAGCCCGGCACCACCGAGACGGCCATTCCCGGCGTCTTCGTGTGCGGCGACGTGCAGGATCCGCGTTACGGCCAAATCACGAGCGCGATTGGCAGCGGCAGCATGGCCGCGGTCGACTGCGAACGCTACTTGAATGAAGTCGAAGACGCTGTGCCGGCCGGCGCAGGCGTCTAACGCATATCCTATATGCAACAAGCCTCCAGAACCTGCCGAGCGGCGGTTTTGGAGGCTTCTTATTTGTCTAAATATCATACACAATTTAACCCAGAACGAGAAGTCGCCCCGCTCACGATGATGGATCCGAACAAATTTTCACCCAAATGAAGAATCTCATTCGCGCCACGCTAACCAATTGTATGCGATTGCCCGTCCGCCCTCTATCGAGCGCATATCCTATACCTCTCGACATTACCCGTCCTCTCCCGCCTTGAAAAAATGTTTGCCGCACCCTTCATCCGCCTCCATTCGCCGCATATATATGGTAACCACTGGAGGTGTGCAGCTATGAAGAAGCCCGTGGTTATCGCCTTCCTCTTCTCAGCCTTCTTCCTCTTGTCATCCCTCTTCCTTCCCCAGCTCGCCAATGGCGCCGAAGCCGAGCAGTCAACCAAGCTAGACAAGAAGTACGCCGACTACGCTCAATTCATCGTCATCGACAAATCCAAGAACAGACTCTACTACTATGAGAAAGGCAAGCTGATCAAGTCGTTCGCTGTCGCTACCGGCGCGAAGCCCTCTTATACGCCGGAGGGATTGTTCAAGATTCGCGAGAAAATCAAGAATCGCCCCTATTACAAGGAGAATATCAAGGGTGGAGACCCGAAGAACCCGCTCGGCGACCGCTGGCTCGGCCTTGAGGTCAAGCTGAAGGACGGCACGACGTCCTACGCCTACGGCATTCACGGGAACAACAACGAGAGCTCGATCGGCAAATATGTATCCGCCGGCTGCATCCGCATGCACAACAAGTCGATCCGGGCCTTCTATGACGAGATCGAGGTCGGCACGAAGGTGCTGATCCGCAAGTAGGGAAAGCGTAGAGGGAGCAAATAGAGCGGGTGAGGCAGCTGAAGCTGAATGTGTCGCGCGTAACCTGAGCTAGGAGAAAACAAAGCAGCAGCCGGTGTGCAGGCCGGCTGTTGTTCTATTCCGAGGTGTTATCGACGCCACGATTCCCGAAATAATTGACTCCAACCTAACTATCTTCCGTATTAATTAATAGAGGAGGTCTACATATGGGCTTCACTGCCCCTCGATTGGCGCGTCCGCCGCTTAAGAGATATTAATCGAGGTTTAACATTGACTTAAGAAGCGCGAAGTAGACTCAAGACAGGCAGGTTCTAGCAGAAGGAGGACAACCCTATGGATCCGAAAAGATGGCTATTAGTATGCACCGTTGCCCTGATGATGACCCTCTCCGCCGGCTGGCGCGGAGGCGAAGCGAATGCGGCGGCCAAGGACGAGCACTTCGACCGGCAGCCCTCGGAATACGCTTCCGCATCCGCCGCCGACCGTTCCGAAGACGAGACCGGCAGCGACCCGTTCTTAGCGCTGATCGGCGCCGCATGCGAGGAGGACATCTGGAACGCTTTATATAATGGCAAGTCGCTGAGCGATGTCGCGGCAGCCAATGGCAAGGATGCGCAGGCGCTCGTCGATGCGCAGATCGCCGAGCTGACGGAGCAACTGAGAAGCCGCTTGATTAGCGGCAGTATCACTTGGGAGCAGTACCAGGCGTATAAGGCTGAGGTGCCCGATTTGATCGCGGAGAGCGCGATGGCAAGAGCGCAAGAGGGATAGCGGGTAGCGGTATCGCGGGATGAGAGGTGCGGGAGCCAACCGAGAGACGAAGGGGCTCCTTGTGTCCGCACTGGCACGGCCAACCGTGCATGCATAGATGACTCGGCAGGTCGACATCCTATTGGAGGTTGACCACTTTCATTCCCGGGAGGATTCTCATGTACCAGCAGAACATCAGCAATCAGATCCACCAGATCGAGCAAATGTGCCAGCAGATGATGTCCCAAACGCAGCAAGCAAGCGCCAACTACCAACAGATGCTCCAGCAAGAGCAGCAGAACGCGGTTCGTCTTGAAGAGCTGGCTCAGCGCGAGCACAAAGCGTCGCAAATGATCCAAACCGCGCTGCACGGCCATCAGACGGCGATCCAGCAGCTGCAGCAGATGCAGCAGATCGCCCGCCAGATTGAGCAATCCATTCATTCCCTGCAGTCTATCCAATCCACAACCATTGCGCAATCCGGCTGGCAGCAGGCCAACCAGCACCAACCATCCGGCAGCTATGGCTTCAATCAACAGCAGATGCCGGTGTCCCAAAGCAGCAGCTTCGGCGGCTCTTCTCAGTGGAGAAGCTTCCAATAACATTCGGGCAGCGAGGTGAGGTTAATGGGAGGTCGCAACAACAAGCCGGATAATAACGGTCCCGCAGGCGCGCCTTCGCGCCTGGACCAGTTCGGGGACAAGCTATCCGATAACTCGGCGCATATCCCCAAGAAGAGACCGAACAAGGGAACTTGTTAAAGTAAGCTTGCGTCAGACGAAGCAGCCATCGCGATCCGCCGAGGGGCGGGACGATGGCTGCTTTGCTTTTCCGGACTAGATGATGGTCTGCTTCAACGGGACGCCGCCGCTTCCCGCTCCTTCTCCCGTACGAGCTCGACGAACAAGCGCAGCAGCTGCGGGTAGATGCGGTTCGTCCGCCAGCCGATGAGGAGCGCGTACAGCCAACCCAATCCCCCTGTGAAAATCAAATCATGCGTCACGCGCAGCGTACCGTACTCCATCCGCTCGAACGTCCGGTCGAACCGGAGCTGGCCGCCCGGCAAGGGGACGACGCAGGAGTAGCCCTTGTCCCGATGGATCTCGATGATCCGGAACTTGGACCACACCCGGCCCTTCTTCGCCTTCATCTTGCCGATCGTTCCTGTCACGAACGGCCCCTCAAGCCCTGCCTCGGCCAACTCGGTGTCCCAACGCGGCCACGATGGGACGTCCGACCACGCACGCCAGAGCGCCTCCTCGGAGACGTCCGCCACAATGCTATTCGAGAACTTCACGATCCCGCGCTCCCCCTATGCTGTCTATGCGCATAAGCATCTCAACGAACTTCATATCCGCTGGCGCAAAAAGGTACTGGCTCAGTCGGCCAGGCTCGACCCACTCGCATAAATCATGATCCGTCAGCTGAATCTCTCCGCTTATGTATGCGGCCCGAACCGCGATCAGCCGAATGCTGCCGTTCGCGTAATCGTGCTCGTTCTCGCCGAGGATGGCTCCCGGCTCCACTTCGATGTTCATCTCCTCGCGCAGCTCGCGTGCGATGCACGCTTGCGCGGTCTCGCCCGGCTCCAGCTTGCCGCCGGGGAATTCCCACAGCCCCGCTTGGGACTTGCCCTCGCGGCGTCTCGCAATCAGCAGCCTGCCTGCTTCGTCTTCGACGATGGCTGCTCCCACTTCGATCATGCGAACCCTCCTGATGTCGTATCCGATGTCCTTATTTTAACATATCGGCATACTTTCAGCTGTTTCGGTTATTTTAACATCAGTCTGTCCGAGAGTTGAGAGGAGGAACGCGCAGTGGACAATACGCATGAGTTCGTGGAGAAGTTCAAGCAGAACCAGAAGAAGTCGGAGAAGAACAAGCGCAGCGGCCACGGCAACGAGGGCAACGTTCTGCCCGGCAAGCAGCATAGCACGAACAAGTAGTCCGCGGCGAGGCGCGGGGTGCCAACAAGGCACTTTTCGTGCCTTGTTGCGAGCGACCGCGAGGCGCTGGGCGCCGACAAGGCACTTTTCGTGCCTTGTTGCGAGCGAGCGCGGGGCGCTGGGCGCCGACAAGGCACTTTCAGTGCCTTGTTGCGGGCGACCGCGAGGCGCGGGGTGCCGACAAGGCACTTTTCGTGCCTTGTGCGAGCGACCGCGAGGCGCGGGGTGCCGACAAGGCACTTTTCGTGCCTTGTTGCGGCCGACCGCGAGGCGCGGGGTGCCAACAAGGCACTTTTCGTGCCTTGTTGCGAGCGACCGCGAGGCGCTGGCGCCGACAAGGCACTTTTCGTGCCTTGTTGCGGGCGACCGCGAGGCGCTGGGCGCCAACAAGGCACTTTTCGTGCCTTGTTGCGAGCGACCGCGAGGCGCGGGGTGCTGACAAGGCACTTTTCGTGCCTTGTTGCGGGCGACCGCGAGGCGCTGGGCGCCGACAAGGCACTTTTCGTGCCTTGTTGCGAGCGACCGCGAGGCACGGGGTGCCGACAAGGCACTTTTCGCGCCTTGTTGCGAGCGACCGCGAGGCGCTGGGCGCCGACAAGGCACTTTCGGTGCCTTGTCGCGGGAGACCGCGAGGCACGGGGTGCCGACAAGGCACTTTTGGTGCCTTGTTGCGAGCGTTCACGGGGCGCGGGGTGCCGACAAGGCACTTTTGGTGCCTTGTTGCGGGCGACCGCGAGGCGCGGAGTGCCGACAAGGCACTTTTGGTGCCTTGTTGCGAGCAACCGCGAGGCGCTGGGCGCCAACAAGGCACTTTTCGTGCCTTGTTGCGGGCGACCGCGAGGCGCGGAGTGCCGACAAGGCACTTTTGGTGCCTTGTTGCGAGCAACCGCGAGGCGCTGGGCGCCAACAAGGCACTTTTGGTGCCTTGTTGCGGCCGACCGCGAGGCGCGGGGTGCCAACAAGGCACTTTTCGTGCCTTGTTGCGAGCGACCGCGAGGCGCTGGCGCCGACAAGGCACTTTTCGTGCCTTGTTGCGGGCGACCGCGAGGCGCTGGGCGCCAACAAGGCACTTTTGGTGCCTTGTTGCGAGCGACCGCGAGGCGCGGAGTGCCGACAAGGCACTTTTCGTGCCTTGTTGCGAGCGACCGCGAGGCGCTGGCGCCGACAAGGCACTTTTGATGCCTTGTTGCGAGCGACCGCGAGGCGTTGGGCGCCGACAAGGCACTTTCAGTGCCTTGTTGCGGGCGACCGCGAGGCGCGGGGTGCCGACAAGGCTCGCTCATTCTTCACTTTAGCCAGCACGCACCCTCGCGTTCGCGGCCTCTTCGTATGCGCTCACAGAATGCGCTTGCCGAACAGTGAAGAAGCGAGCTCGACTGCAAGCTTCGCCGTCCGTCTGTCGTGGTCCAGCAGCGCATTGACCTCGACGAGATCCAGCGACGTCACGCGGCCGGACTCCGCCAGCAGTTCCATCGCCAGATGGGCCTCGCGATAGCTCAGTCCGCCGCGAACCGGAGTGCCGACGCCGCCGGCTTCCGACGGGTCGAGCGAGTCCATGTCGAAGCTCACATGCATGCCGTCAGTGTCGCGGCCGGCAATGTCCAGCGCCTTCGCAATGACCGCCGCCATACCGAGCCTGTCGATGTCGTGCATCGTGAAGCAGGCGATTCCCTCCGCGCGAATCAGCTCCCGCTCGCCCGGATCGAGATCGCGTGCGCCGACGATGACCAACTTGTCGGGACGCAGCAGCTTCGCACCGGGCAGCTCCGTCAGCTTGAAACGCGCTTTTCCGAGCGCGACCGCCAAGGGCATGCCGTGCATGTGACCGGAGGGCGTCGTCTCCTCCGTGTTGATATCGGCATGGGCATCAATCCAGATGACGCCTAGCCGCTCGTAATGAGCGGTCAAACCGGCTAGTGAGCCGATGGCCGCACTATGGTCCCCACCGAGTACAAGCGAGAAGCGGCACGCCGCCGCAGCGCGATACACACTGGCGGCTACGCGCCGGCTCATCTCCTTCGTCTCGGTCAGATGTTTGACCTTGCCGTCACCGTCACGGAGGTGATCGTCATACAGCGTATTACCTACCCCGTCCTTCTCCTCCAGCTCAAATTGAATCTCCGCTTCCGCCGCCCCTATCTTCCCGTCATTGCGCTTTAGACCCGCTCCATCCGCTCCGTCTCCCCGTGCTGGGAAGCCGCCATCGGCTTCTGCTCCACGCACTTGGCAATCGCCATCTGCTCTAGCCCCCAGAATTGGGCAACCGCTATCCTCGGCTCTCAGACTTGCGCCACCGTCATACGCTTCAGCACCAAGTCCCCGGCAATCGACTTCCAAGTCAACTGCGATCTCCACGCCTAAAGCTTCGAGCTGCGCTATTAGTCCCGCTTCAACAATGCTGTCCGGTCCGAGCTCTGTCCCCCGTCTGCCGCATCCAAGCCAGAAAGGGACCCGAATGAGGTTAATGGTCTGCGCCGGTGTCCCGCCAGTTGTTGACCTTCTATGATGCGCCACCCTGTCCGCCTCCCTTGGATCAGACTGACTGCCCTGTCCGTCTCCCCCACTTGACTGCCTCTTCCGCTCACTCGTCGCGCCCGCCATCTTGTTCCTCGCGCGCCTAACACCCCATCCTCATTCGTCCTGCACATCAGCCATCCTTACGCCGCGCCGTTGTACTTCCGCCCCCGCGTTATGCCGAACTCGCCGCGCCGTTGTACTTCCGCCCCCGCGTTACGCCGCACTCGCCACACCGTCGACTTCCGCCCCCGCGTTATGCCGAACTCGCTGCATCGTCGCACTTCCGCCTCCGTTACGCCGCACTCGCCGCGCCGTTGTACTTCCGCCCCCGCGTTACGCCGCACTCGCCGCGCCGTCGCACTTCCGCCCCCGCGTTATGCCGAACTCGCCATATCGTCGCACATCCGCCATCCTTACGCCGCACTTACCCCTATCGCGACTCCTGCCCTCGCCGACCGCTGCGACTCCTGCCCTCGCCGACCGCTGCGACTCCTGCCCTCGCCGACCGCTGCGATCCCTGCCCTCGCCGACCGTCATACGTCCGCCGCCAGCGCGGCCTCGATCCGCTCCAGCGCCCATTCAAGCTCCGCTTCCGTCACGATGAGCGGCGGCGCGAGGCGAATCGTGTTCGCGTGCGTCTCCTTGCACAGCAGCCCCATGCCCATCAGCCGCTCGCAGAACGGCCGCGCCTCCCGGTCCAGCTCCACGCCGACGAACAGTCCGCGGCCGCGCACCTCCCGCACGTACGGGCTGCGGATCTCCCGCAGCCCCGCCATGAGCCGCGCTCCCAGCCGTTCGGAGCGCTCAATAAGCCGCTCCTCCTCCAGCACGTCCAGCGCGGCAGAAGCGACAGCGCAGGCGAGCGGATTGCCGCCGAACGTCGAGCCGTGCGAACCGGGCTCGAAGACGCCGAGCACCTCCTCGCCGGCTGCCACGGCGGAGATCGGCATGACGCCGCCGCCGAGCGCCTTGCCGAGGATGAGCACGTCCGGCGCCACGCCTTCCCAGTCGCAGGCGAACCGCCGCCCCGTCCGCCCGAAGCCCGTCTGGATCTCGTCAGCGACGAACAGGACGCCGCGCTCCGCGCACAACCGCGAAGCTGCCGCCAAATAGCCGTCCGGCGGCACGATGATGCCCGCTTCGCCCTGGATCGGCTCGATGAGCAGCGCCGCCGTGTTCGGCGTAACCGCCGCCTCCAGTGCAGCCAGATCGCCGTAAGGCACGATCTTAAATCCCGGCGTGAACGGGCCGAATCCGTCCCGATACTCTTCCGCCGAAGAGAACGATGTGATCGCGATCGTCCTCCCGTGGAAGTTCCCCTCGCACACAATCACTTCCGCCTGGTCCGCCGGTACGCCCTTCACTCTATAAGCCCAGCGGCGTACCGCCTTGAGCGCCGTCTCTACCGCTTCCGCTCCCGTGTTCATGACCAGCAACTTGTCCTTGCCCGTGTACGCCGCCAGCTTCTCGTAGAAGCGCCCCAGCGCTTCATTGTGGAAGGCCCGCGAGGTCAGCGTCACGCGGTCGGCCTGCTCCTTCAGCGCGCGCACGATCCGCGGATGCCGATGTCCGTGATTGAGCGCCGAATAGGCGCTTAACATATCCAAGTAACGATGGCCTTCCGGGTCCTCCACCCAGACGCCCTCCGCCTTGGCGATCACGATCGGCAGCGGCTCGTAATTGCGCGCACCGTATCGGTTCGACAGCTCCATTGCCTCAAGAGAACGGTTCATTCGCCGGTCACCGTCCTTCCCAGTATGGTTCATGCTATAAGATATTCGGATGGCGAAGGAATGGACACGCGGGCAAGCAGGTGCGAGCCTCCCAATAGAACCCCCGCTGCAATCAGATCGGATCGCTAATCGCAGCCGATGCCTCTCCGCTCTATTCGCAACTTGCCCCCAGCAATAGGCAACTGCTGACGGCAGCCGCCTTTTCCGACCCATCGACAATAAAAAAAGAAGCCCCTAACCGAAGTTAGGAGCTTCCTTCCGAATTGCGTCTCGCTATTACAGCTTAACGACGTTCTCGGCTTGCGGTCCGCGGTTGCCTTGAACGATGTTGAATTCGACTTGTTGGCCTTCGTCGAGAGTCTTGAAGCCGTCGCCCGTGATCGCGCTGTAGTGCACGAATACGTCGTTGCCGCCTTCAACTTCGATGAATCCAAAACCCTTCTCCGGGTTGAACCACTTAACGGTTCCTTGTGCCATTGGACATTCCTCCAAAAATAAAATATACATGAGCTTTTTTATTCGTGTAGCCGAGATAAAAAAATTCACATATTGGAAAAGGTTCCCGCTGACCAATCGGATAACCCTTTACAATAAGTGAATTCAGGTTTCCTTCGTTGTGCCAAGCTTAACACACCTGTTCCTCAAACACAAATTCTTTTTTTAACTGCTGCTCCGCTCGTCCTCTTGTATTGTTGCCTACAACTTCAGAACATATACACATCCCCAATCAATTACGGCAGCAACGATGAGAGCGGCCGCCCAGCTGTGGCGTCCCGAGAAGTACAATGCCGCTGCCGCCAGCGCGAAGACGATCAGTTGAAGCGCCGCTCGCAGATGAGGAGATACCGGTATGCTCGCTTTGGGCGCGACGAACGTTCCCCAGTAGCCGAACGACAGCAGCGACGCCACTTCAATCAAGAACAGACTAATATCATTAGTTTTGGCAACAATTACATTTCTTGCATCTCGCGTACCAACTAACAAGAAGCCCAACCGAACAGGACGCCGTGCGCGCGCGATTCGATTGGGCTTGCGGTGCTTCCTTAGATCAGTCTTGGAACGCGTTAAGCGGAATGACGAACTCCGGCATGCCGTACGCATACGCGGTGTACTCGTATTGCCCGAAGAAGATGACCAGGCCGTTATGATTCAGGTAAAAAGCGCGGTCCGGCTCGATCGTCTCGAACGGAGCGATCAGCGGGATGTCCTTCTCTTCGATCTGCTTCGCGATCTCCGCGTTGATGATCGACACATAATCGGCATTGCCCTTAGCCGCTTCCTTCAGCGTCAGCGCTTCGCCCGTGGACAAGTCGAACGTGTACGGCACGCGAACCGTCCCGCCGTGCGCTCCGCCGGTGTACTCATAGTAGTCCACATACAGGCTCAGCAGGTTGTTCTCGTTGTAGGTCACATAGTACGAGCCCTGGAATTCGACCGCCGGCAGGTCATCGCCGCTGCCGGCCATATAAGCAGCGATGTCCTTGGCCGCTTGCTCCAGTTCCTGCTTGCCGGCAGCCGCATGCGACTCGGCTTCCGACTTCAGGAAGGCGTTGATCTTGTCTTGGACGGCGGCATCCGAGAAGCCCGAGACGATCGGGTAGTTCACTTCAAGCGACAGCTTCTGCTTCTCGTCGGACTCCGTGATGGTGCCGGTGCCGACCGTCAGCGCGTTCTCCTCAATCTTCTCAATCCCGATCACATGAGCGGCATCGTAGCTAACCGTATAGCCCATTCGCTCCAGCAGGAAGCGAAGCGGCACATAAGTCGAATTGTCCACCAGCATCCCCGGCAAGCCGTAGATCGTCTGGTCGTTCAACTTCGTGGAGCCCGTCGCCAAGTTCAGCTTCAGCGTCCGGCCGTTCCCGCTCACCGTCGCCGTATGCGAGGCTTGGTCCCAGCCCGTCTGCAAGCCCAGCTTGTCGTTCAACATGCGCAGGCCGACGTAGGTCGTGCCGTATTGGTTAAGCACAGAGATCGTCGCGGCGCTGCCGCCGATCTGGAACGGCTGCTGCTTGACCACGTATGCGGGCGCTGCTGCCGATGTTACCGCCGCAGACACGGCTGCGGCAGTCGCTGCGCTGGCCGCCGATGCTTGGCCGGGAGCCCCGCCGATCGCCAGCGGTGCCGCACCAACGGCCGCCGCCAATGTCAATGCCAGCACTCCGCGCTTGCCCAGGCTCTTCGTTCGAGGAGTGTTGGGTTCCTTCGTGAATTGGTGTTGTTCTTGTCTCATGCTGTCGTCCTCCTTCGAATGGTGGTGCCAGTTCTCACCAAATTGGACGATGCATTCCGGAGGCAAGTTGCGTGATCTGTCTAAAAAAAGGAATGGCTCACGTCCGCGCAAAGCCCTCTTCCGCCAAATACGCCTTCGCTTCCTCGTAGCTCTCGAACGCTGCGTCCAGGTTCAAGCCGGCGAAGACGTACCACATGCCGTCTTCCTCCTCGAACTTCAAGGCCAGCTTCTGGTTCGCCGCATTGACCCACGTCTCCTCGGAGCCGGGCTCAGCTTCCGCAAGCGCGCCTCCGGCAGGTCTGCTCAGTTGGCGAATCGCCCGAGCGATGAGGGAGCGCAGCTCTTCTTCGGCGAAGTCGCGTATATTCACGAAGCCCTTGTCATCCGGCTTGTAGGCGGAGCCTTCCGGCGCCTCGCCGACGTATACGAAGCCGTTGCCGTTCGGATGCAGATGGTACAAGACGATTTTCTTATCATAGGCACTCTGTTCATAGTGGTAGTTCACGCGTCCCAAGGACACGGATCTCCGTTCCAGCTCGGGGTAGGAATCGGCGATGGCAAGCTTCTGTTCGAAAGTCAGCATATGGAGCCTCCAAGGAGTCAGGTTGCCCGCATTATACCACTTTTCGGAGGTCCATGAGAGTCGGTCGAGGGGATATCGGCATCCAAAAAAAGGACGAAGACCGGCAAAATCACCGGTCCCGTCCCTTCCGCTTAGCCCCGCGTCGGCTCAATCCGGTACACCCCGGCTCCTGCGGACGCGCCATGGCCGGCGCCGTCCGCCGTCCGTCCCCCGCCGGCCGCAGGCGAGATCGTCCAGCCGTAGGACAGCACGCCGGCGAGCCGCTCCTTCTCCGCGGTTGTCAGCTCCGCCGTCACCGCCTCCAGTCCCGGCTCGCGGCAGACCTCCGGCTCCTTGCCGAGGGCCACGTCGATCCAACTGCGGATGCCGCCGATCGTGTTGTATTTGATCTGGTAGCCCTGCCGGACCGCCGACTCGAACGTCTCCGGCTCGCGCGCCGCGAAGGCCGCCAGTTCCTCGAAGTGGAATTCATAGATGCTGTCGTCCGACGGAAGATCGGTTCCGCGGTTCACCCGTTCGACGATCTCGTCATCCGTCCATCCGAGCTTCCGCAGTCCTTCTACCATCAGCGCTTCCCATTGGGACAGCTTCACCTTCATCGTATGGGACATTCCGTATCCCTCCTTGTCGTTATTCGAATGCCACGAAGTGCCCGGGGCTTGCTTCCTTCAGCTCGGGAACGCCGCCTTCTTCCGGCTGCCACTCGATCCGCTCGACGACGGCATGAGGGTCCGGCACCGGGATGGACGAGAGCAGCGCCTTCGTGTACGGATGCAGCGGGTTCTCGTACAGCTCGTCGCTGTCGGCCACCTCGACGAGCCGCCCGTGATACATGACGCCGATCCGGTCGGAGATATGCCGGACCATCGACAGGTCGTGGGCGATGAACAGGTACGTCAAGCCGAATTCCTGCTGCAGATCCTCCAGCATGTTGACGACCTGCGCCTGAACCGACACATCGAGCGCCGAGATCGGCTCGTCGCAGACGACGAATTCCGGCCGCACCGACAACGCGCGGGCGATCGAGATACGCTGGCGCTGTCCGCCGCTGAATTCGTGCGGATAGCGGTACAGATGCTCGCGCTTCAGCCCGACCTTCTGGAGCAGCGACGCGATCGCTTCCTTGCGCTCCTCCGCCTGCGGGTACAAGCCGTGAATATTCATCGGCTCGCCGATCAGCTCGAGCACGTTCATACCCGGGTTCAGTGATGAATACGGATCCTGGAAGATGCTCTGGATGCGCCGCCGGAACGGCTTCAGCTTCTTCTCGCCGAGAGCGGACATGTCCTGCCCGTCGAATAACACGGCGCCGTCTGTGTAATCGTATAGGCGAAGCAGGCAGCGCCCGACCGTCGACTTGCCGCTCCCGGACTCGCCGACGAGGCCGAACGTCTCGCCCTTGTGGATCTGGAAGCTGACGCCGTCGACGGCCTTCAGCACTTCGGTCCCACGCCCCCAGATGTCTCGGCCCTTCACGAAATGCTTCTTCAAGCCGCGCACGTCGACAAGCACGTTATCTTCCTTCATTCGCAGCGCCTCCTTGCGGCTCCGGACGAGCGGCAAGCTCTTCCTTCACGCTCTCGTCGTTCAGCCAGCACATCGCGCGGTGTCCCGGCCCGATCTCGAACCGCGGCGGCAGCTGCGCGCACTTGGCCATCGCATGCGGGCACCGTTCCCGGAAAGGGCATCCGGCCGGCGGATCGATCAGATCCGGCGGCGAGCCCTCGATCGGGACGAGCCTCTCGCGGTAACCGCTCTTCCGCTGCGGCACGGAACGGAGCAGCCCTTGCGTATACGGATGCTTCGGCCGATAGAAGATCTCCTCGACCGTTCCTTCCTCCATGACCATGCCGCCGTACATGACGGCGACGCGGCTGCACACTTGGGCGACGACGCCCAGATCGTGCGTGATCAGCACCACCGACAGGTTCGACTGATCCTTAAGCTGCTTCAGCAGATCGAGAATTTGGGCCTGAATCGTCACGTCGAGAGCGGTCGTCGGCTCATCCGCGATGAGCAGCTCCGGCTGGCAGGAGAGCGCCATCGCGATCATGACCCGCTGCCGCATCCCGCCGCTGAATTCGTGCGGATATTGGCGCAGGCGCCGCTCCGGCTCGGTAATGCCGACTTCCCGCAGCAGACGAACCGCCTCCTGCCGCGCCTCGGCCTTGCCAAGTCCCCGATGCCGGCGAATCACTTCCGTCAGATGGTCGCCGATCGTCTTCACCGGGTTCAGCGAAGTCATCGGATCCTGGAACACCATCGCGATCCGGTTGCCGCGAATCCGTCTCCAATCCTTCTCTTCAAGACCGGCGAGATCAGTCCCGGCGAACTCGATGCGCCCGCTCTTCATTCGTCCCGGCGGCGCAATGAGCCCCATGATCGACTTGGCGGTGACGCTCTTGCCGCTGCCGGACTCCCCCACGATGCCGAGCGTCTCGCCTTGGTCGATATGCAGGCTGACTCCGCGGACCGCCTGATTCTCTCCGTCCCGGGTCTCGAACGACACGTTCAAATCTTCGACCGTCAGCAATCTTCGGGTCATTGATGACATCCTCCTTCCCGCCGCCCCGGCGGCTGCCCGTCAGCGCTTGACGAGCTTAGGCTCCAAGCCGACGCGCAGAATATCGCCCAGTATATTAAAGCAAAGCACAGTCAATAGAATGAGAGCGCCCGGCAGCAGCGCCAAATACGGAGCGTCCATGATATGTCCCTGGGCGCTGGTCAGCATGCTGCCCCACGTCGCGTTCGGCGGCTGAATGCCGAATCCGAGGAAGCTTAGCGACGACTCCATCAGAATCGCGGAGGCGATATTGTTGGTCGCGCTCACGATAATGACCGGCACGATCCCGGGCAGAATATGCCGGAGGATAATGCCGAAGGCGCCTTGGCCGGAGGCCTTCGCGTACAAGACATATTCCCGTTCCTTCGCCGCGAGCGTCTCGGCGCGGATGATCCGCGCCATATTCATCCACATCAGCAGCCCGATAATGATGACGAGCGTCACGATGCCCGGCTTGAGCAAGACGCTCAGCAGCAGCATTACTAGAAATGAAGGGATCGACATGATAATCTCCAGCAGCCGCATCAGCAGATTGTCCAGCCATCCGCCGAAGTAGCCGCTGACGACGCCGACGACCGTGCCGACGATCGTGGCGACGATCATCGCGGAGAAGCCGACGAGCAGCGATACCCGACCGCCGTAGAGCGCCCGCGCGAAGTAATCGCGGCCGTATTCGTCCGTGCCGAACCAATGATTCGCGCTCGGAGGCTTCAGCTTGCCCAACACGTCCAGCGCATTCGGATCGTTCGGGGACAGGAAGGCGCCGATCGCCCCCAGCACCAAGATCGCGAGAACGACGGAGGCGGCGATTCCGATCTTGTTCGAGAGCCATTCATTCTTTAAATTTCGCCACTTGGTCCGATTCATGATCTCACCTCGTCGTCTTGATTCTCGGATCGGCGAATCCGTACAGAATGTCCGCCAGCAGGTTGCCGATGATGAGCAGCAGCGCGGATAGAAGCGTAATGCCCATAATGACCGGATAATCCAGCCCTTTGACGGCGGTCATGCCGAGCGACCCGATTCCCGGCCAGGAGAATACCGTCTCCGTGACGATCGCGCCTGTCACCAGCTCGGCCATCGACATGCCCAGCAGCGTAATGATAGGCAGCAGGACATGCTTCATGACGTGCCGGAACAGAACGATTCGCTTCGAGGAGCCGAAGGCGTATTGAATCTGCACGTACTCTTCCTTGAGCTGTCCGATCGTGCCGGAACGGATGTAGCGCACATAGGTCGAGAGGAAGCTGAACGCCAGCACGGAGCAGGGCAGAATGCCGTGCTTGATCACGTCCATCGCCGATTCCTTGCCGATCGTGCGCATCCCCATGACCGGAAGCCAGTGAAGCTGGATCGCGAATAGATAGATAAGCATAATGGCAAGCCAGAAGATCGGGATCGAGATCCCGATATAGGAGATCAGATTGATCAGCTTATCCGCCCAGCGGTTCCGCTGCGAACCGGCCGCCAGACCCAGCGGGATGGCGATCAGCACAGCCAAGAGAAGAGCGCTGCCCATCAAGCCCGCGGTTGCGGGAATCCGTTCGATAATCTGATGCGCGACCGGCTGGTGGTTCACGAGCGAATACCCGAGATTGCCCCTGAACATCTCCTTCAGCCACAGCAGATATTGCATGTAAGCCGGCTGATCGAGCCCCAGATGGTGCCGTATGCGCTCGATGTCCTCCGGATGCATATTGGGCGTGACGAAGGAGAGTACCGGGTCGCCCGGCGCCAGCTTGACCAGCGCGAAGCAGGCGATGGAGACGAAGAAGAGCAGCGGGATCGTCTGCAGCAAGCGTCTGACGATGAGTTGTCTCATAGTGAGTTCTCCTAAATGGCATAAAATCTTAACAGCCTAAATCTAGCAAAAAATAAGCTGGACTCGCCAGCTTATTTTGCGAAGTAACATCTAACCCTCTTATCTCTCTGCTCTATAATCTCTCTCTACTCTTACTTCAGGTACAGCTTAGCCGGATTCTCGAAGATCACGACCGGCTTCAGCACCGCATCCTCCAAGCCGCCGAACTGATTGTCGATCGCGACGATCGTCTTCGTGTAAGCGACCGGATAGATGACCGCGTCTTCGGCGATCGTCTTCTGCAGTTCTTGGTAGATCTCGCCGCGCTTGGCCGGATCGCCTTCGCTGCCGCCCTGCACGAACAATTGGTCTACCTTCTCGTTCTTATAGCGCGTGTAGTTGGCGCCTGCGCCGGACTTGTACAGAATGCTGTAGGCATCCGGGTCATAGCCCATGATGTAGCCGCCGAACGCCAGCTCATAGTCCTTCGCCGTCACGTCGCTAAACTTCTGGCCATATGCCGTCGAGTCCATATTCTGCAGCTCAACGTCGATGCCGACCGCCTTCAGCTTCTGCTGAATGTAGAGGGAGGCCGCTTCCTGCGCCTTGTTGCCGCTGGAGACGATGAAGCGCAGCTTCAGGTTGCTGACGCCTGCGGAGGCGAGCAGCTCCTTCGCTTTCTCCGGATCGTTGTCATACGTCGGCACATCGTTCGTGAAGAACAGGCCGTCCGGCGTGACGAACGACTTCGCCGGATCCGCATAGTCGCTGGAGCCGTATACCGCCTGGATCATCTCGTCGCGGTTAAGCGCATAGGAGATCGCTTGGCGGACTTCCTTCTTGGCGAGAGCGCCGGTATCGCTGTCTTCGTTGAAGAGCAGGTAACCCAGGCGGCCTTCGCTATAGGCTTGAATGTCGAACTTGCCGGTCGACTCAATCGTGTTCACATCCGCCGGATCTACGTACGCCACGTTGATCTCGCCGTTCTGCAGCGCCAGATTCGTCGTATTCGCGTCCTTGGCGATGCGGTACGTGATCGAATCGAGGTGCGGCTTGCCGCCGAAGTAGTTGTCGAAGCGCTCCAGCGTCACATACTCGCCGGTCTTGTATTCCTTGAACTTGAACGGGCCGGAGCCGACAGGCGTATTGTTCTTCGTGCTCTTCTGGATATCGGCTTCATTCTCGAAAATGTGCTTCGGAATCGGCGTCAGTTGAACAAGCGTCGCCTCGAAGGCCGGGGAGACTTGCGGCAGCTTGAACTCCACGGTCGTATCGTCGATTTTGGCCACTTCAACCGGCTTGCCGCCGATGATCAGGTTCTCGCGGAAGTAGCTGTTCTGGTTCTCGTCCAGAATCTTGTCGAAGGTGAACACGACATCGTCTGCCGTGAGCGGCTGGCCGTCATGCCAAGTGAGGCCGCTCTTCAGCTTCAGCGTATAAGTCAGGTTGTCCTCCGACACATCCAAGCTGTCGGCCAGGTAGAACGTCTTCTGTCCGTTGTTCACTTGGAACAGCGGCGCGTAGAGCGCTTGGTCGATCGTCAGGCTGACCCGGTCGCCCGCATAGATCGGGTTCAATATTTGAGGGTCGGCTTGCACGCCGAATATCAGATTGCCGCCGTCCTTCGGCTCGCCGCTCGCCGCGGAAGCGGATGGACTTGCCGAATCAGGTGCAGAAGAGGTAGAATTTGTATTATTGCTGTTGCCGGAGCAAGCGGTGATCGCCAATGACACCAGCGCCAGCATCAACAGACCGTATAACCCTTTTCTCATTTCTATCATCCTCCCTATTGTGAAACTCTTGTTTGTTTTCCGAATTATAAATCGGGATACTCGGAATTACAATCTTTTTTTCGACAAAATTTTTAGAATTCGCCAATAAGAGAGGCAACCGAGAGAAATGTCGGATCCACATTATTTTTAACGCAAAGAAAGACTCCCTTAGGCCTAAACCCGAATAGGAGCCTCTCCTGTCTTCATATGGCTGCTTGTTACTTGCCCATTCCTTGATTCACCCAGCCGGCGACGGTAACCGTCCGCTTCGCCTGCGCTTTGACCGCCGCTTGCACGTCCTCCACCATCTTGCCGTCTTGGCCGACGGTCACGCTCGTGCCGTATGGATTGCCGCCCGACGTGTAAGCCGATGGATCCGTATAACCCGGCGGCACCATAATAGCTCCCCAGTGGAAAAAGGTAATGTGCAGCGCGAGCAGCGTCGCTTCCTGTCCGCCGTGCGGGTTGCTGGCGCTCGCCATGGCGCTGACAACTTTGTTCGTGAACTTGCCCTGCGCCCACAGGCCGCCGGTCGTATCGAGGAACTGCTTCATCTGCGAAGGCACGTTGCCGAAGCGGGTGGGCACGCTAAAGATGATCGCATCCGCCCAATCGAGATCGGCCGGCGTCGCGACCGGCACGTTCTTCGTGGCGTCAACGTGCGCCTTCCAGGCCGGATTGCCGTTAATCGCCGCTTCCGGCGCCAGCTCCTGCACCTTCAGCAGCTTCACCTCCGCCCCCGCTTCCTTCGCCGCGTCCGACGCCCATTGCGCCATCTGGTAGTTCGTTCCCGTTGAGCTGTAATAGATAATCGCTAGCTTCACGCTGGCCAAGTCATGACTTCCTTTCTCTTGTGGAATTTACCTCCCATGGTATCTCCACATTGGTCATTCGTTATGCGGCGCGGCGGGATGCAGGTCGTCCGGTGACCCCTAGGGGGAGACGCATAGCCGAGAGTGGATGAAGGTGATCTGGCGATCTTCTTTGGCGGAATAGCGTGCGTTTGGCGCGTTGTAGGTGATCTGGCGATCTTCCTGGGCGGGAATCCAGCTGTTGGAAGTTTTATTTTCACCCGCCGCGCCCTGATATATAATAGAAATAACTTATATGTACGTTAGGAGCCTCGGACGCATGGACATCATCGATATCAAGATTAGTCTGATCGACGAAGATACGGACCAGCCCCGCTACCAATTCGACGATGAGGCGCTGCAGGAATTGATGAACAGCATCGGCGAGCTGGGCCTATTGTCTCCGATCAAGGTGCGGCGGACGGACGGCGGACGCTACAAGATCATCTATGGCAACCGCCGGTATAAGGCCTGCCAGATGCTCGGCAAAGGGACGATTCCCTGCATCGTCTCCGAAGCGACGGACGAGATGGAGATCTACCTCGAGCAGATCGCCGAGAACCTCACGCGCGAAGGCTTCTCCCCGATCGAGGAAGCGGAAGCGTTCCACAAGCTGCTGAACGATCCCAAGTTCAGAAGCTCGACCAAGTTCTTGTCCAGCAAGCTGGGCAAGACGGAGACGTATATCAAGAACAAATGCGAGCTGCTCAAATTCGGCCCCGCGGTGCGCAAGCTGATCGTGAACGGCTCGGAGATTCGGAAGGACAAGCTGACGGAAGAGCAGCTGCTCCCGCTCAAGGACCTGCCGATGGAGTACCGCGACTCGCTCGCGCTGACGTTCGCCCGCGACGAGACGCCGGTCACCGACATCAAGCGGATTGCCAAGATGTTCAAGGACGAGAGCATCTCCGACGGCCTCAAGAGCAAGCTGCTCTACAAGTCGGGCTACGAGCTGCTCGAGACGTGGTCCACGTTCGAGCATAATCGCAAGGAGCGCGCGAAGCAGGAGGCCCAGCGGGCGGAGGAAGCGCGGCTCGCGGCAGAGAGAGCAGCTTCGGAGGCGGAAGACGAGTCGGACGTGGACGAGCCTGCGCCTGGCGCGGATGCAGATGCAGCGGCGGGCTCTGCGAAGGATGCGGATACGAAGCTTGAGCGGACGCTGCGCAAGCTGCTCGCTGCTGTGCCGGAGCATGCCCCTCTCGCGCCGGTCGTCGCGGAGAGCGCGGCTGGCATGACGCCGGAGAGCGGCGAAGCGTTCGTCCGGAACGTCGATGCGCTGATCGACAAGCTGGAGCAGCATCTGGCGGAGTGGCGCGGCATTCGGGAGACGCTCGCGGCCATGGAGCAGGGCTCCGCGGAGGAATAGTCCGGCTAGACTATCTCCCAGCCGGCGCAGGCACTTTTTGGGCCTTGTTCCGTGCGGGGCATCGCCCAGGCGTGGGGACAAGGCACTTTTTGGGCCTTGTTCCGTGCGGGGCACCGCCCTAGCGTGGGGACAAGGCACTTTTTGTGCCTTGTTCCGTGCGGGGCATCGCCCAGACGTGTGGACAAGGCACTTTTTGTGCCTTGTTCCGTGCGAGGCATCGCCCAAGCGTGGGAACAAGGCACTTTTTGTGCCTTGTTCCGTGCGGGGCACCGCCCAGGCGTGGGGACAAGGCACTTTTTGTGCCTTGTTCCGTGCGGGGCATCGCCCAGGCGTGGGGACAAGGCACTTTTTGGGCCTTGTTCCGTGCGGGGCATCGCCCTGGCGTGGGGACAAGGCACTTTTTGGGCCTTGTTCCGCGCGAGGCATCGCCCAGACGTGGGGACAAGGCACTTTTTGTGCCTTGTTCCGTGCGGGGCATCGCACTCTCGCTATTGGCTCGCCCAGCGGTCGATGATCGTCCGGTACACCTGCTTCGGGCGCAGGCCGACCAGCTTGTCGACCGGCTGGCCTCTCTTGAACACGATGACGGTCGGCAAGCTCATGATGCCGAACTGCGACGCCAGCCCGGGCGAGTCGTCCGCGTCCGCCTGCGCGATCACGACGCTAGGCCGGCGCTCTCCCGCAAGCACATCCGCCGCCGTCTGGCCTGCCGATTCCTCCGCTATATCATCCTCCCCCGTCTGGCCTGCCGGTTCCACCGCAAGCACATCCTCCCCCGTCTGGCCTGCCGGTTCCACCGCAAGCACATCCTCCCCAGTCTCGCCTGCCGGTTCCACCGCAAGCACATCCTCCCCAGTCTCGCCTGCCGGTTCCACCGCAAGCACATCCGCCCCCGTCTGGCCTGCCGGTTCCACCGCCAGCACATCCGCCGCCAACTCCCCTGTCAGCTCTGCCGCCAGCTCCTCCAATATCGGCAGCAGCGCCTTGCAAGGCGGGCACCACGCAGCACCGAACTCCAACACGGCGACATCCGCGCCCATCACCAGCTCCGGAAACTTCTGCTCATCTACAAGTTGCAAACTCATTGCCCGATCCCTCCCAAATTTCACCTATATATTCCCATATTTGCCACTCTTCCCTGACTTGTGCTTCCCTAACTCATGCTTCCCTGACTTGCTCTCACTTGATTTGCTTCTCCCTTACTTATCCTTCCTTAACTCGTTCTTGACTGACTCGCTCTACTCCGACCTGATCTTCCTTGATCGCGGCGATCCGCTCGGTCAGATTCGACCGAATCGAAGTCAGCAGCCGCAGCTGCTCGTCAATCTCCGCCAGCTTGCTCTCATATACCGGCAGCACTTCCGCGCAGAATGCCTCGCGGCTCTTCAGCACGCAATGGAGAAACCCGGCGATCTGTTCCGTCGTGAGGCCGAGCGACAAGTATAGACGAATCGTGTCCACTTGTTCGACCGCCAGAGCGTTGTACTCCCTGTAGCCGCTCTTCTGCCGCGAAGCCGTGAGCAGCCCCTTCTCCTCGTAGTACCGCAAGGAGCGCACGCTGACGCCTGTCTTCTTGGCCAATTCTCCTATTCTCACGCCTGCACCTCCGATCGCCCCGTACCCCCATCATAAACCCTGCCGCTGATGTCAGAGTCAACACTTTTTTTTGCAATTCAACGCAACATGAGGCGGAGAAGAAACGTATTTATTCACATGTGCTTTCATTGGAAGAGGAGGATTGCAGTTGGAAAAAGGGTTGGTCGTGCACCTGTTGGAGAAGCAATCGGGCGGCGAGATTCGCAAGATCGACGAGCGGGAATGGAGCCCTCAGCTATTGGAGGCTCTGCATCATGTCAATTTCCTCGTCATCGGGGGCGTGGAATACGAGACGCTCGAAGGACGGCTGAATGTGGATACGCAGGCGGTGGAGCTGCTCCTCTCCGCTGTGCGCCATGCGGCTAAGATTGAAAGGAGTTAACAAGCCATGAGCGAACAAGAATCCAAGAACGGCCCCTCCTTGCCAGTGCGTCTGTTCACGCCGGACGGCAAACCGCTCAAGGTGTTGTCGACGTCGCTGGGCATCGCCTTGCTGGCGAATGCGCTGGCTGTTGCCGGCCCCTCGAACAGCGCTTCGGCGGAGACCGCCACGTCTTCTCCATCGGCGTCCGCTTCCAGCGAGGCGGCAGGTCCCGTGCTGACGGAATGGTCGACGGATGCGGTGAAGGCTTACTTCGATCCGTCCATCGACTGGAACATTCCGATGCTGGACGAAGAGCAGCAACAAGGCGAAGAACCAACCGAGCCGACAGGCGCTGAAGGCGGCTCCGGCGGAGGCGGCGGCACGACGATCGTGCACACCTCGTCCGGCTTCGGCTGGGATGATCTGCTGCTATATCATCTGATTTTCAACGGGGGAAGCTCTTATTCCAGCAGCCGTTATTACGGCAGCCGCCCCGCTTACGATACCCGTACCGGGCAAGCCTACAAGCCGGCTGCCTACGACTCGGAGACGTTCCGCAACAAGCCGGTCGTCGGCTCAACCGTCCGGCCGAAAACATCAAACACAACCGGTTCGATCACCCGCCGCTCCACATCATCCAGCCCAGGCGATATCGGCGGCAAGTCGAGCAGCTTCAGCTCTTCGAGCTCTAGCAGCAAGTCCAGTTCGAGCGGGTTCGGCGGATGACCCAGAATGCATTCGAAGTCATCGGCTCGCCGCATCAAGACCGCGCCGGCCGGGTTCGCGAGCTCCGCGAGCTGGGCTTCGGCTGGGCGGATCTGGACGAGGAACCGTATTGGGTGGACCATCTCGTCGTCATGGACGGCGGCGTGTACGAGGAGCTTGAGCAGGCTAGCTCGAAGCTTTGGCACATTTTCGATAAGGCTGCTCGGTTCGTGAAGGGTCGACGCGACCTGTATGAGATGATCGGCATCCCGCAGGTGCTGTGGGAGAGTCTGGACACGCTGCCACTCGAGCCGGAAGGGCTGATCAGCCGCTATGCCAGGTTCGACTGGGCCGTCTCCGGCACGGGCGAGATCAAGCTGCTGGAGCTGAACTCGGATACGCCGACCGGCTATGCCGAGGCTGCGGCCGCTACGCCGTGGATGTGCGAGCAATACGGCATTCGTTCGGCCAACGGCGGGATGGCGGCGCGGATTCGCGAGGCTTGGTCCGCTTGGCAGCCCGATGCGGCCGCTTGCGTCGCCTTCGGCTCCCACCAGGAAGATACCGGCACGGTGGAGCTGCTAATGCGCCATAGCGGCTTGTCCGGCGTTCGCGGCGTTGACGTTCTGGATCTATGGGTCGACGATGGGGTGCTGAAGGACAAGAACGGCGAGGAGATTCGCCGCCTGTTCGCGCTCTATCCGAAGGAGTGGATGGGCATCGACGACGGCGGAGACGCTCTCGCCTATGCGCTGGAGAAGGAGCGGCTGACGCTGTTCAACAGCCCTCACGCGGTCATCATGCAATCGAAAGGGCTTCAAGCGCTTATCTGGGGCTTATATGAACTGCAGCTCGTATTCGAGCCGGAGGAGCTGGAGACGATCGGCCGCCACATGCTGCCGACGTACAATAAGGCGCTGTTCGACGGCAGCTTCGTCTCGAAGCCGATGTTCGGCCGGGAAGGCGGCGCCGTATCGCTGTTCGACGACAGCGGGCAGCTGGAGCACGTGGATCGGGACGGCTACGATACCGGACGGTTCTTCCCGATGGTCTACCAGAAGCGCGCTGAGCTGGCCAAGATCCAGCTGGAGACGGGCGAATACCACCTCCTGACCGGCATGTTCGTGCTGAACGGCGTTCCGTGCGGCTTGCTCGGACGCGCGGGCGGGCCGATAACGGGGAATACGAGTCATTTTGTGGCGATCGGAGTGAAATGAATGAACGGTTGGGAACCAAGACAGCAACAACGGCAGAACGGGTCTTCGAACGGCGGCCGCCTGATCCAGATGATCGTCGGCGGCATACTGGTCATCGTCTTCATCAGCATCATCGCCAATTCTTGTTCGGATCGGAGCAGCCAGTGGGGCAGCTCCGCGGTGGCGTGGAGCCAGAGCGAATCCTCCTCGGGCCAAGACTCTTCGTCGTCGCTGGCCCCCAATACCGTGCCTTGGGATTATCAGATTGTAGAAGGCACGGTCGGCGATCTGATCGGCGGGGATATGACGGTGCTGCCCGGCAACGAGCTGCTCCCGAACGACGACAACTATGCGACAGGCGACAAGATCTGGACGCTGCAGTTCATGGGAGCCGTCATGAATACGGGAGACGACAACCGGGCGAGCATTACGCTCACCGCCTGGAAGGCCATCAAGTCCTTCAAGTCGCAGGAAGCGGCCGAGAGCGACATGGCGAAGCTGAAGCTGAGCCTGAAGACGGATGTCGACCTTGTCGGCGTCTACAAGACTTCCTACGAGGGGCAGACGAGGGACTTCGCCGTGCTGACGCTTCCTTCCGGCCAGCAGGTTAAGCAGCCGATCGACGACGCGCGCTATGACAGGCTGAAGTCGGAGAAGCAAGCGGCGGTCATTCTCGAAGAAGTGCACGATTACAGCAATTATGACCTGGCTTATGCCAAATTCCGGGGGTGGGCGGATTGATCGTTCTTGATATTTTCATAAGTGTCGTTGTGATTCTCGTATTGCAGCTGCTCGGCATGGTCATCTTCAGTTGGATGACGCCGTTCAACGATATGGATGAGCTTCGCAAAGGCAACACAGCCGTCGGTCTCGCCATGGGCGGCAAGTTCTTGTCGACGGCGATTGTCCTCGGCGTAGCGGCCTACACGAACAGCTCGATCTGGCACATGATGCTGTGGTTCGGCGTCGGTTACGTCTGCCTCGTCGCCGTCTATTGGGTGTTCGAATGGGCGACGCCGGGCCTTAAGGTGGCCGAGCACCTGCAGAAGGGCAACGTCGCAGTCGGCATCCTGCTCAGCTTCGTCTACATCGGCATGAGCTTCGCGATCAGCAGTTTGATTGTTTGATTGCCGATAGGCAAAGAGCAATAGGCGGATGGTATTGGCAATAGGTCGAGCGGCAAGCAGCCGCCTCCTTTGGATCGGTCGATCCGCGGGAGGCGGCTGTTCTGGGTTTGGCGGTATGCGCGCGCACCGGGTCTGCGATACGCCGTGCGCTGTACGCTGTGCGCTGTGCGCTGTACGCTGTGCGCTGTACGTCCTGCATCCTGCATCCTGCCTGGCTGCGGTGGCGGAATGTGTAATATTTTTAATACATAATTGCGCCATTGACAGGGTCGGAGATCCTCTTGACGGGGATGGATCGCCCGCGTTCGCCTGCGGATGCAGTTCGTCGGCGGCAGCGCGACCCAAAAATGCTATAATAGGCACACGAAGATAGATGATGAACGGGGACGGAACGATGAACATACCCACCGAACTTACGCTAACCGACGAACAATGGAGCCGGCTGACGCAATTCGTTGCGGAGCAATTCGACGACCTGACGATCAAGCGCGGCTATCAATATTACAAGCAAGGGCGTGTCGTGGCGTTTCAAGCTGCTGGAGACGGCGAGATGAAGGCAATTGTCAGCGGCTCGGAAGTGTACGACGTCAACATCTTCTTGGACAAGCTGAGCAGGAGCGACTGCGACTGTCCGGTTGGCAGGCCGTGCAAGCATATGGTCGCGGTGCTGATGACCGTTGCAGAGCAGGCCGGAAGATCGGTTCACGTGCTCGCGAATGCAAAAATGAACTTCGCCGCGCGTCCCGCGCTTGAAGGCAGCGCGATAGAGAAGCGCGGCGCGAAGCGAGAGACGCCGCTATTGAAGGCTGAACATCAGGCTGCCCTATTGCCCGGCATGAGCGTGCCGCAGTGGCACGACTGGTTCGAGCTCTGCGTCGAGCCGTTGCTCGATCACACCCGCAATCCGCATTACGTCAAGCAGGCGTGGGCGAACATCCAGCGGTGGAAGCCGGCGCTTACGGCTGCGGCGGACCGGCTGTTCGAGCTGAATGCGTATTTGTTCTTGCTGAGCAAGCTGACTTCGGAAGCGTTCCTCGGCTACTTCACGAATATCGCCGCCTCCGATGTGAAGCAGGCCGCCATGCAGTGTTTGGAAAATGAATTGCCCTTAGCAGCCGAACCCGACCAGACCGCCCGGCTGCTCGAGACGGCGGACTATGTGCGCCGCCGTCTGCTGTTCAAGTCGCCCCACTCGGATCATTTCTCGGCTCCCTACTTCGAGCTGTGGAGCCGCTGGATTCCGCCGCAGGCGGATGGCGCAGATCTGTACGACGCTGAGCTGGCGGCTCTGAAGTCAGCCGCGGACAGCTACGGCGCGGACTTGAACCGCACCGCTTGGCTGACGGCGCGAAGCTGGATCCATCTGCTTCGGGGCGAAGATCGGGAAGCGCGGGATTCGCTCGCGGAAGCCGGCAGCCCGACTCCCCGCGACGTTCTCCGTCTCCTCCGCCGACTGTACGAGCTTCAAGCTTGGGAACGGCTGGCCGATTGGCTGGCTGGTTGCGCGGTTTTTCTCGACGGGTATCGGCGTGATGTGTTGGCGGAATATGCGCAGCTGTGGGAGACGGCCGTCCGGCAGCGTCCGGAAGAAGAGGCTCGGATGTGGCGAGCGATCGTCGGCCTCCTCCCCCGCTCCGGCCAGATCTATGAGGAGAAGCTGCTCGCGTTCGGGAAGTGGCGGCAATGGATCGACTATCAGCTGAGCAGCGGTCACGACCCGCTGGACTTCCGCGCCGCGGACCTGCAGCCGATCGAGAAGGCAGATCCGGAAGCGCTGCTGCCCTTCTATCATCAGGCGGTCGAGCGCTACGTCCTGCTGAAGAACCGGGACGGCTACAAGCAGGCGGTGAAGCTGCTCAAGCGGCTGGCCAAGCTGTATAAGAAGACAAAGCGGGAAGATCGCTGGGCGTACTTCTTCGAGACGTTCGTGGATCGGCACAGCCGGCTGCGGGCGCTCCAGGAGGAGCTGCGGAAAGGGAAGCTGATATTATGAGCATGAATCCGAGCTTGGACTATCATATCGAGCAAGTCACCGTCCGCCTCCGTCTGACCGAGCAAGGGGACGGGCTGTTCTGGGGCGGAGACAATGGCTACCGGGAATCGCCGGGGCGCTTCCTGAAGCATCGGCTGTTCGCTTGGCACGAGCCCTCCTTCTACGGAACGGAGCTGGAGGTGCGTCCGGCCGGCGCCGATGAGGTCGTCATCCTCCCCGCTGAGCAGGTCCTTGCGTTCCTCGCCGCTAATACGCTGCTCGCGCACATCGGCTGGACGTGGGAAGGCGAAGCCGCGCAGCTAACGGCGCTCGCTCCGGCGCTGATGGCGTGTCTGGAGGAGCGGCGCTTCGTGCCGGACTTCCAGGCTTATCAGGAGGGCCGCGGGCTGCAGTGGGTCTGGGACGCGGATGCGCTCAGCGAGGATGTGCGTGAGGCGCTGGCTGGCAGAGGCGGCGGCTTGGAAGCCAACAGCGCCGGACGAGCGCTGACAGAGGGCGCGGGCACGGTTGGCGCGGGGACGCGAGAGGCGCTGGCGCTGGACGGGGCGCGCGGCGAGCGGACCCAAGAGAGTGCCGCGACTGGCGGACCTCTGGATGCGGAGACGCTTCGCGGGCTGCGCGCCGCCTTCTCGGCTGCTGTGCATAGCCGCTATTACGGCACGGAAGAAGCCGCGGCGGACTTGCGCCGCGAGTTCCCGCTGCTGTTCGCCGAGGGCGGCGCAGCCTCCGCTGCGGGGCTCGATGCGCACGCATGGCTCATGCGCGTCGGCTGGACGGCGGATCTCGCGCCGTTCCGCCCCGTGCTGCAGCTGCTGGAGCCGAAGGCCGGCAAGAGCGGCGGGCGCGCGGATGGCGGCGCTGAAGGCAAGGGCAGCGGCGCAAGGCGCGAGGCGCAAGGCGGCGCGGGCAACGGCGAGGACGACGGCGGGGTCGGGGCAGAGCCCCCCGCCGAGTGGAAGCTGCGGCTCGTCCTGCAGGACAAGCAGGACGAGCCGCGGCTCGTGCCAGTGCGGCTAGCCGGCACCGGCGAAGCGTTCGGCACGTGGCCGAGCGGCTGGACGGCCCACGTGCGCGAACGGGCGGGCGGCTGGCTGGAGCAGCTCCGCGCCAGCCTGCCCGCAGGGCTTGTCGCGGACGGCGACGACGCGCTGCGCCGTCCGCTGGACGATCGGGCCGCGTGGCGGTTCCTGACCGCCGACGGCCCGAAGCTGGTGGCGGCCGGCTGGCAGGTGCTGCTGCCGGCCTGGTGGGAAGCGGCGCGGCGCAAGAAGCCGAAGCTGCGCGCCAAGATCGAACAGGAGCAGCCGCAGGGCGGCGGCCGCTCGCTGTTCGGGCTCGATGCGATCCTCAGCTTCGACTGGCGGATCGCGATCGGCGACGCCGAGCTGAGCGAGGCGGAGTTCAAGCGCCTCGTGGCGCGCGGCGAGCGGCTCGTGCGCTTCCGCGACCGGTGGATCGCGCTCGACCCGGAGCTGCTCGCGCAGATCCAGCGCGCGATGGACGGCATGGACAAGTCGCAGGGCTTGTCCTTCCAGGACGTGCTGCAGCTGCATCTGCTCGGTTTGGCGGAGGCGGCAGACGCGAACGGCCAAGGAGCCGGCGATGGCGCGGAGTCGGCCGAGGACGCCGAGCGACAGGCCGTGGAAGCGGCGGCCCGGGTCCAGATCGAGGTCGAGCTGAACGAACATCTCGCCCATCTCGTCTCGCAGCTTCAGCAGCCATCGGAGCTGCCGAAGCCGGCAACGCCCACCGGCCTGCATGCCGAGCTGCGCAGCTATCAGCGCGAAGGCTTCGCCTGGCTCGCCTTCCTCCGGCGCTTCGGGCTTGGCGCGGTGCTCGCCGACGACATGGGCCTCGGCAAAACCGTGCAGCTCATCTCCTATCTGCTCGACATGAAGGAGAACGCGCCGGACGGCAAGCCGCAGCCTGCGCTCATCATCTGCCCCACGTCGGTGCTCGGCAACTGGCAGAAGGAATTACAGCGCTTCGCCCCTTCGCTCAGCGTCATGCTGCACTACGGCAGCGGCCGGCTGAGCGGCAGCGAAGCGTTCGCGGATGCGGCTAGCTCGGCAGATGTCGTGCTGACCTCCTACGCTACCGCATCGCTGGATCAGGAGATGCTGCAGACGTTCCAATGGGCGTCGATCTGCCTGGATGAAGCGCAGAACATCAAGAACGCCCAGACGAAGCAGTCGGCGGCGGTCCGCAGCTTCCGGGCCCGGCATCGCGTCGCGCTGACCGGCACGCCGGTCGAGAATCGGCTGGCGGAGCTTTGGTCGATCTATGATTTTATCGCGCCGGGATATTTGGGCAGCCAGCGCGCGTTCCAGCAGCGGTTCGCCGCCGCCATCGAGCAGGAAGGCGACGCGAAGAAGACGGCGGAGCTGCGCCGGCTCATCAACCCCTTCATGCTGCGGCACAAGAAGAAGGACCCGTCCATTCAGCTCGACCTGCCGGACAAGAACGAGATGAAGACCTACATCCACCTGTCCGCCGAGCAAGCGGCGTCGTACGATCGCATCGTGCGCGAGCTGCTGGAGAAGCTGAACAAGCTCGAGGGCATCGAGCGCAAGGGCGCCGTCCTCGGGGCATTGACGCGGCTGAAGCAGGCGTGCGACCACCCTTCGCTCTTGGAAGGCGAAGCTGCGGATACGGCGGCGGCGACTGCTGGACGAAGCTCAGGCGGCGAACTGGCGGAGGCCGAGCTTGCCGCGGCCGTCGGCCGGTCGTCCAAGCTGGAGCGTCTGCTGGACATGGTGAAGGAGCTGCGCGACGAAGGCGAGAAATGCTTGATTTTCACCCAGTTCATCGGGATGGGCCGCATGATCCAAGCCGTGCTGGAGCAGGAGCTGGGCGAGCCGGTCCTCTATCTGCACGGCGGCACGCCGAAGCTGCAGCGAGACCGGATGATCGAGCGGTTCCAAGCGCGCGATCTGCCGCCGGATGAACAGCCGAACGTGTTCGTGCTGTCGCTCAAGGCGGGCGGCGTCGGGCTTAACCTGACGGCGGCCAACCATGTTTTCCACTTCGACCGTTGGTGGAATCCGGCCGTCGAGAACCAGGCGACCGACCGCGCCTACCGGATCGGCCAGACGAAGGATGTGCAGGTGCACAAGTTCATCTCGCTCGGCACGCTCGAGGAGCGCATCGACGAGATGCTGGAGAGCAAGCAGGCGCTGAGCGACAACGTCGTCTCCAGCTCCGAGGGCTGGATTACCGAGCTGTCGAACGACGAGCTGCGCGATCTGTTCACGCTGCGCCGGAATTGGTCTGCGTAATGCTGGGAGCGGCTCGCGCTGCGGATCTGGCGGGCTTACTGGTGAAGGACGCCGCAACTCGCGCGGAAGCAGCGCAGGCGCTCTTTAAGCTAGTCCAAACGTTGAACGGCTAATCAGGTGCTGGAAAGTATTTGGAGCTATAGCTAGACACAAAATAGGGGTTGTCCCTGAAGGTTAATCCTTCGCGGGGCAGCCCCATTGTCATAGAACTTACAACATAAATTCGTCCCTAATAAGTCGTGCAACTTCCTCAGCGCTTAGATTTGTATTATTGATTCTCAGGTAGTTCTCTCTTGATATTTCGCCTGGGGTTGAGTTCAGCCGATGCCTTTCCATGGTCTTTAATAGATCCTTCTCCGACTGTTCAACATTTCTTTTGGTCGGTTTCTGATCAAGCCTGAATGGCGTTTTATTTCTCTGTAATCTCTCATCAATATCAGCTTCTAATTCAACAAAATAGATCTCTGCACCCTTCGATTCAAAAATATCGCAGGTTTGATTGACGAAATCCCAATCTTCTTGGAGATCAAATCCCCAGACATAGGTGAAGATAAGGCCGTACTGATTACTATTGGCGAAAGATTCAAACAATTCTCTGCGCAAGAGATTCGCCAATCTCCACGTCTCGCTTCCAAAACCAAAGAAGGGATGGAACAGCTCAATCGACATGTGATTATGGAACAGCTTCAGATCCGTCATTTTCGACAATTCATGCCCCACCGTCATCTTGCCGACAGCCTGAGGTCCAAATAATAAGATGAATTTGATTGGCTCCGCCCCCGATCAACTCGGTCCCTTAATATTCGCTCAATGACAAAACCCGCTGCTGAATCCGCTTCATCGAAATGCCCCTTGCAGACCAAGGGGCCGTAAGACCAGCCGCGTGAATACGGTGTTATATGATGCCGGCGACTTCACCGAATACCCTCATAATAATTTAGATCTTTCCATATGATTTGAGTGTCATTATGCTTTTCAAAGTTTTGTATGCTCTCCACTCGAATTTCGCGGTATCTCCTGGGGGCTTCCAATCTATAAGCCATCCACCATCATCATCTTGTTGAGATTCTAAAACGTCCAAATGTTTACTAATAATCTCATCAGAGAATATCGATCTGCAATAAGAAGATGAAGTAGATGCAAACTCTAATGGTGTTAGTCCATATCCCTGAGTTTCAACATCCAAACGAAAGAATTTGGCGGTGTAAAGTTCCTTTGATAATTTGTGAAAAAGACCCTTGATATAGTCTGATTGAGGCATGCTCTCTATAAGACAAAATGCAGTCAAAATAGTATGTGCATCATCATATGTCTTTGAAAATATATCTTTCAAACATATTTCAGCAGCTTCTTCAAGCCATGAATGTTCTATACCTTGCCATTTGAGCAGCCCGACAAGTCCAGTTAGTCTGCTAAATGATGGCTTAGTTGAAAATGGAAGATTCCAATGTTCAGCCTTTGGATAGTTAATTGATGAAGGAAATATTGCTGGAATACCCATGTTCAGATCAGCATGATTCGCAATAAAGTCGCATGCTTTATTTGAAATCTCTTTATCTTTAATACGACAATCATATAAAACCCGTAACCCAAACTCCATAAAGAGAGGTTGACTATTCGGCGCACGCAAATCCGGCTCAATTGCGTTCCCAAAACCACCATCATCATTCTGATAAGCTTTAAGTGCCTTCAAGATATAATCCTTAGATCCGTTGAAGAAAAAGTATTCTAAAATTCTTCTTTCCAGTAATCTTCCATGTTGCCATATGAAATTGGCTGCATGATCAAAGTTCAAACTAATCCCTCCCTTGAATTACTTTCAGTTATGATCATTGCGCTGGTTTCACCTAACATCAAATTAGCGAACTGAACTTCTATATTTTAACATATTCACGTTCCAATTTAACCCTCCTCCCCGCCAACACAACAAGGCTGCCGGCAGCTTCGCCGGCAGCCTTGTCTTTATAATTCGCCGGCTGAATCATGAAGCCTGCGAACTTGCCTCTAATGCGGGCCTGAGCCATGGCCCGCAATCGGGATACGCGGTGGATGCCGCGATCCCGCAACACTTTTTGCCCCACATTAATCTTCGCTTCGATACTCCAAGATGTCCCCCGGCTGGCAATCAAGCGCCTTGCAGATCGCCTCCAGTGTCGACAGTCGGATCGCCTTGGCCTTCCCGTTCTTCAATATGGACAGGTTCGCCATCGTGATGCCGACTCGCTCCGACAGCTCCGTCACGCTCATCTTCCGCTTCGCCAACATCACATCAATATTAATGATGATCGCCATGTCGTCACCTCAGACCGTCAGGTCGTTCTCGGATTTAATGTCGATGGCTTCCTTCAGAAGCATCTGCAGAACGGCGGCGAAGACCCCGATCACGAGCGAAGCGGCAACGATGATCAGGCCGATCGCCAGCAGACCAGGGGCGTCGTCCTGATCCGCCATGTGAAGTAAGAGCGGCGAGATGGCCGCGAACAAGATACTGATCGCGAATGCGCAGTATTTGATCATCTTCAGCGCTCTGACGGATAACTCGGAGAAGGCTATGCTCTTGTCGATGTAGCTAAGCAGCCGCAAAGCCTGATACAACGCGAAGTAGAACGGAACCGCCGCCACATACAGAACGATTAGAACCGGCAAGAACACCGCCGCTGAGAAATACTCCATTCCATCTTGAGCGATCGCCGGCAGCCCGAGCACGCACAGCGCAAGAACCGCAAGTCCAATCACCAACACCGTTATTCTTAGAAAGAGTGTTGTTCCTCGTCTCACCTTTAGGCACCTCACTTGATTGTTGTCACATTGAATTTAACACATCATTTATCGTTTTACAATATGTTTTGTTCGTTAATCAATTCATTTCAATCGTTCCGCACATATTCCTATATTATCTATCGATCTTGCAGTTGATTTTGCTCGCCTCTACTATTAGGATGAATAAGACAAAACGCGCAGGGGGACGATTGAAGTGTTGCAGCCAGGATATCAACTTATGACCGATGCCGAGTTCGATGCGGCGATTGAAGGCGACGTATTGGTTCACATTAAGCAAGGCGATCTGTTGCAGCGGCTTCAGCCTTCGCTGTTGAAGAGCTACTCGATCGACTGCGTCTACACGCGCGACGGCCGGACGTTCCTTCGCCGTGCCAACCAATTCGTCACGCTGACGGAAGAGGAGCTTGCGCAAGCCGCACGGTAATCCGATCGCACAATATGCACGAAGAAAGCGCGCCAACCGGCGCGCTTCTTTGTGTTATATGGCTAATTTATTCTCCGCTTGCTGCACTCCATCCACTCCAGCCACCCCCGCTTACCCCGCGCCCATCTCGGCCATGCCGCGCGAATGACGGTACAGCTCCTCGTAATACCCATGCTGCGCGAGCAGCTGCGTGTGGGTGCCCTGCTCGACGATGCGGCCGGCGCGCATGACGATGATGCGGTTCGCCTGCATGATCGTCGAGATCCGGTGCGCGATGACGAGCGTCGTCCGGTTGGCGGACACCTTCTTGAGCGCGCGCTGGATGAGCTGTTCCGTATGCGAATCAAGGTTCGCGGTCGCCTCGTCGAGGATCAGAATCTTCGGCTGGAACACGATAATCCGCGCGAAGGAAATCAACTGCTTCTCCCCCGCCGACAGCCCGCTGCCCCGCTCCGACAGCTGCGTGTCGTAGCCGTCTCGCATCCGCTCAATGAGCGCATCCGCGCCGACGAACTTGCACGCCCGCACGACCTCCTCGCGCGAGATCGTCTCGTCGAACATCCGCACGTTGTCGACGATGCTGCCCGAGTACAAGTACGGCTCCTGCTGCACGAGCCCGACGATCCGGTGAAGCTTCTCCTGCGGCAGCTCCCGAACGTCGATGCCGTCGATGCGCACGCTGCCTTCCTTCACATCGTAGAACCGGCACAGCAGACTGATGAGCGAGCTCTTGCCCGCTCCCGTCGTGCCGACGATGCCGATCATCTCGCCGGGCGCGACGTGCAGGTCAAGATCGTGCAGCACCGTCACTTCGTCCGAGTAGCCGAACTTGATATGATCGAAGTCCACGCGCCCCTTAACGAGCGCAGGATCAACGTCTATGGGATCCGCCGAATCCTTGACCGTCGGCTCGACAGCGAACAAGTTCCAGATCCGGTTCACCGACACGATCGTTGATTGGAACGTATTCCACTGCTGTGTAATCGCGCTGATCGGCTGGAAGAATTGGCGGATGTACGTGATGAAGGCATACAGCACGCCGAATTCGAGCGCCCTGTCCAGCACCGCGCCGCCGCCGAGCCATGTCACGAACGCAACCGACAAGCTGCCGAGAATATCGAAGGACCGGTTGAACAGCACGTTGGTTCGGATCTCCCGCAGATTGGCCCGCAGATACGTCTGGTTGCGGTCCGTGAATTGCTTCTGCTGCTCCTTCTCTTGGTGGAACGCCTGAATGAGGCTCATGCCGCTTAAGTTCTCCGCCACGAAGGCGATCAGCCGCGACAGCGCGGTGCGCGAAGCCTGGTACGTCTTGCGCATATAAGACCGGAAGCCGATGGCGATCAGCGCGATAATCGGCAGCAGAATGAGGCAGTACAGCGTCAGCCGAACATCCAATTGGAACATAATGCCGATGATGAAGATCAGCGTCAGCCCGTCGCGCACGACGCTTAGCAGCACCTGCGAGAAGAACTGGTTGAGCGTCTCGGTATCGCTCGAGACGTTCGTGATAAGGCTGCCGCTCGGCATCCGATCGAAGAACGGCATCGACTGCTTGGTGATGTGCGTGAACAGGTCTTTGCGGATGCGGGCGATGATGCTCTGCCCGGCGTACTGCAGCAGATTGTTCTGCAGGTAAGTGAATACGAAGCCGGTGATCGACAAGCCGAGATATACCAGGCAGATGATCAGCAGCGAGCGATAGTCATTGTGACCTGCCATGATGTTGTCGTCGATCGCGATCTTCACCAGATACGGCTGCGCCAAGTCTGCCGAGATCGCTAGCACGGTGCAGCAGAACACCAAGAAGAAGGTCAGCCGATGGGCCTTCGTGTAGGCGAACAAGCTGCGCATGACCGAACGGTTACTTGTCTGCTTCATCGCGGCTCCCCTCCTCTTGAATGGCATGAAGGTCGGCGTACAGCCCGCTCTGCTTCAACAGCTGCTCGTGCGTGCCCCGCTGCACGATGCGTCCCTCGTCCAGCACGATGATCTCGTCCGCATGCTTAAGCGCGCTGATGCGGTGGGCGATGAGCAGCGTCGTCTTGTTGCGCCGCTCCCTGCGGATCGCTTCGATAATGCTCTTCTCGGTCACCGCGTCGACGGCGCTGACGCTGTCATCCAAGATGATGATCGGCGAATGCTTGATCAGGCCGCGGGCGAGGCTCGTGCGCTGCCGCTGTCCGCCGGACAGCGTAATGCCCCGCTCGCCGAGCTTCGTCTCGAATTGCTCGGGGAACTCTTGGATGCTCTCGTGGATCTGCGCCTGCCGCGCAGCTTCCTCCACCGGCCCGAGCTCCAAATCCCGCCGATAGAAAGCGATGTTCTCCCGAATGGTCGTGCTGAACAGGAAGCCCTCCTGCGGCACATAGGCGATCTGATCGCGCAGGCTCTCGAGCTTCAGATCGAGAATGTCCTCTCCGCCGATCAGGATCGTTCCCTTAGGCGGATCGTACACCCGCAGCAGCAGCTTCATCAGCGTCGTCTTGCCGCTGCCCGTCTTCCCTAGAATGCCCAATGTCCTGCCAGGCTCCACACGAAGATGAATATCTTCGAGCGCAGGCCGATCCGTGTCGGGATAACGGAACGTCAGTCCGTTGACCTCAATGGCCGCCCGCTCGAAGCTAATTGCCTTGGCATGGTCCGCCTCCCGAATGTCGCCCTTCAGCGACAGCAGATCGCCGATCCGCTCGAGCGAAGCGCGCGACCGCTGCATCGTATTGATGACGTTGCCGATCGCCTGCAGCGGGTTAATCATCATGCGGATGTACAGCGTTAACGCGACGAAGTCGCCGAGCGTGATCCGCCCATGTATCGTCAAATAGCCGCCGTATACGATTGTGATGACAAGCGACAGCGCGCCGAGGAACGGAATGAGCGCTTGGAACATCGAAGATACCCGCACCAGCTTCAGCTGATTGTCGCGAATTGTGTCCACCGCCGCTCCGAAGCGATTGATCATAATCGGCTCGACCGCGAACTTCTTCGTGACGCGGATGCCTCCGAATTGTTCCTCGGCTGATTCCGTCGCGCGGCTGATCGACTCCTGCACCGTCCGCGAACGCGTACGGATGACGGGACCGAACCTCGTGACGATCCACGGAATGAAGATCAAGGGCAGAATACAGACGATGATCAGGTGAAATGGTATTCCGCTCAGCAGCATCATCGCGAACGCCGATAGAATCAGAATCGTGGCGTTCGTCGTCTGGTTGATGCCCATCGAGATGGATTCCCGCACGGCTGTAACGTCGTTCATGACGTAGCTTAACATTTTGCCGACGCCGTTCTTGGAATAGAACCGTTCGCTCAGCGTCGTGAAGTGGGCGAACAGCCTGCGGCGCGTATGGAATTCGAACTGCCGTCCCAGCCGCATAACGACGTATTGCCCCAAGCCGCCAAGCAAGCCGTAGAGCACGCCGACGGCCAGCAGCAGCAAGCTATAATCGACGATCAGCGCATGCGTCAGCTCCTTCGCCTGCAGCCGGTCGGTGAACTGGCCCAGCAGCCGCGGATAGAACGATTGGATGATGTTGCCCGTCACAATGAACAGCACCGCCATCAAATACAAGCGCCATCGGGAGAAAATATAGTCTCTTAGCACTCGCTCGGTTCTCAATCAGCATCCCTTCCTAAGTCTTCGTTGATGATGCAAGCGCATTCAAACAACGGTAATGTACCCCGCTCATGGAAGCGCCCCCGTCCGTCGCCGGACAGGGGCTCGACTTGTCGAGCGGGGGATGGTTCGGCCGCGGCTTATACCGCGGAAGCTCCCGCCGTCTTATGCAGATAGTTCACAAGCGTCAGCAGACCCTTGTCGAAGTTATCCAGGCTGAAGTGCTCATCCGGCGCGTGGAGGTTCTCATCCGGCAAGCCGAAGCCCATCATGACGACAGGCGACTTCAGCACGCTCGAGAACGTCGCGACGACCGGGATCGAGCCGCCGTCCTTCGTGAAGACGGCGCGCGTACCGTACACTTCCTCGTAAGCGTCGGCTGCCAGCTGCAGCATCCGATCGGACGGATCGCAGGTGAAGGCGTTGGCCCGCTCGATGTGCTGGATGTGCAGCTTCGCGCCCGGCTGGAGATGCTTGTACAGATGCGCGTCGATTCGATCCAGCGTACGCTGCGGGTCCTGCGTGCCGACCAGGCGGCACGTAATCTTCGCATGCGCTTCCTTCGGGATGACCGTCTTCGTGCCTTCGCCTTGGAAGCCGCCCCATACGCCGTTCAGCTCCAGCGTCGGACGGGCGCCGGTGCGCTCCGTGAACGTGTAGCCTTCTTCGCCGTACAGCGTGTCGAGACCGAGATCGGCCGCGAGCTTCTTCTCGTCCGGGTTGTAGCTGGCCAGATCCTGCTTCTCCAAGTCCGTCAGCGTCGGCACGCCTTCGTAGAAGCCTTCGACCGTCACGCGGCCCTTCTCGTCATGCAGCGTCGCCACCAGCGAGGTCAGCGCGTGAAGGGCGTTCGGCACGGCGCCGCCGTAGAGGCCGGAGTGCAGATCGGTGCGCGCCGTCGTCACGGTGATCTCCAGCGAGCAGAGACCGCGCAGGCCGGTGCAGATGGACGGCTTGCCCGGCTCCAGCAGCGAGGAGTCCGAGATGACGACCGCGTCGCACTTCAGCTTCTCGCTGTTCTCCTCGAGGAACTTGGGCAGGCTGACGCCGGCGATCTCTTCTTCGCCTTCGACGACGAACTTCACATTAACCGGAAGCTTGCCTTCCTGGCGCAGAATCGCTTCTACGGCCTTCACGTGCAGGAACAACTGTCCCTTGTCGTCGGTCGCGCCGCGCGCGAAGATCTTCCCGTCGCGGATATTCGGCTCGAAAGGAGGCGTCGTCCACAGGTTCAGCGGGTCAACCGGCTGCACGTCGTAGTGGCCGTAGATCAGAATCGTCGGCTTGCCCGGCGCCTTCATACGCTCGGCGTAGACGATCGGATGGCCTTCGGTCTCATGAATCTCGACCGTCTCCATGCCGGCGCGGGTCAGCGCGTCCGCAAGCCACTTCGCGGATGCGAGAATGTCTCCCTTGTGCTCGGACAAGGCGGAGATGCTCGGAATGGACAGCCATTCCTTCAGTTCGTTCAGGTGCTGGTCGCGGCGTTCCGCGAAATACGTCTTATAGTCGCTCATCGATATCGGGTTCCTTTCTCTACGTCAAGCTTCTCTCCCCGATTTTACCACTTCCCGGCCTGGATGCCCAACCCCGATGTTTGAGGCCGCCGAGATCGGCTGGCTTGCTTCGGTTCCCCCCATAGCTTGTCCAATCGCTTCCTCATCGCTGTCCGGGCCCGATGGAGCTTATGCTTAACGGTCTCTTCGCTTGTATTCAGCAGGCAGGCCATCTCCTTGTAGCTAAGCTCCTGCTTCCAGCGCATCTCAAGCAGCGCTTGATGCTCCGGCTTCAGCTCGACCAAGGCGCGCTCGACCGTCTCCGACATCAGCTTGAATTCGATCTGCTGCTCGACGGAAGCCGCCAGCTGGGCGTACGCATGAAGATGTTGGTTTGTCACCGCGCTATCCACATTCATCTCGCCGAAGCGCCGTTTATTCTTTCTCAAGAAGCTGTAGACCGAATTCCGAACAACCGTCTTGATCCAGCTCCTCAGCTTGGCTTCCTCCTCGATCGGAGGCGCATTCAATACGACCTTGAGGAACGATTCCTGGATGAGATCCTCCGTCGCGCCATGATCCCAGACCATATAGTAAATGATGCCGTAGACAAGCTCGTAGAATTCCTGATAGATCTCTTGCTGCACCGAGACAGGGAGAGCTGCGAGCGGACCGGCGGACAGGAGCATTAGCTGGCTAGGCATTGGCCTTCGAGCCCTCCTCCAAATTCCTACACAAACAAACATTTTTCTACAACACCTGTATTATACATGAATTGGCTTGATTTTTGGGGATTTCCTCCAGTTTTGTCTGCCGAACGGCAATAAAAAAAGAGCGAACGCATACGACCGTTCGCTCCTGCTCGCTTATGAATTCGGGAACATCAAGCTGAATTCCGTTCCACGACCCGGATTGCTTGTAACTTCGATTCTGCCGTTCATCTTCTTGATAATGCTGAAGGACACCATCGTGCCAAGCCCGGTCCCCTTCTCCTTCGTCGAGTAATACGGGCTGCCGAGCCGCCTGATCTGTTCCTCGGTCATGCCGACGCCGGTATCCCGAATGGTGACCGCCGAGACACCCAGCCGCTTCTCCGCCCGCAGCTCCAGCGTTCCGCCTCCCGGCATCGCTTCGATCGCATTCTTGCCAATGTTGATGAGCGCCTGGCGGAGCTTGTACCGGTCGCCCTTCGCGCAGAGGCGTCCGTCCCTCGGAAGCTCGACCTCAATCCGGATGTTGTTGTAGTTGGCATAGGTGAGCAGCACGTTCGACAAATATAGGATCTCCTCGTTCAACTCGATCGTCTCGATCCGATCGGGATCCGGGTCCGGCTTCGCCAGCGACAGATAATCGGCGATGATCTGCTCGGCCCGGTCCAGCTCCTCCAGGCACAGCTTCATATAATCGGCCTTCTTCTGCAGACTTAAATCGGCGGTGCCGAACAGTTGGATGAAGCCTCTGACGGTCGTGAGCGGGTTGCGGATCTCGTGGGCGACGGAGGCCGCGATGTCGCTGACAATTTGCATTTTCTCCGTGCGAACGACTTCGTCCTGCAGGCGGTGATGCCGCTTGAGGAATTCGAGCATGTAGACGCAGCCCGCTGCGACCAATGCCTGCAATGTATAAGTGTTCAGCATGGCCTTCGGAGAGGCGAACATGGTCGCAATTGAATCGGTCTGCAAGAAGTAGAGGCTTAACGTCAGGAATTTGATCATAGCGGAGTACAGAATCGTGACGCCTACTCGGCTCATGAACGAGAAGCGGCGGAACGGGGCATGGAGGAACAGCCCGATGATGAAGGCGGGCAGGATCGACACCGCATAGGTCCAGAAGTTCGGCAGGCCCGTTACCGCACGGCAGCCGATAACCGTCACGAAGAGCCCCAGGGAGACGATAGGTCCACTGTATAGCGTTCCGATCGCCAGCGGAACGGCTCTAAGGTCATGAATCGTGCCGTGAATCTCGATTGGGAAGGACATCGTGAGCACGATGGCAGCCGCGAAGAAGAAGTAGAACAAGAAGCGCCGATAGTGTCTTCGTTCTCGGAGCTTATAGATATACGGATATAGGATAAGGGAAAGAAGGATGATGAGAATGTTCAACAAAAAATCCTTGAAGTACGTCAGCATGCACGCCTCGCCTCTGTCTTCTTTGCTATTTTTCGTTGAAGCCTGCTATCAATATATCATGGAATGAAGGCTTGGACTACCAGAAAATAACAAAGTGTGACAAATGCTGCGAATAGCTGCCGCGGCTTTCCACTCCTGGATGTCGCCCGACTGTCGCCTGCGTCTCATCAGAATGCCAGCAGATTCTCATCCTGCGCCTTCAGAACGGCATGGATTCGATCGGGCACCTCCAGCTTCGAATAGATCGTGGAGATGTAGTTCTTAACCGTGCCTTCGGTCAAAAATAACTCCCGCGCGATCTCACGATTATCCTTCCCGCTGACGAGCAGGCGCAGAACGTCCAACTCCCGCTCCGTTAATCCGTAGCCGTCCTTCTTCCGGCGCCCATCCCCTGGCTTGGAGGACGCGGTTCCGCCTGTCCACTCGGCGACCATGATCTTGGCGATCTCCTGCGGAATCAAGGTCTCTCCTCTGTGAACCAAGCGGATGCTCACGGCCAGATCCTCCGGCTGCATCGCCTTCAGCAAGTACCCCGCGGCTCCGGCGGCCAGCGCCTCTCGAACATAATCCATGTCGTGAAATGTGGTCAGCATGACGACATGCGTATTCGGATACAGCGATTTGATCTGCCGCGTGGCCTCTATTCCGTCCATCTCGGGCATATGAATGTCCATTAGCACCACGTGGGGCTCGTGCTGCCGGCACAGCTCGACGGCCTCTCTCCCGTTCGCGGCCAAGCCCACGACGTCGATATCTTCCTCTCCCCGCAATACGATCCGCAGGCTGCCGCGAATCAAATCCTGATCATCCGCTATGAGCACTTTGATCATGCCGATCCAACCTTTCTATTCTTCAGGGGCATCCGGCACTCCACGATCGTGCCTTCGCCCCTATTCGACTTCACCTTCAGCTCGCCTTGGTGCGCTTCGATTCTCTCCTGCATGGCCGATAGGCCGAAGCCATAGCGGACTTCATCCATGCCGCTGCCGTTATCTTGAATGGCCAGCTCCAGCAGCTCCGGACGAACCTTCAGCGCGATCTGAATGCAGCTAGCTCCGCCGTGCCGCACAGCATTGGTCAGCGCTTCCTGCAGGCACCTCACGAGCGTGATCGTAACGGGCAGCGGAGCCGCGATGTCGGGGCCGTCTGCTTCGAACTCCACGGTCGCGCCGGTATGGACGGCGAACTCGCTGGCAATTCTCCTTAACTGAACGGTGAGCGCATCTCCCTCTCGCTCAGGCGCGATATGATGAACCTGCCTTCTCATCTCCTCCAGCCCTTGCCTGCTCACCGTTCGAAGCTGATTGACGCTCGCGGCGGCTTCCTCCGGCGCCCGGGGAATTAAGTAGGCGACGGCATCCAGCCCCATGATGACCGAGGTTAACGTATGCCCTACCGTATCATGCAGGTCCCGGGACAGACGGTTGCGCTCTTCCAGCAGGGTGATCGTCTCCACCTGTCTCGCATATTGCTCCAGCACCCGCCGCTGTTCCTCGTTCTCATCGAGAAGCAGCTGCATTCTTCGCTGCGTATCGATCACCTTCCAGATTCCAACTCCGAGCGCAAAGAAGAAGAACCCTTCGATAATGGAGATGTTGAAGGAAGCTAGCGGAAGAACGACAGCCATCGCGATGGGCGGCGCTAGAGAGAACCAGATCCATAGCGGCACGCGAAGCCGGGTCGACTGAACGGTCGCGGCGGCGCATAGAGCCGGGATCGCGAGATAAGAGAAATATTGTCCAATGAGCGAGCCGCCCGCGACTAGCACAAGCCCGCTGCATAACAGCTCTGTCACCGGATATGCCCAAGCAGAGCCGGACGGACGGGACGCCTCCCTCATCCAGACCAGCTGCGGAATCGCGCCGGCAATCAAGCAGAAGGCTAAGAACCCCCCCCGACCCCAGCCTGGCTCCGGGTACTCGTATCCCAGCAGGACTAGATGAAGCAGCACCCAGATCGTTCGGGTATAAAATAACGCTCTCAATCCCCAGTGATAGCTCGGGGCATGGAACATAGGATCGGGTCTCCTCTTCCGCGCACATTGCTTCCATCTTACTCAATTTGGAATAGGATTCATAGACTCATTCCTGCATGTCTAGTCATATATGACTGGACGAGCATACTCCTTACCGCAGCCACTGGGGGACGTTACAAGTGCGCTGCATAATGAGGATATCCCTAATCGAGAACGAAGGAGATCGATCCTAATGAGAATAGCCGCCTATATGCAAAGCTACTTCCGGAAGCACCCGTTCCTGTTCGCCATCTTCGCTCTGATCGCCAGCCGCATCGTCGGCTTAGGCACAACAGCGCTTATCCAGACGCTAAGGCCGGATCTGTCCATTGAGCAGGAGCTCGGCTGGCTGCTCATGCTCATCTATGCCAGCGTCGTCGCTACGCTGGTCTATTGGACCAATACCGCCGAGGAGACCGGATTGCGCCGAACAGTCTCGGCGAGAGAATGGCTGCTCATGCTGCCGTTCCTGGCGCTTCTGCTCTTCATTGGGTTCGAGAACGGCGTGCAGTCGTGGGGATTCTCCCGCAATCTCGTTCTCGCCATCGCGGCTGTTGGAGTGGCCGTGAACGAAGAGGTGCTGTTCCGCGGAATCTTGCTTCGCGGCTTCATGAGATGGGGTCCTTGGACCGCCATCTTCGTGCCAAGCGCCTTATTCGCGCTTGCTCATTCGACGAACGCGCTAGCCGGCGGCAACGCCAAGCTGGCGATCTACCAGACGGTGTGGACCTTCGCGGCAGGGGTCGCCTTATCGGCGATGCGATTGCGATGCAACAGCCTATACCCGATCATCGCATTCCATGTCCTGCTGGATGGAACCGAATATTTCTCGACGGGAGAATACGGAGTTCATGCCGAGGCTCCCAGCCTTCTCTGGCTGCAGCTGTTCATGCTGGCGAACGCGGCGCTGGCCCTCTACGCTGTATTCCTCTTCTACAGCAAAGCCCGGCAACGCTCTACAAGACCCGGTCGCCCTGCGGACAGATCGTTGCCGAACGGCAATATTGATGCCTGATTTTCGGTTACGCCCTCATAGCGCCTCCTGTATAATTAAGTCAACATGACAGAGCAAGGGTGCGATGGATGATGATACTGGAGCTCGAACGCAAGAAGGAACTATACAAGGCGCTGGTGGAGAAGCGCACGGAGTACGAGGGCATCTTCTACGTCGGCGTGACCTCGACCGGCGTCTTCTGCCGGCCGACTTGTCCAGCCCGCAAGCCGAAGTTTGAGAACTGCGAGTTCTATGAGACGGCTCAGCAAGCGCTTCTGGCCTCTTATAGGCCGTGTCAGCGGTGCCGCCCGCTGTCCCATCCGAATCACGTCTCCGATCTGGTTCGCGTGCTGGTGGAGGCGGTGGAGCAGAATCCAGAGAAGCGGTGGCGAGGACAAGACTTCAAAGCGCTGTCCGTTGACGAATCGACGGCGCGCCGGCAATTCAAGAAGCGCTTCGGCATGACGTTCGTGGAATATGCGAGAGCCCGCCGCATGGGGCTGGCCTTGAAGAGCATTCGATCGGGGGAGAAGATCATCGATACGCAATTGGCAGCCGGTTATGATTCGAGCAGCGGGTTCAGAGACGCCTTCTCCCGCATCATGGGAACGCCGCCTTCTCGGTTGGAGGACGGCCGCATCCTCAAGGCCGCTTGGCTGGATACGAGGCTCGGGCCTATGATCGCTATCGGGGACGAGGACAAGCTCTATCTGCTCGAGTTCGTGGACCGCCGCGGGCTGGAACGCGAAGTGGAGCGGCTTCGCAAACGAACGAAGGCCGCGATTATCCCGGGAGAGACGAAGCCCATTCACTCGATTGAGAAGGAGCTCGCACAATATTTCGACGGCAAGCTGACCGAGTTCAGCACCCCGCTCTATCTCATGGGGTCGCCGTTCCAGCAGAGCGTATGGGAGCAATTAAGGCAGATCCCGCCGGGGGAGACCCGCTCCTATGCCGACATTGCGGGTGCGCTCGGCAAGCCGACGGCCTTCCGCGCCGTCGCACAGGCGAACGGCGCCAATCAGCTGGCGATCGTCATCCCTTGCCACCGTGTCATTAACTCGGACGGCGGACTCGGCGGCTACGGCGGAGGCTTGGTACGCAAGGAATGGCTGTTGACACATGAGAGACAGAGCGGCTAAGCATACCATTCTTCACTTCGACAAGACTGGATTCGTTCAAAAATAGCCTTCGTCCGCCCATCGACGGACAAAGGCTATTGCCAATTTCGAACCGGAGTCCTCGCCGCGTGACCGCAACCACCGGTACGGCGGAGCGTTCAATCCATAGGCATCTCCGCGCACCAATAGCGCAGGAGCGAAGAGAGAAGGGCGCTCTGTCACCCCCCGAGCCCCGTCGGCGTTCCCCTCACCATCACCAGCAGCTCTCTCCGGTGCGTCAGCACGAGCAGGAGCGAGCTGCACAGCCAGAACCATTGGATCTCGGGACCGTAGTCGGCCCAGAATACATAGCCGGAGAGCAGCAGCATGCCGAGCACGACCATGAACGCATCCAGCTGCACGGTGAGCGGCTTACCTCTGAGGAACAAGCGGAACACGACCTGCAGAACCGCCAGGATGACGGCAAGCGCGAGCGAGGCCGAGAAGTGCGTGAGCCCGCTCCAGACGCCGAACGTGACCGCGATCGCCTTGCCGCCCCTCCAGCCGAGGAACGGGGAGAAGGCATGACCGAGAATCGGCGCTGCCGCGACGGCAATGAGCCCGTAACCCGTCACGGTGCCGGTGTTCACGAGCAGCGCGAGCGGAAGATACCCTTTGAGGAAATCCAGAAAGATCCCCGCCAGCCCATACCAATGCCCCGCCGCCCGCCACAGGTTGGCCGCTCCGGGATTGCCATCGCCTTCCGCCCGCAGGTTGTGGCGCAAGACCAGCCCCAGCCAATAGGAGAACATGAAGGATCCGCATAGAAACGACGCCGCCGTCCATAGGATGATCATCGGTCCTGACTGCCTCCCACTTCGACGTGTCTGCCCTTCCAAGCGACCCGCTTCCGGACCGTCACCTGATAAGCCGAATTCAGGATCATGAGCAGGAAGAAGATCGTGCTTAGGAAATGCAGCACCGGAATGATTATCCCGAATCTTCCCGTGTACTTCATGAAATAGAAGAGCTGCGCCGTGTACAGCACATACCCGGCCGCCAGCGGAAGCCCCCAGGACGTCTGCTGGACGAACGGCGCCGTCTCCGAAGCGATCAAGCCGACGAGCCATAGGGCGACGAAGGCGATCGACCAGCCGGTCAGCTTGGCCGCGCCCAGCGCGGCGGACTTGGCGAAGCCCTGCAGCATGCCGATCAGGCCGTTCGGATACATGCGGATGGTCGCAGCGCCGTATCCAATATAAGTCGAGACAGGCACGCCGACTCGCCTGAAGCTCGCTCCCAGGGTCATGTCGTCCAGCACTTCCGATCGGACGCTCTCGTGCCCCCGCGCTTGCTCGTAATCATCCCGAGTGGTCAGAATGCAGGCGCCGTACAGTCCCTTCTCGGGATTGCGCCGCTCGAAGGGGGATGTGAAGGCGAAGACGCTGAGTACGTTCGTAATCAGCGCCAATCGCTCATAGAACTTCTCCGTATGATGGTAGGGGATGACGGAGATCGCGCCGCCGGAACGCTCCCGCGCTTCCAGCAGTTGCTCCAGGGTGCCCGGCTTCAGCCTGACATCGGTATCCATGAACGCGATCAGGTCGCCGGCCGCCTGCTGATAGCCGTTCCACACGGCCCAGTTCTTGCCCGTCCACCCTGGAGGAAGCGGCGTACCCTCCACGACCTTCACGCCGAAGCTCTCGGCTATCGCTCTCGTCCGATCTACTGAACCATCATCTACCACGATAATCTCAAATGGCCGGCAGCTCTGTGACTGAAGGGATTCCAGCAAGTGAGGCAGGTTCACTTCCTCGTTCCGGGCCGGGATAATGACAGAGAGCCGCTCCGCCCTTCGGGAAGCCTGCTCGGTACGAGGAACCGTATTCCGCCGGAACAGAACCAGCCCCGCCGCGCATCCGAGCGCGATCAGCGCCAAGGCCGCTATCTCCATGCCGCTCCCCTCCTTGTATTCTCATCATATGAATGCGGCGCCGATAATACCTCTTCGACTTCATTCGACGATGCCGCCGGATTCTCCTCCCTCTCCATAAATGAACTAAAAAAAGGCCGGAGCCTAAGCCCCAGCCTTCTGCCAAAGTCCTAATCGATTAATCGCTTCCGGTACCACTTCTCCCCGCGGAAGCGAAGCAGGAAGATCAACCCGCGGACGCCCCATTCGCAGTTCATCGCCATCCAGACGCCGATAATGCCGAAGTCCAGCACAATGCCGAGCACGTAACCGAGCACGATGCGGAACAGCCACATCGACAGCAAGGAGACGATGGACGTGAACTTCGAGTCTCCCGCCGCCCGCAGCGCCGACGGCATCAGGAAGCTGATCCCCCAGAGCGGAATCTGCGCGACGGCATTAATTAAGGTAATGGTGAAAATGTCGTCCACGATCTCAGCCGGCGGATGGAACAGCTGAACGATCGGGTAGAACAACGGCAGCATGACGAGCGCCATGACGATGAAGAACATGGACGACAGTCCCAGGAACGACTTCGTGTACTTCCGCGCATCGCGAATGTTCCGCGCGCCCATGCATTGCCCGATGACCGTAATGGTCACGATGGACAGCGCGTTGGCGGGCACCTGGTAGACGGCGGCGAATGTGCTGGAGATCGCGTTCGTCGCCAGCGCATAGGTTCCCATGCTGACGACGAACACTTGGGTCAACAGCTTGCCGCCGTTGAAGAAGATCTGCTCGGCGGCGAACGGAAGGCCTGTCGACATAATCTTGCGAACCATGGCCAGGTTGACGTAGAACGCATCGCGAATGCGGAAGCGGAGTTCCGAATCGATTCTCACCAAGTAATAGATCGCACACGCCGCTCCCAGATACCGAGCCGTATTCATCGCGATCGTCAGGCCGAGCACGCCCATATCGAGCAGGTTGATGAAGACGAAGTTCAGCAGCACGAACGAGAAGTTCATGATCAGAGACAAGAACAGCGACGGGCGCGACCTGCCGATTCCTCTCAGCGCGCCGCACACCGCCTCGAAGATGGCAATCCCGAGATAGGACGTGCAGCTGCCGATCAGATAGGTTCGGCCGTTGGCCAAGACATCCTCCGAAGCCGACCCGAACAAGGCGTTCAACGTCGGCGTGTGGAACGCGATCATCAGCAGGCCGATCGCAGCTGCGAACAAGGCGACCGTCGAGACGGTACTGGCGGCCGCTCGCGTGACCATCTGCGGATTGCCGCTGCCCTTGAACTGGGCGACCAAGACGGTTCCGCCGGTGGAGACGGCTATGAAGATGAAGATTAAGAAAAAGTTCAGCGAGTCGATCATATTGACCGCGCTGACCGCCGCCACGCCCGAAGAGCTGATCATGGCGGTGTTGATCAGATTCAGCCCGACGATGAACGCTTGGTCGATCAGAATCGGTAGGAAGAGAGCGATGATCTGCCGATAATCGAACAATTCGCCCGACAGCCGTCTCTCCAGCATATGGTGAACACGAGTACGAACAAGGGCTTGAGCCATGTCATCACATTCTTCTCTGCAAAGTCTCGTTGATACTAACATCGGCTCCCCAAGCTGTCAAAGGCGTTTCAGGCTCGGAATCGGGGCGCAGAGACTCGCTTTGCCCCTTGCTATTATCTGCGCATTAACAGGTCGATTGATTGCTCCGGATTGCTTCTCTATGCTCAGAGATTCGAAGAGCTGCTTAGCGCCGCGATCTCCTCCGGCGTCAGCGTCCCGTTGTAGACCCGCAGATCGTCGAGCATCCCTTGGAATGGAGGATCCCACCAGTTGACGCCAAGAGCGAAGCTGCCGCCGCTGTTCGAGAAGATGTCCGGGAAGCTCGTGCCGGAGAACCTCTCGACTCCGTTCACATAGACTTTGGCCGCGCCCTTCTCCGCTGTGATGGCCAGATGAGACCATTCGCCGATGCCGATCGTCATCCCCGTCGGCGCATCATACCAAGGATCGCTTCCCGACCAGAGCATCGTGTTGCCGTTCGCCGGCCCTTGGGGAAGAAGGCTGATCCAGTGGTTCGGATCTCGGGCGCCGAAGAAGGTCGTCGTGTAGGTGGACAGCGCTTCAGGCTTCACCCACAGCGATACAGAATAGCTGTCGCCATCAATCAGATCATCCGGCAGCCGAATGCCGGAGCTTCCGTTGAACACGGCCGCCTGGCCGCTGATGCCTGCCGCGTACGTAATCGCGCCGCCGGTATTGTCGATACGGTTACCCGTCACCGTTCCGGCGCCGAAGCTGCCCGTCTGGTCCTGCAGGCCGCCTTCAAATGCGTAGTTGGCCGTTAGACTCGCGGTCTGCCGCGGCAGGACAGTGACTGTGAATGCTCTAGAGTCTGTCACGCTGCCTTTGGCAACAGTTGCTGTCAGAACGGCTGTCGCAGGCTCCGAGCCTGCGGTCGGACGATGCACCGTCCCGTCCGACTCGACCGCTTGATCGTCGGAGGTCTGCCAAGTGATAACGGCATGTCTCGTCCCCTCAGATGGAAGTATCAGATCGGCGCTGACTTGCGCCGTATCGCCCAGATCGATGTCATTCAGCACGTTGGCGACGACTTCGCGGTCCGTGAGGTCCTGCTGCCGGACGCCCCAGACCGATACGCCCTGATCAGACATCGCGGTGAACGTCATGACGAATTGCCGCGCATCCGGGTCCCAGCCCCGGACGAATACGCCCTTGTACGTCTCCCCATCGATCTCAATCTCCGAGTAGGAAGGGCCGCGCTTCTGCCATCTGCCCGTCTTGTCGCCGGTGATGGTGTGATTATTGTTCAGCGTAATGTATACGGAGCGCTCGATGGCCGGGGATGTCGACTTGCCGTGACTGACGAATTTGTACTCCCCGGCGATGTCGGATGTCCCTACAGCCTCAAGCGTCTCGCCGGCGTACCTAAATGGAGCGGCCACCGGCCAATTGTCCTCGTTCATGAACATCTGGTGCACGCGGACCTCGTGATACTCTCCCTGCTGCGGGAACCGCGTATGGAAGATGAGGAACTGCCGGCCGGTCGATTCGTCCTGATAGACGGAATTGTGTCCCGGCGAGACATAGCCGACGCCGATTCCCGTGCCGGGGTCGCCTGCCAGCCGTTCGAATAGGTAGTTGCCCATCAGCTTGTTGCCATATGGATCGTTCGATGTATTGCCTGGCAGCACCGCGCTCTGTCCCTGCGCGTCAACGTACGGCCCCGTCGGCGAAGTCGAGCGGAATTGCCTCATATTGTAGCCGCCGTTCGCCGCCAGCCCTCCGTATGTCATGTACAAGTAGTAATAGCCGCTTCGCCTGTCGTAGACGATATAGGGGCCTTCCCCCGACTTCGTGAACCCGCCGGCGATCAGCGTTCCGAAGTAGCGGTCCACGGGTCGGCCGTCGGCGGTTGTCCCGTCGGAGCCCGGATACTTCGGCAATCCGGTTGCCGGATCGATCTCCAGCGCGAAGATGCCGCCGGACCAGGAGCCGTAGGCCATCCACAGCTTGCCGTCCTTGTCGTAGTAGTGAGCCGGGTCGATCGCGTTGGGATAAGCGCTGTTCTTGTATGAGCCGTCGGCGTTAAACCAATTGCCGGCTCCATCCAAGGTTCCGTTGTCCACCAACGCCTTGATGTTGGTGTTAGTCCATTGCTTGTTGATCGTGCTGTTCGCGTCGTACGCCTCATTCCGGGTGAACCCGGAATAAATAATCGTATCGACATATTCATACGGCCCTTCGATAGTCGGTGAGGAAGCCACGCCGATCGCGGAGCGGATATAAGTGGAAGAAGCCGAATAGTAGATCAAATAAGCGCCGCGGGTGCCGTCCTTATTGACGAAGTCCGGGTTCCAGAACACGTCCGGCGCCCATACCGCGAATCCGCCACTGCTGTCGGAATCGTTCTCGCCGGCCCATGCGAACGAGCCGGCCAGATTGCCGGACAGATCTCCATACAGCGTGTTGCCCGGCGTCGTATAGCCGTTGGTGAACCCCGTCCAGTTCATCAGATCAGTCGACTTCGCCGCCTCGATATGCGAGCCGAAGACGTAGAAGGTGTCCCCTGCCTTCACGATCGATGGATCGTGTACCGACACTTCCGAGAATGTCGGAGTGGTTGGCGCTGACTTGGGCGGTGTTCCCAGTCTTGCCGGATCTGCCGATCCGGCAAGTGTATCCGATCCTCGCGAGTTTGCCAATTCAGCCCACGCGGCCGATGGCAGCATGATGACTAGCGCTAGAAGTCCGAATAAGATGCTCGTTCCTTTCCGTCTCATTCTCCAACGTTCGCCTCCTTCATCATTAACAAGCCGATCAGGTGATACGAAGAATTCCCGTTGCTGCTTCAGTCCCTCCTCTCCCAAACATCAATAGAATAGAACCATCCAGCCTATCGATGATGCCAAATCTAGAATATAGGACTCTGAACCAGAAATCAACGTATTCATTAATATGTTTATATTTTTGTTAACCATATAAAAAACCCCGTTTGCCAGCACAGCAAAGCAGGCGCCGGAGCGGATGCTCCGACGCCTGCCGATTGCTTGCCCGATCGCTATTTACTGCTTCACAATCTTCGACGGATTGTTGATCTTGTACGGCACCGGATGCTTGGTCAGCTTCTTGGCGACGACCTTCGCATCGAAGGCGATCGTATCGCCTTCGGCCAGCTCCAGCTTCTTCAGCGTCGCGCTATAGCTGGACCAAGCATCGCCGAGCTCGATCGCCGGTTCGGCGATGGCGACCGCGTCGTAGATGACCACTTCGTCATCCGTGTCGGAGAAGTGGTTCGGCACCGTCGTGAACGCCTTGACGGTCGCGGTCATTCTCACCTTGTCCTCCGGAAGCTCTAGCTTCTTCGCCTTCGGCTTGGCTGCCTTCGCGGCCGGCTCAACAGGCCTGTGTGCCGCGGCTGCTGCGTTCGCCGCTGTCCCTGCCTCGCTCGGCCTCGTGCCCGCCGAATTCGCCGAGCTCGCTGCCGAATCCGCTTCTGCCTCGGAATCCGCCGACACGGACGCTGCCCCCGCTTCCGCCGCAGACTCCGCCTCGGCCTCCGATTCCGCTCCCGTCTCCGCGCCAGACTCCGCCTTCGCCGCGAAGCGCTGCCCGAAGGTCGACGCCTGCATCTCCTTCAGATAAGACGGGTGAATGCAGTGCTTCTGCTTGTCCGCGAACTCAATGACCGCCGTCAGCTTGTCGACATAGCCGACGATCTCGCAGGCTTCGTTCATGCCGTTGCCCTTGTAGTAGAAGGTCTTCGCCTTGGAAGCCTTCTCCGACAGCAGCCCCCACTCCTTGCACTTGTCCAGCAGCTCCGCCTCATGATCGAAGGCAATATAGGACGGCGGCTCGATGAAGAATGCGTGAACCATCCGTGATCCCTCCTTGTCAGCTTGTCTTCCTGAGCAGCATCGATTGAAAATGCGGTCTCCCCGGCCCCATCTCCACCGTGTGGAAGTCCTCCAGCCCGAACTGCCCCTGCGCGATCCGCTGAATCGCCTCATCTTCGTACATCGCGAAGAAGCGCTTCGGCTCGTAATCGTCCTTCTCCCAGATCCCTTCGGACTCCTCGCCGCCGTAGACGCCGCAGAAGAACAAGCCGTTCGGCTTCAGCACCCGGCGAATCTCCCGCAGCACGCCGTCCAGCTTCGCCTTCGGGACATGCAGCAGACAATTCAGCGCGAAGACGGCGTCGAAGGAGGCGTCCGGGAAGTCCAGCTCATAGAAGTCCATCACCCGCGCGCGCAAGCCCTTCTCCCGGCAGAGCCGAATCATCTCCTCCGACAGGTCGGTCGAAGTGACATCCAGCCCCTGACTCTGCAAGTAGAGGCTGTCCCGACCCGGCCCGGCTCCGATCTCCAGCACAGACTCGCGGCCCTCTTGTTTGGCTTGGAGCAAGAATCGCTCGCGCTCCTCCCATTTCCAAGGCTCGATGCCGCTGCGGTCTCTATGCTCAGCGTGATTGTTGTACGCTTGCTTCAATATCATTTTCTCCACGGATTCCATGGGTACGCATCACCTCATCACTAGATTCGATGCGATCTGACACGTTTCCTGCGCATATGAGCTCGTTATAGCACAAAACCGGCCCTAACAGGCCGGTTCGATCCGTTATTCCCAAGGATACTTCGTCACCAGGTAGTCCGCGAACTTCTTGCTCTCTTCCCGCCGGATCTTCCTCAATTCCTTGCGCTGCGGGGCGGTCTCGAATAGCTTCTTCTCCTCCTCCGTCTCCGGCACCACTTGCGGCACGAAGATCGGCTTATCGTCGTCGCCGATGCCGACGAAGGTGAGGAACGAGGTCGCGGCAATTCGCCGTTCGCCGGTTCTCAGATCTTCACGGATGACCTTCACGAACACTTCCATTGAGCGATTGCCCGTCCAGGAGACGAACGATTCGAGCGATACCGAATCCGTCGTCCGGATCGGCAGCAGGAAGTCGACCGAGTCTGTCGAAGCGGTAACGGCCGTCACTCGGCATAACTTCGAAGCGGTGGTCGAGGCGATATCATCAATCTGGGACATTAGATTGCCGCCGAACAAAGTATTGTGGCTGTTGACATCCGTCGGGAATACGCGGGATATCTTGAAGCAGCGGGTCTCTCTGACAAACTTCTTCTCTTTCTCCAAACCTAACTCACACTCTCTCGAATCTGTATTGGGATTATTGGCACATTGTTCCCTGATTGCAGCGGACTTATGCCCGGCGGCTCCGAACCTGCGCCAACGCCTTAGAAAAGGACAAAAACATTCCAAGGCCGCGCGGCCATCGGAACGTTATGTACTCATTATAACGCGGTTGATTCAATTCCGATAGGGATGCCCCCATATTCGTAATAAACAAAAAACTCTTCATGAAGAAGAGTTTCTTGTCCTTGCGATTTATGCGATTATTTGGCGAACATATGATTGCCGATCTTCTTCACCACGGTTACAAGCTTAACCTTCCCAGGCTCATACTTCGGGTTGAAAAAGTAGACGGCGCCAGGCACGTTATTCTCGCCTGCCAGCGCGGCTAACGCCGCTTTGAGACTATCGCTCGACGCGGTCTCCGTCAATAGCCTGCCCGCCCCTGCCGGCGGGAATTGGCCCGGCGCGTAGATGACGCCGCTCACCGTGTCCGGGAAGCTGTCGCTGCGGACGCGGTTCAAGATGACGTTGGCGACCGCAAGCTTGCCTGCGTATGACTCGTTGCCCGCTTCGATCTCGACCATCTTGGCGATCAGCGCCGCATCCTCGGTCTCGGGATCGAGGAAGTCAGGCACGACCACCTTCAACTGCTGGCCCGCCTCGATCGAGGCGTCCTCTAGTCCGTTGCGAGCCTTCAAGGCTTGGGCGGAAATAGTATACGTTGCGGCTACGACGGATAACGTGTCGCCGCTGGCAACCGTATATGCATCTGCCGCCCTCAGAACGACGGCTTTGTCCTCCGCGTTCCAGCCTACCTTAGCGTGCATCGCCTCCGCTAGTGTGCGAAGAGGGATGTAGGACGTGCCGTCCATAAGCTTCACTGCTTGCGCGATATCATACGTCTTGCCGTTGTACACGATTTGCGACCGGCCGCCTCGGAACACCAGCGTGTCGCCCATCTCATTGCTGACCGTAATCCGGCCCGTATCCGAGTCATAGGACACGCTCCAGCCCATTAATTGCGAGATCTCCTTAACCGGAGCGTAAGTGACTCCATCGTCCAACAGCGTCTCTTGGCTTAGCCGGACTTTCTGATCCTCTATGTACAAAGTGCCATTCGCGCTTGCGAACGCAGCCCCTGCACTCGCCGTCAGCAGCAGTCCAAGAGCAAGAATGGTTATTCGGAGCAGCCTCTTAATACTCGTCATCTCCTTTGGATGGAAGTACTGTACATACCGATTATTCTGTTCGATATTATACAACCATCGCTAAGGAAATTTTTAAATATGAATGTTTTTTCATGGATTCCGCCATATTGTTCCATTATTGAACGATCAGAGGGATCGACGGCTTCTCGCACCAAGATGTCCGCAACCGCTTACGTGCCGGCCTCGTTAACAGTCTTCTACTCCACGACGATAGGGAACAGCGCGCGAATAATGGTGCCCTTGCCTACGGCGCTCCTCACGGTAAGCTCGCCGTTGTGATCTTCAATGATCTTCTTGCTTACCATGAAGCCAAGCCCGGTGCCCGATTCCTTCGTGGTGAAGAACGGATCGCCCAGGTTGTTCAGCTTGTCCGGCGGAATCCCCACGCCGCCGTCGATAAACTCAATCTGAAGCCGATCGCCAACGTTCGCCGTCTGAATCTTCACCGTTCCCCCTTCCGGCATCGCTTCGAATGCATTCTTGAGGAAATTGATAAAGGCCTGCTTCAACTGATTCTCATCGCAGAGAATGTTCGCGCGGTCGGCGGCATAGTTCACCTCGAACGCAATGTTCTGCAGGTTCGCCTGCGGTTCGAGCAGCGTTACGATCTGCTTAAGCGTCTGGGTCATATCGACTTGCTCGATCTGTTCCTTGTTCGGCTTGGCTAACACCAAGAGCTCCGTGAGAATCTCCTCGATCCGATCGATCTCCTCCGAGACTACTTCGAGATATTGCTCTTTGTAGTTCGTTCGAATGAGCTTCAAGAACCCCTTGATCGCCGTCAGCGGATTGCGGATCTCGTGGGCGATTCCAGCCGCTAATTGCCCTGCGACTCGCAGCTTCTCCGCTTGAACGAGGAGCGACTGCTCCTCTCTTCTCTTGGTGATGTCCCGTATGATGGTATGCGCAGCTTGCTCGCCGTGATATCGAGTTGGAATGGAGATCGTCTCAGCATAGAAGGGCTCTCCGTTCAGCTTGAGCAGCACTTGCTCCGCCAGCTCTGCGGTGCCTCCGTTCTCCACGCGGTCCATGCGGGATTTGTTCATATCGCTATAATCCGGATGGACGAAGTCGTAGGACGGCACAGCTAGAAGCTGTTCCTTATTCTCCCCTCCGAACAGATCGACGAGGGATTGATTGATGAATCTCCACTGCCGCCCGATCGAGATTGCGATGGCGTCTGGGGAATCCTCCACCAACCTTCGATAGATCTCCTCGCGCAGCATGATCTCTTCGACGGCTTGATTCTTCTCGACACTGTTCACAATCAGGCGCGCCGCGACGAAGAAAGTAAAATGAAACACGAAGATGTATCCGAGGAAATTCCAGATGTGAATGTCCGTCGGCTGCTTGAACCGGTTAATATAGAGGAAATCCAATATTGAGTAGAGCAGCAGCCCGATCATGAAAGCGATTGCCTTAAAGGAGAAAGAGCGGCGCTTCGTCCATATCGAGCACGCGCACATTATCAAGGCAAATCCGAGAATAATCAGCAGATATTCCGGCATAACGGAAGCCGCAATCTTGATCGCTTCGATGGCAGAACGTCCATGCGAGAAGCGAAGAATGAACACAGCAAGCTGCGCAGCGGTAGAGAGAGTGAGAACGAGCACTCCCCTCTGCCAGGATAACGCAAAGAATCCGATGGTCAGCGGGACAATGCTTAGATTAAGCATAACTTCTTCCGATATACGGAAGTTAAAGAAGCTGCACAAGAATGCCGACGCCGACAAGGTCGCTATGAGTATGATCGTATTCCTCGATGTCTTGAGAACTTGCTTGTCATTGAGATTGCCCCAAATCTCCAAACCGAACAGCGGAATGAACACGCAGAGCAGATTCGCTAGGAAATAGCTTGCATCCAACATCGTCTGGTCTCCCTGAGATTGTTACGGTTAGATCGTGCCTCATTCCATATTATACCTATATATAAAATATATAAAAGTTAAAACATAGCATAATTAGAAGAAAAGCCGACCGCAGGCGGCCGGCTTGGTTGTTAAATCGCACAATATTCGGCGAGAGAACCCTCTAATAAGCCCAGTTCCCTTGGCGGAAGACCGGCTCGATCGTGCCGTCCGGCAGCTCTCCGTCAATATCGAGCTCGGCGCAGCCGATCATAAAGTCCACATGCGTGAGGCTTACGTTCGCTCCCCGCTCCAGAAGTTCCTCGCTGGACAGCTTCGTCCCGCCTTCCAGATTCGTCGGATAAGCGCTGCCCAGCGCGAAGTGGCAGGAGGCGTTCTCGTCTATGCCCGTATTGTAGAACACCCGGTTCAAGTTCGAGATCGGGGAGTCGTGCGGCACTAACGCCGCCTCGCCTAGATACGATGCGCCTTCGTCCGTCTTCAGCAGCGCCTCCAGATGCTCGCGGCCCGAGTCGGCATCATAAGCGATCACTTTGCCGTCTTGGAACGTCATCGTAATGCCTTCAACCAGACGTCCATTCAAGTTAAGCGGGAACGTGCTCTTGACCGTTCCGTTCACGCCCGTGCGGTGCGGCATCGTGTACACTTCTTCCGTCGGCATGTTCGCCACGAAGTAGACGCCCTTCTCATTCTCGCCGCCGCCTCCTCGCCACAGATGGCCTTCCGGCATCTCCACGCGCAGGTCCGTCCCCGGCGCGCGATAATGCAGGCTCTTGTAGCGCTTCGCGTTCAACTGATTCTGCCTCGTCTTCAGATTCGCGATATGCTCCCGCCAAGCGGCGATCGGATCTACCTGATTCACCCGCACCATTCGGAAGATCGCTTCCCACATCGCATCCACCCGCTGCTCCTCCGGCAGGTCGGCGAACACCTTGTTCGCCCATGCGCGTGTCGGCGCCTTGATCAGCGACCAGCTGATTCTGCTGCTTCGTGTATACTTGGAATATTCCTTGTTGGCGACAGCCGCAGCCTTGACGGCCCTCGACACCTTCGCGCCGCCGATGCCTTGGAACAGATCTGGATTCGGCACCTTAATGCGCAGGATCGCCCCGCCCTCTTCGGCGAAATGCACCATGCTGTCCGCCAGCCACTGCGGATAATAATCGAAGGAATCTTCCGTTGCCTTCTGGTAGCGGATGCGAGTAATCTCGTCATCTTCCCACTCCACTAGGACGTATTTGGCTCCCGCCTTATAGGCTTGGGCGACAATTAACCGCGTTAACTCAGCAGTCTCCATCGGGGCGTGCACGATCAGCACTTGTCCCTTCTGAATATTCACGCCGACACGAACGACTAGCTCGGCATATTTATTCAACATCGATTCGAATGATGTCATCGTTGAGCTCCTCTCTAATGGCCTATAGATTAGGATACCAAATGGCCGAATGCTTTGCATCCGAACGGAGGGAATGGCGGATCGTTCTATATGGAAGGCGATGGCTAAAAATAGTTGCGTTGCGAGTAAACTTTTCAACCCTGTGCAAGGTAGTAATAGTGAATCGAGAGGAGGGCAGCGATGGAACCTTTGAACAGCGCGATCGAGAAGCAGCTAATTGATCAGATTCAACAAGGGGATAAGGAAGCGTTCAAGAAGTTATATGACCACTATGCGGAATACGCGCTCCGCGTGGCGACAGCCATTACGAAGAGCTCCGCGTTCGCGGCCGATGCCGTGCAGGAGACGTTCATACGGGTCTATCGGAATATTCATGCTTTCGAGCGGGGGAAGCCGTTCAAGCCATGGTTTTATCGCATTCTGATCAATGAATGCAACCGCTTCTTAGAACAGAAGCGCAAGCTGATTCCGGTCGACTTCCAATGGGATCAAGAACCGAAGCTGGTTCAATCGGACCGCGTGCCGATCGAGCAATACGAGGATCTATACGAAGCCATCGGCAAGCTGCAGGATCTGTATCGAATTCCGATCATTCTGAAGTATTTAAACGAATTAACCGAGAAGGAAATCGCGGACTTAATGGACTTAAATGTGAACACAGTGAAATCAAGACTTCTCAAAGGCCGACAACTGCTGAAGGACGAACTGCAAGAACGAACGGCGAAGGAGGGAACGAGCTGTGGAAGACCATAAGATCGATGAACTGCTATCTGAATCCCTGCGCCACAGCACCGATTCCGCTGCTCGGCTGCAAGCCCAGGTATGGGATAACATTGAGAACGCCCTATTCAAGGACGATCGGGAGACCTATTCGGAGGGAGAAGGAAGGATCATGAGCAGAACGGCAACGCACAGAAGGAAGAGACGCGGCCCGGGGAGTTACATTGCGGCAGCTGCGGCAGCGATTATTCTCGTGGCGGCATGCTTGACCATATCCACAGAGACAGGGCAGGCTTACGTCAGCAAGATTCGCCAGATGTTCGAGCCGGAGAAGAAAGTGGTTGAACATATCGAAGGCTCAGAGGAAGAGACGGATCTGCAGCTTCATGAGAACGAATCGAATGCCGCTCTCGAATCCGACTACGTCATCTATGTGGATGAAGAGCGCTATACCGCCACGAAGTCGAACGGCGTGCAGCGAATTGAGGCCAAGATCGACGGAGATTATCCGGACGTCTACATGGAGATTAGCCAAGTGAAGGACCGCAAGCCGGAAGAGATCGCCCAGGAGCTCCATGCGCAGCTCGCGGCCGAGTACGACGACGTGACGGATGTGACGGAAGTAACCGACCCCGTGAAGGGCTACAACTTCCGGGCGCTGGCCGGCAAGGAGTGGGACTCGGAGAAGATCGTTTATTACATCGTCAGCAATGAGCTGGAAGGCAGCTTCGTCATCAAGCAAGCGTACTTCCTGGAAGCGTCCGAAGGGCACGGCGCCCGCATGTACGAGATGCTGCGCCAGTTCCAGATCGTGCCTCCCGGCGAAGACGCCAAGTAAGATGAGATCAAGGCCGTGACCTTAAGTGGTTACGGCCTTCTTCCGTTAGCTGCGATTACTCCAGCTCCTCCTTGAGCGCTTGAATCGATTCTTTGCTCCCGCTGACCAGCAATCGGTCTTGGCTGTGAAGCTGCGTCATCCCGTGCGGAATGATGATCGATTCGCCCCGATAGATGCGCAGGATGAGGGCATCGCCCAGGAACGGCAGCTCCTTGAGCTGGGCGTTATTGTACTTCGGATTCTGAACCCTGATCTCCTGCAGGGAATCATCCTTCGACATCAGCATGACGGCGCTCGGATATTGAACAAGCCCTCTGAGCAGCATCCGGGAAGCGAATAAGGTCGAGAACACGCTGTACGCCTCGGATTGCAGCGATTGAATGAGCTCCGGACTCTCCGCCCGAACGATGATGTTCTCGATTCCGAAGGACTTGGCCGTTCGGGCCAGCTTCGCATTCTGGACCTCGTCCATCGATCCGAGAACGATGACGTCGGTATGGAATGCGCCTGCCTTCAGCAGAGTATCCTCCTCCAGATCGGAGACAACCGTGAGCGGGAACCGTCCGAAGTCCTCCTCACGGGACTCACCATCCCGGACGGAAGCGTCTGCGCTATAGACGGTAATGTCATAGTCTTCTTTGAGCAGATCCTGCGATACGGGGAGCGTCACGTGATTCGCCCCGATTAAGGAAGCGCGGACGCGAGCGGCTTGCGCCCTAGGCACCTGCTTGTTGAAGAGCACGGGGAACAGCAGGCAGTTAATGACGCAGACCAATACTACCGCACCTTGCAATTCAAGCGTAATAATGCCTAGTTCATAAGCGACCGATGCCGCCGCAATGACAAGACTTAATGTGCTGGCCATTAATAGGCCGCCGGAGGAGGCATACTTGAAGCGGAACCAGAATCCAAGCAGCAAGGTTGGCACATACCGCGCGACGAAGATGAGCCCGATGAGCAGCGGGATCAACAGAACGATTTTCCAATCGGTGATCAATGACGGTATATCCAGATCGACCCCGATCATGATGAAGAAGATGGGGATTAGAAAGCCGTAGCCGAACGACTCCAGTTGGTGGACCAGCTCATGGGACGGACGCAGAAGAGAGACGATGACCCCAGCCAGGAAGGCGCCGAGAATGCTCTCCACGCCAAGCGTCTCACTCAACACGACGAGCATCAGAATGAGGGCGAAGATCGCGCGGGTGCCTATCTGAGAGGTGCCGCCTCCGCTGATCTTGCTGATGAATTTGGAGCGCATGAATCTGGCCGCAAAGCGGTAGATCACGAAGACGAGCACGAAGAACAAGCCGAGCAGCCATAAGCTGCTTGTATTGCCGGACTGGAGACTAATATAGACGCCAAGCAGAATCATGGTGAGGCCATCGGACAGGATGGTGATCAGCAGCAGCGTCTGCCCGTAGGCGTGCTCCAGCAGCTTCTTCTCCTTCAAGACGGGCACGACCACTCCGAGAGAGATCGAAGCGATCATGATGGTGAACAAATACGGCTCGGTTATGTAGTTTAATTGCTGCAAGAATACCGCACAGCCATAGGAGACTGCCACGATCAGAAGGAAGATTAGGCTTGACAGCAGGAGCGGATTGGGCGGCTTACTCTTGCTAAGCTCATCTATATAATGATCCTTCGGAAGATGGTCCAGAAGCGCTTTGGAAGTCTTCTTCGGCTTGAAGAGGGACACGTCCAATTCAAGTCCGCTCAGGAACATGAGGAAGATGAGGCCCAAGGTAGAGAGCTGGCTCACCCATCCCTCCGGCCGAATCAGGTTAAAGCCGGAATTGCCGATGATCAGGCCGACGATAATCTCGGCGACAACGACCGGAATGACGCGCAGCTTAAAATATTGGAGAGCGATCGGGACTAGGAAGGCTAGGGCTACTACGAGCAGGAGGGAACTTAAATCGTTATGCATGATAGCTCCTTTGTCGAATTTTACATAGTAGTATCCCGTTTTATGTTCATTAATGCAAGCAATAGTGAATGCCCTGAACGGAAAGTACCGGCCAGCAACGTCATGGCTTCTCTCAACAAAAACTCTGGCCGATTGAAGCCAGAGTCTTGTCTTATTTCCAAGATAGGTACGCCGCAAGCAGCAGAACGAGATAGAGAATACAGAGCGATAACATGTAGACCATAACCGTAGGCAGCCGTCTACCTTCGGCAGGCTTGCGCATGAAGCGATAGAAGCAATAGACGAACAAGCCGTATAGCACCGCCAACAGCACTCCCGCACCCGGACTGGCCGGCGCATCGGTCGTGTTAAAGAAGACGCCTGCGAGGATTAAGAGCGCTAATACCGGCGTTGCGATCACAATCATAATGTTGCCAATGACATACATGATCTTGCGGATCGACTCGGTCACTCCAGCACTCCTTCTCGAGCTGTCTCTCGCGAGCTGCCCCTCTCGGCCAGCGGCCTGCTGCGCGGCATTACGGCTGCCGCTGCCGTTGCCGCCAGCGGGAACAGCAGGGTGCCCCAATGCGCCTCTAGGAAGGCCAGCGCATCTTCGCGAAGCAACAGCACTCCCTTCAGGATAAACAAATGGATCGCGATATCGTACAGAGCAGCCATGAGGAATGCGCTGAACAGCAGCCTATCGCGGCGTACGACGATGAGCAGAATCAAGATCATGGCCGTACCGCCGTATAGGGACCAGCGCAATCCGCATACGAGAGCTGCGAGCGAACCCGCAAGGATTGAGTAGGGAATCCAATGCAGCCGAAGTCGATCGAATCCCTTGCCGATCTGGCGGTTCATCCCTTGGAGATATATAGAGCCATGCAGCCACTGAAGCCCAAGGATGATCATGATGGGCAACAAATCGCCGAGCAGCCAGCCCGTCAGCTTCTCAAGGTCGAACCGATGGGCTGCGATGAAGCCAATTCCCGTGAAGAGGAATAAGGCTGTCCATCGGCCCCAATAGTGATTCTGATACCAGAGCAGCCAGCCCCCATACAGAAGCAGCAGAAGATCGGATGCGGGATAGCCGAACCAATAGCAGGCTGCCGCAATGATTAATCCTGCCCAGATCGGATCTGCCGGAATCTTCAACAGCAGCTTCGGCAGTGCCTTCAGTTCCAGCCCTTCGATTGTTGTCCGCACGGCTTACCCTCCTTCCTTCATATCGTTAATCAGATCCTTGGCCTTGTCCCACCAGGATTGAATATCCGGAAGCGGAAGCTGAAGCGAATCGTATGGAACAGCCGCTTCGTTGGACCGATCCTGCGTCATCTTCATCGTCATCTCGTTGGCCTTCGTCAGATCGGGCGCCTCATACTCCAGCGTATAGATGTAGTCCTTCTCCGTTGTCACCGTCGAGTACAGCCCGGACAGATCCACCGCCTCGTTGGCAAAGTAGAATTTGCCGCCCGTCTCATCGGCGATTCGCTGCAGCACGTCGACATTCGCATCGCCGAAGCCGAGCAGATAGACCGTAATATTGCGGCTCTTCGCCGATTCGATCGCCTCTTCAATATCGCGGGAGCCTCCCGAATCCTCGCCATCCGTCAACAGAAGCAGCGACTTCTTCCCCTTCTCCCTGGCTAAGATCGACGAAGCGTCAACGATCGCATCGTACAGGCTTGTTCCGCCGGTATCCTCGATATAGACAGCTTTGGCAGCCTTCGCATAATCCGTCGTCAGCCCAGCGAGCAGCCGCACTTGATCCGTGAAGCCAATGACGCCAACCTGCGCCTTCGACTTCTCCATGTTCATGCCGCTCAAGAAGTTGTAGGCGCTCATCATCGAATAATTGCGGGGAACGGTGCCCATGCTCGAGGAATAATCCAGCGCGAGCATGATATTGCCAGCCCTCTCGATATTCACCCCTTCCATCGACAAGCGCGGATACAGGAGCGTCTTGCCGTTCAGCTTAAAGATGAAGTCGCTAGCGTCCAATCCGCTCACGGCTTGATCATTGGCTCGATTGTACACGCGAAAGCGTTGGCGCACCGTGTCGCCCTCCACTGTCGTATCGAGCGGCTGCAGATAATACGGATAACGGCCGACCGGCGCATAGCCCAGCTCATCTTGCTCCGGATCCTCCTCGGAATGGACGGCAGCCGTCAGCTTGTCGTCGGCGCTGGCGCCTACAATCAGATAGTCGGTCACATCCTCGTTAACCGCAATGTCGACTTCCGCCCGATAGCCGGAATAATCGCCCTTTAGCAGCGGCACCGTCTTCATCTTCGTCCACATCTGGTCTTGGTCCCGCTCCATGATCCGAACGGTCGTCTTGTGATTCGAGCTGATCTCCAGCTTATAATCATTGCCCAGAGACTCATTGGCGGGCTTCGCGATGATAATAGAAGAATCGGCCGACCATTCATTGCCGGGCACAATATCCATGGTCACTTCGCTATCATTCGTCCCGGTCAACGGATTGTTGTATTCATTGCGCAGCAGATCGGTAGCGGCCATCTGATCGCCATGGAAGGTGTAGCCGCCCTCGCGCTGGATCGCGTAGGGATCCTTGGAGATCTTGGAGCTGCCGCCGGGGATGATCTTCACATTCCGATCGAGGAACTGATCCTCGCCGTTCGAGAACAACGTCACGCTCTTCAGCGGCACGACGGAGTCATGATCCTCATACTTCCAAGCCGACATGTTCTTCACGAACAGATCCGTCGTCCAACGGCCCATCTTGTTATCGGGATCGTCGACCGTTGCGATCGTGATATATTGCGGATAATAGGTATTATTCCGCAATGCCTGCGCCCGGTAACGCGACTCCTCCTGCGCGAGCCAACTGAGGAACAGATTCGATACGACATACTCGGTCTGGATCTGGTCGTTCTCATAATAATGCAGCTCGAACCGTTCCAGCATCAGCCTGTCCTGTACGATGTTCTTCGCGGTGGCCGGCTGGTCGCAATCCGTGAAGGGGTTGTATGTACAGCCCTTCTTCATCCCTTCCTTAAGCGCGGTTCCCTCGTCGACGAGATCCTTGCCCGTCAATTGCTGCTTGTTCGAGATGTTATCGTCCTCCACGACGAAGGATTCCTTCAAGCTGAAGGGCACGCCCTGCACGATCATGCCCATCTTCGCCTGTCGCTCTTCCCGTTCGAAGGACCGGGCAGCCAATATCTTGGCATAGATGTTGAAAGCCTCGCTATAACGATAATCTAGTCCGCCTGGCAGCACTTCCGCGCCAAGGTCCGTGAGCTCTCCCCCGGCCCCGAGCTGCTGCTTCTCCAGGATCGCATCGATGACTTCGGGATGATGCTCGCTCAGCCACAACTCGTAGGACTGCTCCTCGATCTGGCCGCCCCCGTATGTATCGAACATGTTGTCCGTATATTCGTTATAATAGTCGCGATACTCGACGATCTCAGCATTCTTCATGCCGTCTTCCCAGTAGTCCTTCGGATCGTCGATCATATCGGATACCCGGTTCTGCCACGCGATCGGAGAACCGTGGTTAGGCGTGCCGATCATAATAACCCGGCGCACCCGGCTGCGAACGTCTTCGTTCTGCAGCAAGTAATAGCGCGTGAGAAGTCCGCCCATGCTGTGCGCGACGATGTCGAACTTCGTGTCGCTCGGGAGCTGATCAACGGCTTCGGTGAAAAGGTTGTTGATCTTCGTCGAGGTAATATCATTCCGACTATACTTGTTGTAGTCGACGCTTACGACTTCCGCGCCCAGCGTCTGCACATAATTGTAGAAGTCCGCTTCCTCCCAGCTTGATCCCTTGTCATCGTACCCGTGCACGAACAGGATCGGAAGAGGGACAACAGGCTCATATGGCAGAATGTCAGCATGGGCATTCTGCGAATAAGGAATTGCCGTGCCAATCAAGCTAAGAAGCAGCAACAGCGGAAGCCAGCTTGTCACCAATCGCATGTAGGCCTCCCCCTTCCTATTCCTGCACGACATACGTCATATCGGACGTATCCCACAGCCCATAATTGGTCACTACAATCTTCGAACGTACTTGCAAACCCTGCAGGTCCGCGCTCTCTTCGAACACAGCCGTCTGGCCGGCGGGAACGGTCTGCTGCCGATCTTGGAACGCGACTTCGATCGTCCCTTCTTCATCCGTCTCCCGAATGGTCATCGATTGCCCGCCGAACAAGCGCGCTTCATTCACGAGATAGTAATCCGCATCCTCCGCGCCCGGCTCTTGGAACGGCTCGAAGAAGACCTCCACCGTGTCGCCGCTGCTGCGGTACAGTTGTTCCTGTAGCAGAACTTCCATATTATTCGAATCGCGAACGACGAGCACTCGATCGTCCGCCTGCGGAACCTGATTGCCGCTGTTAAAGTGAATCGTCTTATTCGCCGCATCTATATTCGCGATGCTCTCGCCCACATTCCCGAATCTCTTGCCAAGCAGAACATCCGTGTTAAGCTCGCCGATATGCACGACGGAGACAGGCCTATCGTAAGTCGGACGGCTAATCAACCGCTCATCCTCCTCGCTCCACCAATCGTCGTAAGCCAATTGCTGCTCCTCAGCGGCCGCGCTCTCCGACGGCTGGTTCTGCGCAGCCGGCACGGAGTCGTGCTTGTCCCACTGGAAATAGATGAATGCCCCGATCATAACCGCTGCAAATACGCTAAGAGATACTAGACGAACCCACATGATGCCTTCACTCTCTTCCTATCGATTAGGTCCAGTAATGAACGCAGGTATATCCGAACAGCGCTGCGCCCGCTACCATATAGATCAAAGTGCCGATGCTCCAGAAGGACACCCTCGCCTTCCGGATCGATTCCGTCAGTTCAGCCGGCTCAGTGACGTCGGTTGATCCAACAGTTGGGATCGATTCGATCGATTCAGTTGTCGCTGCCTCGTCCGGCGCTTCCGGCATCGGTTGCGCAGCAGGAGCTTGAGCCTGTGCGGTCTCCGCCAGCGCCGTGCCGCACTGCTGGCAGAACTTCCCCGCTTCTTCCGAACCGCATGTTGGGCATAGCATAGGATCGCCTCCATATGGGAATCCCTCAAATCGTTAACCGACTTGAGGGATCGAGATATAAGCTTTAAGCTTTAAGCTTTAGAATCGCTATCCGCAGCTATGCGCTACTTCCTCGCATACGAAGATGCCGCGAATCGGAACAAGAAGATGCCAAGCACTACGTAGACTGCAGGTCTAATGAGGGAATCGAGCGACAGACCCTCGAACGGGAACAAGTAGACGAAGGCGTAAGCCCACAGCCCGTATGGTGTATACTTGACGTTCGAAGATACGAGAGTCAGCCAGACTCCCAACAGGAACGCATGATAGGCGATCGTGTAGAGCGGAATGGTATGGAAGATTACATTTAACGTATCGAAGCTTGTATACGGCAGACTCTGGTAGAGAATCTCCCTGAGCAGCATGACGCCCAGACTCCCGAACAGCAAGTGCAGCTCGAAGGTGCGAAGCAGCGAATACCAACTGAAGGATTCAAACCAATTACGAAGCGATTGCAGTACCTGCGCGAATTTAGCCACAGTAAACCTCCTCAGACGACATTTGTTGACCCAGAACGAGCGGCGCATGAAGGCAATTAGTCCTATATGCGCGCGAATTTAGTACTAATCTAGTATAATATCGACTATTCGTACAGTGCTTTAATTACTTATTTACCAAAACTTTATAGTTCATGGCCTCGTCATCTCAGGCATCGGCGGAGCAAGAGCGGATCATGACATCGGCAGTTCAGCCTACATGCTCACAAATAAAGCCCGTCCGACGGCCGTCGGACGGGCTTCTTGTAGTCAGTTATGGCCGGAACTGGAACCACTTCAGATCGAATTGGCTGCCCGGCAGGAACACGAAGGTGACCGTACGCAGGCCAACGACCCGCTCCAGTTGGAACTCGCGTTCGCCGTATTCGTCCAAGCCGTCGAACTCTACGATCTGCTTGCTCTCCCCCTGTTCGCCGCTGAATAAGAGATGCAGCGTATTGCGGCTCAGCGGGGAGCGGCCGCAAATGATGAGACTCGTGCTCCCCGAATCCCCAAAGTCCATATTCTCATAGACAAGAGAGACATTGTTGCCGATGTTCTCGACCGCGTCGTCCGATAGCGTGAAGGTATCTCCGTAGATCCGATCGTATTCGAGCGCGCTTAGCCGTTCGAAGGCTTTGAGCGGTTGGTCGAACCGGAAGCCCTTCAAGTGTATCTTCCGCCGCAGCACGAAGGTCAAGCTCCTGATGCCCGTTAAGCGCTTGGGCAGACGGTACGTCTCTTCCTGGTACACATTCCACTTGGACGGCTTCTGGTAGGCCGCCACCGTCAGCAGAGCTGCGCCAGCCTCCCCAGGGACGCCCTCCCAGATCTCGATCGGGAACTCCTCGCCATCCAAGGAGAAGATCGGCAGCGTGATCGTGTCGGCGCCGAAGCTTCCGAAGTCGATGCGCTCGAAGCAGATTCGGCTCTCCCCGTCTCTCGCCGTCGCGACGCCGCGTTCGTTGCCGTTCGTCAGATTGCGGCTTGCCTCGCTATGGTATGCTGCGGATACGAATTCGTACGGGTTAAGGAAGGCTTGCCCGAGGCCCGAGATATGGAATTCCATCTGGGCATAGAGCCGAATGCGGTCCGAACCGTTCGTCGCAGCGCATCGAACGTAGACCTCGCCGTCGCCCAGTCCGGTGATGACGGCTTCGTGCCCGTCGGATTGAATCGAGGCGATATTGGCGTCGACACCGGCCGCATTCGTCACACGCCATTGCACCTCCTGATAAGAGGCGTTGCTCGGATGAATGCGCACCCGGACCGGAATAGAGCGATTCCGTTCATCCAGCTGATTGCCTTGCGGGCAGATGATCTCCAGCTTGCGAATCGGAATCTCGTCTGCCTGTACGGACTGCGCTTCCTTCCGGCAAGCTTCAAGGGCTTGGGCCGGCTCATAGGCATAGAGGTATGGCTCCCCCTCTGGGCTAGAGCCTTCGCTCTCCACCGGGACCGACGATAGAGCAAGCTCGCCGGTTCGAAGACCGGGAGATTCGGCGCGCACACGGATATCTCCAGGCTCCAAGTTAGCCGCGATCACGGCGAGCAGTTTGCCGCTGAACAGCCTGCGGCTCGTCCCCTTGTACGAGTCAAGGTCCGTGCTGTCCCCATTGTCCAGGCCTACCAGTCGGCCTGCCCCTTCAACGGTAACGCGAATGCGATTGTTCGCGTTCTCGACGGGGCGACCCTCGCGGTCCAGAGCGGATATCTCGACGAAGATCAGATCGGAGCCATCCGCTGCCATCGTCCGCTTGTCGGAGGACAGCACGATCGACTCCGCATCGCCGAACGAGGATTTAACATCCGTCGCGATAGGCGCTCCGTTCTCGTCGTACGCGACAGCCCGCAGGATGCCTTCGGCGTAAGGAATCCGCCAATCGCCAACCAGCTTCGTGCCGGCCGCATGATCGATATGGAACTTCCCCTGAGACACGTCGTTCATGAATAGTTCAACGACTGGCGCATTGGAGCAGACACGAACGTCGATGAGCTGCCCCTCGGAGAAATCCCAATAAGGGAATAGGTGAACCATCGGTTTAACTTTGTAATCGGTCCATTCTGCTTGATAAATGTAGAAGGAATCCTTCTTAAACCCGGCTGTATCCAATTGGCCGAAGTAGGAGTTCTTCGTATGATACGGCGTTGGCTCTCCGATGTAATCGAAGCCGCTCCACAGAAATTGGCCAAGGGAGAAATCCGCATCCCGGTCCGCAACGATACAGCTCTCCGTGCTCTTCGCGCCCCAGCTGGTGGAGCTGTTGCCCAGAGAAGAGCACTGCTCATCGTCGTCAGCCAGAATGGCTTGGCTTAACGGGAAGTGATAGATGCCCCGGCTTTGGACGGTCGAGGACGTCTCGCTGCCGTAGATAATCCAATCCGGATGCTCCTCGTGATGCTGGGCGTAGTATTTCTCCGCATAGTTGTAGCCGGCGAGCTTCACGATGTCCGCGCACTTCTGCGCATTCTCCCATGGCATGTAGTTGGAGCCGATCGTCACCGCGGCATTGCCCTTCGGATCGTGAAGCAGCACCGCATCGCGCAGCATCCGGGTCAGCTCCTGGCCGCGCTCGTCGGCATGCGTGTCGTAGATCTCGTTGCCAATACTCCACATCAGCAGGCTGGGATGATTGCGGTCCCGGCGCACCCAGCTGGCCACGTCCTTCTCCCACCACTCCGGGAAGAAGCGGGCATAATCGAAGGCCGTCTTCTTCCGTTCCCACATATCGAAGGCTTCCGACACAATGAGAACGCCCATCTCGTCCGCCAGCTCCATCAGCTCGACGGCCGGCATATTGTGGGCGGTTCGAATCGCGTTGACGCCCATCTCCTGCAGGAGAGCGATCTGTCTTCTCAAGGCGGCCTTATTCACGGCTGCGCCCAGGCAGCCCAAGTCGTGATGCTGGCACACCCCGTTCAGCTTCACGCGCCGCCCGTTCAGGAAGAATCCTTCCTTGCTGTCAAAATGATATTCGCGGAAGCCAAACGATTGTATCTCTTCCTCTATAATAGCGCCGTCCCCGGCAATCAACTCAGTCTGAAGCCGGTAGCAGTATGGCTGATCCAGGTCCCACAGCGTCGGCCGCTCGACCGATAGGCTCATCGGAACGCTCAGTACCGCGCCGGATCCGGCTCCTGCAGGAACAGCCGCTTCCGCTTGGGCGACTGGCGCTCCGTTCATGTCGATAATCCGCTGACGAAGCATCAGCGGGGCGGATATAGCCGGCTCCGCTGCCTGAACCTCGGTATCGACGTCGACCACCCAGCCGCCGCCTTCTCGGCGAGGTGCAATATAGATGCCGTCCGGCGCCAGATGGGTTGCGGGGTACTGCTTCAGCCAGACGCTGCGATAGATCCCCGCGCCGGAATACCAGCGGGTGTTCGGGGATTCGTAGACGACTCGGACGTAGATGTCGTTCGCTCCTGCCTTCACGTAGGACGTAATGTCGAATTCAAAGGTGGAATAGCCGTACTTCCACGTTCCTGCCGGTTGGCCGTTGACGTAGAGGAAGGAATTCATATAGACGCCTTCGAATCGAAGCGACGTCCGGGTTCCCGGTTCCGGCTCGTCCAGAAGCAGCGTTCTGCGGTACCAGCCCTCCCCGCTCTCATATAATCGGCGGGAATCGAAGATCAGCCAATCGTGCGGCAAGGTCACGGGCGACCATTCGATGTCTCCTGCAGCGACAGCCTCAAACTCCGTATGGAGCGGCAGCTTGGCAAATTGCCAGCCGTTGTTCATTCTCTGTTGGCGACTCATTCGTGTGACACCCCTTATCAGACTAATGTTTGGCAAGCTGATGATTTCCTTGCAGATTCTTTTAGGCGTTCTCTAACGGCATAATGGTCTCCGCATCGGTGTGTAGCAAGAAATAAGCAGTGCATCATGACAAAGCCGCTGGAAACGCATTCATATGAAGATAGTAGGATTATATCGCAGGAAATTCAAGCATTTTCAAAAAGCCCGGCTCAACCCTTCTTCGCCGCGTTGGGGGTTATGTGCTTTCCCGTATTCATGCTCGCCGCCAAGAGGTCCAAGGCTGCGCTACCGCAGGCAGCTTCGGCTATGTTAAATTAAGAATATAAGTACGCTATTACTCCAAATGGGGTGATCCTATTCCAAGCTTAGCTAATAAGATCGTTCATCTCTTCGTGTTCTTAGCTATCTATTACATTCTCGTTAAAGTGTTCAAGCTGTTCGCACGGGATGGCTGGTTCCATTCGCTTCCAGTTGCCACAGTCTTCCAAATGGCCGTTCTGTTCGTCCTTGCGATTATCTCATTGATCCTTACGGTGAAGTTAATCCAGTTAAGCAAGAACCGCACGTAATATCGACAGTCCAGTTAGAGCGACAGGATCAGGAACGACAGTAAAGCCCGCCCGATCGTATGATCAGACAGACTTCTTGTTCCATCGGGAACGTTCACACGACTGTATCGCTGATGATTGTCACCAAGCCATTCTCATGCGCCGTGTCCAGCAGTTGGCGGATCTCTTCTCTAGCGGACTCGCTGAATAGATGCCACTGATCCTCCGTACCGTCATAGATCAAATCTGTGGGGTATCCGGACAAAGCGTCAGCGGGGAATGCGTTCACTAAGGAATAAATATCATAACGCTGAATGCTGTTCCCTTGCGCGTCCAAGAAGTCGTACTGCACGTCCTTGTAATACGATCCCGGCACGTCAAGATTCACCATCCATGAGTAACTGGCTGGGGCATCGACCTCGGCGCCTTCGTTCTCTACGATGATATCGTAGATAGACTCGTTGAAGGCGTTCGCTTTGACCTGCTGCACCACGCCGCCCATCGTCATATGGAATTCTTCCTGCAACGCCTTCACTTGCACACCGCCGATAACCAACGGAGGGGTGTTAACCGTTACCGTGGAATCGCTATAATTGACCTTGCAGCCGAACGCCTCTGCGACAAATCGAAGCGGAACGATCACCCGATTATGCTTGAGATACGGCTTCACATCCAACTGGACTATCTCCCCGTTCTTCTCGGCAGCAGCGCTGCTCAGCTTTAAGATTACTGTCATGTCTCCCTTCGTAACGGTCACTTCCGGCTTCGACCAATGAACCTTCGCTCCCAGGATCTCGCTAATTACGCGCAACGGCACCATGGTGCGATTGTCTCTCACCTCAGGCTTCACATCCGACGCGACAGAGACACCGTCAATCTTGATCTGATTGTCCGCTGCATAGGCAGGCGCCGATGACACGGCCAGACTTAGAGCGAGCATAATAGCAGGAATAGCCTTCTTCATCGCTAATCAACCCTTCTTCACAATCTAGGACTGCAGAACCCGTTAATTCCTGTCGCTACTGACGTCTTGCGCTAGGGAAATGTTCCTGAGAATAGTCTCAGAATGGCGAGGTTTCACGTTGACAGGGTATAGCGAGAGACTTATTGTTAGATTGGATAGTCGAATCGATTGAGTGAGGGAAAACATATGAAATCAATGGATAGAATCAATAGCGCGATTGATTATGTTGAAGCCCATATCACCGAAGAGATTGACCTCCAGCAGGTGGCACAAAGAGCGTGCTGCTCCGTTTACCATTTTCAACGAATGTTCTCCTACATCGCTGATATCTCCATATCCGAATACATTCGACGCAGACGGCTTACGCTGGCTGCATTCGACTTGCTTAATAGTGGCGAGAAGGTGATTGATGTGGCGGCCAAGTACCTCTACCAGTCGCCTGAAGCCTTCTCCAGAGCTTTCAAGAGCATGCACGGCGTTAATCCTACGCATGCCCGGAATTCGGGCACTCAGCTGAAGGCGTTCCCTCGGCTCTCCTTCCATTTGTCTCTCGACGGCGATAGCGAGATCAGCTACCAGATCAAACAGAGCCAGGCTTTCGAGGTATGCGGAATGAAGACGGATATCATCTGGGATCCCGATCGGAATAACACCCAGATCACTCAGTTCTGGGATGATAATATTAACAGCGGCGTCATTGCCCAATTCCACCGCGATATCGGACTGGATTTTAACACTCCCTTGAATGCCGCGCTGTTCAATTATACTCCGAGCAAGTTCTCATATATGATCTGCTACGACTCGCCTGCCGGCGGTGCGCCTTCCGGATACTATACACTCCCCGTCCCGCCGCTCACTTGGGCCGTGTTCTTCACGCCGAAGCACCCTGGGCCGGAGACGACCCGAATTGTACGCCGCTTGCGCGAGCGCATCTATCTGGAGTGGTTCCCTACCTCGGGCTACACGCAAGACGTAGGTCCGGAATTCGAGATTTTCAAGAGGGCCAATGATCTCTTCGTTGTGGAGGTTTGGATTCCGATTGCGAGAATAGATTAGGCAGTATGTTTATGGGGGTTTGTTTCTCTATTGGAACGTTATTCCTAAACAAATGATCCTAATTAGTACTATCGGCACTCAAACAGTATAAAATACCTAAACAAAGATAAGATGGTATAAAAAAGAATCAGACGACGAGCGGCCTGCAGCTGCTGCTCAGTGTCTGATTCTTTTTCATTCTCGGACTTCATCAATACGATCTTCAAGACCATCGCACGAGCGCGAATGCAAGCTTGTTCGTTAATACATCTAACAACTCGGGCGCTGTCCCGACATAGGGAAGCGGCTGCCACTTCCCGCGGTGGTTGGCAATGCTGAGTAGGAACATATTATGAGGCAGTAATGTCATCGCCGCTCTGTAGGCCTCGGCAGGTTCTTCATTCTCAGTTGAGTAAATAAAGATGCTGCGACTATGAACACGAACGTTCAAATGGTTAAGCGCAAGCGAATGAAGTTTATTCTGGATGAGTGTACGCGCAATATACACCGCCAGACTCAAGCATGGGCCTCCTCACCGTCAATTATCCTCCCTATAACTGACAATCGGTTTGATTACTTGCACGATCAGTCTGATCTTCTGAGGAGAACAGCCTTCTAGGAGTTCCATAATCTCATTCTTCATATAGTCTTCCGAATCGGTACTCGTACCGCTTAGGATATACTCAGTCGATGTCTCTAGCACTCTGCAAATCTTATCAAGATTATTCAAGTTGACGGGAGTTCGTCCCCGCTCGATCTTACTAATATAGGCATTGGAGACGTCCATCGACTCCGCCAGCAGTTCTTGCGTAATGCCTTTCCTCTCGCGGGCTTTCCGAATTCTATTGCCAATCGCTTGATAATCAAATCCCACTGTCATCACCTAAGCAGACTATACCAAGCCCATCTCCCCCTTTACATGCACGCCTATTCAATATGAACCTATAGGTTTATAGTTACATATTTTCCCTTTATGTATAACTTTATATGCAATGGCTTATAACAAAAACCACATCCTTATCATTCGGATGCGGTTTTTGTGTCAACCCTTTAATCTGCCGGCGGTTGCCGCCCTTACTTCGCCTTGCGCCCGATCCCAACCGTCATGATGCCGGTAAGATGGCTATAAGACACGTTCACCTGTCTCCCGTTCAACGTGAACTGTTCGGGAATATCATTGCGGTTGAAGTAGTCCCAGACCGACTTCCATTTATCCTCGAAATAGAAGCGGAACAGCTGCGCGGAGACAACCGGGATCTTAAACGATTCCGATACCATAGCATCGGGCTTGCCGGGAGGAGTCCCCCATCCCGTAAATTGAAGGATTACCTCCGTGTCTTTGGAATCGCTCTGATCGATGACCGTGATCGCATGATGCGCACCGGTGATGCTATAATAGCGTCCGCCATCTATAAATCCGAGCTCATTCTCGAACGCTTTGAAGTTGTCCGCCGAATTCGACGACCACTTCGAAGTGAGCTGCGGCGCCTTCCATCCGCCTGGATACGGCGTATTCGGATCCAACGGGTTGAAGTCGAAGGTCGAAGGGTACTCACCTTGGGTTCCGAAGTAGTCGGCCGTCGGATGCTCCGGCACGTCCCCGATCAGAATCAGGGTCGTTGCGCCTTCCATCTGCGTAGTCACCGGATAATACTTGGAGATGAAGTCAAGCGGAAGGAAGAGCGAACCATCCATGGAGATCGCCTTCACCGTCTCATTCGAGTCGTCCATCCCGATCGATCTGCCGATGAACGCAGCGCCGTTCTTCTTCGGAACGCCGTCCCATTCGAACACCCACTGATAGCCATCTTTCAACACGACGGTCACGGTGTTCCAATCGGTGCTCATGTCCCAGGACCCGCCCATATCGGACACGACGTCGGTCACAGGGACATAGATCGTTCCATTCTTATCGAATATCGGCTCCAGGAACGTGTTGAACTCCGGTCCCCGCTTCTCCTCTCCATTGACGAACAACGCGTAAGGCTTCGCATTCGCAGCGATCTGCACGTCATTGTTGCGATGCTCTCCCCACTGAATGTGATAGCCGTAGTAGTAGGAAGTGTGGATGGAGACGTTCTCTTTGTTGTACGTTTCCCCGGTTTGACCGTATTCGAGCGCGAGCAGGTCCGTCAGGAGCGCTTGAATCTCCTTCTCGCTCATCGGCAGCCCAAGCTCCTTGAGAATGGAAGTCATCAGCCCGATTCTGCTCTTGTCCAGCTTAACGATCGTCATGTGCCAGTTCTCGCCCAGATCTCCATACGCGAACTCGTCGAATTGGAAGTCCAGCGTAATCCCGCTGCCCTCTACCCGCGTCTGATAATTTTCCGTGTTTGAGGAGGCGGTCACGTCGACTCCAGCCTTCTTGGCGATCGCTTTGATCCGGCTCGCGAGCGTGTCGTCTACTTTAATCGGCGTGCTCGGTTGCTTCACAGCTCCCGCCTTATAATCCTTGATCTTCGTCAGGAAGGCAGCTGCTTGAGCGCGGGTCAGCAATTCCGTCGGACCGTAATTGGCGAAATAATCCCCTCGGTCGCTGTATGAACCGGAGGTCAGATTGTGCTCGTATAAATATTTCACGGCGACTTTCGAAGACAGGTTCTCAACATTGCCGTTGAACAGCATGTAGATGATTCGAGCCGCTTCCGCTCTCGTGATCTGCACCAGTCTCTTGTCGCTGTCCCTTGCCCAGAAGTCTTCCAAGGAGGTGATCCCGTGACTAGCCAATGACTGGTAAGCCCAATCCGACCATCTCGGAGGCACATCGATATCCTCCTCGTTCACCGGAGCCGCAGCGGACTTGCCGTATAAGATCTGGGCCGCCATGGCGATGAATTCCTCCTGCGTAATGTACGCGTTCGGCTTGAAGGAGCCGTCTTCATAACCGTGAACAATGTCTGAATCGACCAGCCTTGTAATGGCCGCGTTCGCCCAATGGCTGGCAGGGACATCGGTGAACCGCTGCTTCGGCGACGCCAGAGCGTCTCCAGTGTAGACAAGGGATGCGGAGAGCATAACAGACAGTGTTACTGCGCTAATCTTTCTCATGTCAGTAGGCCTCATGATGCTGTAACTCCTCTATGTAGTAGAATGGGTGCAGGACAGGTCGGAACGACTTGGTCCTTTTTCCCATCATATCATGGGCTCGAAGCCGCATCATTGTAATATTTGGCAGTTCATCCAAAGCGATGGTCCCGACCTTATATGTGACCGGCAAGGCCCTGGCGCCTTTTTTACGATTGCCATCCGGCGGTCTTCATAGTACTGTTTCTATGATGGAATCGTTAGGGGGACGCCTACACCATGAGATTCGCCGCAGCCACGCTTGCCGACTGGAGAGGTTGGCCCCGCAATGTACGGTTATTTTTCTTAGCTAACTTGCTCTATCAATTCGGAACGGGCTTGTTCTCTGTCTTATATAATTTGTATGTTCAAAAATTAGGTTACGCCGACTCTACGATCGGCAGCGTCGTCAGCGTGCAGTCGCTCGCTACGGCGTTGTGCTTCTTGCCCATCGGACTGCTCGGCGACCGAATGAGCCGAAGGCGGTTGCTTGTGATCGGCACGTTAGGCAGCGGCATCCTGTTAATAGGCCGCTCCTTGATCGAAGCGGAGAGCAGCCTGCTCGCGTTGGCCGTTGTAACGGGATTGTTCGCCACCGTCTTTCAAGTGCTGGCGATCCCCTTCCTGGCTGACAATGTGGCTAAGTCGGAGCGCCTTCGAGTTTTCAGTATCTATTCCGCATTCGTACTCGCTTCGCAAGTCGCCGGCAGTCTCAGTGGAGGTGTCGTCTCCGATCTTCTGCAATATGCCGGCGTAAGCGAATTGCATTCGCTCAGGTTCGTGCTGCTCGCAGGGGGAGTCGCAACCCTATTCGCGTTTCTGCCTCTGCTGACGATGAAGGATTCCAATGCTCCGCGCGCCGCAGCTCCTTCCGAGGCAGTGCGGGAAGCTACCCCTCTGCTATCGGAACGGAATTCCGGGGATCTAGGCTTTATTCTTAAATTCGCCGCTGTACAGCTCCTGATCGGGATCGGCTCCGGATTAGTCGTGCCGTACTTGAACTTGTACTTCACGAATCGCTTCGCCGTCTCGCTCAGCGGCATGAGCCTCTTGCTCGCGCTCGGACAAGTGATGACGATTGTCTCCATGCTCATCGGACCGACGCTAGCCAGACGAATTGGACAGGTGAAGGCAATCGTCGTTTTCCAGACGCTCTCGCTGCCATTCCTGCTCCTCACGGGGTTCACCAATCTGCTGGCTGTCGCTTCGATCAGCTTCCTGTTCAGACAAGCCCTGATGAATGCGGCCAACCCGCTCGTCTCCGCTACGATCATGGACCGGGTCGCTCCGTCCAGACAAAGCTTGGCCAACTCCTGCATGCAGACCGCCTTCATGCTCGGCTGGGCGACGATGGGACCCGTTCAAGCGTATATTGTCACCGCTCACGGCTACTATTGGGGCTATGCGATGACGTTCAGCATCACTGGCGCTTTGTATGTGACGGCGTCTATGCTAATCTTCCTGATGTTCCGGGGGAGGCGGGGGGAGTAACTGCCCCTCCTTGCTCCAAATACAACCAGCCTCCCGGCATGCGCCGAGAGGCTGTTGCTGCAGTTATAGCTGCCTTACAGATCGAGGCCGAGATCAAGCACGATGTTCAGCATCCGCATGAGGATCGCCGCCGACTGATCGCGGGCAGCGGTATCGTTCGGCGCGAACCTACCGTCACTGACACCGTTCACGATGCCAGCTCGGCTGAGCTGTTCAATGTTGTCTGCGGCCCAATGACCGCTAATATCGGAGAACTTCGATGCCCCGTTAGCCGCGCTCATGCTCAGCACGCGAGCCAGGATGGCAGCCAGCTCGGCGCGAGTGATCTCTTGATCAGGCTGGAATGCGCCATTGCCCGTACCGTTCACGATACCTATACGATGCAATGCTCTGATATAGGCATCCGCCCAGTGACCGTTCGTGTCGGAGAAGGAACCATCCTCTCCTGTCGTATCCAGACCTAACGCACGGACGATCATCGCAGTGAATTCTGCGCGCGTTACCTTTTCAGAACCGTTGAACTTACCATCGGGCTTGCCCTCGATAATACCAAGCCGCGAAGCATATTCGATTGCTTTGGCAGCCCAATGCGTCTCGGGTACGTCTGAGAAGCGGATCGGCGGATTCGCTTGCAGCGCTTGCTGTATACTAGCCTTTAACAGCTCTGCATTCGCGATAGCACTGTTCAATATCGGCCTCTCCGGAGTTGGCGTCTGCGGCAAGCCATCGGAATCCGTCGGAGAATCTCCATCCGTTCCGGGGTCAGGGTCCGTCGGGTTTGACGGATTCGGCGCCGGGTTATTCGTCTGCTTCGTCGTCACCGCGATCTTCAGCTCCGCAGGCTCGCCTGCGCTGAACACGAAGGTTAGGACATCCCCATTCGACAGTGTCGCCAAGTAGCTGCTCTTAATCGTAACCGCCTGCTTGCCATCCGAAGTTACCTCAGCGAGGCTGTAGTCGGTATCCGCAAGCGCGGTATCGCCCTTCTTGATTCCCGTGAGCATGTTGCCGTTCAGTGTCACCGTCACCGTAATATCTGCTCTAGCATTCCTATAGAACATTGCCGTCGCTGGCGAGAGCGTAGAATTCTCCGTCGGTTGCTCTTCGCCATCAACCGTATAGAATACGTTCGGCACCGGAAGCTGCATCGCCTGAACTTCATCGCGAATGTCTTCGCCCAAGTAGAAGCTCAAGTGCTCCGGCTGGTTGTACATCGCATTCTGCGAGTTCGCCGCCAGACGATACTGCGGATCATTCATCAGCGTGTAGATCACATGGTCCGTCGGAATATCCGTCGTGTAGATTCTTAACGAATCGTTGTCACTCGTGCGAACCAGAACCTCATCGCGCCAGTCACCGAAGATATCGGCGATCAGGCTCGGATTCGCCTTCGTTCCATTGTTGGAATAGGTCCCGGTCAAGGTCTGAAGCGTTGTAAGCTCGCTCTCCCCGGTCGCCGTATCATAGTTAAACTTCGTGATGGATGGCGCGTCCGTTGAGTTCAAGTTATCGGGCCCGTCGAAGAACTCGCTCAGCAGGTCTCCGTCCCAATACAGAATGAAGTTAACCGGAGCCTTGTTCGCTACGCCAATGCCTCCGACTTCGGTTGTCATAACTTCGCCGTTCACGATATTGTACATAGGCGTCCCTATTCCCCACACCTCGAAGCCTGGCAGAGGAGTTACATTCGCCGCCACGCCGCGCCCAACATCGCCCAGGTTTGCTCCATACGTCCACACAGGCTCTCCTGTAGAGCCGCGAAGCAAGGTCACATTGTTCGGAGGCCCGGCTTCATGCGGTTGGAACACATAGATCTCGTTGCTGCCCGGCACCATTGCGGCTACGTGCAGCGCGTCTCCATGGCCCGCAGCTACGGTCCCTCTGGTTCCGTTTGAGCTCCACACGATCGTTCCATCTTGGTCGATCGTGATGCCGCCAAGCACAACCTCGGTATAGCCGTCATTATCCACATCAGCAACCTGTACATTGTGATTGCCCTGATTATTGCCGGCGTTCCAATCCGCTAGCGCGAACGTCCATATCTCCACAATCTTACCGTCGATGAACTGATAGGCAGCTGCATAATGCGGACCGTAGTGAGCGCGCACCTCGATCACCGTAGGATAAGGCTCCGCGCCATACACGCCGTTCTTCGGCATATAGGCAACCGCTCCGTTGAAGCGATCGCTGCGGTTATTGTTGTTGTCGCCCCAGTTGGAGGTGATGTCGTACGGCGCGAAATAGTCGACCGTATCAACCGGCGTGCCAGTCTCCCCGTTGAATACCGTGAATCGCTCTGGGCCGGACGCCACTCGGCCAAGCGCCGTATTGTTCACCTGGTTATCGTTGGCCGGGTTCTGAAGGCCGCCTACCCATACCGCTTCGGGGTCGCCCAATACCCAAGCCGGGGTGTCTGTCAGATCATCGATCGTCCCATCCGCTTTAGGAAGATAGCCTCTGGTACCGTCGGCTGTCTTCACCGCGAACTCCGCTTTGCCGTCCTGATCCAGATCATAGAAGTTGAACGCGCTGTGATGCGCGCTGGACACGATATTGATGCCCAGGTTGATCCTCCACAGCAGCTTGCCGTCAAGGGTATAGGCGTCGAATATCGTCTCGCCGGTGTGCCGGTTGGCAAGCCCCGGATCCTGAGCCTGAGACGGATACCATTTGACCAGAATCTCATACTGTCCATCCCCATCCACATCCGCTACGGAGGTGTCGTTAGCTGTGTAAGTAATCGGGTCCGCATTGGATGTCGCGCCGTAAGCGAGCGCCGGGTTCGGACGATCCGCCGGCCTCTGCAACGGAATGTCCGTATAATTGTTAGCCCATGCCGTTGCAGGTTTGCTCCTTGCACCTGTGCTTACCGTCTCTACCTCGTATACATCCCCAGTTTGACCGTCAGCGTCAACATAATCCAGCGCAGCGACCGGCGCCTCGTTGACCTTAACGCCGTTTCTGTATACGTTAAAGGTTAAGCCTTGGTTATATTCCGAAGCGAGCAGACGCCACGTTACAAGTACACCTCCACCGCCTTTTGCCGGAACGGCTGCTACTCCTCTGTCCAGCCACTCCATAGAGAACGGCTCGGAAGTCACTTGGTCTCGGTGCCGATTCTCAATGTAGAGCTTCGCTTCCACCCCCATACGGTTGACCGCCGCGTCCGGAACACTCGTCAGCGTCCCGACATACGAGAACACGCCCTGCTTATTCGGGTCATAAACCAAATCCGCGGCCGCCTTCGACCATGGGGCTTCTGTTAACTCCCAGGTTACGCCTACCTCAGCGGTACTGCCGTTCGCCAGCTTAACCTTAACCGTGCCCGGCAAGCCAAGCCCTTCCTCGTCAGCTACGTCCCCGATGTAGACGGTCTTAAACCAGCTCTGCCAGGTATTGCTGTCCGCCGCCCCCGGGCGCTCCGGCAAGAAGTCATACGGCAGTACTTCAATGATGGTGTCCGGAGATAGCTCTTGTGTGAAAAAATACAGGTTATCAACGCCGTTATCTGCCACGTTGATGTTGTTGCCTCCCGCGCGCTCGCCGGTCAGAACGAAGGAGCTGATCTGGCTCCCCTCGAACGGAACCGTCAGCACCGAAGGCTCCGCGTCGGCGTCATCCCTCGGAACAAGGGAGACTGTCGCGATCATCGTATCGAAATCGAACTCGACGCGAACCGTGTACCAAATATTAACCTCGTTAAAAGTAAATGCATGGTAACGGTCGCCGCTCCAGAAATTAGCCGGATCAGGACCGGTCGGCCCCGGTAAAGCCCCCGCGAACGCGCCTATTGTCCTTGCCCCGTTATAGGTGCCTGTTCTTAGGCTAAGCAGAACATTGGCTCCATCCTGGAAGCTTAGGTTAAACGTATTCTGCGCGGTGGACACCGCCGGCACCTTCCAGTCTAAATAAGCATATACCTTGCTGCCGGAGACGGCGTACGGCAGATCCCCCTTGCCGCCTCGGTTGCCGGAACCGGACGCGTCGAATCTGAAGTAGTTATTGATCTGAGGCGCGTCTTCTCTAGCAAGCGTATGGTAAGTGCCGCCGGCGAATATCCACAGCGGGACTTCATCGTCGCCGGCGAAGCTGCTCCCGAACTCCTGCGTGTACCCTTGCGCTAACAGATCGGCAAAGTCCGGAGCAGGCTCCGCGACCGCCGGGACATATTGGACATGGATTGGCACGCTGGCCGTGATGGACCCGTCCATATTGGACACAGCCTTAAGAGTAGCTTCGCCTTCGCCAACCCCGGTAACCGTTACGCTGTGATCATCATTTTCAACGATAGTTGCAATGCTCTCGTCGCTGATCGACCAGGTGAACGTCCTGTCGGTTGCATTAATGGGCATGACAACCGCGCTGAAGGTGGCGGAATGCTTGTCGTCAAGCGAGCCCTCTCCATATTCCAGATCAGCAGAGGTTGGAGATATAGAGATTTCACTTGGATTTATGATCGGTTTCTCTCTGCCGGTCGAAGCAGCCTTGAATAGGATGTTATCCACGCGCATGCCATAGGTGCTCTCATCCCAAGTCACCCCCTCGGCCGCGTTAAACCTGGCCCAATTCTGTCCGCTTGCCCGGCTCGCGCCGATGCTCATGCTGGTCAGCTTATCGGAGCCTATCGCGATTGGCTCCAGCGTCGTGTACGCTATTGAACCGCCGTCTGTCACGCTGATCGAGGCCTCTTGTGCCAGAAGGTCAACGCTTATGGTTGCCGTAAGCTTGGTCAAGCGCGGCACACCGGTTAGCGCTGTAGTGACGGTTCCTGTCGCCGGGGCGTTATTGGCGGCCATATTGCCGGTGTAGAAGGATACGGTCGCCGGGGAGTCCGCGCTCGTTCCGCCTCCGGCCGTTCGAAGCGTTACGACTTGATCCGCACCGTCGTTCAGGCGGACATCAAGCGAGTTGGCGCTAGGGCGTGTAATATCAACCCACCAGTCGAAGGCCACTTCAACCAGATCCTTGCCGGTAAGGTCATATTCGCCGCTATCCAGCGGAAGGCTCCACCAATAGCTAGCTCCTTTGGCGGTATTCGAATCGGTATCGACTCCCGGAGGCTGAACGCGAAGCACATGATTAGCGTCATACACCGCTACTGTAACGGACCCAGGGCCAGTGACGGCCGGAGCGCCGGCAATGGTCCCCACCAGCTCGCCATCCTCGAAGTCCAATACCTCGCCCACTTGTGTCAATTCGGCAGATGACGCGCCGCCGTCTTCCTCTGCGCCCAGAACCACCGATGGCACAAGCATAAATGCCATGGACAATGTGAGAAGTACAGACATGTACTTCTTAAGCCTTCTCTTCATTCATTTCACTCCTCGTGGCCATGAATAGAGTTGCGAGTCCCGCAGCAGAAAGCTCACGTTTCGGCTCCCTGCGATAAAGCGCTTTCAGTTTAGCGTGAGGCGCTACAACTTTTACTCTCACCTCGCTTATTGTAAGGATTGACTCAACCCCATATAGTTGTTCCGCGGCAATGATGTGTCTGCATTGTAAGCCCCCGCCGACTTCTCTGTAAATCATGGCTATTGATTGCCATTGTCATTTTTGATTTTGTATCAAAAGTGATAGGTAGAAGCAAAAATCCACTACCTGATGCGGTAGTGGAATATATACTGTTCCCTTCTACTTGAACATGATAACTATCGTGCATCTACTGCAAGGCTAGCCTTCGATCTTTCTGATATACCTATATTATTACCGCTTGTGTATGCGGTTACAAGATTATGGTACACAAATCTGAGGAAGGGAAGTAACACGATGAACAAACGGCTTAAGCAGATTTTGATGTTAGTGTTTGCGGTTGCCTTGTTCGTGCCGCAGTTTGGGAGCGTGCCAAGAGCGAGTGCGGATGGCAGCTCCGGCAGTGCGGCTGTTCCAGCTGCCGAAGTTATCTATGATATGCAACGGGATAACCAATTAATTGGAAGCGGCGTCGAGGGGACTGAAGCGCTGGTAAACTCCGGCGTTAAGTTCAATGTTGTGGACAATAGCGGGGCTAAGGCTATTGAGATCTTTGGCAGAACAGGCGACTATAATGGCGTTGATATTAAGACTTCGCTATTGAAAGCAGCTGGAGGCGCTTCGTTTGATGTTCAAGTAGAAGGGCGGATTCCTTCTGACGCAGTCGTGCCGGCCGGTTCGCAAATGATACTTGGCGAAAGTAATGGCGAGTATTCCTGGTTAGACAATGTTGCGGTAAATGCTGGCGACAGCTTCACCTTGGAATACACGATAGATTCTGCCAAGGTGGACGCTTATGTTGCCGCAGGCACGAATCTAAGAGTGCAATCCAACAACGTTTCAAACACTTTTATTGATAAGTTCGTTGTTGACAGTATTATCATTACAAGAAATCCTATTGTTATTTACGATATGCAACTAGATAGCCAATTAGTTGGAAGCGGCGTTGAGGGAACCGAAGCGCTGGTAAACTCCGGCGTTAAGTTCAATGTTGCAGACAATAGCGGGGCCAAGGCTATTGAGATCTTTGGCAGAACGGCTGACTATAATGGCGTTGACATTAAGACCTCGCTATTGAAGGCGGCTGTAGGCACTTCGTTTCATGTTCAAGTAGAAGGGCGGATACCTTCTGACGCAAACGTGCCAACCGGTTCGCGAATGATACTTGGCGAAAGTAATGGCGCATATTCTTGGTTAGACAATACTGAAGTAAACGCTGGCGACAGTTTCACCTTAGAATACACGTTATCTTCTGTTACTGTTGCAACTTATGCTGCTGCAGGCACGAATCTGAGAGTGCAAACTAACAAAGGCGCCTCAGATGCAGTTATTGATAAGTTCATTGTTGATAACATCCTCATTACTAGTGATGGAATTTCAACAACCCCAACTGACCCGCCTCCGGCTTCGGATGAAGTTGTTGTAGCCTATGATCTTCAAGAGGACGCTGGGATTACAGACATAGATGACAATGCGGGAACAGTCTATTTAACACGAGCTGGCGGCCCTACACTAACACCGATATCAAATGATGACGGCTCAGTATCCCTTGGAATCTCTAACCGTGCAGAGAACTGGAACGGCATTGATGTTAAAGCCGGCGCGATCGGCTTGGCTAAAGATGCGGAGTATAGCGTTGAATTAGCCGGGCATATCCCTGACGGCGTTACGATTCCAAGCGGCGCTAAGATCGCTTTGGGTCTTGCGAGCGACCCTTATACGGAATTCAAATCCGTTGACGCAACCCCAGACTTCACCTTAAGCTACGAAGGCGTTTGGGATTCAGGCTCGGGACTTCGAATACAGACCAGCGGCGATGAGGTCATAGCTGACTTTGTAATTGACAGCCTAATCATCAAGGTTAAAGGCGGAATTGAAATGCCATCTAAACCGTTACCGACTGTCCCTGGCGTTCATGTATACACATCGACACGTGATGGTTGGTCAGGCGCAAACATTATTTTAGGTTTAGACAAGACTCAATGGCCATTCTCCTCTAGTGCAGAGGGCGACGTTGTCGCTTTCACACCTGTTAAAGACGCGAAATATCACCTTACATTCAATGCTACATCTACAGGCACAACCGGTTATCGCGTGCGCTGGATTACAGGTAACGAGAACGGCGGTTATACTAGCGCAGATGCCGCTGTTGTAAGCGACGCGGCCCATTCATTCGCTGCCGGAACAGTAGCAACGACAGTTCCGGGTTCATTCACAAGCGGCGTAGTTAAGGATGAAACGTTAGACTATGCCGTTGATTTCACCATGAGCGGCAGCGAAGTTGCCGATGGACTGATTGGTAACCTTGCTATTCGCGGAATGTCAGGCAGTGAAGATTTTACAATCAACAGCCTCCAAATTACGGACGACGACGGCAATGTGTTGGTTCAATGGGTAAGCAAAGACGATCCGGTTGTTCCTGATAATTATGTGTGGCTAGCCCCTAAGTGGAATATCAATCTTCCATCCCTGAAAGACGCTTACAGCGATTATTTCTTCATCGGCAACATTCTGGGTTGGGGCGGTAATGCCAGTGCGACGCCTTGGGGGCAAGAGAATGACCAAGCAGACCCCGCATTGAAAGACCCAAGCATTATCTCTCAAACCGAAGCCATGTTTAAGGCTCAATATAACGTTGTTACGCCTGAGAACATCATGAAGCCCGAGAACATTTCCAAAGCGGCTAACACTTACGACTTCAGCGTAGCCGATCAGTTAGTCGATTGGGCAAAGGCTAACAACATAGCTGTTCACGGGCATACACTTGTATGGCATTCACAGTCCCCTGCGTGGTTGAATAAGGACGATGCCGCAAACCGCGCAAGCGCGAAAGCGAACCTTGAGAGCTATATCGCTAACGTAGCAGGACATTTCAAAGGGCAAGTCATCTCATGGGACGTTGTCAACGAAGCGTTCAGCGACGATACCTCAACCTTCGACGGCAGCGACTGGACAACAGGCTTGCGCAAAGATTCGCCTTGGTATATCGCTTATGCCGAGGGCGCTGACGAGAGCAAGGGCGAGAGCGGCGCGGATTATATCTACGACGCGTTCGTAGCCGCTCGCTTGGCCGACCCGGACGCAACGCTTTATTACAACGACTATAACGAGACTTACAAGTACGAGGCAATCGCGCAGATGGCGGAGGATTTGAACGCGAAGTGGGCGACCGATCCCCGAAACGCGGATAAAGACCGCAAGCTTGTCGAAGGCATTGGTATGCAATCGCACTTCTGGGTTGGTCAAGATCCGGATGTTGACGCGACGGAAGTCGAGACCACCATCCAGCGCTTCATTGAAGCGGGTGTGAGAATCAGCGTATCGGAGCTTGACATTCCTTTCGCCAAAAATAGCAATTATCATCTTGACGAAGCGGAACAGGCGTATCAAGCAGAATTGTATGGCACATTGTTCGATATTTATAAGAAATATGCCGACCATATCGACCGCGTTACGTTCTGGGGCAAAGCCGATCTTCAAAGCTGGCGCGGTTCGGGTATGCCGTTGCTGTTCGACAACAGCTACAGACCTAAGGCGGCGTTCTGGAAGGTTATGGGATTAGAGGCGCCATCCTCTACCATCTCACCAGCAACCGTAACGTTCTACAGGAATTCGCAGGCTGACGCTAGAGTGGCCGTTGCATTGAAGGACAACACGCTCATCGCAATCAAGAAGGGCGATGTCGAGCTTGTTCAAGGCCAAGACTACAGTGTACCTGCCGCTGCATCGGCGAACGATACGCTAATTGTTACAATCAAGAAGGACTACTTGGCGACACTGTCGAACAATGATGTCCTGACCTTCGTCTTCAATGCCGGCGACACGGCGGAACTGAAGATCAAGGTAACGACGAAGCAGACGAATGATCCATCGCCGGATCCGGTAACTCCGACGGAGCCAGAGCCGGGAACAGATTCCGATACCCCGACGCAGACACCAACTCCGGAGAAGCCATTGTTGGATAGCAAACTGGTAGACGCAGAGCAAGTGAAAGCCGCTGTGCAACAAGCGCTGCAAGCGAACGAGCCAATCAACTTCTCTGACGTACCTGCTACGCACTGGGCTGCTAAGGCAGTACAACTCGCTTCGCAAATTGGTCTTATCGAAGGCAAGACTGATGGTTCGTTCCACGGTTCTGACAATGTAACGCGAGCAGAATTCGCTACGATGATCGTTCGTGCGCTTGGTCTGGATACGACAGGAGCGGATGGTTCCTTCTCCGACACGGCCGGTCACTCGGCAGATGCTTACATTAGCGCATTGCATCGCGCCGGTATCGTGAACGGCACAGGTGATGGCAGCTTTAAGCCGGATCAAGAGATTACTCGCGCCGAGATGGCTGCCATCTTAGCTCGTGTTCTGAATACGAGCGCAGCTAACGGAACGAAGTACTCCGATCTCGACGGTAACTGGGCTGCTGACTATATCAATCAGCTTAGCCAAGCAGGCATCGTGAATGGTGTCGGCGGCGACAAGTTCGCACCGAACGCCACCGCTACCCGCGATCAGTCGGTAGCCATCATCATTCGGATGCTGAACATCGTGCTCGACCTGGGACTCGACCTGTAAGCTAAATTAGAACACCCTCCCTTTGCTCTGAGTGAGCAAGGGGAGGGTGTTTGTTGTATTGGCTATGTTAAATCGTAATGTTGATTTATGCATTGGCGACTTCTTTGGCTAGCCCTCACTACTTGGAGTGAATCGGACTCGTATTAAGGACTGCTGCCAGCATTCTTTCGCCTTTAACCATCTTAGCCTGACACTGGGAGCATATGGGCGTGCTTGAGAACGTGAAGTTGTCCCGCATCCAGCCTTTGCAGTTCTCATTCGGACATGACCAGATGGCGGTCTGTTCTTGCAGGACATCCTCAAGCGGTCTTTTCTTAGAATAATGCATGTACATCCCTCTTTCATGTTTGAAATGGATGTAAAGATTAAAAACGCCCCAAACGATATGCCTGGGGCCAGAAGTTCTTAGACTTTGACAACATTCTCGGCTTGAGGTCCACGATTCCCTTGAACGATATTGAATTCTACGCGTTGGCCTTCATCCAAAGACTTGTAACCGTCTCCGACGATAGCGCTGAAGTGAACGAATACATCGTTGCCACCTTCTACTTCAATAAAGCCGAAGCCCTTGTCTGCGTTAAACCACTTCACTGTTCCTGATTCCATGAGGATTACCACCTTCTCAGTATTTACATAAACCTCTTTTTTTTACTAATAAAAAAAATCACATATCGTACAAGGTCATTCAAGAATAACCCTCTACGCATGTGAATTAGGTCTTGTATTCTCTGTTCTTGATTATAACATATTTCGGCTTCAATATCGAGGTCTGTTTTTGCCCAATCCAGAAAGGCACTTTCGTCGGTTGCTGCGAATCAGCAAAGCATAACTTCTCTTCGCTAAGTGGGCGGGCCAACTGCGACGCAAATTGCGGCCGCTGGTAATGAATAGCTGCCGGTTCGGGAAGAGTAAGTGGGTAATGTTGGAAAGGAGTTCTCCCACATGGCTACGACTCAAGATTACATCGCCCGGCTGCCGATGACCGAAGAATTCGTCCGTCAAGAGATACAAGCCGAGCCGCCGTTCTTCCTGTACTATTACAGAACCGTATGCGATTCCGGCAAGATCGAGAAGCTCTTGATCTATCCCGTCATGGCGGTTCAGCACCCCCGGGCTTATCTAGCCTCGCTCTGTCTTCGCCAAGACTTCGGATCCGCCGAGGCGTTGTACGCCGAACTCATGAAGGGCAACGTGCTTATCGTGTCGGATGACGAATGCTATCTCTTCCATGCTGGCAAGCCGATCAACGACAAGCCCGGCGAAGCGAAGATCGAAACGACTGTACAAGGCCCTCAATCCACGTTTAGCGAGAATGCGGAGACGAACATCGGCATCATCCGCCATCGTTACCCCGCACCGGGATTTCGCGTAGAACCGTTGGAGTTCGGCTCTGTCACGCGTACGAAGGCTTATCTCTTCTACGATGCTCATGCGGTCAATCCTAAAGTGCTGGACGAACTTCATCAACGAATAAGCAAAGTTGACGCGGCTGTCGTCGACTCGGTCATGAGCAGCATAAACAATACTTCTACATAAGACGGATAAGGAACGCTGCTTCTGCTTCCTGCCAGTGAAAGCGTCATCTGCACGCGGAACAGATCCGGATTGAAGGAGATGACGGATATGTAGATCGCAGGAAACGCAATGGCGATAAACAGCGCCACATACCGGAAGAAGACCAGCAATCGGGTCACGAAGAAAGGCATATACAAATCGTCCAACGCCGACATGAAGTCGTAGAATACGGCTGGGAATATCATCGCGAACGGCGTTCCTTCCAACAGGATGACCGCTTTGCCCTGTGCCAGATTGAGCACGGTACGGTCAGGCCGGTCGGATAGCATAATGACGGGGAACAAGCTGTACTTTTGTCCATTCAACAATTTCGCCAATTGCCCCGTCGATTCGAAAATGATCGTATTGATCAGCATGCACATCATGACCGAGTAATAGAAGTAACGATTCACCCTGAGGAACTCCTTTGGCTAACGGTTGTCGAAGCTTTTGGACGGCTCGCTGACGAACAGCTTCAAATAGGGATGCCCGAAGCTGCGCAGGCGCACCAAATAACAGGTTAGACAGAACAGCCCGACCACTACACCGAATAAACCAAACAGGCTTGAAAGAAGAATAAGGGGGTAACGAACGGCGCGAACCGCGAAGGTCATGGTGTTGATGGGAATGACGAAGTTGCTGATGGTTACAGCTGCCGTCGTAATGATCATCGCGCTGCTCACAAGTCCGGCTTGCTGCGCGGCTTGGCCGAGAATGAGCCCGCCGACCGTCGTTGCCGTCGAACCCATAAATCGAGGCAAGCGGATGCTGGCCTCCATGATGCCCCAAATATTAATTGCGAATCAGCGCAACGGGCTCGTCTTAGGGATTGTCATCAGCACCGTCCTTAGCAGCATCATGACCTTCATGTTCGTAAAGGCGATGCGCAGGTTTAAGAATCAAACGGTGTCCCATATCCTCCTCGCGCATGTTCCCAAATGGATCTCGATCGTTCTGATCATTTATTTGGGTTATATGTGGTTCATCGCAGGCGGTATCGTCTTGATCTCATTCACGAACTTGATCAAGCGTTACATCCTGCCGGACATGCCTGCGCAGCTGCTCTTGACGATCCTGTTGATCGCTGTCTTCTGGTGCGCGTCCCAGCGCACCCGAACGGTCATGTACTTGCTGGAGATCATCCTCATCACGAACATTCCGTTCATCCTGTTGATATTGTACAAATCGGTCATGACGGATTACATGAACTGGCTTGCCGTCTGGAATGTCGTCAGCGATTATTTCGACAGAATGCCGAATCATAAAGTGATCTCGGCCGCCACCTATTTGTTCACTGGCTACATCAACATGGCGGTTTTCAACAAGGAATCGGAAGGCAAGTTCCGCCCCCGGCTGGTGGGTTTAATCCCCATAGTGGGGCTCTTTGCTTTAATGACGACGGCCTTTGTCCCGGTCGGCTTTCACGGCCCGGACGGCGCTCTTCAATATGTCAATGTCTGGGTGTCGACCGCCGATTCGGTTAAGATCGAATTCGGCATCGTCGAGCGCGTCATTTACGTTTTCCTGCTCCTTTATTTGAATCTGTCTCTCATATTTGCAACGGTAACATGGCATGTCGGCAGCCAGATCATCGGGGATGTCGCCAAGAGAAACTGGAAAGTTCACGGATTCGGATTGAAAATCCCCGCCGTGCTTCTTACATTCGCATTATCAACCTATTTCGTCGCGCTTCTTGCGGACGAGAAGCGCTTGATGGCGTTCGCCACTCAGTGGCTGCAGCTGCGTTTCTGGAGCGAGATCTTTCTCGTTCTGCTCGTATTTTTATTATCACGGAAGGCTGTCGCGCGATGAGAATAGCTTGGATTCCTGCCGCCCTATTTATCGTCTTACTTCTCGCCGGATGTACGAACAGAAGCTTCAAAGATATCGATAAGCGCCTGTATGTCATGGCTATAGGCATAGATCGCCCACAAGATTCGGAGGAGCTTTACCGGTTATCGTTCAAACTCGGACTTCCATCTCCAGGAACAGGCGTCGAGCAAAATCGCTCCATCGTCGTCAGCCAAGAATCCGACTCTTTGCCGGAATCCATTCGGCTGCTGAAAGCCAAGTTCGATAAAGAGGTCGATTTTAATCATACGAAGCTGCTGATTTTCGGCGATTCACTAGCCAGAAGCGATATCTCGCAAGTCGTCGACTACTTCGTTCGAAGAAGGGATATTCAAGGGATCGCGCTTCTTGCCGTAGGGTCGCCCAATGCCGAACAAGTATTGAAAGTCTCTCCGAAATCGGAAGTATTCCCGGGCAACTCCCTTTTCCTCAGTTTCGAGGATAACGGAACAAGCTCCGCCTATACCGTTACCGAGTATTTGTTCGATTTCTTCAGAAGAATGTACGAAGATGGGCTGGATCCTTATATGCCGGTCATCGAGCCAGCCAAGGATTATTACGTCATCAACAAGGTGGCCCTGTTCGACAAGTCCAAGATCATCGGCATTCTTCCTCCTCGAGAAACGAAATCCTTCAAAGAGCTGCTCGAGCAAAATCGAAAAATGGACATGATCGTCCGTTCGCGAGAAGAGGACTTTACGATGCAGGTCGATTATTACCGCCGCAGGTTCTCGTTTTATCCGAAGGATAATCATCGGATGATCGTCAAGGTTAAGGTTGGAGGAAACATCGAACAGACGAAAGAACCCGTTTACGACCGAAATTGGGCTGATTACGAACAAGCAGCCGCCCACACGCTGCGCGATCAGTACTTAAAGACGCTCAACCAGTTAAGGGATTGGAGGGTGGATCCTTTCGGTTTCGGCTTGATCTACAAAGCCGTTCATTACCGGGGCGATGCGGATTGGACTCGGTGGGAGCAGATGTATCCTTCCGTGGAATTCGACATTCGACCGGAAGTTAGAATTACCGGAACGGGGATTATCAGGTAGAGACTTGAATCACTGTTAACGTTATGGAGGATTGTGCGCGGTCGAACCCTATCCGAAGACAACGCCGCATAGGCTTCTACGGGTGTAGTGACAGCTTTGATGTCATCCGCGCATCGCCCCAATTTCAAACCTCCTATCTACAGGTATCTCCTGGCGGTCACCAGCTGCAGTAACGGTGACAGCACCAACGATAGACATAATGCAATGAATAGGAATGTATTGCCTAACTCATTATCGGGGTGATACATCCTCCGATCGATAACCCAAAGGACAAAAAGCGCGATAGTCAGAATGCGATAACTAAGTACGGAGCTCTGTTGAATAATTAGTCTGCCCCGCTCATCCTTCTTCGCTCTATCGTCATTTCTCCACGTATAAAGCTGAAATCCGCCGCCGATCAAGATGGCCATCATTAACAAATTACCCTTCGTAAGAAACTGACCGCTTTGAAGATCCGACCAGATCAAGATCACATACAATGTGATGCCTAATAAAAAGATGGCCCACCAAGATTCAAGTACTTTCTTTCCCATCCCTCAATCACTCTCCATTCCAGATATAAACAACTCATCCACAGTGACTTTGAGAACTTTGGCCAAAGAGAACGCCAATAGTAAACTTGGATCATACTTGTTGTTTTCGATGGCATTAATGGTCTGTCTCGAAACGTTACACATGTCAGCCAAGTCTTCCTGCGACAACTTTTTTGCTTTGCGCAGTTCCCTAATGCGGTTATTCATCGCTTCGCACCGCCAATATTATGTCAAAAGAATTTTACATTTAGAATTTACTCCAATCAAAACAAAATGTCAAGAATGTTTTACATATACAGGCCCATGGAGGTCCAGTTTAAGCAAAGAGGACACCCCTTGAGGTGTCCTTCTTCATGGTAGTGGTGGAGGCGAGGGGAGTATATGATTCCTGATTGAACTTGGTCACGAAGCCCACTCGACGAAGTAGAGCGCAGCGGTAGAATCAGATGCCGTGCTCAGCCTGCCCCGGCAGACCTACGCGCGGTCGAACCCCTGTCCTGCCCCGGACCCGGGGCAACGCCTTCCCCTCGCTCCACGCAAAAAAGCCAGCCTCATGCGGCTGGCTTTCATGATGGTGGAGGCGAGGGGAGTATATGATTCCTGATTGAACTTGGTCACGAAGCCCACTCGACGAAGTAGAGCGCAGCGGTAGAATCAGATGCCGTGCTCGTCCGCTTCGCTCCCTGCGCGCGGTCGAACCCCTGTCCTCCTTCGGAATCGGGGCAACGCCTCCCCCTCGCTCCACGCAAAAAAGCCAGCCTCATGCGGCTGGCTTTTATGATGGTGGAGGCGAGGGGAGTATATGATTCCTGATTGAAATTGCTCACGAAGCTCACTCGACGAAGTAGAGCGCAGCGGTAGAATCAGATGCCGTGCTCGTCCGCTTCGCTCCCTGCGCGCGGTCGAACCCCTGTCCTCCTTCGGATTTGGGGAGACTCCCAACTCGCTAACCATGCAAAAAACCCGACCTCATGCGGTCGGGGTTTACATGGTGGAGGCGAGGGGAGTCGAACCCCTGTCCGAAGACAACGCCACATAGGCTTCTACGGGTGTAGTGACAGTTTTGATGTCACCCTAGAGACTCCCCGTCACCGGATTCCCTTCGGGTCAGCCTGATTATCTTCTTCAGCTAGCCCCAGGCGGAGACTAGACAGCGTATCCCACTAAAGGTTGAGCCCCTATCCCGCCACATGGGCGATGGAAGGTAGAAGCCTGGTGACCGTTATTAGGCGGCCAGAGCCAGAGAAGGTTGTTTCTTTGCGATTATTCGCTTTCCGCGTTGTTGAAGCAGCCGCAGCCCTACTACCCGCTACCCATGCTCGAACTATCCCCGTCGAATCCATAAACGCCCCCGAGTGAAAAAGGTGCCGTCATCCCAAGCCGCGAATCGCATGCCGGGATGCTGGACCGCGCGATGCCTATCGCGCTTAACGGTGCCGCCCACCAAGCGGCAGTTCTTGCATCGGTGCTCACTTATTATAACACGTCCCGCGCGGGTTTACCGCACGTTGTTGCTGTTAAATCCGGCAATCTCTGCTTGCCGCGCCAATAGCCAATTGGCCGATCTTGAACAGCCAGCCGAATTATTGCTGCCTGCCATCCAGCTTCGCCGCGCCATCAGCGCGCCGGCACGTAAACCTTCTGCTTCTCGCGAAGCGCCCGCTGGATGTCGCGCTGAGCGTCCTTCTTCGCGGCGGATTCGCGCTTGTCGTAGTTCTTCTTGCCCTTGCCAAGGCCGATTAAGCATTTCGCGTAGCCGTTGCGAACGTACACTTTCAGCGGAACAATCGTGTACCCTTCCTGCTTCGACTGCCCGTACAGCTTGTGAATTTGCGACTTGTGCATCAGCAGCTTGCGCGCGCGCGTCGGATCGCTCGGGTTGAAGCGGTTGCCCTGCTCGAACGGGCTAATATGCATGTTATGCAGGAAAATCTCGCCGTTCCGGATCGTTGCGAACGAATCGCTCAAGTTGGCGCGCCCGTTGCGCAGCGACTTGATCTCCGTCCCGGTCAACACCATGCCCGCTTCGAAGGTTTCCTCGATGAAGTAGTCGTGAGACGCTTTCTTATTCTGGGCAAGCGGCTTGTCGAACTGGTCCTTGTTCTTCGATCCCATGATCTCTCTTCATCTCCTTCGCAACAGCAGTGCGGCGTCAGTCTCCCATTATAGCACGCCGCGAGCAGCGGCAACAACTTCGGCCGTAGTCGCTCCCTCGCGTTCGTACCCATCTGTAACCCGGCCAGGACCGGTTACATCACGCTTCCGCACGCATCCCGTCTCTGTAACCCGGCCAGGACCGGTTACATCACGTTTCCGCACGCATCCCGCCTCTGTAACCCGGCCAGGACCGGCTACGCCATAATTCCGCACGCATCCCGCCCCTGTAACCCGGCCAGGACCGGTTACATCACGCCTCCGCACGCATCCCGCCTCTGTAACCCGGCCAGGACCGGTTACACCACGCTTCCGCACGCATCCCGCCTCTGCAACCCGGCCAGGACCGGTTA
>NZ_JACJVN010000056.1 GCF_014212015.1 Cohnella lubricantis | reverse complement strand
TCCGTCCCAGTTGAGCAGATCTGTGCTGGTATAGGCGTCGAAGCCGGTGCCTGGCCCCCATATATTTTTGTCCGTGCTGCCATATAGGTAGTAGATTCTGTTCCGCGTATCGGGAAGCACGAATGGATCCCGGATTTGAATCTCTTCGTTCTTCAGCATAGCCCGTGCCTCCCCTTATTTGTAAGTTGGATAGATGACGCCGATTGGCTCCTCGCCTTCCTCGCTGCGAAGCTGCCCGTCCTCGTACCGGAGACGCTCATTGCCTCTCGCGGCGAACGGCAGTTCACGCCCTCCCCAGCTAAGCGTCCCTTCTACCGTTCGCGCGCTCATGCCGACGACGCCGATCAGTTCACCGTTCCGATCGGTCACGACCCGAACGCCGGAAGGAAAGGTCATGTAAGGCTCGCCGCCGCGGTAGATCGCTGATCCCTCGCGCAGATTGAGCAGCTCGAAGGCTACGCCGCCCACCGTTCGGGCATAAGCCGTCTCACCGGCCACTTCCGCGCCGTGATCTCTCGCATAAGGGATCAGCCCGGTGAACCAGAGCTCGCCGTCCGGCGTCGGCAGAATGCCGCTCAGCCGTTCCACATAATCCAGCAGGCAGAGAATCGAAGGCGAGTACGCTTCCGTGAAGCCTTCCTCTCCCGTCCACGGGCTGATCGTCTGCGCGAACCGCGTCGCCCTCGCGAAGGAAGACAGAATCGGCTGCAGCGCCCAGGTCAGCTCGACGTATCTTCCGTGATGCTCGAACGCATGCGGGGCGCGGATCAGGCTGAGGAAGTTCGACGGCCCCGCCCAGCTGTTGTAGCCGGAGTGCGGGTCGAATCTCGGATCGTCCATGGCGATGGAAGTGAACGGATATTTAGCGAAGAACTTGCTCGTATTCAGCAGGTAGGCCTGCAGCATTGAATCGAAAAACTCGCGATCGCCAACCTCGCAAGCCAGCACGCGCAGCAGCACATCCGACTGCACCTTCACGAATCGGTCATGCCGGTCGCGATCATAGAAGAAACGGTCCTCTTCGTCGTAGCAATAGCGGAATAGGCTGTCCAAGCTCTTGGCCGCCTTCATGCGCCACTCCTCGCCGGAGAAGCCGAGCTCCTCCGCCATACGAGCCAGATACTGCCGCTGGCAGTAGACATTCGCCGTCAGATCCGGCGCTAGGAAGGGCAGGATCGGCGAGTCGGGATCGAAGCGCGACGCATCGCCTAGATGAGGCGCGTCCGGCACGTGCCAGAAGCGCGGCGACAAGTCGTGCCCGGTGTCGAAGGCGGAGAACGCTTCGACGCACCCGGTCCCCCGCGTATCGCGATGATCGGCGAGCCAGCGGTCGTAGCGCTCCATCGCCCGGTACATGGCGAGCAGGAAGTCCCGGTCCCGGCCATGCAGCGCATAGTGGTTCCAGACGCTGCGGCCAAGCGGCGTAACCAGTTGAATCTGCCTGTACGCCGGTCCTTGGGCTGTCAGCTTATAAGGAAGCAAGCCGTCGGCACGCTGATGCCTCGCGAACGAGCGGTAGGTCGCCTCCGAGACGCCGGGAAGGAAGCGAGAGAGCAGCTCGGCGTTAATCGTCCCCGTGCTCTCCAGCCAGCAGCCGAGATAGATGCCGCCTTCCTGCAGAATCGAAGTCTCTCCGCCTAGCGGTACGATGCAGTCCAGCAGCTTCCGCAGCGCTAAGTAATAGACTTCTTCAAGTCGCCCTTCAGCCGCCGCGAAGCGAACGCCGGAGCGCTGCCACTCCGACAAGACGATCCTGTCGCTGCTCTTGCCGAGCGGCCCAAGCCTCTGTTCTATGTTCTGCTCTCTTAATCGGGCCAGCAAAGTTGATTCCATGTGTGCAGCACCTCGCGATCAGACGCGAGCTCCCCCGAAGGGGAGCGGATCGCATCGCGGCGATGCGAATTCCGGTTCCTCTCGGAGGAGCTGGTTCCTTATTGATTGCTCTCGAAAATTTTCACCGTACCTTCATAGAAGCCTTGTACCGCCTTCTCGACGCTGGCTTTCCCGAATCCGATCTCCTGCACCGTGTTGTCCGACAGCTTGATGAATTCCGCGTTGCCCGGCGGGTTGTAGCTGATCGCGAACGGCTCCTTCTTCGTCTGCTCGGAGACGCGGCTCGTATAGTCGTAGACGATCTTATCGGCCGGAGAGGCTTCCGCCACGAGAGCAGCGCGGTTCGCCGACGTGACCGGCACGCCGCGGTTGTTGCCGAGCGCCTTCGCCGCATCCGGATCATTGATGATGAAGTCGATGAACTTGGCGACTTCGTTCGGGTGCTTCGTCTTCGCGAAGCCGGAGATGCCTTGGCTCGATTCGAAGACGACGCCCGTTCCCTTCGGCCCCCGCGGCAATTGAACCATCGTGAATTCGTCCTGCGTCAGGCCTTGGAACGTCACCAGATTGTTCGAAGGCAGCAGCGTCATCGCCACCTTGCCCGTCAGCAGAAGCGACTTGCCCGTATCATCCGGCGGGTTGGACACCTGCAGCTCGATCGGTACGACGCCGCCGGCCTTCGCTGTGTTATCCCAATATTGGAACCAGGGCAGGATGTCCGCTTCCTCGAATCCGAGCTTGTTGTTCGCCATATCATACAACTGCTTGCCGTTCTGCTTCAGATAGATATCCATGCCGTCGGTCGTGAAGTTGTAAGTGCCATAGTATCCGTCGCCGAGCTTATCGGAGATCTCCTTGCTGATGCGGGCGTAATCGTCCCATGTCCAACCGTCCTGAGGCACCGGGATACCCGCCTTGTCGAACATGGTCTTGTTGACGATGATGCCGCGCGCGTTAGCCCCAACTGACACGTGAATCAGCTTGCCGTTGACGGTTCCGTACTCGATCATCGTCGGGTCCATATCGTCAAGCTTCAGCTCATTGCCGACATACGGCCCTAGATCGAGCAGCACATCCTTATTGGCGTAGTCGATCACGTTGCCGCCGAGGAAGAAGATATCCGGCGCCGTGTCGGAGGCAAGCTGCGTGTTCAGCTTGTCAAAGTAACCGTCGAACGGAGCGAACTCCCCGGTCAGCTTGATGTTCGGATTCTTCTGCTCGAACAGCTCGATCGCCTTGTTCGTCAGATCCGCCCGCGCTTGGTCGCCCCACCAGCTGATGCGCAGCTCGACCTGCTCTTGCTCGCCGGAAGCGCTGGCGCTCGCAGAGCCGCTCGGAGCCGCGCTCGGAGATGCGCTCGGCGAGGCGTTATCGCCGCCGGGACCGCCGGAGCTGCCGCAGCCGGCGAGCGCTAGCAGCGTACTGGCCAGAACGATGCTCAACCCTCTTCTCTTCATGCAGACATTCTCCCCTATTCATTATAGTATAAAGCGTTTACAATGCCATCCTACTTGGAATGACGGAGCGATTGAATGTCATTCCTTCGGCTGTTCGTTATTAATTTTTTCGGATTGCGTGAGAGCCGGTCCGATTGGCGAAGCCGGCTCCATCACTTCAACCCGGTCGTGGCGATACCGTCCAGGAAGTAACGCTGGAAGAAGAAGAACACGAGCGTAATCGGCAGCAACGACAGCACGGATATCGCCATCAACGCCCCCCAGTCGGACAGGCCGGTCGGGTCGAACAGGGCCCGTATGCCGAGCTGCACCGTGAACAGCTTGATGTTGCTCAGATAGATCATCTGGCTGAAGAAGTCGTCCCACGTCCAGATGAAGGTGAAGATCGCTGTCGTGATCAGCGCCGGCGCCAAGAGCGGCGTAATGACGCGAGTATACAGCTTCCAATGGCCGCAGCCGTCGATCGTCGCGCTCTCGTCCAGTTCCTTCGGAATGCCGCGAATGAACTGGACCATCAGCAGAATGAAGAATGAATCGTGCGCCAGCCACTTCGGAACGAACAGCGGCAGATACGTGTCGATCCAGTGCAGCTCGCTGAAGATAATGTACTGCGGTACAAGCGTGACGTGATACGGCAGCATGATCGTCATCAGCATAAGCGCGAACCAAAGCTTCTTCAAGCGGAATTCCAGCCTTGCGAAGGCATAGGCGGCGAAGGAGCAGGTGGCGGCGTTGCCGAGCACGCACAGAATGGAGACGAGCGTGGAATTGCCGAAGAATCGGGCGAACGAGACGCCTTGGAAGCCCTTCCAGCCGTTCCGATAGTTATCCCAAGTGAACGTGGAAGGCCATAAGCCGGTATCGGTCAGAATGATCTGGTTCGGCTTGAAGGAGCTCGCGAGCAGCCACAGCACCGGATAGAGCATGGCCAAGCCGAAGAGGATGACGAGCGCGTGCCGAAGCGTATGGGCATAATTCCGTTTGAACGATAGCATGCCGGACTACCTCCCTTCCTTGCCGTCGCCGTAGAATACCCAGTACCGCGAGGTCGCGAAGATGATTCCGGTGAGCAAGGCGATAATGGCGAGAATGATCCAGGCAAGCGCGGAGGCGTAGCCCATATTGAAGTACGCGAAGCCCTCGAGATACAGATACAGCGTGTAGAAGAGCGAAGCGTCAAGAGGCCCTCCGGAGCCGTCGCCGATCACGTAAGCCGGTGTGAACGCTTGGAAGGAATTGATGACGGTCATGATGAGATTGAAGAAGATGACAGGGGTCAGCAGCGGCAGCGTGATCCGGAAGAATTGGCGGAGCTTGCCCGCTCCGTCGACTTGCGAAGCCTCGTACAGATCGGAAGGCACCTGCTTCAGGCCGGCGAGGAAGATGACCATGGACGAGCCGAATTGCCACACCGCGAGCGTCACGATCGGATACATAATATAGTCCGGATGCGAGATCCAGTACGGGCCCTTCACGCCGAACCATCCGAGGAACCGGTTGATCGCGCCGTCGCCGCCGAAGAGCTGCCGCCAGACGATCGAGATGGCGACGCTTCCGCCGAGCAGCGAAGGAACGTAATAGACGGTTCGGTATACGCCCAGCGCCCGAATCCCCTTATTCAGCGCCATCGCCACGAGCAGGGCGAAGATCAAGCGCAGAGGGACGGACATGAACACGTATTTGAACGTCACGCTCAAAGATTGGGTAAACTTGTCGTCGTTGGTGAAAAGCTCCGCGTAATTCGCGAACCCGATCCATTCGGGCGCGTTCAATAGATTGTACTTGGTCAGCGACAAGTACAACGATCCGATCATCGGTCCGAGCGTCAAGCAGAAGAAACCGATCAGCCACGGCAGCAAGAACAGATAGGCGGCGCCATTCTGGAGATGGGCCGGCGACCTGCGTGACGTTCGCATCGCTACATCCTCCTTCTAATGGTGTTACGTCCATCATAAGCAGGCGGCGAAGCGGACAGAATTCTATTTTTTCGGAACTTCGTTATCAAATTTTCCAGATGCCTTCTGGCGATAGTCGGAGGGCGTCATGCCGAACCGCTTCTTGAACTTGGAGCTGAAGTAGCTGGCGTTCGAGAAGCCCGTCAGCTCTGCAATGTCCCACAGGTTAAGCTGCGTGCCCTCCAGCAGTCGGACGGCCTGGGCCATGCGCGCATCGGTCAAATATTGAATGAACGTCCTGCCGACCTTGTTCTTGAACATCTCTGAGAAGTAGGAAGGATTGTAATTGAACCGCTCGGCGATCTCCGTCAGGTTCAAGTCCGACATGTAGTTGTCGTCGATATACCGTCTCACGGCCTCGATCAGCGAGAGCTCGCCGTCCTCGGGCTCGTTGTTGCGCTGCCGCGCGGCCTGGCCCGCATACAGCTGAACCAGCTCCTGCTGCGTCAAGGTGCGGGTATCGAGCATCGCCTTCCGCGCATCCAGCTCCGAGGCCGCTCTTCGCAGAGCCGCGGCCAGCTCGTCGCGAGCGACCGGCTTGAGCAAGTAATCGATCGCCTGATGGCGAAGCGCCGCCCGCGCGTATTGGAAGTCCTCGTAGCCCGTAATCACGATCAGACGCGCCTCCGGATAACGGCTGCGGCAAGCCTCCATGAACCGGACCCCATCCATGGCCGGCATGCTCATGTCGGTAAGCACGATATCGAACGACTTCTCCTCCAGAAGCTTCAGCGCCTCGATCCCGTTCCCCGCTTCGCCTGCCAGCTCGAGACTGAGCTGTTCTGCGTCAATCTTGAGCCGCAAGCCTAGGCGAATCTCCGGCTCGTCATCCACGATCAGCACTCGGTACATTTCGCCGTCACCTCCTGGGCGGGCAGAATCAACTCGATATGCGTTCCTTCGCCGGGCAATGAATCCAGCCGAAGCTCGAACCGGGAGCCATAGTAGAGCCGGCAGCGCGCAATGACATTGCCGAGGCCGATCTGGCCTTCGCGGCTGGCGAGAACGCGATGCGGGTGGTTCGCCGCGGCGGGATTCCGCAATTGCCTCGCCAGTTCTTCCGGCATACCCGGGCCGTTGTCGGCGACGGACAGATGCAAGCGTCCGTCCCGCCGCCGGACGCGAACATCGACGCGGGCTTCCTCCTGTTGCTTCAAGCTGTACTTCACCGCATTCTCGATGATCGGCTGCAAAATGAATTTGACGATGACCACATCCTCCAGATCGCCTTCCTCTTCGAGGCCGAGCCGCAGCCGGCCGCCGAACCGGACCTGCAGAATGGCGGCGTAGTCGCGGACGTACCTGAGCTCCTCGCGCAACTCGACCAGGTCGTCGCTGATCTTGAGCGAGAACCGCAGCATCTTGCCGAGCGACTCGATCACCCGTACCGTATCGTCCGTTCGCCGCTGCATCGCCAGGCTGCTCAGCAGCTCGAGCGTATTGAACAGGAAGTGAGGGTTAATCTGCATGAGGAGCGCTTTGTACTCCGCCTGCTGGCGAAGCAGCTTCAGCTCGAATTCGTTCTGAATGTGCTGCCGGAGACGCCCGATCATGTTGCGGAAAGTGGCGGTCGCGAAGCCGACCTCGTTGCGCACGATTCTCGCCGGCGGCAGCCGGCTCTCCGCGCTGGCGAAGTCGCCGCGCTGCACGTGCCGCATGGCGGACACGAGCCGCGACAGCGGCTTCGTAATGCCGAGCGACAGCCAGAACGCGATGAGCAGCGAGACGAGGAGAAGCAGCGCCGCGAGCGCGATGATGCTGTTGCGCAAGCTGAACAGATTGGCGTACAAATCCCGCTCAGGGACGAGGCCAACGAGCATCCAGTTGGTCACGCCCACCTTTTTGAAGACTAGAATCTGCATCTCGTCTTGCCCGTTCTTGAAGTAGGCGACGCCCTGCTTGTGCCAATCGTCCAGCTTGGCCGTCACTTCGCTGCCGGCGTCGGCCGCGACGGCGCCGTATTCGTCCGGAGACAGGAGCGGGCTTCCGTCCTGATCGAGCAGATAGATGCTCCCGCTGTCGCCCAAGTGGATCCGATTCAGCGGCTTAAGGAAATAATCCGCGCTAACGTTCACCTTCAGGATGTAGCGGGTGGTGGAAGGCTCGAAGGTGCTCAGGGGCATCAGCATGCTGACGACCGGATGGTGGTTATTGTGGATCCGCTGCTCGACCTCGTCGATATGCGCCGACATCCACCGGACGTTCTCTTCGCGGAACCGCTTGTACCAGAGCTGGCCGGTGATCGACTCGTCGTGCACGACTTGGTCGTACATGCTGATCCAGGTGCCGTCCGTCCGATAGATTGCGGCCGAAGAGACGCTGGAGTAGCTGTTCACCGTCTGCGTCAGGTAGCCGCTCATCTTAATATGGGCCAGCATCTTCTCGCCGTCAGTCAACGTCGGATCGGAGATGGCGGCGTCCCATTCGTCCGTCTGTTCGCTGTTGAACACGAGCGAAGCGAGGTCGTAGATCTGCGTCTGGACCATGTCGACATAGGAGCCGTATTCGTCCATCTTCTCCAAGGCGGACGATTCGATATAAGAGCGGATAATGGAGCGGGATTCGTTAAAGATGAGGATGGACAACGCGCCGAACGACAACACGAATAGCAAGACGAAGAAGGTGATCAGTCTGCTGCGGAGCGAATAGAACATCGTCGCGGGATTCCTCCTGCTAGTTCATCTCGCGCATCTCGCGCTGGAAGCGCTTCAACGGCGCGCTTGTCCACTATTATAGTGGGAGAAGGCATACCTTGTCTAAGGGCGGGTGGTATACAGGGGCCGCATCGAGCTCCCCCAAGCTCAGACCGGCTCCAGCAGCCCCGCCTCCAGGCATGCCGTGACCGAGAGCGCCTTCTCGCTGTGGCCGAATCGGATATGAATCCGCACCTCGTTCACCTTCACGATAGTGCCGATCCCGAACGCACGGTGCTTCACTTCCTTGCCTGTCTCCAGCTCCGCCGGAACTCGAATCGCGTTCGGGTTAACGGGCACTTCTGCCGCGACGAGCTTCACCGCAGACGCAGAAGGATGTGCAGCCCGCTTCCTCCTGTCTGACGAACTCCGTTCCACAGCCTCCTTCGCAGGATTCAATATCGCGCTGACGTAGCTCGCGAACCGAGACGGCGCCGTCTTCTCATCGTCCCGCTTCCGGTAAGCGATCAGCTCCAGATGCCGCTTCGCCCGCGTCATGCCGACGTAGAAGAGGCGGGTCGCTTCCTCCATCAGATCGTCATCGTCCGCGTCGTCGGAGGATGGGATGATCCCTTCGACGAGGTCGACCATGTACACCCGCTCGAACTCGAGGCCCTTCGCGCTGTGGAACGTCGAGAACGTCACCGCGTTCTGGCCCTTGCGCGACTTCGCCGTCTTCAGCGCCGCCTCCAGATGCTTCAGCCGCGCCGCGAACTCCTCCATCGTCTGCAGCGTGTCGGCGATCTCCTCGAGCGTGTTCAGAATGCCGATCAGGTAGTCTTTGCGGAAGCCAAGACTCTTGCACATCTTCTCGATCGCCTTCTCATAGCCGAGCCGCCCGCGAATGACGCGGATCGCCTCCTTCGGCGGCAGGCCCCGCATCTCGCGGAACGTCTCCTTCGCTTCCGTCAGCAGCTTCACCTGATAGCCCTGCAGCGGAACGAATTGCAGCAGGTTGTCGAACACCGATTCGTTGTTCGCGATCCGCAGCAGCTCCGCCATCTGCCGCTTCGTGATGTAGCCGCTCATCTTCGAATGGATCTGCTCCAGAATGTCCGGACGCCGGTCGGTGAACGTCATCCGCATGAAGTTCAAGATGTCCTCCACAACCCAATGGTTGAAAAAGCGGTTGTCCGCATCCTTCATATAGAACGGAATGCCCGCCCGGTCGAACTCGTTCATCAGGATGATGGAGGACGAGTTGTTGCGGTACAGCACGGCCGCTTCGGCCAAATTCTCGCATTGGCGGACTTCCTCGACGACGTACTTCGCCTGGTAGATATAATCGGCGAACGTCTTCAGCTTGATCGGCTCCCCGGCCTCGTTCTCGGTGAACATGTTCTTGGCATACCGCTTCTTGTTGCGCTTGATGAAGGCGTTCGCCGTGCGGACGATTTGCCTCGTCGAGCGGTAGTTCCGTTCCATGAATAACGTGACGGCTGTCGGGTACGTTCGCTTGAAATTCAACAGATAAGAGGGTTCCGCGCCCCGCCAGCTGTAGATCGATTGGTCGTCGTCGGCAACCACGCACAGATTGCGGTGGGAGCGGACCAGCTTTTCGACGATGGCGTGCTGAACTAAGGATGTGTCCTGGCTCTCGTCCGTCAGGACGTAGTCGTAGCGCCTCTCGAATCGCCGGAGGAGGCTGTCGTTCTCGCGCAGCGCCCGCTCCGCAATCGTCAGCATGTCGTCGAAGTCGAGCAGCAGCTTCGGATGATGGGGGGACTGCTTGAACGCCTCGTACTCCCGCAGAATGCGCTCTGCCTCCGGCACATCCGTCTTCACCTGCGCCCATTCGGCTTCGGGAATCATCTTGTTCTTGATGTAGCTGATGTATGTCGTTAATTCCTCGAGCTGGTCGTCCGTAATGTTCTCGCCGGCGATCGTCTTGAACAGGTGCCGCAGAATAAGCTTCTTGTGCAGCGGCGGCTGATCCGAGCCGTCGGCGGATTCCAGCTCCAGCTCCTCGGGGTCGAGATCCCCCTCTATAATTCGATAGGGGGTTCCGGTCGTCCAGAAGTGATGGCGCACGACCTCGAACGCGAAGCTGTGGATGGTCGAGAAGTCGACAGACGGCAGCTCGGGGAAGAACTTCTGGAACCGCGCCTTCATGTCGCTCGCCGACGCGCGGCTGAACGTGACCGCCTTGATGCGCGCGGGGTCGATCCCCTTCTCCTCGATCAGGTAGCAGATCCGCATGATAATCGTCGTCGTCTTGCCCGATCCGGGCGAGGCCAACAACAGCAGCGGCCCTTCCGTCTGAAGGACCGCTTGCCGTTGAATATCGTTCAGGGTGACGCCAAGCTCTCGCTCTTTGCGGGTGAAAAAAGGATGTAGCGCGTTCATTGCGCTAGGGCTGTTGCGGCGGTTAATGTGACTGTTGGTGTTGCTGTTGCTGTTGCTGTTGCTGTTGCTGTTGCTGTTGCTGTTGCTGTTCATGCTAGCCGTTCCTTTTGTCCCAATAGTCGATCCGTCTATTATAGCATCGCGGACAGCGGCTAGTCCCTACCACTTTGTGATATAGCCGGATTTCCTCAAGTAATATTCGGAGAACGGGTTCAAGTTGGCGATCGGCTCGTCCAGCGAGAAGTACTTCAGCTCCAACCCCTCGTGATCGTTCACCGCGGGGGTTCCTTGTACTCCTTGTGCTTCATAGACAGCCATGACATTGTACACCTCGTCGCCGTGCGGATAGCGATAGTACATGTCCTGGCCGGACAGAACGGTGACGAACCGGAACGAATCGGCGGTTACCCCCGCTTCCTCGTAGAGCTCGCGGGCAGCCGCCTCCTCCAGAGACTCGCCCGGCTCCAGCGCACCGCCGATCGTGCCCCAATCGCCGCTGTCCGATCTGCGCTGCAGCAAGAGGCGGCCTTCCGAGTCGAAGACCAGTACGCAAGACCCGGCCATAATGAGGGGCCGAGTCCCGACCATCTCGCGCAGTTCCGATATGTATCCCATGTACGCTCTCCCTTGGACTAGAAGTATTGGTTGGCAATCTGACGGATTGAGAAATGTGTTATAAATTTAATATTCAATGGCCCGTCACCAAGCGAATCGGACTTAATGTGTATTGAATTTAATACATAATTGTCCGTTTCTAACCAGATTAGGTCCAATGTGTATTAATTTTAATATATAATCGTTCAACTTAGGGTATATGTGGCTCAATGTGTATTCAAATTAATATACAATTGCCGGGCGTTATTCGAAGTCGACCTGCTAATCCAGCACGACTTCCCTAATCTTGTTCTCGATGAACATGGCGCTTGGAATAAGAGAGAATTCGAGCTGCTCTAATGTGTCCGGAAGCGGCGGCGAGATCAAGAACTGCCTCTCCGTATGGGAGCCACCTCCGCGGGTGCCATGTATTCTCGCGTCATGGTTTTGCTCGCCGATCCCCTCTAGCATCAGATTAGACTTTAGATGAATCTCATGCTGGTCCTCTCCCAGGTATCGAATATCCAAATAGACGATGCTTACCTGCTCAGGCACTTGGATATTATGGCTGCGCTCGGTCGTCTGAGGAGATCACCCACAATTCACGCAGATCTGCATCGGGCCAATCGCCTAGCTCCAACAGCTTCTGATAAGGATCGCCGTCCAGCTTCAGCAGCTTCGCGAAGGCGGGCTCCGTCTTCAGTCCTTTCCGCTTCAACTGCATGATGCGACGCCGAAAGTCCTCGCCATACATCCGCAGCAGCCGATCCTCGATCACCATATGAAGGTATCCATTCTGCCGCTCCGTCGGCTTGTTCTGACCGAACAGCTCGACCGGCCAAGCTTCCACCATGAAGTTCGCCTTGATCCTCTCTACGCCTTCAACTACTCTTCGAACAATCGTGAATTCCGGATACCCGCCGAAGCGCTCTTGCACTCGTTCCGCGAACATCTCGAAGTCTGCCACTTCGCTGATGATGTCCAAGTCGCTGCCCGGAACGTGAATGCCGATCGGAACGGTTCCGACCAAGATCGGACTGTAGAGACTTAGCGTCTCCAGCAGCCGATGCTCCTTCAGCAGGCGATACACTTCGGCTTGGGTAGAACTGCCTACTCGAAGATATTCGATGTCCAGCCATTTAGCTGCCAGCGGGTCTATGCTCATGCGCGGCTTCCGTGTCCTCCTATCGTCTTCTCAACAGAATCACAATTAGATTGCCAACCATGACAGCGAACGAGAACAGCGCTGCCGTCATCAGCCAATTGAGATTGCTATTGTCTTTATTCGTCTTCAGCAAATAGGTTGCCAACCCGGAAGTTACGAGAAATAGAATACCAAAACAGACGGTTATTCGGAATCTCACATTGACTCTGGCCTTCATTCAGCCGCCTCCTGTCGGAGCTGCTCCAGCAGTCTGTTCACTTCCTTCTTGGTCTTGAGAATATAGATTCGCTTGCTCCCCTCTGCTCGCTTAAGCCTGTCCAACACTTTCGTCCGGCTTCTCTTCTTGTAATTCCAGACCCAGCCTAGAAAGGGCCAATCCAGCTTCTCGGGACAGCCTTCGTTCATGTCCGCTCTCGTCTTGCCATGATACTGGACTCTTCGTTTAATCACGCGGTAAAGGCAGAGGAGCCGCGGCATATCGAGGAAAATAACGGCGTCCGCTCGCTGCAACCGCAGATCCAACGTTCGCGAATAGTTGCCGTCCATGATCCATTGCTCCCGATTGGCTTCTCCAATAACGAAGTTATCCCATTCTTCGTTCGGAGTCGCGATCCAGCCGGGCTTCCAATAGTACCGGTCCAGATGCACGACCGGCAGCGAGAGCGCCTCGCCCAGTTGCTGGGCCAGCGTCGACTTGCCCGAACCCGCCGATCCGACGATCAGAATGCGATTCATTAGCGGCCGCCTCCTTCTCCAACTTTACCACACTCTTACCGCCGTCATCTTCGATTAATGTCCAATCTTCATCATTTTTGCTGTTGTAAATATGGACTCCCTCTCATCTTCAGGAAGTTATTCGTTTCTAACCTATACTCAACGACGATCAAATACGATTAGCAACGTCTTCAAAAAATAAAGTGATTTCAGGAATATTTAGTGTATTAAACGAAGTCCAAGCAGTTAGTGACAGAATGAGACAAGTAAAAATAAACAACCCTCCTCATCGTTACATTCCCCCACTTCATTCCGAGTTTGCTTCCTATCTATCTAATACATTGCCTCCTATTAGGTTGCGCTTGGAAGCTCAATACTCTGGGCGGATTCGATAGTTCCATGCACATAGATAGTACAAGCCAACTTCTGAATCGTAGAACTCCCCCGCATAGCGGATGGCTACGGCATACTGCTCTACAGTCAACGCACAAAAAAAAGAACCTTGAGAGGCCTAATAGCCTATCAAGGTCCGATACCTAAACAATTCCTACACCTTATACCTGCCAATCATCTCCGTTAGTTCCTCAGCCATCGCCGTCAGCGATTTGGCCGAGGCATTGATCTCCTCCATGGAAGCCAGCTGTTCTTCCGTGGAAGCAGCCATCTGCTGGGCGTTCTCCGCCGATTGACCGGAGATGCGGGCGACGGATTGGATCATCGCGGCCATATTCTGAGAGCTTGCCGATACCTCCTCCACGATGGCGGAGACTTCTTGGGACTGCGCCGATACCTCCTCGATCATGCCCGATATCGAACGGAAGCTCTCTCCCGTCTGCCGTACTTGGTCCACTCCGTCCCGAACGGCGCATGTCCCGGCCTCGATGGATTGCACCGCGAGCCTCGCGTCCAGCTTAATATCCTGAAGCAGCCTCCGGATCTCCTCGGTCGACTGCGCCGACTGCGTGGCCAGCTTCCGGACTTCGTCCGCTACCACCGCGAATCCTCTTCCGCTATCCCCGGCCCTAGCCGCCTCGATCGCGGCGTTCAAGGCGAGCAGCTTCGTCTGATCGGCGATCTCCGAGATGAGAGACACGATCTGGTCGATCTCATTCGACTTGTTGTTCAACGAACCGATGACGGAAGCCGCCGCTTCGACTGTGTCATTCAGAATGTTCATCTGATCGATCGTCCGCGCGACGACCTCGTTGCCTCTCGCCGTCTCTTGATTCGTCCGAACCGACGCGTCCGCAACGGCGAGGATCGAATGCGCCACTTGCTCCATTCCGCTGGCAATCTCGTCGACGGCGGCCGCAACCGCGCTCGACTTCTCCATCTGCGCTTCGGCTCCATCCGCCACCTCCTGCGAGAATAGAGCAATCTGCTCCGTCGCGATAGAGGTCTGCTGAGCGGTCTCCGTCAGATCTCCCGATGACTGGGTCACCTTCGCCGAGCTGGCAGCAATGCGCTGGATCAACGCTTGCATGCTGGACGTCATACCGTTGAAATCCCGCGCGAGGCGCCCAATCTCGTCCTCGCTCTTGACCGCGAGAGGAGGCATCGCCAAGTCGCCGCCGGCCACCTTTTCGACTTGCTGCGCCACTTGAACAATAGGGTTCGCGATCGAGCGGATGAACAGCCACACCGCGAAGAAGCCGATTAGAATTGCGGCTCCCAGCGTATAGAGGAGAATGTGCAGCACCAAGTTAGCGCCTTGATTAAATTCGCTTACGTAGGCGCCTGAACCGATAATCCAGCCCCATTGGGGATCCGCCTCAACATACGCGAGCTTCTCTTCCGCCTGGCCCGAGATCGGGTTGTCCCATACGTACGAGAAGAACCCCCCTCCATTCCCGCCCAGTTCGACGATCTTCTTGCCCAATTGAACGCCGTCTACTGTCGTAATGGCGAACATATCAGCCCCCTCGTTCGAAGGGTTCATAATCGACATGCCCTGCTTGTCCACCGCGTAGAGATAACCGCTATCTCCAATCATGTAAGTCTCGCGGATGGGCCTCTTATTATCTGCTCCCTTGGGTCCCAATATCTCCTCGCGGAACCTCTCCTGAGCCTCTTCGAGCGATAGCTGACCCTCATCGACATCTTGGTCCAATTCGTTGATTAAGCCGATCGCGAACTTGACGCTCATCTGAAGCTGGTTCTTCCCGGCTATCTCGAGCTCATGCTTGGAGATCTCGAAGCCGACGATTCCGATGATTAAGGAAGGAACAACCAATAACGCGAAGCTAATCATGAGGAACTTGATCCGAATCGACTTAATTGCGAAGATCTTCATTCCGCTCTCCCCCAGTCGTTACAATGCTTGAAGGTCCGGCGATTCCAGCCCTCGTCTCGATTCGCCGACCCTTCTCAATTTTGCGAGATTGAGCATGAACAAAGAATAGGGGATTGCCCCTATTTATGTCGAACAATGACAGATATACAATCGCATTATGCAGTCTTATACAGATTTATGAATTCTTATGCGAACTTCACCGATGAAAGGATGCCATCGAGTTGCCTAATTCGCTTCTTCTGCTCCCCTTGTTATCGATTACCTTCCTATGCCTGGCGGTGCTATATGCCGTTATCTACTCGGGTCTCTACGGCGTTCCAATCCGACTGCCATTCGCTGCGCATCGCGCTGAAGCTAGAGAGAAGCTGGCGGTGACTGTCTTCCGCAATATATCGGAAGCGATCATGGTGACAGGGCCTGAACGCCGAATCGAATACGTCAACAATTCCTTCAGCCGCACGACCGGATACTCGGAGCAGGAAGTCGTCGGCCTCTATCCGAGCATCTTAAGCTCCGGCAAGCACGACCGCGATTTCTACCAGACCATGTGGCGCGATATTCATGTGCAAGGGTTCTGGGAAGGCGAGATATGGAACAAGCGCAAGGACGGGACGCTCTATCTGGAGAGACTGCGGATTACGTCGGTATTCTCGGGGAATGGTACGCTGCTTCATTATATTGGCGTGTTCAAGGACATCACCGTTCAGAAGCGGCTCGAGGAGGAGATCCGCCATCATGCCTATTACGACGGAACGACCGGATTGCCGAATCGCTTATTGTTGAACGAGCGGCTGGAGGCGGCACTTGCGAATGCCGAACGGAACCAGCAGCAGGCCGCCGTGCTGTTCTTGGACCTCGACCGCTTCAAGCTCATCAACGATACGGCGGGCCATTCGCAGGGAGATATGGTGTTGAAGGCCGTCGGGGAGCGGCTGTCTTCGCTGCTCAGTCCTGAAGATACGATCGCTAGAGTCGGCGGAGACGAATTCATCGTCCTGCTCGGGACTATCTCCGATCCGAATCGCCCCGTTCATATCGCGGAACGATTCATCGAGGCCGTCTCCCAGCCAATCTTCTTAGAGGGGCAGGAGCATTACTTGAATTGCAGCATAGGCATCAGCTGTTATCCGGCGGACGGCACCGACGCGAAGACGCTGATTCGCCATGCCGATAAGGCCATGTTCATCTCCAAGAAGGAAGGCCGCGGCCAATACCGGGTTTACAGCTCGCTTAACCTGCACGATGATTTTAGTACCTCGCTCGAGTTGGACTTACGCCGGGCGATCGATCAGAATCAGTTGATGCTGTACTATCAACCCAAGGTGAACGCGGATACGGGGACGATCGCCGGCGTCGAAGCATTGGTGCGCTGGAATCACCCCACGCATGGCCCCATCCCCCCGGATCGGTTCATCCCGTTGGCGGAGGAGAGCGGGCTCATCATCGAACTGGACCAATGGGTGTTCCGCAGCGTTTGCGAACAAGTCACGCAGTGGCATCGGGACAATCGGATGCCGCTTATCGTCTCCGTGAATCTCTCGATGCTATCGTTCCAACATGCCGAACTGCCGCGATATATCACCCGCGTGCTGGAGGAGACCCGGGTCGACCCTCGACAGATCGAGCTCGAATTAACCGAGAGCACCGTCATGAGCCACCTTGATCTAACGCTGTCTACGCTTAGGCAATTGAAGGAGATGGGACTTCAGATCGCGCTGGACGACTTCGGCACGGGGTATTCCTCCTTGAGCTATCTAAGCAAGCTGCCGATCCAGACAGTCAAGATCGACAAGTCGTTCATCCGGGATCTCACGGTCGACTGCGGTGACCAAACGATCGTCAAATCCATCATCCAGCTGGCGCACAATCTGAACATGAACGTAGTGGCAGAAGGCGTCGAGAGCGCGGATCAGCTCATATTCCTTAGAGAACACCAGTGCGAGCAAATCCAAGGCTACTACTACAGCCCTCCGCTCCCGGAGCCGGACTTCGTCGAATACGTAGCCCAACAGCAAGCCGAGCTTCTCGTGTGAATCAGAGCGCCGCCCGGCTCGCTGCTCTCTGCTTGCTCTAAGTGAGCTGCAAATAGCGATTCTTGATGGCGTAAGCGATTAATTCCTTCCGGCTGGAGATCTCAAGCTTAGCCATAATATTCGTCTTGTGATTTTCGACCGTCTTAATGCTGATATACAGCTGCTCCGCCATCTCCCGGTTACCAAGCCCCAGTGCGGTCAAGCGAACGATCTCTTGCTCGCGCGGCGTCAGGTGGTTCTCCGGTTCTCCCTTGTTGGCACGAAGGCTCCGTTGGATCTTCTCAAGATCGATCGAAGTCCGATAGTACACATTGCCCTGGTAAGCATGGAAAATCGCATTCTGAAGATCGTCGCTGTTGCCGTTCTTCAAGATGTAGCCTTCCACTCCCATGGAGGCCGCTTGCTTCACGAAGCCCTCTCCGTCGTACATCGTCAGGATCACGATCCGAACGTTCGGCAGCGCCTTCTTCGCCTCTTCGATCGCCGTGAACCCTGTCATACCCTCCTGCATCGATAGATCCATTAGGATTACGTCGGGATTCAGCCGAACGGCCTCCTGAACAGCCGTCCGCCCGTTGTCACATTCGCCGACGATCCGAATTCCCGGAATGGACTTAAGCAGCAACGCAATGCCAAGCCTAACCATCGTATGATCTTCCACTAGCATCACTTTTATCATCATCATGCCCTCCGCCTCGTGACGGGGACAGACACTAGGATTACAGTGCCCTTCTCGGGACTGGATCTTATCTTGAAGCTCCCCCCCATTAGCCGAGCCCGTTCTTCCATGTGCCTAAGCCCCAAACCTCGCTGCCCAGCTTCCGTCATGAATCCAACGCCGTCATCCCGGACTTCCAACAGGATGCCGGCTTCCGTATCACCGATCGAGATCAGGATCGAGCCGCATCGCGAATGCTTCATCGCGTTAGACAGCGATTCCTGAACGATCCGGTACAAGTTAATCTCGACGTCGGGATGAAGCCGCTCCGATAGCCGCACATCCAGTGTGAGCGTTTGCACTATCTGCGTCGTGCGCAGCTGTCGAACCAGGCCCTCCAGCGCCGCCGACAAGCCCAGTTGTTCTAGCAGATCCGGGCTTAAGGCCAGAGAGAAATCCTTCATCGACTGAATCATCCGCTCGAGATCTCTAGCCATATCGTTCATATATTCGAGCAAGCGGAGCGGAACGTCCAGCTCGCTCTTGATGAAGTTCAAGCCTAGCAGCACCGAATACAGGGACTGTCCGGCGCCATCGTGAAGCTCCTTGGCAATCCTCTTGCGCTCCGTCTCTTGAATCTCCAACGTCGTTCGAATGGCCGTCTTGGCGAACCGCGATTCTTCCGAGAGCTGCTCTTTGATCTGCTCCGCCCGCTTCCGTTCCGTGATATCGAGCAGCACGCCATACACTTGGGTTAGCTTCCGTTCGGAATCGAGCACGGGCGTGGCTCTTGCCTGCACCCACTTCCATGAATCCGATGAGAGAAGCACGCGGAATTCGACCAAGACCGGCTTCCCTTCTGACAACTCCTCTTCCTTGCGCAGGAGAAAGGGCAGGTCCTCAGGATGAACCTTCTTCCGCCATACCTGTTGGTCCCGTTGGAATTCTTCTTGCGATATGCCGAACAAACTCGCAATTCCCGCGGATACGAAGGATCGCCTGTTATTGAGATCCCGAAGCCAGACCGTCGCGTCAATGCTGGCGAGCAGAGCCGAAGCATCTCGCAAATTACGCCTTGCGATGCCATAACAGCGCATCAGGCGGTACATAGCCGCTCCTAGAATAATGCAGATCAACAAGCTGAAGAGGCCGACCGCCGTCATAATCGTCGTGTTATCCGCAAGGATTTCGCCTGCGCTTGGTTATCTAGCATTTTATTCCTCCTTAGTTGTCAAACCTAACTGTATAGGAACTCGCCTTGCCCGACTGTGATATGCCTCACACAACGGCAAGAAGACCGGCATCGGAGCAAGAGAATGCTCAGATGCCGGTCTTCCTGCCGTGTCCAATATTATGAATTGGGCTTTCGCGTTTAACCACTGATACCAGCTTCTTGTTGCATTTCCCCAATCGATAATCAAACGATCAATTAAATCGTCCAAGAGATTGGTTTTTTCTAAGCTGAATGCAACAGACTCGATACCCATGACAAACTAACAGATAGTCAATTGGAATCCCGCTCTTTTAGCGGTATTCCGCACCGCCGCCCCAAAGTTCACGACCACCTGTGTGAGCAGAATGGACATGTTCCTCTTCTTCGACTAATTCCATATGGCCTGGTTCCTCTGTATGATGCCAAACATAACCATCGGGTGTGTCCCCGTTTTGAATTTCCGCAATTTGCTCATCAGTAAAGATCGCCGCTAATTCTGGATCATTCGCTATGTCATTAGCTAATTGATCGTTCAAATATGAAAATTGAACGTCGTCTGTCTGTAGATACAAGCTCTCAGGAAGATCATAGGCATATACCTCATTAAAGTCGGGGAAAACCCCTTCGATCCAATGTCCATCGGGCAGTTGAATAGTTTTGGTCTCATATGGCACACCCGTTTCCGGGTGCTCCGTACCTGCCAAATCTGAGTTGACGGTATCGATGACTTCGACATCGGTTGTATCAGTCAAACCCTCTGCACTAACTTCTGAATGCCCCACCATGCCTGCATCAACGTTTATGGTATCGACATCCGTTGGAGCTTCCGCCGCCGCCACGCTATCTGCGCCATCTATAACATCAACAACTCCTACAGCTAACACGCCTACTGCCGCAACCATCCCTATTTTTTTCGCTCCATCTTTGACTTGATCCATGTTGCCCTCTTTAATGCCAACTACTACATTTTTGCCATTCTCATAGATGTATCCGACACCATGGACAACATCTGTCGCCGTGGTCACTACAGCCTCTCCAAGATCTGAGAATCCTTGCTTAACCTTATGATCATCCTTTTGGAAGAGTCCCACTCCAACATCAACAGTACCGCTCGCAACCTTACCGAGAAGAGTTCCTGTCTTTGCTGTAGCCCGCTCGGCCCCATCTCCTATTTCCTTGATCGTTTGGCTATTGACTATCTCGCCAACAACTCTAACTGACCCGCCGATTACCTTGCCCGTTACTGCGCCAGCAAATGCCCCCAAGTCTTTTAAGAATCTCATGCGAATGCTCCTCAGTTCAATTATATGTAATGTAAATATTCTGAAGAAAATATTGAGGATTGATAGCCTATAAGCCTAATGAAATGCTGTAATGTTACGATCAAATCTAAAAGCCGAACAAAAATCAGGTAAATACCCGAAATCAGCTCGGCTCATTCAATAGTTAGTCGGGATTAGTCAGGAATTTTTGTTGTTTGAAAAATCCGCTGCCGCTGCGACTCGAACAACAGAATCGTCGCCGCCATGGCGACGTTCAGCGACTCGGCTTGACCGGTCATCGGGATGATGATCGGCTCGTCCACAAGCGCCTGAACGGCCGGCGACAGCCCGCTGCCCTCGTTGCCGAACAGCAGCCACGTATCGCCGCCGGACAAGTCGCACTCGTAGCAGCTGCGCGTCGCCTGCAAGCTCGTGCCGTACAGCTTCGCTCCGCGGCTGCGCGCCTCCGGCAACAACGCGGACAGCTCCGCTTCCCACACGGGCACGTAGAACAGCGTGCCCATCGTGGCGCGAAGCGTCTTCGCGTTGTACAGGTCGGCCGTGCCGCGGCCGAGCACAACCGCGCGCGCGCCGCTGGCCGCCGCGCTGCGAATGATCGTGCCGACGTTGCCGGGATCCTGCACGCCGTCGAGCACAACGACCGGCCCCGAGCCCGCAGCGCCGCCGCTTGCGCCAACCGCTTCGCCAGCGCTCGCTGCGCCGGCTCCGCTACGCTCACCAGCCGCACCGCCGCACATCTCGCCGTCCTCGTTCACTGCTGCGCTGCCAGCCCCCGCCGCCGCGCCGCCAACCGTGCCTTCGCCCACTCCTCCCACGCCGCCGAACAGCGCCTCCAGCGGCTGCTCCTTGCGCAGCGCGATCGCGAACACCGGCTGCGGCGTCTCCGTCTCGCTGCACTTCGCGATAATGTCCGGCGACACCGGAATCCACGCCGTCGCCAGCCCCTCACCTGCGCCCTCATCCGCACCGCTCTTGCGCTCCGCATAAGGCAGCAGCTCAGCCGGAATGCCCATGGCCTCGTCGAACGCTACGCACTCCAGCGGCCAACCGGCCGCCAACGCTTCTGCCACCAGATGCGTGCCCTCCAGCTTGAAGCGGCCTTCCCGCTCCCGATGCTTGCGCTCGGACAGCTTCGCCCAGCCTTTGACCCGCGGGTTGGCGACTGACGTCAGCGCCGGCTCAAGGCTCCGCATAGGCTTGCTCCAGCTTGGTCAAATTCTCATTAAGCCCGACGATGACGATCACATCGCCTTCTTTCAAAGGCTCATCCGGCGGGAAGGAGATGTTCATCTCGCCCTTCCGCTTCACCGCCAGCACGTTGCACTCATACTTCGCCCGCACGTCGAGCTGCTTCAGGCTCTTGTCGAACATCGCGGACGGCAGCTTCATCTCCACGATGCTGTAGTTGCTCGAGAGCTCGATGTGCTCGAGAATATTCGGCGAGATGAGATGATGCGCGACGCGCAGCCCCATGTCTCGCTCCGGGAAGACGACCTTGTCCGCGCCGATCTTGTTCAGCACCTTCCCGTGAAGCTCCGTCTGCGCCTTGACGATAATCTGCGGCACGCCTAAGTCCTTCAGGATCAAAGTCGTCAGAATGCTCGCCTGGATATCTTGTCCGATCGCGACGACCACGACATCGAAGTTGCGAATGCCGAGCGCCCGCATCGCTTCTTCGTCCGTGGAATCAGCAGATACGGCATGCGTCACGATGTTGGAGACATCCTGCACGCGATCGCTGTCGTCGTCGATGGCCAGCACTTCATAGCCCATCTCGGACAAATATTTAGCTACGCTCGAGCCGAAGCGGCCCAGCCCGATAATTGCGAATTGTTTCTTGGCCATGATGCCGAATAATCCCCTTTCCGAACCCAATCGATGGTTTCCATTATACCACAACAGCCTCGTCCAATCTCCGCCTCTAGGCATAACAGATGCCCCGCCGGGGAAGATTAAATGCCGGAAGTCCGTGCCCAAAGGAGGATTGCCATGACCGCAACGATGAGTCTGCGGCAAGCTATCGTTCACCGCGTAGAGAACAACAGCAACGAAGAATTGCGCGAAGTCATCGAAGATTCCGTCGGCAATGCGGAAGTGACGCTGCCCGGCCTCGGCGTTCTATTCGAGATCATCTGGTCGAATAGCGAAGCAAGCGAGCAGCAGCGGATGGTCGATACGCTTCATCAGCACATTCACAACCCTACCGCCACGTAATCCCGAGTTTGCTGCACGACGTTGCCACCCACGACGGTATCCGTAACGACAGGGCAGTCCCGCACCTTGCGGACGACCAGCAGATCGGCTTGCTTGCCTCTCTCCAGCGAGCCGATCTCGCCTTCTAATCCAAGCGCGCGAGCAGGCTCAAGCGTTGCCAGCCTCACGGCTTCATTTAGCGCCATCCCCCGACTCTCCAAGGTGACAATAGCTTGAAGCATCGACGCCGGATGATAGTCCGAGCATAGGATGTCGGCCGCCCCCGCTTCAATGGCGTCTGCAGCGGACATGTTGCGGTCATGCGACCCGCCGCGAACGACATTCGGCGCTCCGACGCAGACGTGCAGACCTCGCTCTCTCGCATAACTCGCTGTGTCTAGATTCAGCGGGAACTCGACCACCTTAGCCCCGAAGCCGATAGAGCGGTCTACCAATTCTCTCGAATCGTCGTCATGGGAGGCGACCGCGATTCTCCGCTCCGAAGCTGCGTCTGCCAATGCCCTAAGCTCAGCCCAATCTACCCTTGAGCGCCGTTCCTCCAGCTCTGCGACGATCTCCGCTACTTCGTCCGGGCCCACTCCTTGATTCTTCATCACATAACGTTCGAAAGCCCCCGGCCGGCTGTACTGCCCGACGCCCGGCGCATGATCCATGAACGACAAATAATCGATCAGCCCTTCACGAACGAGCTGCTTCGCCAGCGGCATTCCGGTCAGATAGGATATTTCATAGCGTAGATGAACCCGATGACGGATCATGGCCCGTTCGCTGCGCGAGCTCACAACATGCCGAATGAGCTCCTCCATGAGCTTCTCCCCGCGAATGCTTAGTCCCACGCCGAGCGACAACGAATGGAACATCGTCGTGATGCCGTGCAGCGCCAGCTTGCGTTCGAACTGAATGAAGGCCATGTCCAGCGGGAAAATCGTATTCGGACGCGGTTCGACCTCCTTCTCGATCGCGTCGCAGTGAATGTCGACTAGGCCCGGGAGCACCCATGCGCCCGTCGCGTCAAGCACCTTTTCACCAGCCGATGCTTCAAGCTCCGCACCTGTCGGCACGATCGCCTCGATTCGTCCGTCCGAGATCGCGACGTCCGCCGCCATCACTTGATCCGGCAGCACAACGTGCCCGCCGCGCACCCACCATCGATTCGCCATGATCCGTTCCCCCTTTGTCTTGTCCCTATTGTACACACTGCCACCCCGCCGCATCAATTCGCAAGTCCTATAAACGCGCAATAACCCAATGGAGCAGCCCGCTACCGCCCCATTGGGTTCTAGCCATTCTTAATTACCGGCCTTGCTCGGAGTTCGGGTTCGTCTCTTCAAGACGGACCTGCTCCTCGTACCACCACATCGCCTCTTCCGGCTCCTCCAGAATCTCGGGGATCTCCTTCTTCTCCTCCACCGCCGGCGCCGATCCCCTCAGCGCCCGGCCGGAAGTCTCCGTCACCCGCTTGGTGACGACCGCGAAGCCGATGATCGAAGCGCCGATCAGGAAGTAAGCCGGAATCAGATTGTTCCCCGTCAAGCTGATCAGCCAGGCCATGACGAGCGGTGTCGTGCCTCCGAACAGCGACGCAGAGACGTTGTAGGTGATGGCAAGCGCTCCGTACCGCACATCCGTGAAGAATAGCGCGGGGAGCAAGGAAGGCATCGTCCCTTGGAAGCTCGCCAAGAAGACGGCCAGGACGAGCAGCCCTGCGAATACTTGTCCATTATTCCCGCTTCCGATCCAGAGGAAGGCGGGGAGCGACAGCAAGACCAATCCGATCAACCCGCCTTGAATAATCCGTTTGCTGCCGACCCGATCGCTGAAGAAGCCCATCGTCAGCACGATCGGGATCATGATGAACATGACGATCAGAATGAGCAGCAAGCCCTTCGTCTCCCCGTAGCCCAGCACCGCGGTCAGATGGGAAGGCATGTAGGACAACACCATGTAATCGACGATATTGTAGAAGAAGACAAGCACCATACCGACGAGCAGCGCCTTCCAGTGAATCGACAGCATCTCCTTCAACGGAACGCCCGGACGCTCCTCCTTCGCATGCTCCATCTTCTCGAAGGCGGGCGTCTCCTCCAGATGGTTCCGGAGATACAAACCGACGAGTCCGATCGGCGCCGCCACATAGAAGGGGATTCTCCATCCCCAGGAGAGCATCGTATCCGGTCCGAGCGCATACGTCAGCAGCGTCACCAGACCCGATCCGGCGATGTAGCCCGCCAGCGTCCCTACCTCAAGGCCGCTCGACAGGAATCCCCTCTTCTTGTCCGGCGTCGATTCGGCGATGAAGGTCATCGCGCCGGAATATTCGCCTCCCGTGGAGAAGCCCTGCACCAGCCGGGCTAGGAGCAGAAGAATCGAAGCCGTCACGCCGATGGACGCATAGCTTGGGATCAGACCGATGCTCAGCGTGGATAGCGCCATGATGACAAGTGTGACCGTCAGAATTTTCTTGCGGCCCAGCCGGTCTCCCAGTCTGCCGAAGAACAGCCCCCCGAACGGACGAACGATGAAAGCAACGGCGAAGGTCGCGAACGTATACACCAGTTGGACCGAACCGCTCATGGCTGGGAAGAACACTTTCCCGATCGTTACGGCTAGGTAGGAGTAGATGCCGAAGTCGAACCATTCCATCGCATTGCCGAGCGCTGTCGCAACCACCGCTTTGCGAGCGGATCTCGTGTCGACGACAGTAATGTCCTTCTTCTGAAGCTTCGGCAGCCTGTTCTTCCTCCGGAACGACAGCCCCGGCTTCCAGCCTCTGCGCTCGCTCTCTTCCACCCCGAGCAACCCCTTTATCTTTAAGATGACAAGGATAGCGTTAATATCCACGGGACATGGGGGTTCGTATACATGAAAAAAGCGCAGCCTCTTCGGAGACTGCGCTTCCATGTCGCAGAGAATGTATCGACGCTGCCCTGCAAAGCTCGCCATTCATGCAGCTTCATGCAATAACGGAACCACGTTCCGTTATATCGACGCCATGACGTGCTCGTAGACGCAATAGCGGAACGACGTTCCGTTATCCGCTGCATTTAATCGAGCAACCCACTTAAAACGCGGAAATAACGGAACACCGTTCCGTTATTTCGCTTACATCGTGCTTCCACTTGCCAATAACGGAACACCGTTCCGTTATCCAGAACCGAGCACCCGTGCGTCCGCGCATTCGTGCTTCCGGTGCTTCCGGTGCTTCCGGTGCATCCTCACATCCGCGCTTCCGGTGCATCCGAGCATCCGCCTAACCTCGCATCCGTAAGTCCGTGCATCCGAGCATCCGCCTAACCTCGCATCCGCCAGCCTCGCATCCACGCATCCACGCATCCGCCAGTCTCGCATCCGCCAGCCTCGCATCCACGCATCCGCCAGTCTCGCATCCGCCAGCCTCGCATCCGTCAGCCTCGCATCCGCCAGCCTCGCATCCACGCATCCACGCATCTGCCAACTTCGCATCTGCGCATCGCGCACCGAGCTCCCCCCGCTTACGGCGCCGTCTCGAGGAACTTCACTTCCGGCATCCGCTCCATCGCGGTGCGCATCGCGTATTCGTTCTCGAACAGCGCGACGTCATTGTCGTTCTTGTCCTTGACGAGCGTCGAGTTGATGCGGAACTTCGTCGGATCGATCTTGCCGCTGCCCTCCGCGACGATCCACCGCGCGAACTGGAACGGCGTGCGCGCGAGCTGAATGTCGACGCCGTACTCGTTCTTCATCCGGTACTCGAACACGTCGAACTGCAACTGGCCGACGACGCCGAGGTATGTGTCCTCGAACGGACCGACCGAGCGGAACACCTGCACCATACCTTCCTCGGTCAGTTGATCCAGCCCCTTCAGGTATTGCTTCTGCTTCAAGGCATTCTTAACCGACACCTTGGAGAAGATCTCCGGCGAGAACGTCGGCAGTTCGTCGAACACCTTGCTGCTGCCTTGGCTAAGCGAATCGCCGATCCGGAAGATGCCCGGGTCGAACAAGCCGATGATGTCGCCCGGATACGCCGTGTCGACGATCTCGCGGTCCTGCGCCAGGAACTGCTGCGGCTGCGACAGCTTGATCTCCTTGCCGGCGCGGACGTGGCGCACGCTCATGCCGCGCTCGAACTTGCCGGAGCAGATGCGCAGGAACGCCAGCCGGTCGCGGTGCGCCGGATTCATATTCGCCTGAATCTTGAAAATGTAGCCGGAGAACTTCTCGTCCGTCGGCTCGACTTCTCCTTCGGTGCTCTTGCGCGATGCCGGCTGCGGTGCGAGCTGCAGGAAGTTCTCGAGGAACGTCTGCACGCCGAAGTTGTTGACGGCGCTGCCGAAGAACACCGGCGTCAGTTGGCCCTGCATCACCTTCTCGTAGTCGAACGGATCGCCCGCGACGTCCAGCAGCTCGCACTCGTTCACGAGCTGGTCGGCCAGATAATCGCCCGCCATCTGGCGGATGAGCGGATCGTTATAGTCCTCGACCTTCTTCACTTCGATGGTCGAATGGTCGCTGCCGTCGAACACTTCCACTTGCTTCTTCATCCGGTCGTACACGCCGCACAGCTCGCGGCCCATGCCGATCGGCCAGTTCATCGGCACCGAGCGGATGCCGAGCACGCGCTCGATCTCTTCGAGCAGGTCGAACGGGTTCTGGCCTTCGCGGTCGAGCTTGTTGATGAACGTGAAGATCGGGATGCCCCGCTTGGCGCACACCTGGAACAGCTTGATCGTCTGCGCCTCGACACCCTTCGCGACGTCGATGAGCATGACCGCGCTATCCGCGGCCGTCAGCGTGCGGTACGTGTCCTCGCTGAAGTCTTGGTGGCCCGGCGTATCGAGAATATTCACGTGCTTGCCGGCATATTCGAACTGCATCACCGAAGACGTGACGGAGATGCCGCGCTGCTTCTCGATCTCCATCCAGTCGCTCGTCGCGTGGCGAGCGGCCTTGCGCGCTTTGACGGAGCCCGCCGTATGAATCGCGCCTCCGAACAGCAGCAGCTTCTCGGTCAGCGTCGTTTTCCCCGCGTCGGGGTGGGATATAATCGCGAAGGTGCGGCGTCTCGCCACTTCATTCTTCAGTTCTTCGCGCAGTGTCTGAGTCATAGAGTCAAAGTTCCTTCCTTAGGAAAATGGCAGCTTCCATTATAGCACACATTGTGCCTCCGGATAGCCAAAACGAACCGCACATAGGCGGTCCGCTTCGTCCTTCCATATTAAGCTTCCACAGGAGCGGCTGCGATCTTCTCCGCTTCCCCATCCTCGTTCTCTTCCTTCTTCTTCAGCACTTCGTGCTTCAGGAACCAGACGATGACGAACGCCGCGACGGCGAACCCAAGCCCAATGGTGAAGATGTTCTGGAATGCGTGCGAGAACGCCTCTTGCACTTTCAAAGTAACGCTCGGATCCAACCCCTGCGGAATGCCGCCCGTCGCGATCGTCTCGGCCGAGCCTTCGGGCAGCTGATCGCTCAGCTTCATGACGCCGCCCTTGATCTGGCTCGCCAGCAAGCTGCCGAACACGCTCATGCCGATCGTCATGCCGACCGTCTGGAACAGCTGGACGAACGACAGCGCGACGCCGCTATGCTTCTTCTCGACGGACTCCTGCACGATCAGGTTGTCGCCGCCGAACAGCGCGCCCATGCCGAAGCCCATAATGAGGAACGTCACGATAATATAGAGAACGGACGTATCGACTCCCACCTGCGAGAGCAGGTACATGCCGATGATCGGCAGCGTGAACGAGACGATGAACAAGGTGCGGTAAGCCACCCGCGTGATCAGGAAGCCGATCAGGATGCTGACCGGAATCGCGCTCGCCATGAACGCGATGTTCAGATACCCCGATCCGGTCGGCGTCAGCCCCATGACGTTCTGGGCGAAGAACGGGAACATCTGAATGCCGCCCATCAGACCCAGCATCAAGACGCAGACGAACAGCGACAGGACAACGACGGTGCGATTCTTGAACAGGTGCAGCGGCAGAATCGGCTCCTTCGCCCGCTTCTCGATGAAGACGAGCACGGTGAAGAGCAGAGCCGACAGCACGAACAGTCCGATGACCCATGGAGAAGACCAGCTAAGGCCACGGTTATCGACCAGCACAGGTGCGAGCAGCAGCGACAGCAAGGCTACCATCATCGTGAACGCGCCGGCCCAATCGATTGACCGCTTCTCTTCCCCGCGCGCTTCCCGCATGCCGATGGCGAGCACCGCCGCCGCGAGCAGTCCGACGGGGATGTTGATCAAGAACACCCAATGCCAGTTGACGTGGCCCACGAGATAGCCGCCGACGGTCGGGCCGAGCAGCTGCGGCAGGAACATGACCGGTCCGATCATGGCCTGAACCTTGGCCCGCTGCTCCAGCGGGAACGTGTCGCCGATAATCACCATCGCGAGCGGCATCATGCCGCCGGCGCCAATGCCTTGAATGCCGCGTCCGATCAGCAGCACCGTCATCGACGGCGTTAGGCCGCAGACGATCGAACCGGCGATGAACAGACCGACGCAGGTAAGATAAACTTTTTTCCGACCGAATAGATCCGCCAGCTTGCCGAGAATCGGCATGAACATCGTCAGCGACAGCATGTAGATGCCGGCCACCCAACCCATGAGCGACAGGCCGTGCAGCTCGCGGACGATCGTCGGCATTGCCGTGGAGACGACCGTCTCGTCCAGCTCCGAGAAGATAAGGCCGATCAGAAGACCGATCAGCACAAGCACTTTATTATTGCCTTTTGCGTAAACCAACTTTAGCCACCCCATATCCAGGTTTCCTGAAGAGACCCTCTATTGTTTCTCCTGTCGGCCTCTCCGTGCGACACCTAGATTACGAGCCGAGTGTGAACTCAATATGAACTGGGTTCAATAGGATTATTCTCTTATTTGGATTCCGCTGCCGAGGCAGACGCTTGGCCGCCCGGCTTCCCGCCGGCCTTCTGCGCTTTAGGCGGAAGCAGCATGCGTTCCTTGCCCATCGTCATGACCGCGACGATCGCCAGCGCAGCGGGAATGATCGCCCACAGGAACATCGTCGTGATGGAAGAGCTCATGGCGTCGACGATTCGATCCAGCACATCCTTCGGGATCGCAGCACGCTTCTCCGAAGTCAGCGACTCGCGAATGTTGCCGAACGAATCGCCGCTTGGCGCGCCCCCCGGCATTCCGCTGAATGCGTTCGCCAGATTGGCGCCCAGCTCGTTGCGCTGCACGATACCGAAGATGGTCAAGCCCACCGTCATGCCGAGCGAGCGGACGAATGACAGGGTCGAGCTCGCCGAGCCCCGCTGCCGCTCATCGAAGCCATGCATCCCCGCCATGCTGAGCACCGAGAAGGAGAAGCCGACGCCCAGTCCTACCACGATCATGTACGAGGCGAGCTGCCACTTGGAGGTGTCGGGCGTCAATGTCGCGAGCAGAACCGCACCTAGGGTGAAAATAAGCGCGGAGCCTATCATAATCTTGCGATAGCTCATCTTCGTGCTTAGGAATCCGCCGACCTGCGCCGATACGACCGAGCCGAGCGTCATCGGCAGCAGAATGAGGCCGGAGCTCGTCGCAGAGCCTCCGTTCACTCCTTGCACGAAGATCGGAATGTAGACGGCGAAGGTGATGAAGCCTGCGCCGTAGAGCAAGCCGCTGATCGTGCTCGCCGCGAACAGCCGCCGGCGGAACATGGCGTACGAGATGATCGGCTCCTCGGCTTTAGCCTCCGCGATGAAGAAGGCTGCGATTAGAACTGCCGCTCCGGCGAACAGCGAGATGACTTGCGTGGAATCCCAAGCATACTGCTGGCCGCCCAGCTCGAGCGCGAACATGAGGCAGACGACTCCGCCGACGAGCGTCGCCGCTCCCCACCAGTCGATTCTCTGTTTGGCATGCTGCAGCGATTCCTTGTAGAGGAATAGAATGAGGACAAGCGCGAGAAGCCCAAGGGGAAGGTTAAGATAGAAGATCCAGCGCCAATCGATATGATCCACGATGTACGCGCCGAGCAGCGGACCGAACAAGCTGGAGGTGCCGAACACCGCTCCGAAGATGCCCGACATGCTGCCCCGCTTCTCCATCGGGACGACATCGAATAGAATCGTGAACGCGATCGGCACAAGCGCGCCGCCGCCGATGCCTTGAATCGCGCGATAGATGCTCAGCTCGACGATGTTCGTCGCCGTGCCGCACAACACCGAACCGGCCAGGAACAACACGATGCCGAGAACAAAGAATCGTTTGCGCCCGTACATGTCGGACAGCTTGCCGAAGATCGGCATGCCGGCCATCTCGGTCACGAGATAAGCCGAGGTGACCCAGACGAACTTCTCCATCCCGCCGAGGTCGGAGACAATGGTCGCCATTGCCGTCGATACGATCGTGTTGTCGATCGCCGCGACGAAGATGCCGAGCATGAGCCCGGCGAGAATCAAGCCAATCCTGTTGCGCTTGATAGCCATGGAATGGTGCCCTCCCGATTAAGAATCAATCTTATGCTCCGCGCCGATCTGCGCGCCTTTGCCCCGGGCCAGCGACTGCCGGTACTCCACGCGTTCGATCTCGCAGCCGGGTCCGATTCGAACCTCGTTGCCGCGAACGACCTTCGCCTTCGTATATTCCAGATCGAGACGGTCGCCTTCGATCGTATTGGCTCTCAGAATCGGAGACTGGCCGAAGGCGAACACCCTCTTCAATCGATGCCCGCGCGAGGGCTTAATCAAGATCGTCCCGCCGCCGATCTCCGCAGCATCCGAGGATCCGTGCAGCCGGATCTCCAGCTTCTCCGCGTTCAACAGTCCTCTTACCTTAACGGCGCCGGTCACCATGCACGCTTCGCTCTCGAAGTCGCCTTCCACCATTAGCTCGCCCATTAGCTTGAAGTTCTCGCCTCGGCAATTGCCGCGAACGTTCGCCTGGCCCGTAATTACCGCTCTTCGCGCAGACAAGCAGCCTTCCACGTCCAGCTCGCCTGTCAGCTTCACGGTGCCTGCCTTCAGATCCCCCTTGACCTGCGAGGTGCCCGTGCACACCAGCGATTCACATTCGGTCTGTCCGATCAGCTCACTCTCGCCGACGATCTTGACGTTGCCGAACTTGCCGCCGTTCGATCGGGTCGTGCCAATTAACCGCATACTCTCACTCATCTTGCTTCCTCCTCTATAAGCATATAAGCTGGCTTCCTGGCAGCCCCGGTCTATCCCGGCAGCTCAGGCTTGAACTTGCTCGCTCACCTTCGCCTGCGGGTGCACGTCGATCTCGGACCGATACTCCACCCTGCCGATCGTGCACCCTTTGCCGATCTTCACGCGATTGCCGCGCACAACGGCAGCCGCCGTATGCTCCAGCTCGATCACGTCTCCTTCAATGAGCTCTGTCTCGAATTGCGTGACAAGCCGCGGAATGGCCCACTTCAGCAGCCAAGCCCATCTGTTCCCCGGTCCCTTGGTGATGCGAATCTGCTCGCCGCCGATCTCTCTGGCCGTACATTTGCCCTGCAGTTCAACGTCGATGGAATCCGCGCTCAGCAGCCCCTTGATGTCTACGCATCCACGCGCATCGAACTTCTCGGCTGTGCAATCGGCGCCGCAAGTCAGCATGCCGTTCATATTCAGCTGTTCGCCATACACTCCGCTCTCTACGCGCAGCATGCCGTCGATGCGGGCGCTGCCGGAACGGAGCCCGCCTTCGATCCTCATTTTCCCATTGATATCGATCTTCTTCGCTTGCACGTTCCCGCGCGCCGTAATGACGCCGTTCGCTTCGAATGTCTCCGCCTCCACATCTGCGAGCACCTTGCACACACCGTCCAGATGGATACTCTTGTACACGCCGCCCGCTGCGCCGCCGATGCCGCTAATGCTCAGATCCTGAAGAGAATCTTGATTCGCCTGATTCATTCCATACCCTCCTAAGTAAGCTTCATTTGCAACTGTTCTGCGCATTCGGCCAGATTCATCCGGGAGACCAGCTTCGCCGTATTCTCCAAGTGTGTCTCGTTGGGCAGGGAGAGCAGCAGGAGCGTCGATACGCCCATCTTGCGGATGAACAGCAGCTCGCACGGCTTGCCTTCGAACCTCGGAAAGTGTTCCTTCATCGTCCGAATGAGCATCTCCGCTTCGTCCAGATTCATCTCGCCCGTCTGAAGCAGCTGATCGGCCGTGTAGAAAGCCAGCGTCTGTTCGAACGAGTACACGGTATCGTCCGGGTCCTTCGCGCCGAAACGCTCCATCACCAATAACGAAACAATGTTACGTTCCACCAACTCGTCTTTGCGCAGCCGAATATCGTACAGCATCGGCGACAGCTTGCCGGCCAGCTCATCGAGCGACAAATCTTCCTTCATATTCAAGATTCGGTCGATCCGCGCCAGAATCAAATCCTTCGGGAAGAACGTCTCTTGGCCTGTGAAGGTGGATTTGCGGATGAACCAATCCTCCGGAATAAGCTGCTTCCGCTTCCAGCGGTACAGCTGTCCGTAGGAGATTCCCGTCATCTCGAGCAAGTCTTTCTTGGAGATCAATTCGCGATCCGTCACATTGTTTCACCATCCTTGCTGATAATGTAACATAACACTGTTACGTTGTAAAGCCGGAAATAGTAAAATTACGTAACAACCCTCCCGGAATCCCGGGAGGGCTGCTGAGTGGACGAAATTGTCGAAACCGCGAAGGGCTGGAGCAAACGCAGCAGGTCAACCGTTACGCTAGAACTCAGATGCCGGTTAAACGAAGATACGCGCGCAGAACGGTTCTACGTCAATCCGGGCTGTTCGTGAAATAGAACACCTGGGGTCCGGCGGCGCCGCCAGGCAGGCTGAGTTCTCCCTCGAAGATCTTGCTCCGCTTATTCACCTTGAGATCGGTAATCTTCCAGGCGTCATTGTAAGTAAGGTAAGGCGTTTCGAATAGCTTGCCGTTCCAGCCGACGACATAGTTGCCCGCTCCGCCGGACGGATTCTCGTACACCGAGATCAACCGATTCTCGTCCATCTCGTTATTAATGACGAAGGAGAGCCGATACAACACGCCATAGTTGCCGTTGTTGATAACCGTACCGCCGTCGACCGCATTGTAGCCCTCCTCATATTCGCCTGGAAGGGCGTCGCTCCATGGCCCCGAAGCCGCCGAATCGATGCGGATGAGCGCGTTGCCGTCGGAGGTATCATACTGCAGCGTGCCCGACCTGTCGTAGTGCGGGAACGTGCCGCGCACGTGAACGTCGCCGGGCAGGATGGGCTCCAGCTCGGGGTGGGCCGGCTGCTCGCCGGCATAGCCAAGCGTCGTTACCGTCACCGAAGCCGGGAGATGCGCATGCTGGCTGACCGCATCGAACGTCGCGATGCCGCTGACCGTGTACGGATCAGGAGCCTGAAGGGCTAAATAATAATTGTCGCCCGGCTGCAGGATTGCCGCCAGCTGTCGGCGGCGGTCCGTCTTCATATACTCCTCCAGCGCGATCTGGCCGGCGACAGCCGGGGAATAATCCACGGCCGCGCCTGCGCCTTCCGTGAACAGCATCACAGGTTCGCTGCTCGTGTTGGTCACCGCGACGGCGACGTTCAGCTCGGCGCCTGTTCGGTTCTGGTGATGCCAGAAGACGCGGAATTGCCCTGTTACCGTATCCCGGTAATATGCGCCTTCGGTCTTCGGGGACTCCGGCGAATCGCTCAGAATCAGCGCTCCGCCTGTGCCCGTCAATTCGGGCTTGTCCATATGAACGGCCGGCTTCAACGTCTCAACGGGAACCTTCTCGCCTTCGGCGAATGCCGTGGCGCCCGTCATTAGGGTTCCGATTAGCACAACTTGCAGCAGCAGCTTGGCTCTCATCAATATTTCCCTCCCGACAGTTGGTATAACCCTTCGCGGTTTCGACAATTCCGCCCATCTTTGTAACGCTCTCCGTCTATCATGTCCCCCTATGCTGCTGCCCGCTGTCACGCGGTTCTCAGTCACGCGGTTCAATGTCGAACCCTTCTCTGTTACGCGGTTCAATATCGAGCCGTTCTCTGCTGCAGCTTCGCTTTGTTAGCCGATCCGTAACGGCTGCTCGGCGTTACACCAGCCCGAGCATCGCTTCGGCTTCCGCTTCTTCCGGCCAATGCAGCTGCACGCCTCGGCCGGCGAGCTGCTGCTGGAATCTCTTCAGGTGCGGCGCATCGCACCGGACATCGCGGGGCAGAACGCCATGCCGGATCGCATACGCCGCCAGCGAGCCTGCCGCTTCCCCGATATTCCATTCCGTCGGATGCAGCCGATAGCAGCTGTTCGTCACCTGTGTGGTGCCGATATTCTTGCAGGCGGGCAGCAGATTCGTCATCCGGATCGGCAGCAGCGCGCCTAGCGGAATCTCGTAGGGAAGGCTCGGAATATAATAGCCGCGCCGCGACACCGTTGTGACATGTACGTCTAGCGCATAGCTTCCGACGCCGACGCTGTCCTCATAACGCCGGATTCCCAGCCTCCCGCGGCATTCGGCGCTGACATCCGCTTCGGTAATCCGGTATACCGGCCGGATGCGCCTGCTCTCCCGAATATAGGGCGACTTCGCCAGCCCGTCGGATGTGCCGAGCATGTCGCCGCGCAGCCGCAGTCCCGGATACCCGGTCCCGCCATCCAGCCGAGGCGCTTCGGTCTGCAGCCAATAGACGAGCGACAGCGTCAGCTGCCGCGCAGCCTCCAGCCGTTCGCTCCGTTCACGCTCCGGCACGCCGATGATCGGCCCCAGGAAATAATCGTTCTGCGGCCAATTGAGCAGCGAGACCGGACCGTCGTACAGCGGCTTATCCAGCTGCCTCGGTTCGACGATGCGGCGGTAATCCCACAGCGACACGATCCCCCGATCGTTCGGGAACAGCGTGAACCTCTTCGTCTTCGTCACATCCTCCGGATTGACGGTCTCCCAGCTAAGCATCGGATAAGGAGAATAGAAGGGGCGGTAGCTCTTCCAAAAATCATATTGCTCCGGCTTCGGAATCGTGAACGTTCCGCCTTCCGCATAATCCAGCGCCGCAACGTGCGTAATGGCTTGCATATCAAGCGGATCGGCCTGCTCCGGCGCATGCGGCTCATTCGTGTCGCCGCGGGCTTCCGCTCCGCTGACGAATTCCGTTCCGGTCAGCGGCAGCAGATCCCCAAGCTCCGTCGCATCGAGATAATACGCGCCCTTCAGCGTATATTCTTCGCTGCCCCGCAGGCCGCCATCGCCGCGAATGCGGCGCACCGTCACCGACACCACGCGGTCGCCTTCGGTTCGCGCTTCGACCGGCGCGCAACCGAGCCGAATATCGACCCGCCCGCTGTTGACGAATGGCGCGAGCATATCCTCCAGCACGCGCAGCGCGACTCGCGGCTCATGGCAGAGCCGGCTCACCCAGCCTTGGCCGGGGTTCAGCAGCGGATCGTTCTTCGCCTGCTCGGCGAGCGGATAGTTGTCGCGATAATAGCTGCGGACGCGATTGCGGAAGGATAGATAAGCCGCCGTGGCTCCCATATCCCGCTCAATCCACCTGTGCTCATCCGGAGGCACCGCCTGTGCGGTCAGTTGGCCGCCGATCCAGTCCGTCTCTTCGGTGAGGATGACCCGCATGCCCGCCTCGGCCGCTGCCAGCGCCGCCGCCGTTCCGCCTACGCCCCCGCCGATAATAATAACGTCCGCCTTCAGCTCCTGCCGCATCTTCGATCCTCTCCTATCCGCTTCAATCATTGCCTCGCCTATACAGCAGCATAACCTGCTTCAATCGCGCTTTACCGCTTCTGCTGTCTCGCCCGCGCAACCCAGCCGCCGGAGCGCAAGAGCCGCCGCGCCATAAGCGCCAGCATCTCCGCCCAGCTTCGCCGGCAGCACGGCGGCGGGAGAGCGCGAGTCCTTCAGCGCCTGCTCAAGCATCGCCCACCATGGCGTTCCCGCTGCCGCAAATCCGCCGCCAATAATGAACGCCTCCGGATCGAAGCCCTCCTGCAGGCTGCCGATCGCCAGCGCCAGCCACTGCGCATGCCGCGCGGCCGCCTCCAAGGCGGCGGCGTTCCCAGCGGCGGCATCCGCCATCACCTCGCGGCTGCCGGCGTATCGCTTGCCGGCCGCCTCGCCCGCCATCCGCGCGAGCGCCGTCGCAGACACATACTGCTCCAAGCAGCCGCGCCGGCCGCAGTTGCAGATCAGCCCGCCGGGGACGAGCACGCTGTGTCCCCATTCGCCTCCGCTCCAGCGGGCGCCGCGCACCAGCTCGCCGTCCGACATGTTGGCGCCGCCGACGCCGGTGCCGAGCGTCAGCATGATCAGGTGCTTCTTGCCTACGCCCGCTCCCAGCCATACTTCGCCCAGCAGCGCCGCGTTGCCGTCGTTCTCCGCCGCTGCCGGCAATCCGAATCGTGCTTCGGCCCACGGCTTCAGCTCCATCCCCATCCAGCCGGGCAGATTATCCGTCGCATAGAAGACAACGCCGGCATCCGCATTCACGCGCCCTGCGGTGGCGATGCCGATCGCCTCCGCCTCCGGGCATCCGTTCCGCAACCGCGCAACCAACGATTCCACCGCGGCTAGAATCGCTTCGCGTCCACCCGCAGCGTTCGTCGCCGCTTGATCGCGCAGGCATACCCGCCCGCTGCCGTCGGCGACGATGCCCTTGATCGAGGTGCCGCCGATATCGATGCCGATGACCTTCGCCAATCGAGCCGACCTCCCTCACCGGCGGCCGCCCGCCGTCTTAATAGATCTTGTCGATGACAGCGCGCGCCGTCTTCTCCTTCATCGCCTTCGCCCGCGCCACATCCTTGCGCGCCAGCCCCTCGCAGATAAGATCGATCAGGAACAGCTGCGAGATCTTCGCCCCGATCGAACCGCCTTCAAGCGGCGACTCCTTGCCGGCGGTCAGCAGCACAAGATCGGCGATCGACGTAATCGGCGACTTGGCATAGTTCGTCATTGCGATGACGGCCGCGCCGCTCTGCTTCGCCTTCATCAGGATGTCGTTCGTGTCGATCGTGCTGCCGCTTAAGCTAATGCCGAAGGCGACGTCGCCTTCGCCCATCGAGACGGCCATCATCGCTTGGATGTGCGCGTCATTGACCGCTTCCGCGCGTCTACCGATCCGCAGCAGCCGCGTCTTGGCATCCTGCGCGGTCACGCCCGAGGCGCCCACGCCGAAGAATTGAACGTGCCTTGCCTTGTCGATCAAGTCGATGACCTGCTCCAGCTTCTCCTTGTTCAGCAGGCTCATGCTGTCCTGAAGAATGCCCATCGTCTCGCGGTAGACCAGCTGCGTGAAGTCGCCGTCAGCTCCTGCCTCCGCCTCATCCGCCTTCTTGTCGCGCTGATCCTGGGCGAGCGCCAGCTTGAAGTCCTGATAGCCCTTGAAGCCAATCTTGCGGCAGAACCGCATGACCGTCGTCTCGCCGACGCCCGATATCTCCGCCAGCTCCGTCACCGAATGATAGATTAGATCGTCAGCGCCGCCCATCACGCCGTCCGCTACTTTCTGCTCCGACTTGGTCAGCGATGGATAATACGAGTTAATTCTTAACTTCATGTCCATGCGATTGCGCACTCCCCTTAGTGGCTGCGGCTGCGAACCGCTGTGTGATGAGCTGCGGGCGGGTAATCGCCGAGCCTATGACGACGCAGTGCGCGCCTAGGCTCAGCATCTGCCGCGCCTGCTCCGGCGTCTCGATCCGCCCTTCAGCGAACAGCGGCAGCCGCAGCTTCTTCGCCGCCTGCTCCACGAGCCCGAAGTCGGGCCCTCCGCCAGTCGGCGAGTAAGACGTATAGCCCGAGAGCGTCGTCGATACGCAATTCACGCCCAGCTTCTCGGCATACACCGCTTCCTCCAGCGTCGATACATCCGCCATCATGAGAATGTCCCGCGACCGCATATAGGCGATCAGGCTCTCCAACGTCTGGCCTGCCGGACGCTTGCGCCTCGTCGCGTCGAACGCGATCATGTCCGCGCCTGCTTCCGCCAGCTCGTCTACCTCATTGGACGTCGGGGTGATATACACCTCCGAACCTTCATATTCCCGCTTCACGATGCCGATCACCGGCAGCGATACCGCTCGCTTGATAGCTCGGACATCCTCTCCAGTATTGGCTCTGATGCCAACGGCTCCGCCCTGCTCCGCAGCCTTCGCCATGTGTGCCATCATAGCCGAGCCGTGCAGAGGTTCATCCGGCAACGCCTGGCAGGATACGATAATGCCGTGCCGGACTCGTTCCAATAGATTCATCGCTGTCCTCTCCCTTGCACGCCGATTATGCGGGCCGCCGCTAGTCGCGGTTCCGGACCGCCTTCACCTCTAACCCCGTCTCGAACATGCGGCTCCAGGGCATGTAGCAATCCGTTATGGCAACCCGATATTCCGACTTGTGATTGATATGCTCGTTCGCGAACCGAGTCAACGCTTCTCTGACCAGCTCGGCCGCCTTGCCCCGCTGGCCGTCTACCGCGAAGTAATCGAGGCCCAGCTCGCGGATGGGTCCGTTCGCGATCGCCCTGCGAACGCTCGAACAATAGCCGAAGTCTTCCACGTAACGCAGCGCCAGAAAATCCAGGTGTCCCTGCGTTGGTCCATAGATCGAAAACAACATGAGCTGCGCGAGGACGGTGCCGAGCGAATTCGCGCTCGTGTTCCAGCCGGCATAGCCGCCGAGCCGGAACAGCAGCCCCTTCTGCCGCAGCAGCTTCAGCAGCAGCAGATCGCCGCCGTTGCCGTAGGCGACATCGGCGACGCCGATCGGCTTGCCGTAGCGCTCTAACGCGAACGCGCCGTATTCGACCAGCTCGACCAAGCTTCGCAGCACTTGGTCGTCCGCGTAAGGATAGCGCTGCGTCACCGCCTCCTTCATCGCGCCTCCCGGCGTATTGACCAGCAGCAGCAGATCCGCTTCCTCCGCGCTTGCCGCCGTATGGCCGCCGGCCGCCAGAATATGCGCCTTCAAGCTCTCGAAGAAGGGGCGATCCTCATAGATCGGCGTGAAGTAAGGCCCGTTGGCGCTGGACAGCCGCGGATAGACGAGCGGCGCTCTTCCGTGCAGCTCGTTGAGCATGCGCGCCAGCAGCGTGCAGCCGGCCTCATCTGCGCCAGGATACATAAGTGTCCGAAGCTCGGCGTCACATCGGGCGATCTCCTCGCGCACGAGCTCCTGGTCCTTCGCCGTCCAGCCATAGGGCGCGGAATCGTCCTGCGGAATGACGAGGAAGTCGATCACGCCCGCCGCCGCGCTGGCGACCGCCGCCTTGTTGGCCTCGGCGTTAACCGCGCGGCGGCCTAAGTAGTCATCCCGCACCTCCTCGGGCAACGCCGCTTCGATGCGGGCCAGCTCCGCCGCTTCCTCTTCAGAAGCGAGCCCCAGCTCTTGTCTATGCCTGAGATAACCGCTGAGGAACAGTTCTCGCCCCCAATCGGCGTAATAGTCCGGCTCCTCGTCCGCGATCGAATACTGCGGGCAGCGCATAATGAGATGTACCGCGAACAGCTTAAGCCGCGGATGGCTCCGCTTCAGCTCGCGCAAGCGGCGGATGCGCGCTTCGCACGCCTCAGCATCAAGGCTGTGCAGCCGCGAAGGCACGATGCCGCCGTACAGCAGCGTATCCAGCGAGACGATCGCGCCGTAGGCGTCCGCGCATTCCGCTTCGAGCCACGCCCACAGCCCGTCCGTATCGCCGGGCTGCTTCTTGCGCCCCATCAGCGGCAACGGCGGGCGAACGAGCGACACCGCGGAATCCTTGGCGAGCAGATACGGGAATTCATAATTGCAGGGCCGCTCATCCAGCGGCAAATAGACGATCTTCGGTTTGCGCCCAGGCCGATTCATCGTGCCGGACATGGCCATCCTCCTTTTCGAACACGAGACATCCCAGCCTTCTCTCGGCCCTCTTAGCCCTTGACAGCGCCGGAGATGCCCTCCATGTAATATCGCTGCGTGAACAGGAACACGAGAATAATCGGCAGCACCGAGATGATCGTCCCCGCCGCGATCCAGCCGAAGTTGTAGGAGAATTGACCGTTCAGATACGTCAGCGCGGACGCCAGCGGATACTTCGCCGGGTCGTCGAGCACCACGATCGGCCACAGGAAGCTGTTCCAATACGACATCATCTCGAGCAGCCCGATGACCGCGATGCCGGGCTTCACCATCGGCAGCATCAGCCTCCGCCAGATGAGAAATTCCGACGCCCCGTCGATCTTGCCCGAGTCGCGGATCTCGCCCGGAACGCCCATGAACGTCTGCCGCATGAGGAAGATGTTGAACACCGCCGCCGCCGAAGGCAGCACGACGCCGGCATAAGTGCCGAGCAGCCCGAATGCGCGGATCGTCAAATAATGCACGATTAGCGCCGTCGAGGACGGGATGATCATCGTCGCGATCAGGAATCCGAACACGAAGGATCGGCCCTTGAATCGGAACATCGCCAGCGGGTAGCCGGTCAGGCATGCCAAGATGATATTGGCTAGCACGCCGCATACCGCGATCAAGACCGTATTGCCGATATACCTCGGGAAGTCGATGAATTCCCACACTTCCGCATAATTCTTAAAGTCGATGAAGGTCGGGAAGATCGCCGGCGGGAATGAGAAGATATTCTTCCCCGGCATGAGAGACACGCTGAGCAGCCACAGGAACGGACCCATCATGAATATCGCCAGCAGCGCCAGCATCAGGTAACCTGCCGTGTAGCTGACCGGCTTCAGTACGGCGCGCTTCATATCGTTCATCAATAGGGATTGACACCGCCTTTTTGATTGAACTTGAAGACCGCGATGCTGAGCAGTGCGATCAGGATGCTGACGATCAACCCGAGGGCCGAAGCGTAGCCGAAGTTGAACTCCCCAATTCCTTCCTGATAAATGTATAGACTGGACGTCAGCGTCGACGTTCCCGGTCCGCCCTTGGTCAAGACAAACACCTCGTCGAACACGCGAACCGCTCCCATGACCGAGATGAGGCTGCAGAAGAACACGTATGGCTTCAGCAGCGGAATCGTAATCTTGCGGATAATCTGGAACCTCGTTCCCCCATCGACGATCGCCGCTTCATACAGATCGGACGGGATCGCCTGCAGCCCGGCCAAATACAGCATCATGTAGTAGCCAAGGCCCTTCCACATCGTAATGAACATGAGAACGTACAGCGCCGTATCGCTGCTCGACAGCCAGCCGACCTTCTCGTGAATGATGCCGAGCTCCATGAGCACGTAGTTCACCAGCCCGTTGTTGCTTAGCATCCAGCTCCACATGAGCGCTACCGCGACCATCGACGTGACGACGGGGATGTAATACGCCGTGCGGAACGCCGAGATGCCGGGAAGCCTGCTGTTCACCAGAATCGCCATCAGAATCGAGAATACCTGAATGAACGGCACGACAATCACATACAGGAGCGAGTTCCACAGCGAGATGAGGAAGTTGTGGTCCTTGAAGGCGCGGACGAAATTATCGATTCCGACGTACTTGGTCTCTCCGATCACGGAGTAGTTCGTGAACGAGAGCGGGATGCTGTAGACAATCGGCCATACGACGAAAATGGCTAGAAGGATCAGTCCCGGCGCCATGAACGACCAGGCCGAGAAGGTATCGGAATGCAGCCTCTTGAAGCGCATCGTCGTCACCACCCGGAGCTAATTTGAAGGGCGGCTCCAGCCGCCCCCTTAACGCATTAATTCTCGGCGTTCTTCAGAACGTCGTTCACTTCGGCGGCAGCTGCGTCCAGCGAGGACTTGACGTCCGCTCCGTTCAGAATGATCTCCTGCAGCTTGCGGTTGATCGCCGTGTTGATATCCGAAGCGTTCGGCACGCCGAGGAAGTACTCCTGCGCTTTGTCCAAGCTTTGCGCCGAGGCGATCTTGGCCTGCGCTTCCAGCGTATTGTCGGATTGCGTGAAGAACGGATCCTCGATCGACTTCTTCGTGGACGGCAGCGTATTGGCAATCTTGGAGAAGGCCGTCTGATTGTCCGCGTTCGTGAGGAACGCCGCGAAGTCGGCCGCTTCCTGCGGATGCGAGGAGCCCTTCGGCACGACGATGTTCATCGAGTTGGAGTAGCGCAGATCGCCTTTGCCTGTCGGGAGCGGAACCGCGATCGTGTTATTATAGACATCCTCCGCCGCCGTCTTGATGAAGTTGATGAACGTCGGTCCGGACAGCTCGAACGCCACTTGCTCGCTGGCATAGTATTGAATCTGCTTGTCGAAGTTGGCGTCGTCCTTCAGGATGATGCCCTCATCGACCAAGTCCTTCAGGTTCTGGATAACGGCGACGCCGGCGTCGGAATTGAAGGCGGCAGCCGTACGGTCTTCATTCAGAATCGGGATGTCTTCGCTCGGGAAGTGATTCGCCGAGAACTGCGTCGCGTAGCCGGCGGCGCCGGTCTTCTCCTTAATCTGGCGTCCCCACTCGTAGAGCTCCTCCTTCGTCTTCGGCGGATTAGCCGGATCGAGCCCCGCCTTCTCTACCAGGCTCTTGTTCATATAGAGCACTTGGGTGCCGGTATACCAAGGGAACGCATACGGCTTGCCATCGAATACGGTAGAGTTGAAGATTCCGTCGAAGTAAGCGCTCTTGGTCTCCTCGCTGATCAGGCTGCCCAGATCGGCGAGCGCGCCTTTGGAGGCGAGCTGATTGGCGAACTCCGTATTGAGATTGACGACATCGGGCGCATCCCCGCCGGCGGCCGTGGCCAGCAGTTTGCTCTGAATCGCGTCGAGCGGATAATCCTTCCAATCGATCGTGACGTTCGGATGCGTCTTCGCATAGTCGGCGAACAAGGCGTTGAAGTAATCGTTGAATTTCGGCTGCAGCGCGATGGTCCAGAATTCCAGCGTAACCGGTTCATTCGCGGACGTATTTCCGTCGTTTCCGTTGGCAGAAGGCGAGCCCTCATTGTTGTTACTCGAGCATGCGGTCATGGCGATCGTCATTCCTGCGAGCGTGCCGAACAGCATAACTTTGGCGGATCTCTTCATCTCTGCTTGCACCCTTTCATCCCTTTAATAATTACATATAAATTCCATGTCACGTAATGTTAAATTCTTACGACGTGACATTATTGGATTGATTATAGCATATCTCCAGATTATAGAAAGCATATTTCTCCTTTTTATTTTTGTTTTGTGGAATATTTTTTCTTTCTAAAAATGACCATAACCAAACAAGCCCCGAACGGCCGACCGCTCGGGACTTGCTTGGTTCATGCTATGGCACTCGTCGCTAAGGCTCGTTCCATTCCTCCGTCGTCACTGCGGCTTCGAATTGGTGACCCAGACGACGTTGTCTTCCTCTTCCCCGTTCACCGGCCACCAGCGGAAGCCGTCCTCGCGCAGCAGCGCGTCCGCTTGCTCCGGCCCCCACGTGCCGGCCGGATAGAAGTGAAGCTCGGATTCGTTGTTCCGCCAGGCCGCCGCGATCGGATCGACCAGCTGCCAGGCGGCAGCCAGCTCGTCCCAGCGCGTGAAGTAGGTCGAATCCCCTCTGCCCGCGTCGAAGATCAGCCGTTCATAAGCCTCCGGCGTATTGATGCCGACGAGGCAGCTCTGGCAATATTCCATCACGACCGGCTGGATCGTCATCTCATTGCCGGGCCTCTTAGCGTTAATCTTAATGTAGATGCCTTCCATCGGATTGACGCGAATGACCAGCAGGTTCGGCTGGAGCTCCTGCTTGCGGGCGAACAGCACGTTGCGCGGCGCGTTCTTGAATTCGACGACGATCTCGGTCGACTTCACCGGAAGCCGTTTGCCTGTCCGGACGTAGAAGGGCACGCCCGCCCAGCGGAAGTTGTCGACGAACATGCGGGCCGCGAAGAACGTCTCGGTCGCCGAATCCGCCGGCACCGATTCCTCCTGCCGGTAGCCCGGGAGGGGCTTGCCCTTGGACGATCCTTCCGCGTATTGGCCGCGGATGACCCTCGCGCGCACTTCTTCGGGGGAAGAGAAGGTGCGAATGGATCGCAGCACCTTCACCTTCTCATCGCGAATATCTTCCGGATCGAGTCGGCTTGGCGGTTCCATCGCGATCATCGTCAACATCTGCAGCATATGGTTCTGGACCATGTCGCGCAGCGCGCCTGACTTGTTGTAATACGCGCCGCGCTCCTCGACGCCGACCGTCTCGGCCAGCGTGATCTGCACGTTCGCAATGTGGCCTGCGTTCCAGAGCGGCTCGAAGAACGCATTCGCGAAGCGGATCATCTCGATGTTCTGGACCATCTCCTTGCCGAGGTAATGGTCGATCCGGAACACTTCCTCCTCGCGGAACACTTGCCGGATCTCCTCGTTAAGCCGTTCCGCCGACGGGTAGTCATACCCGAACGGCTTCTCGATGACGAGCCGGTGCCACCCCGGGGAGTTCAGCATGCCTCCATCGCGCAGGGTGCGGGATACGGTGCCGAACAGATCCGGGGCCAGTGCCAGATAGAACAGCCGGTTGCCCGGGATCTCATAGCGCCGTTCGAGTTCCTGCGTCGTCTCGCTAAGCTGCCGCATGCCGTCCACATTGCTAATATCGAGAGGATGGTAGCTGAACCGCTCGGCGAAGGCCGCCCACTCGCCGCCCTCGGCAGGCTTGTAACGGCAGAATTCGCGAATCGATTCGTGCACGTCATCGCGGAACTGCTCGTCCGTGCGCGGCCGGCGGGCAAGCCCGACGATCGCGAATCTGTCGCCCAGCTTGCCTTCGCGGTACAGGCTGTACAGCGCCGGGAACAGCTTGCGGCGGGCCAAGTCGCCCGTCGCGCCGAAAATGAAGTAGACCGCGCCTTCCGCGGCGGCGGTATCCAACGTTTTGTCCATCTGAAGATCCTCATCTTTCGTCATTAAGGATAGGATACGTGTTTTGTAGTGTAGTGTATCACAATCGGCAATCCTTTTCTATTTATGGCTAGACTTGGCATCTGGGTACTTATCCATACGCATTCGCCCTTGGGTGAATACACTGGTCTAGATTATCCCAAGGGAGTGAACGTCATGCTGGAACCACCTGAATCGCCGGTTACCGAAGAGCAATTGCGGGAGCTGCAGGGACTTCCCGTCTGCATCGTGATGAACGACGGCGCGCGCCACTTCGGCTTCCTCACCGGATGCTCGAAGGGCAAGGTCGTGCTGAACGGCAGCGAGGACGACTTGGCGGCGGAATCCCCGCAGCAAGTGCGTCCAGGCCGCAAGCGCGGGCGGAAGCGCAGCGGACGCGGAGCCGGGCGGCGATTGGCGAAGACGTCGGGCGGCAAGCCGAAGACAGGCGGCGAAGGGACAATCGAGGAGCCGATGCTCCTCGCAGGCGCGGACGGATGGGGCTATATCGGCCTCGGCCCGCCTGTTCCGCTGTTCGGCCCCCGGGTCGTGCTGCCGATCAAGCCCATCGACGCCGTGCTGCTGCTATAACGCTTCTGTAACGATGCCGCCGCCGATCCATGCACGCACGCGCCGCCTCCTCGACAACGATCATGATCCGTCGGGAGAGCGGCGCTATTTTCGGAACAGAAGATGATCTGGTAAAATAAAGAAGACGCCCGCACTTGGAAGGAGTGATCCTGGCATGCTGATTCGTCCCGTTCGCACGCTCTATACGCCGATTGAACGAATACCGCCGCTCTATCCTCCGCATCCTTTCGCCGATGAACGCGATCTTCTACAGGGCAGCCTTGCCAAGTCTCCAGCCGCCCAGCAGCCTGACGCCGGCATCCGTTCCGAAGCCCCGTCTCTCGCCTCGCCGCCGGACGCCTTCATCACGTATACTTCTCAAGGCGAGAAGCACGTCCCCCCGCAGTCCAAAGGCGCCTTGCTGGATACACGCATCTAACGCTGATTATAAACAAAAGCCGTTCCCCGGATGCCGATCATCCTTGGAACAGCTCATCCTGCCTGCGCTGCTTCTCATTCCGCCAGCCCATGCCGATGCGCGTAGATCGCCGCCTGCGTGCGGTCTTCGACACCCAGCTTGCCGAACAGGTTCGTCATATGGTACTTCACCGTCTTGATGCCGATGAACAGCTCGTCCGCGATCTCTTGGTTCGACTTGCCCTGCGCGAGCAGCTGCAGCACTTCCATCTCCCGGTCCGTCAGCTCTTCGTGCGGCGCGGAAGAAGACTGCGCCGGCTTGCGGAACCGGTTCATCATCTTCGAAGCGACCTGCGATTCGAGCACCGACTGCCCCCGGCCGGCCGCCCGGATCGCGTCGGCGATCTCCGAGGCGCGCGAAGTCTTCAGCAGGTAGCTGAATGCGCCGGCTTCAATGACCGGGTACATCTTCTCGTCGTCCAGGAAGCTGGTCAGCACGATCACCTTGCAATCCGGCTGCTCTTCCATCAGCCTGCGCGTCGTCTCGATGCCGTCCATTCCTTCCATCACGAGATCCATGAGCACGACATCGGGCTTGTATGCCTTCGCGAGCCGAAGGCCGTCCAAGCCGTTGCCCGCTTCGCCTACGATCTCGATCCCTTCCTCGGTATCGAGAACCGCTGCCAGCCCGATTCGGACCATCTCGTGGTCGTCAACTAACAGTACTCGTATCGGTTGCTGCTCCTCCATCTTCCCAACCTCTCTCTTTGGCCATGATCGGCACGCGAATTTCGATCCTTGTTCCTTTGCCCGGCGCGCTCGCCACGTTCAGTGAACCGCCCAGCTCGTTCACCCGCTCCTCCATGCTGACCAAGCCGTATGAGGTCTGCTTCTTGGCCATGACGTCGAAGCCGACGCCGTTGTCCTTGATCGCCAGCCGAACCGCTTCGCCGCGCATCTGAAGCGCGATGTCCATCCTCGTCGCCTTCGCATGGCGGAGCGTGTTGGAGATCGCCTCCTGCACCATGCGGAACAGGTGGTTCTCGATCCCTTTGTTCAGTTGGAGATCTTCATCCATATCGAGCAAGATGTCCATCGACACCTTCGCGCGCATCTCCTCGACCAGCTCGGGGATCGCCTGCGACAGCTTCTTGCCCTCCAAGTGAACGGGGCGCAAGTGAAGCAGCAGCGCCCTCATCTCCGATTGGGCGACCGACGCCATCTCTTCGATCAGCTTCACCTGCCGCTTCGCCTTCTCGAAGTCCTGATCGAGCGTCCGGCCGACTGCCGTCGCCGTCATCGAGATGGCGAATAGCTGCTGGCTGACCGCGTCATGCAGCTCCCGGGCAAGCCGCTGCCGCTCTTCTACGACGGCGCTCATGCGCGCCTTCGCCGCCAGCTCCGTGTTGTTCGAGGACAGCCGCTGCAGGCTGGCCACTTGCTCTTCCCACTTATAACTGATGCGCGATAATTGTTCAGACAGCCTTCCGATCTCGTCTTTGCCCATATAAGGCAGCTGCGGCACCGGATTGCCCTTCTCCAGCATAAGCATCGCGTCTCGAAGCGTGTCGATCCGGTTGCGGATCGGATAGCTCCGATAGATTCCGAAGGCGAGGCCGGAGACGAGCAGCGCGCCGACAGCGGACAAGCCGAACGTTATAATGGTGGTCCATGATTCAAAAGGCTCGGCCAACCCTTGGCTTTGAAGCAAATAAACGACAACGATGCCGATTCCGAGGGAGAATAAGACAGACTCGCCAATATGCCGCCAGACCATGTGCCATTCCCCCTTCAGATCGACCGAATTCTAATATTGCCTACGAGATAGAACAACTGGAGTTTCACTTTCTGCTCTTTGGTATCGTAACCGGGCGTGCGCCAATGACCGCGATGGAACAGGCCGCCTTCCGTCCGGTCGGGGAACCGGGCCTGTCCGAACATGACCGAAGCGTCGACTTCCAAGCCATAATCCTCCGGAACGATCAGCTCGATATCTCCGACGATGCCCTGCAGCACGATGGTCGTCTCTTTCTCTTCAGGCACCGCCATCGACAGATCCATGCGCACTTCGCCGAAGGCATGCCAGCTGGAGAGGGAATGAAGCACCCAAGAATGCCGATCCAGCCTCATGCTCAGCGCGAACTGATATTGTCTTCCCAATCTTCCGCCATTGCCGGCAGCCGCTGTGTCCTGCGGTCTTGCCTTCAGATAATATAGTCCGAAGATGACCAGAACGAGTACGAGAATCAACAGGATCTGCTTCACGATAAGCACCAGGACGCAGATGGCAATGACGAGCAGCGCAAGGCGGCTTCTGTCTCTTCTGAACCGGTCAATTCCTAACCATAGAAGAAGAATGGCATTCACAGTCGCAAACCCAGCCAGCCCCCCGAGAGCGAGATAACATCCGGCGCAGATGAACAACAACGCATGACTGGAACCTCTCTTCACGTCGGACCTCGCCTCCTCGCGCGATATTCCGTCTCCACGGCTAAAGCCATAACGGAACTTAGCTCCGTTATGGCCTGGGCCTGCAGTATCTTTGATAGCATACCATATCTATCCTATGCGGCAAATGACCTTCTGCGACAAGCTTCGAGCTAGCTAACGCCAGCCGCTTGGCACGGTCTTCCGGCTCAATCTGCCCCGGCCGGAGGCCAGGGCAAGACGGAGCGCTGGCTTCATTCTGCCGATGCGGGCGGCTGCATGCGGTTCTTCAGCGCAGCCAGCTCTTGGTCGACGCGGAACGCCTTCTCGGCGTCGATCGGGGCGCCTACCGAACGTAGCGGCGATCCCGGCAGGCGGGCGACGTCGGCTTCCGCCTCCAGCTGCATGATCTTCTCTTCCATGCGGTGGAAGCCGCGGGAAGCGTTGCCGCTCTCAATGGCGTGCAGCGAGCTGACTTGCGCCATCTGCTTGCGAGCCTTGGCCATCTGAGCTCTCGCCGACAGCTCATTGCGCTTGTTGCGCAGCTTATAGTACTCCTCCTTCATCTCATGCAGCTGGCTCGTCAGCTCGCTCACTTGCTCGCTTGCTTGAGCATGCAGCTCGATCAAGTTCGCCGCTTGCTGATCGTAGTAGACCTTCTCCTCCAGCAGCTTGCGGGCAATCGCCTCATTGCCTGCGCGGAGCGCCTGCTCGGCTTGCGCTTCGCGTTCGACACCGATACGAGCCGCTTCGTCGAGGCGCTGCTTCAGTCGGCGCTCGGAGGCCATCTGCTTCGCGACCGTCACTTCCGCCTCGTGGATCTCCGTCTCCATATCGCGGAGATATTGGTTCAGCATGACGACCGGATCTTCCAATTTGTCGAGCAGCTCGTGAATCGACGCCTTCGTCATATCCTTCACGCGTTGAAATACTCCCATGTTCATTCTTCCCCTTTCGATTGTTGCTCGAATTTGGTGATTCTCGCCTTTAGCTCTTCAATCTCGCGCCGCAGCGCCTTCTTCTCGATATCCTCCATCATCGCATCCAGCTCCGGCGCAGGCGATGCTGACGCTCTTGACGCCCCCGCCTGTGCGGGCTCCGGACGAACCGGGCCGCCTGCTGTGCCCGCAGACGCGGAGCCTCCAGGGCCCGGCCACGGCGTACCCGGCTTCCAGCCCGTCGATTGCGGGGGCGGATTCCAGCCGCCGAAGCCGCCGCCTCCACCGCCGCCGCCAAAGCCGCCATTACCGCCATTGCCGCCGCCGAAGCCGCCGCCGCCGTTCCAGCCGCCGCCGAATGCTCCTCCGCCAAAGTGCGGCTCCTGCGGAATGATAAGTCCCGCCAGGATATATACGATAACGAGAGAGCCCCCCGAGAATATCGTCACGACAATCAACAGAATCCGAAGCAGCGTAGCGTCGAATCCTAAGTACTCTGCCAGTCCGCCGCAGACGCCGAACACTTTCCGGTCGCGCGTCGAACGATACAGCTTGCGCATTCGTTTAGCCTCCTTGTTCCAGCTTCCGCTTCAATTGCTGCAGCTCCTTCTCGATCGCCTCGTGGACAACCGTTCCGGCTTGATAGACCATCTCCTGCCCCATCCGGCGCAGATCGCGAAGGCTCTTCGTCTCCAGCTCGATGTCAGTCAGCCGGTCGTCCAGCTTGCGGAACATTGTGTTCGGGCTGCTGCCCGCGCCGGGACCGAACCTTGCGTTCAGCCGCTGCTGCAGCCGAAGCGATTCCATCCGGGCGATATAGAATTGCCTGCGGTCGTACACAGCCCGGTACTCGTCGCGCAGCTCCTGCAGCAGCTGCTCCAGCTCGTTCAGCTCGCCTTTGCTCTGCTCGTACAGCTCGCGGTAACGCTCCGCCTTCTCCTGCTGCGCCATCTTCTCCTGAAGCGCCAGCTTCGCCGCGGCTTCTTCGCCGGCCTGGAGCGCCGTCATCGCTTGCTGCTCGCGCCGCTGCTTCCATTGCTCGGCTTCTCGCCACTGCCGAAGCAGATGATCCGTGTGCGCAGCGTACTGCCGCTCGAGCTGCTCGCTCTGGACAATCTCTTGGTGCGTGGCCCAGAGGAATTGATCGATCAGCTTCACCGGATCCTCCGACTTCTCGAGCCGATCGTTTAACGTAGCTGCTGTCATGTCTCTTACTCGTTTAATCACGCTCATTTGTTCTAAATCCTCCTTCGACCGACGCGTTAAGGCCGGTTACGCGGTTTGCTGAGCATCGAGATCCCGAACAAGATCAACCCGATGACCGCGACCCAGAATATCACCGTGGACAGCTTGCCGAGCAGCATGAACCCGCCGATAACCGCGAGGATGCCCCCTACGAGCCTGTTGCCTCTCCTCCACGCCATGACCCCTAGGCCGATGATCAGCACCGGGATCAGCAGCGAGATGAGCCAACCGAAGAAGTGGCCCAATTTGCCGAATAACAGCAGAATGCCGATGACGATTAGAATGACGGCCAATCCGTTTCCTTTTCTCAACCGTTCCTCACCTCTTCCCTTCTCCCGGCAGCCAGATCGTTGTGCTCTGTCCTTCGCCGGTTCTCTTAACCTCACATTCACATTGTAAACGTTGCGCCGTTTGGGCATAACGGACCCGCGCACGTTTTTGAACCTAGACCAAGGGCGGGGAACGCTACAGCCTTGAGGTCCCGTGCCTCCTGGACAGGTGCGGTTGAATGCCAAAGAACCGAAGCGCTATCGAAGCTCCGGTTCTGGACCTGCGATTCGGTTATTCTCCGGTCAGCCTTTAACGGCCGAACTGAGCGGTCAGCGCCTTCTCGATCTGTTCCCCTCCCGGATACAGCGTCGAATGAGACAGCCGCTTCGGCTGCTGCAACGGCGCGCCGGGACGCTTCGCCCTCAGATCGAGCGGACGGCTGGCGTAGATCTCCGCCGTCTCGTCGGTGTAGACGATGACCTGCTCCGTCCCGCTCCCGCACAGATCGGCATGGACAGCATAACCGTTCAACGGGAACTGTGTGACGATGCCCATCTGTCCGTCGTATAAGGTAGGCGGAACGCCGCCGCCCCGGCGATAAGCGAGAATGTAGTCCGGCGCGTCCGCCTCCCAGCCTCCAAGCGTCTCCGCAATGGTCAGCCAGCCAGCCGTCGCGCGATCTTCCTTCCACAGCTCGCGGCCTTCGTTATCCAGCAAGAACAATGCGTCCTTGCCTGCCAGCCCTTTGCCGTCGTCCTCCCGGACGAGCCGGTCCAGGCCGGCGATCTGAAGGCCCGGCAGCTCCGGCCGGAAGCGGCCGAGCGCGATGTGCTGCGATTCGACTGAGCCTTCGTATCGCCACAGCTCATGCCCCTTCGCATCGTACATCACCGTGACGCTGCCGCCGACGACAATCTCCGGCTTTCCATCGCCGTTCACGTCTCCCACCCAGATACAGTCTGCATGATCGTCCAAGCCCTGACAGCTCCATAGCAGCCGACCGTCGTGATCGAGCAGATCGTAACCGGCCATCACCTCGTCTCTTCCGTCACCGTCGAAGTCGTATACCCACGGGTAATGCCCCGGATTGCCCTCGTGCTTCCAGAGCAGGTTCCATTCCCGGTCGAGCGCCCATAGCGTCCGGTACCGATCCTTCAGAATCAGATCCCCGGCATATTCGCCTCCCGCCAAATTCGCGACGATAAGGCAGTCATGCGCTTGCGGATCCGGCAGCTCGCGTGACCGCTTCACCTGCCCGGTGCTTCCATGCAGCGCCAGCAGACTGCCGTGCATGACGCACAGCACCTCCAATTGGCCGTCACCGTCGATATCGGCGATCTGGGCGGGGTAGTCCGAGCCCTGCGAGCCGGCGCCCGGATCCGGGGTGCCGAACTGCCAGAGCAGACGGCCTTCCAGGTCGAAGGCGGTCAGGCATTGCGTCTGATGCGGAATGTACCGCACGTCCTGGCGATTGTCGGGCTGCACCATCACGATCTCCATGCGGCCGTCGCCGTTCAGATCGCCGAGCAGCATTTTGCAGCGCGGCCCTGCTGCTCGCAGGTCGATTCTCCCCGCTAGACAAGGTTCCTTGAATTGATCCATCGATCTTACCCTCCCCGTCTATTCGAGTCGGTTCAGCGCTTCCGATATGTTCAGCTGCACTTGCTCTCCGCCCCTGACCTCGATGATTCGCCCGTCTACGCTAAGCCAGATGTTCGTGGCCGTCGGGTTATGGACGAACGCCAGCGAAGCCGAGAACTTCAACTGCTCATAAGCTTTGACATAGTCGACGATCTCGATATTGGTGGCGTACCAAATATCGTCCCGCCCGCCGATAGACGAACAGAACTCCTCCATCAACTCCCAGTTATTGTCGTTATCGAACTCGTAGCTGTGCCCCCATACGTACATTAAGTACAAATATTGCGTCTTGTGGAGGCCAGCGAACGTCTCTGCCAAAGGCATCAAGTTATGGTTGTGATGGCACGTCGGCTGCCACTGCAGCCAGTCATCCGGCAAGCCGAACTGGCCGGAGCTGGGAACGACTCTCGCGTACTCGATGCCGAGTCCCGGCAGCAGCTCCCGAATCCGCCGGCTGTGGGAGCCGTTCGGGTATGACATGCCGCGCACCGTGTATCCGACGAGCTGTTCCAATCGGCGGCGATCCTCCATCACTTCGTGAACGATCTGCTCGTTCGGGCAGCGCGCGATGGTTGGATGCGTCAGTGTGTGCGCCGACACCTCGTGCCCCGCATACAGCGCACGAACCTCCTCCGCGGTCACGCGATCCGACTCCCCGAGCAGTCCGGAATTCAAATGGAACGTTCCTCTAATGCCATATCGGTTGAAAATGTCCACTAACCGCCGATCAGCACCCTGGCCGTCGTCGTAGCTCATCGTCAGCGCTTTGTGCCGTCCGCCGGGATAACACAGCAGAATTTTGCCCATCTGAATCTCTCCTCTTCTTTGTCCTTGCCAGCCTCTTCCTCTACGAACGTTCGCCGCTCTGCTGCGATTGCCGGCTCATCTCCCGATAGCGGGTCGGGGTCATGCCCTCCTGCTTCTTGAAGATGCGATTGAAGTAGCTGTGCTGATAGCCGACGCTCTCGGCGATATCGTTGATCCGCAGCTCCGTCTCCCTCAGCAGCTCCTTGGCTTTGTCCGTGCGAAGCTCGGTCAGGTAATCGATGAAGTTCTTGCCGGTTACCTGCTTAAACGATTTGCTCAGATAGAACGGATTGGTGCCGACATGGTCCGCGCAGTTGTCGAGCGAGATGTCCCTCATGTAATTGTTCTGCAGATAGATCATCGCCTGCTCAATCGTCCGTTTGAGCTGAGAATCGGAACGGTTTGCGAGCTCCGCTTGGAACGGGTGCAGCACCTTCTTCCGGAACCACGCCAGCATCCGCTTCGGTTCCCGGATTTGGGACAGCTGCTCGTATAGATTCTCCCCCTGGAACAAGCGGTTCGGGTTGACGCCGGATATCATAATCGCGTGCAGCACGTTGCCGAGCAAGTGAAGCATCCCCTGCTGGACGTCGAGCGCTTTGGCGCCTTCACAGGTCAACGCGTCCAGGAACAACTCCAGCAATTCATGCGCCTCGTCCTCCCGTCCGGTTCGCAACGCCTGGATGAGCTCACGCTCCAACGTGAAGGGATAAGAGAGGGCAGCGTCCGCATCGGCGCTGGAATGAGCATCTTCCATATTGATGATCTGGTTCGCGCTGGCGAAGTTCCGATAGCCGACCGCCTGTTTGGTTCTCTCGAAGACAAGCGGAACATCCGAGATCCGCGGCACAGGACCGCTGAACGCGATTGCGACGCGCATATTCAGCATTTGGTTGATCGACTGAATCAGCTCGCCGCCGAACTCCTGAAGCAACCGTGCGTAATCCTCTCCTGCCGGAACGAGAATAAGAAGACCTGCCGTGAGATCGTGAAAATTAATCGTATTGCTCTGCTCGAACCGATGGCCCGCCAATTCCCCGATCATATTGACGGCCGCGAAGGTAATCAGCCCCTCGTCTCCTTCACGGAATCGGCCTTCCACGCCGCCAATTCCGTCAAGCTGGATATAGAGCACGATCAACTTGCGCCCTTCAAGCTCCCACTTGAACTGGTTCATCCGGCGCTGCAGCTCGGTCTCCGAGTAGGCGTACAGGTAGCCTTGAAGCAATTGGTGCAGGAAGCTCTCCTTCAGATGCGGGAGCTGGGCGTCCAGCCTGCTGCTTAATTCCAAGCTGTGCTGGTGCAAGCTGGTCCACTTCCGCTCGAGAAGCGCGAATTCATCCTGTCCGCTCGCACCTGGCGGACCCGCCAGAAGCGTGACCAAACGCCGGATCGGCGAGTAGATGCGCCGCGACGCCAGCCACGCGAGAATCGCAGCCAGCAGCAAGGCAGCCAGACTGACCGCGATAATGACTTTGGAGATGAACACAACCGGCGATGTGATGTTCGTAATCGGTGAAGCGGACACATAAGTCCAATCGTCCGCAATTCGGGACAGACTGCCGAAGGAGACCGTATAGGTCGCTCCCTTCCAATCCATGGAGAACGAGCCCTTGGACGTGCCGGCAGCGGCAATTCTCTTCGTCAAAGCTTGAATAAGCGGCGAATCGTAAACGCTTCCATTTCCGGATATGAACAGATCGCTTGAAGGATTCAGCACGAATGTCTCCCCGTTGTTATAGGGGGACATCGTTCGGAGCAGGTTAGCCACCTTCTCCTGGCTGAAGCGGAAGATCAACACGCCGAAGGGCTGCAAGCTTCCGCCGGGAATTCGATGGATTAGCGCCAGATCCTTCGCATCAGGGTCATCGGGATCGAATGCCCACTGTGTCCAATACGTCTCCCGATGGCCATGGACCAGCGGCTCATACACGGATTGCTCCTTCTCGGCGCTCAGCCTCTCGTATTCCGGATTCAGCAGAACCCTCTGTACGCCTCCGACATAGAGCTCCGCCCGCTTAACCAAGGCGTTGGAGCCCTGCATCGCGATCAGCGTCTTGGTAAGGTCTATCGTCGTATCGAAGCTCCGAACAAAGTCAAGGTCGTATAAGGAACTGCCGAATTTAGTATCGAACGCCCAATGCGACAGTAGCAGCTCCAGATTGCTGAGCTGATCATCGATATTCCGGGAGCGCTGTTCGATCTGCCGGTAGTGCAGCTGCAACAGGTCGCTCTCCATTCTTCCTCCCGCTATTCCATATAAGAGCGCGCCTGTAATGAGCCCCGGTATCCCGGAGACGATGAAGATCATCATGAGACTCTTCTTGTAGTAGAGTCCCTGACGAGCGGAGGATCGTTCCCATCTTCTCGCCAGTCTCGCTCTTAAGGCATTCAGCATGCTCTCACCAGCCTACATGGAAAGTTCGGGGGAAGCATTCGTCTTCTTATACCAGAATATAACAGGACGGCGATCTCGGCAACAGCGCGAGAATGGCCATCCGGGTTAGCTGCCGGACGGCCATCCTAGTGTCACCCCTGCCTGCCTACTTGCTTTGAGAAGCAGCGTACAAGTCGTTCATTTCCTTCACCAGATCGTCCCCGCCCGTCTTCTTCCACGTCTCGAAGGCTTCCAGCAATTCGGCTTCGTCGATCTGGCCGACGATGAACTTAATCCGGGCGTCATTGATAATGTTGTCGAGCTGCTGGCCCTTCTGCGAATAGACCGTAGAGATGAACGGCTCTGCCGGATTCGCCACGACATACTGCTCCGCTTCTTTCTGAAGCTTCGCCGTTTGAAGCCGCAGCGGCGTCTGCTTCACTTTGATTCCTTGGTCCTCCGGAATGAACGGCAGCATCTGATTCAGACCCTCCACCTCGGACTCCAGCAGCGCTGTGTCTTTGCTTGGCACAGCAGCGCCGTCTTCAAGAGTGTAATGCTTGCCTTCGATGCCGAAGCCTGCGAGCGATTGCAGCTCCGGCTCGTTCATCTGGTCGAGGAATTGCAGCACACGCTTCAGCTCGTCTTCGGTCTTGACCGACGACTTCGGAATGGCGAGCACGCCGGCGAAGCCGGAGGTTGGAAGGGCGCGAAGACCGTGGTCGCCGGTGACGCCAATCATATTATCGACGTAATGGACGCTCGGATCGTCCTTGCCTTCCTGCGCGAGCGCCTGGTGAATCTTATCATCCAGCCGCGCCGCGTTGTCGGTTACGTCGACGATGACGCCAGCCTCGCCATTGACAACCGGATCATTCCATTTGGCGCTGTCGAATACGGCGAAGTCCTGATTAATCAGCTTCTCATCGTACAGCTTCTTCATGAACTTAAGCGCTTCCAAGTATTCCGGCGTCTGATGCTCAGGGACCAGCTTGCCGTCCACGACGCCCCACTTGTTCGGAGCGCCGAACCATAGCTTCATAATATCGAAGCCGCTGGCCCAACTTCCCGTCCACTTCACGAGCACCATGCCGTAGGTGTCGTCCTTGCCATCCTTATCCGGGTCCTGCTCCTTAAATGCCTTCAGCATATTATAGAAGTCGTCGATCGTCTTCGGCGGCTGCAGGCCGACCGCTTCGAGCCAGTCCTTGCGATAGTTGATGCCGTTGCGCCCGAGAGCGCGACCGCGGTAGATGCCGTAGGTCTTCCCGTCGATCGAGGAGTTGTTCAGGATGACCTCGTTCGATTGGCTCAAGTATTTGTAATCCTTCAGGTAGCTGCCAACCTCCCAGAATGCGCCGGATTTGACGGCATTGACGAAGCTCGGGACTTTCACGCTAGGCACATAGATGATATCCGGGAGTTTGCCGGAGGCAAGCGTAATGTTGAACTTGTCTTCATACGATGCGTTCGGTACCCATTGGAGGTGAATGTTCGTGTTCGTCTTCTTCTCGATCTCCGTCGTGACAGGTCCGTCGTCCTTCGGATAGTTCGTCTTGAAGATCGGCAGCATGATCGATAGATCAAGCGGCTCCTGATTCGAGGCCGATGGCGCTGCCGAGGCCGATGCTGAAGCCGAAGACGACGAGGTGCCGCTTGCCGGAGCCGAACTTTCTGCAGATGGCGAGGCGCTGCCGTTCCCGTTGTTGCCGCCGCAGCCGGCGATCGATGCGAGCGCCAGCGCGCCCGCCGCACCTAGCAAAGACCATTTCACTTTCAATTTGCTCATTCACTTTCCTCCCTCTTCATATTAGGTAGCGCTATGGTCGCAATCCGTTATCCCTTGACCGAACCGATCAAGACCCCTTTGGCGAAGTGCTTCTGCAGGAACGGATAGACGAGCAGAATGGGAATGGTGCCGACGACGATGACGGCCATCTTAATGGATTGCTCCGCTTCTTTGACATAGTTGTAATCCACGCTCTGCGCACTGCCTGCAGCCATCTGCGACAGCAGAACGATCTGCCTGAGCATCACCTGCAAGGGCCATTTCTCAGGGTCGTTGATATACAGCAGCGCCGAGAAGAAGTTGTTCCAGTGGCCAACCGCATAGAACAGCGTGAAGGTCGCCAGCACCGGCATGGACAGCGGCAGCACGATTCGCCAGAGCAGGCCGATCTCCGCGCATCCGTCGATGCGGGCCGCCTCTTCAAGCTCCGGCGGTATCTCTTGGAAGAAGTTCTTCACGATAATCAGATTGAACGCGCTGATCGCTCCCGGCAGAATAAGAGCCCAGAAGGTGTCCAACAATTGGAGCTCCCTGACAACCAGATAGGTCGGGATCATGCCGCCGCTGAACAGCATCGAGAAGATCACCAAGTTGAGCACAAGATTGCGGCCCATTAATCCCCGTTTGGCCAGCGCATAAGCCATCGTAACGGTGAAGAACAGGTTAACGATCGTCCCTCCGACGGTAATCATGAGCGAGTTCCAGATGCTGTGCGTAACGGTATCGGTCGAGAAAATGTATTTGTAAGCGGCCACCGAGAACGACTGGGGAATGATAAAGAACGCTCGCCGGGTCAGCTCCGAGTCGCTGGCGAAGGAGCCTGCCACAATATAGAGAAAGGGCAGCACGGCAGCGATTCCGATCAAACTGAGAAGCAAGTAGTTGAAGATGTCGAACAGCGTGCCGCCTAACGATCGATAGGATTTGGACAACGGACTTCCTCCTTCCAGCCGCGCGCCTTAATAAATACCGGATTGGCCGAACCGTTTGGCCGTCCAGTTCGCTCCCAGCACGAGAATGACGCCCACGACCGCTTTGAACAAGCCAACTGCCGTGCTGTAGCTGAATGCGCCTTGCGTAATGCCCATCATATAGACGTACGTATCGAACACTTCCGCGACTTCGCGGTTCAGCGGATTGAGCATCAGATAGATTTGCTCGAAGCCGTTGTCGAGCACGTCTCCCATTCGCAGAATGAGCAGAATAACGATCGTGTTGCGGATCGACGGCAGTGTGATATGCCACATTTGCCGCCAGCGGTTAGCGCCGTCCATAATCGCGGCTTCATACTGCTCCACATCGACTCCGGCCAGAGCGGCGAGAAATATAATCGTTCCGAAGCCTGACTCTTTCCAGATTGTCTGGGTGATGATCATTGGCCTGAACCAGTCGGGACTGCCAAGGAAATCGATGGTGTCGCCCGTATACTTTTCGAGCATCGTATTGACGATCCCATTCTGCGTCGTTAGGAAGACATACGTTAAGCTGGCCACGATGACAAGAGAGATGAAGTGAGGAACGTAGATCATCGTCTGGATCGTTCGTTTGAAGAAGGCGCGGCGGACTTCGTTAAGCAGCAGTGCGAGGATGATCGGCGCCGGGAAGAAGAAGAGCAGGTTATAGAGCGAGAGCACTAGCGTGTTGCGCAAGAGCATGAAGAATTCGGGATTGTCGAAGAAGATGCGGAAGTTCTCCATCCCGATCCATTCGCTCTTCCAGAAGCCGAGGAAGGGCTGGTAATTCTGGAACGCAAGCAAGACACCCCACATCGGAACGTACTTGAAGATAAGGAAGTAGAGCAAACCGGGGGCGAGCAGCACGTATGTCCATTTGTCTTTGCGCAGCCGGGCCATGACCGTAGCGCGCTGGCGGGCGTGTGCGGAACTAGGGGCTGACTCGGCCGTTAGCTTCAACGATTGTCACCTCCGTAGCGATTCGTCTCTTGGCCTGGATCTGCCTGGAACTGATCCGATTATGACCGAAGTTGAATTTGCCGCCAATCGGACATTTTTGCGCGGCAGAGAAGCAGCGTAATGATGCATCTCTGCCAGCCTCGATCAAGAAAGTGCAAAGTCTGCTAAACAGTCGAAATCCCTTGTGCCGGCTTACCTGGGAGCGGCACCTTGGACCAATCAATGTCCGATGCGAAGTAGAAGCTCGGATAGCATGGCTGATTATAGACGACGTTCTGCCAAGCGACGCCAACGCGGTATTGGAGGTCGTGCATCAGCGTGTACAGCTTGCGGTCGGTCGCCTCTGTGCTCAGGTAGATGCGGATCGACGAGCTGTCCGAAGTTCGAACGAGCAGCTCTTCCCGCCAGTCGCCGAGAATGTCCGCCACGAGACAAGGATTGCCCTTCGTGCCGTTATTGGACCTCGTCCCTTCCGCCGTTAACAGACAGCCTCGCTTCCAATCCTGGATCGTCACCGGTTCCTCGAACGATCCGCTAATGATTTGGGTCGTCATGTCCGCCGCCCATCTGATGCTCATATTCGTGCCCGGCGCCTTCCGATCGATCTGCTCACCGGTCGCCGACAGCAATCCGAACGTATTCCGGCTGAAAATATCTTCGCTCGACCAGACCTGCAATCCGCGCCAGTCCGGGTCCACCTGTCCGATCATGCCGCGGCCTACGTCTTCGCGGGCTGAAGCACCGAACAGCACCTCGCCCGTCGCCGCGTCTCGCAGCGTATACCCGTACGGCCCCCAGATTCCGCCTTCGTGAACCATGAAGATTTGCAGACCAGGCCGATCCGGATCGATCTTGGCTACATGCAAGGCATCGCCATGCCCCAGCTTCACGATCTCCCCCGGCGCGGCGCTCTCCGGGGGCATGACGGCTCTAGAGCTGTAGAGGATAGAACCGTCGTGATCGATGGTCGCCGCGCCGTAGATGATCTCCTGGCATCCGTCGCCATCCACATCCGCTATGCTTAGCGAATGCGCTCCTTGCCGTGCGAGGCTGCCATGCTTCTCATCGCGTCCGTCCGACTCTCGAAGCGTATCGCCGAATGGGTTGTCCATCGGCACCCAACCGCTGTCTGCCGTCCATACCTCCCGCAGCCTCACCCCATCCCAAGCGTAAGCAACCACTGCCGCCCGCGTATAATACCCGCGGGCGAAGATCGCATAGGGCTTCGCTCCGTCCAGGTAGGCCGCGCCAGCGAGGAAGCGGTCCACTCGGTTGCCGGGTTCGATTCGATTCCAGGCGTAGTCCCCCCACATGAGACCGTCGTCATACCTGCCCGGCTTGTAGCGAATCGTCTGCAGTTCTTCTCCGCTCTCGCCGCTGAAGACCGTTAAATACTCCGGCCCTTTGAGAACAAAGCCTTCGAACGCCCGCAGCCGATTGCGGTCGCTTCGAGAGGGCGCATATACATCCAAGAAATAATCGGCCAGCTCCTGCGCATCCTCTCGGGATAACGGATAGCTGAATCGCGCTTCGATGCCGAAGCAAGCCTCTAGGCTTGCGGGCCAGCGGCCGGCGGCAACTTCCTCCTGTTCATGCCAAGCCATGAACAGTTGAACGATATGCTCGGCATAATCTTCGCTGCTCATGCGATAATCGTCTTGATGGCTGTATCCCGCGGCAGCATCCTCCGGGAGTATCGTGATGTAGGCTTCCGAGAGCAGACTCCCCGCAGTGTCATAGCGCATTGTCTTCGTCCCCGGCGCCGTCTTGAACATCAGCTCCGCTCGCCCATCCCCGTCGAAGTCATACACGAGAAATTGCGTATAATGAGCGCCAGCCCGAATATTGACGCCGAGATCAATCCGATACAGCAGCGTCCCGTCTATTCGGTAGCAGTCGATATACACCGGGCCTGTATAGCCGGAGTGCGACACATCCTTCGAGTTGGAAGGATCCCATTTGACGAAGAGCTCGTATTGGCCATCCCCATCCACATCCCCTACGCTCATATCGTTCGCCGAATAGCTGTAGGCTTCGCCTCTCGGCGTCATACCGTCCGCCGGCTTCTGCAGCGGCAGCTCCATGTAGTTGCCTTCCCAAGGAGTCACCGGCTCGCAACCGTCCGTCTCTACACCGCCTGCAACTGCCCGCACCTCGTAGATGGAATCGAGCGATCCGCCGCGATCCAAATAATTGGTGCTGTCCGTCACCAGCGCAATCCGCTTCCCATCCCGATAGACGTGAAAGTCTGCTCCCGTCATCCCCTTGTCGGAATAGCCAGTGACCTCTTCTCCAAGCAATCGCCAACTGAGAAAGACTCCTTCCGAGGTCGCCGCTGCCGCCAGCCCTCGATCCAGCTTCTCTAATTTAGCTTTCAATAGGAACCGCCTCCATTCACTGCGTCGCTATCGAAGTCTAGACCTCATCGTTGTTCTCAGCATAGCGTCACAGCCTTTTGCAGGCAATTGCACATTTTTGATTCATGACTTGTGTGGCAATAACAAAAACCCTTGAGCGCGGATGAATATCCGCAACCCAAGGGTTGACTGTTTAAAGTTGGTGCTGGTGAAGGGACTTGAACCCCCACTCCGTCGCCGGAAGCGGATTTTGAGTCCGCCGCGTCTGCCATTCCGCCACACCAGCATAAGTGGCGCGCCCTAAGAGATTCGAACTCCTGGCCTTCAGATTCGTAGTCTGACGCTCTATCCAGCTGAGCTAAGGGCGCGTATATTAAGTTGTTGGAGGCGCCACCCAGACTCGAACTGGGGGTAAAGCTTTTGCAGAGCTCTGCCTTACCACTTGGCTATGGCGCCATGAGAAAAGTTGGAGCGGAAAACGGGATTCGAACCCGCGACCTTCTCGTTGGCAACGAGATGCTCTACCACTGAGCTATTTCCGCAAAGTGGCTGAGGATCTAGGCTCGACCTTTGAATCGACGGAATCCGTCACTCACACATGGTACCTAGAAAGAATATGGAGCGGAAAACGGGATTCGAACCCGCGACCTTCTCGTTGGCAACGAGATGCTCTACCACTGAGCTATTTCCGCATGATGGCTGGGGATCAAGGATTCGAACCTTGGAATGACGGAGTCAAAGTCCGTTGCCTTACCGCTTGGCTAATCCCCAATATGAAGTTGTAATATGGGGCGATCGAGGGGACTTGAACCCCCGAATGCCGGAGCCACAATCCGGTGCGTTAACCACTTCGCCACGACCGCCATATCAAGTTTGCTTGGCAGGGGCAGCAGGAATTGAACCCACACTAACGGTTTTGGAGACCGCTGTTCTACCTTTAAACTATGCCCCTAAGAATTTAAGGTAAAAGTGGTGGAGGGTGATGGATTCGAACCACCGAACCCGAAGGAAGAGATTTACAGTCTCCCGCGTTTGGCCACTTCGCTAACCCTCCAAAGCAGTCTAACAATGGTGCCGGCGAGAGGACTTGAACCCCCAACCTACTGATTACAAGTCAGTTGCTCTACCAGTTGAGCTACACCGGCGTATTATACGATTCCTTAATCCTAAATCCTAAATGGTGGCTCGGGACGGAATCGAACCGCCGACACGAGGATTTTCAGTCCTCTGCTCTACCAACTGAGCTACCGAGCCGAGGTAAGGTTTTGAATGGCGGAGCCGACGGGATTCGAACCCGCGGTCTCCTGCGTGACAGGCAGGCATGTTAGGCCTCTACACCACGGCTCCACGACATTCTCGGATCGTTAGTCCGAAGGTAAGCATTTGGTTGCGGGGGCAGGATTTGAACCTGCGGCCTTCGGGTTATGAGCCCGACGAGCTACCGGACTGCTCCACCCCGCGTCGTTGTACATGCTTTCCTCAGAGGCGACGTTTAATATCATACCTTAAGCGTCTACCCTTTTGCAACCCCTATTTTCTCAATTTCTCAAGAAAATTTGTTGCTGCAATTTAGTGAAGATGGTGACCCGTATGGGATTCGAACCCATGTTACCTCCGTGAAAGGGAGGTGTCTTAACCCCTTGACCAACGGGCCATACTGGCGGAGAGAGAGGGATTCGAACCCTCGAGACGCTTGTGACGCCTACACGATTTCCAATCGTGCTCCTTCGACCAAACTCGGACATCTCTCCAGATGGCTCCCCGAACAGGACTCGAACCTGTGACAACTCGATTAACAGTCGAGTGCTCTACCAACTGAGCTATCAGGGAATATATTGAATTGTGTTGCCGGCCCGGCAACGTCCTACTCTCCCAGGACCCTTCGGTCCAAGTACCATCGGCGCTAGAGGGCTTAACGGTCGTGTTCGAGATGGGTACGCGTGGAACCCCTCTGCCATCACCACCGGACCGGTGTCTAGCCAAGGCTTGCGCCTTGATAACCGGATACGAAACGATTTGCGCGTTTGTGAAGCATCGTGCTCTAACCTTACTGTGTGCT
>NZ_JACJVN010000055.1 GCF_014212015.1 Cohnella lubricantis | reverse complement strand
GGGTAGCCTCCTATCCGATTTTGGCTGGAACGGATATTGACACGTCCATGGCGTCATGCTATAGTAGTCGGGTGACTGCTTAAATCAGCACGCGCAAGAAGAAGCGCCCGCTTCTCACCTGTCCGGCAATACGGCCGGCTGGTACAGCGTAGCCGACGTACCGGGCAGCGACGGGAGTGACGCCCGCCGCAAGCCTCCGAATCACGTTTGCGACGGATGCGGGTCTTCTCAAGAGGACCACGCATTTTTTTGTTTGTGTGGAAAGGCAACTCAGTCCCTTTTGGAGGTGGAACATTATCAGCAAGGATCATCAAATCAACGAGGAAATCCGGGCGAAGGAAGTTCGTCTCGTTGGACCTAACGGAGAGCAGATCGGCATTACGCCGTTCCGCGAAGCGATGCAGATGGCGATCGATGCGAACATGGACTTGGTGAACGTAGCGCCGCAGGCGAAGCCGCCCGTGTGCCGCATCATGGACTACGGCAAATTCCGTTATGAGCAGCAGAAGAAAGAGAAGGAAGCCCGGAAGAATCAGAAGATCGTCGACCTGAAGGAAGTCTGGTTCCGTTCGAATATCGAGGAACACGACTACCAAGTGAAATTTCGCAACGTCGTGAAGTTTCTGAGCGAAGGCGACAAAGTCAAATGTTCCGTGCGCTTCCGCGGTCGTGAGATTGCCCATGCCAACATCGGCCTGAAGATTCTCGAACGCGTAGCGAAGGAAGTCGGCGACATCTGCGTCGTCGAGCGCGTTCCGAAGCTGGAAGGCCGCAGCATGATCATGATTTTGGCTCCTAAGAGCCACTGATGACAGGAGGAAAAACAGATGCCTAAGATGAAAACGCACAGCAGCCTGAAAGACCGTTTCAAGATTACGGGCACGGGCAAAGTGAAACGCTACAAAGCGTACCGCAACCACTTGCTGTCCCACAAGTCCGCACGTCAGAAGCGCGTTCTCGCTACTCAGCCTAACATGGCTCAAGGCGACGTTCGTCGTCTGCAACAGCAACTCGCTAACCTGAAATAATCGATATCTCGATCGCTTAGGCGTTCGATACATTCCCGGGAGGTAATGAGCAATGGCAAGAGTCAAAGGCGGATTCGTAACGCGCCGCCGTCGCAATAGAGTCCTGAAACTCGCAAAAGGTTACTGGGGCGCGAAACACCGCCTCTTTAAGAAAGCTAACGAGCAAGTAATGAAGTCCTTGATGTACGCATACCGCGACCGTCGCCAGACGAAGCGCAATTTCCGCAAGTTGTGGATCGTGCGTATCAACGCGGCTGCTCGTCAGAACGGCTTGTCCTACAGCAAGCTGATGCATGGCCTGAAGCTGGCTGGCATCGAAGTGAACCGCAAGATCCTGGCCGACCTGGCTGTGAACGACATCGCTGCGTTCAACACGCTGGCCGGTACCGCCAAAGAGAAAATCAACGCCTAATCCGCGTTGTTCCCAGAACCGCCGACTGCTCCTTCACCGGAGCGGCCGGCGGTTTTTTCGCGTGCCAATCGCCCATCTCACTGCCGTAGAACTTCGGCTTGATTAGCGGCCATCTCTAGAGGGCTATTCTGTTGTCAATGGTTATTGACGTGCTCTCAGTCTGCGCCCTCTCCCACTACCTCACTACAGGGTTAAAAGTCGTTTTTAGGCTTATCCCGATACCTCAGCAGGCTCCAAAATCGTTTTTAGGCTTATCCCGATACCTCAGATACCTCAGCAGGGGGCAAATCGTTCCCGGGCTTATCCCTATAGCTCAGGAATAAGCGGCAGAGATCAAGAAATAGATTGTCCATCAATATTATGGTCGTTAATCGGATGGAACAAAAACCAGTTGGCGCTATTGTCTGAATAAGAACTTCTGAGCCTGTTAGCTGGCTGTTAGAATGAGTTGTCGATAGGGGATGGCGGGACGAATCGCGCATTGATGCAGCAAGTCTGTGAAGGATGGTTCCTCCTGCGAGTCGAACTGATGCCGATAGCAGTATTCATCCAAGTAGGATTTGAGGTGCTTTGGACCAATGCCGAAGTAGATGCGGTTCATCCAGCGATTGGCATCCAGGCTGAAGCGGAACAGAGGTTTATGCCGAGCGATGTGATGGAGGCCGGCGGTGGCCGTAATATCAGCATCTGCTGCAATATGACGATGGATAAATTGGTGAAAAGCTTCTTTGGTCACGAGTCCTCTAAACAAATGTCCAGCGGCTACTCCCTCCATGCGGACGTGATTCATCCTGCCGTCCTCTGCGATTGAAGCGGCTGCGATCATTGGGCGGTGAACAGCCCACGTGTGAAATCGCTCTGTGATGCCGTAACGCGACTCCAACAGCCGAACGTCGCCGGTTAGCGGGGTCTCGGCAATGAGTTGTTTGATGGCGTGACGAATTTTGTGCGCGATCAGCCAAGCGGTCTTGTAGGTGACCTTAATGGAATGAGAGAGCTGCATAGCTGTAGCTCCATGAGATAGCAAATAAATAGCTTGAAACCATTTGACAAGGGAAGTCTTACTCTTCTCCATGACGGTGCGGGTGGTCAATGAAGCTTGGTGGCGGCACTTGCGGCATTCGTAAAGCGGGAGCCGGCGGGTACGGATCACCGATGCTTCATTATGCCCGCAGACCGGACAGTGATAGCCGTAGGGCCACTTCTCCCGATATATTTTCTCAGCGCAGGATTCTTCTGTGGCATAATGCCGGCAGTAATCGTCGAACGACAAATGGACTTCCATGTAATCCATCCTCCCAAACACCCATGGAAACACATGTTCTCATAGGAATGATACCAAACAAATGTTCTCATATCAAAATTAAATTAGTCAAAAATATTCGTTCCAGTTGGCTGGCTGCTAACGTGCTGACTCACGGGGATAAGCCTAAAAAAGACGGCAAAATAGAAGCTTAAAACGGTGGGCTGAGGTGTGGGGATAAGCCTAAAAACGTCGGGGAAAAGGAAATTGGCGGCTGCGGAGGATCGGAGCGGCGAACGCTGTGAGTACGCCCTTTTACCGCTGGACGGGCAGGGGTACAAGACGAGGCTTAGGGCTATTCATACAGTGAAGGACAACAGGAACAACGTCCGGAGCGGCCCTCTGCCGGCTTCGCAGTACGTGTCCTTTGCGGAAAGGAGGGGTTGAATTGTCCCGCATAACTCGAGAGCAAGCCCTCAAATTCGTCGGCAAACAGGTCTATGCGCTGCGCAAAGACGGCACGCAGGTTAGCGGCAGACTTGTGCGCGTAAGCGGCAGCCGGTTGGTGCTGTCGCAGCAGAAGGGCCGCAAAGCGAGTACGAAGGCGATCCTTCCGCTTGCGCTATTCGACGTGCTCGCTATTGGAACCGCGCCATTCGCATACGGCGGTTACGGGCCGTGGGGCTATGGCGGTTACGGAGGCTACGGCTGGGGTGGAGGCTTTGGCTGGTGGTAAGCAAAGCCGGCTGAGCTTGTCTTGACAGTGATGGGATGAACAAGAGCCGGGCGAAGCTGCCCGGCTCCTTTAGCTGTCAGCCTCTGCTCGAAGATTTCGACACGCTGACAAGCGAGTTGGCAGCCGATTGTCAGGCAGGCGCGGAATCATCCGCTAGCTTCCGCCGAAGATGGGCCATTCGCCGAGCGGATGAACGATAGCTTTCTCCATACGGTAACAACGGAGCTCTTTCACATATTGGGTCGTCTCGTATCCAATACGCTTGTAGAATCTCTGTCCACGGTAGTTGCCTTCATCGACATATAGATAAGCGATCCTGCAGCTATGGGCCCGTCCAAATTCCTCCGCGCGCTGCATCAGCTGGGTGCCCCAATGTCGATTCTGCTGGTTGGGGTCTACGGCTAATAAATCAATGAAGAGCGAGGAATCCTGAACGATAAGGTGCAGGAAGCCGATAGGTTCCCCGAAGCGGTTCTTGACGGCGACAAGGGTATTGCCAACTCGCAGGCGCTCCTTGATCTCGTCATACAGCCTGCCATCCCGGGGGTGCTGCCATGGCGAGAGAGGCACCAACTGCGTACGGACGAGCCTTACGATGCCGCGCATATCTTGCGGGCGTTTCCATCGGATCACGGCTTCACCTCCAACAGCAGCTCGAAAGAACAGGGCTGATGGTATAAGGTATGAGCGCTCGAAACGCGATGTTCTCCGCCGTTTCCCCTCGACAATTGACTTGCCGCGTCAGCGCGGTAAATTATCAAAATTGTTTTGTCCATTGCGTATTGACGGATGCATTGGCGAAGCATATAATGGAGTCTAAATCGACCGAACATTCAAACGGCTATGAAGAGGAAGAAGCGGGAGGGCTCTTGAGCTCAGAGAGCGTCGGATTTGCTGAGACCGATGCCTTAATCCCTGTACGCTGGGTCTCCTTGGAGCTGTTTGCCTGAAGCACATCCGATCGGGGTGTGTTGTAGGGTGGAACGGAATGACGCACGTTATCGCGTCCGAGGTATGAAGTCCGGCGCTTGAGCGCTCAAGCCGGCCGGCCATACTTTACGAGACCGCCATCGCGAGGTGGACGGTGAATCCGGGTGGTACCGCGGAAGGAACAGCCTTTCGTCCCAGAACGTCAATTGATGTTCGGGACGAAGGGCTTTTTTGATTTTAAACAAGCGATTACGATTGAACATTCTGGAAGGAGGATGACGGATGAGCGCGCAAAGTGCCACGCTGAAGTCCAAGGAAGAACTGATCGAGAAATGGAGCAAACCGGAAGTCATTACGGGGTCGGAGATGCTGCTTCGCAGCCTGTTGCTGGAGGGTGTTGATTGCGTCTTCGGTTATCCGGGCGGCGCGGTACTATATATTTACGACGCAATGTATGGATTCTCCGACTTTAACCATTTGCTTACCCGCCACGAGCAGGGAGCGATTCACGCCGCAGACGGCTATGCCCGCAGCACGGGTAAGGTTGGGGTCTGCATCGCAACCTCAGGACCGGGGGCGACGAACCTCGTTACCGGTATCGCGACGGCATATATGGATTCGGTGCCGCTTGTCGTCATCACAGGAAACGTCATCTCCTCGCTCATCGGAACCGACGCCTTCCAGGAGGCCGATATCGTCGGCATTACGATGCCGATTACGAAGCACAGCTACATGGTGCGCGACGTCTCCGACCTGCCGCGCGTGATTCATGAAGCGTTCCATATCGCGAATACAGGCCGCAAAGGTCCGGTGCTGATCGATATTCCGAAGGACGTATCGGCAGCCAAAGCGCTGTTCGAGCCGGTCAAGGAAGAGCTGCAGCTTCGCGGGTACAACCCGACGGTCCAACCGAACCGCAATCAAGTGGACAAAATGATCCGAGCGATCGAACAAGCCGAGCGTCCGATTCTGCTCGTCGGCGGCGGTGCGATCTACTCCGGAGCGCACGAGGAGCTGCACGAATTCGTCACGAAGACAGGGATTCCGATCACGACGACGCTGCTCGGACTCGGCGCATTCCCGACAGGGCACGAACTGCACATGGGCTTCCCGGGCATGCACGGGACGTGGACCGCGAATACGGCGATCCAGAACGCGGATCTGCTGATCAACATCGGCGCTCGCTTCGACGACCGCGTGACGGGCAAGCTTAAGGGCTTCGCGCCGAAGGCGAAGATCGTCCACGTCGACATCGACCCGGCCGAGATCGGCAAGAACGTGCCGACCGACATTCCGATCGTCGGCGATGTCAAGGCAGTGCTGCAGGTTGCGAATTCGATGGCCAAACGCGCGGACAAGGCGGACGCATGGCGCGCCCAGATCCAGGAGTGGAAGGCGAGCAAGCCGTTCAGCTTCAAGGATTCCGAGACGGAGCTGAAGCCGCAATGGGTCGTCTCGATGATTCACGAGACGACGAAGGGCGACGCCATCGTCACGACGGACGTCGGCCAGCATCAGATGTGGGCTGCGCAATACTATCCTTTCAACAAACCGCGCTCGTTCGTCACCTCCGGCGGCCTCGGCACGATGGGCTTCGGCTTCCCGTCGGCGATCGGCGCCCAGATGGGCAATCCGGACCGCACGGTCGTCTCGATTAACGGCGACGGCGGCATGCAGATGTGCGCCCAGGAACTCGCCATCTGCGCGATCAACAACATTCCGGTTAAGGTAGCGATCCTGAACAACCAAGTGCTAGGCATGGTCCGCCAGTGGCAGGAGCTGATTCACGAGAATCGCTACAGCCATATCGACCTTGCCGGCAGCCCGGACTTCGTCAAGCTGGCGGAGGCTTACGGCGTGAAGGGCTTCCGCGCGACGAACAAGGAAGAAGCGCGCCGAGCTTGGGAAGAGGCGCTTAATCATCCGGGACCTGCGGTCGTCGAATTCGTCGTCCGCAAGGAAGAGAACGTATATCCGATGGTGACGCAGGGCAGCACGATCGATCAAATGCTCATGGGAGATGACGACGAATGAACCGCAAACATACCATTGCTATTCTCGTGAACGACCAGCCGGGCGTTCTGCAGCGGGTGTCGGGGTTGTTCGGACGCAGAGGCTTCAATATCGAGAGCATTACGGTCGGAGCCTCCGAGGAACCCGGATTGTCCCGCATGGTGATCGTGTCTACCGGCGACGAGCACACGCTGGAGCAGATTCAGAAGCAGCTGTACAAGATCATTGACGTCATCAAAGTTATTGACGTTGGTTCGAATCCGATGGTCGCCCGGGAGCTCGGCCTGATCAAGGTCGGCGCTGAGCCCTCGGCCCGGCCGGAGATTCTCGGCATCGTCGAGACGTTCCGCGCTGCCGTCGTCGATATCGGCCCGAACAGCATGATTGTTCAAGTCGTCGGCGATTCCGAGAAGATCGATGCGATGATTGAGCTGCTCAAGCCGTACGGCATTCGCGAGATGACGCGCACCGGCATCACCGCGATGAACCGCGGATCTCGCTAAGCGCGAGACAAGCTCAGCACCTTTTTTTTTAAAAAAGAGTCAAACTGTCTCATCTTCACCTGATCCGCTTCCCGCTGGAGCGGGTGTTCGAGGGGAGAAACGCGAGGAATTGCCCCGGGCAAGGCTTGTCCAGCGGCTTCGCCGCAGGCGCAGGTGCGTGCCTGAGCTTTCGCGCCGCTTCTCTCTTGGGACGCCCGTTCCATGAGGGTTGCCACATAAATGGTTTTATTCATGAAGGAGGACACATTGAAATGGCAGTGAAATTGTTCCATGAGAAAGACGCCGACCTCGGCGCGTTGAAGGGCAAGACGATCGCAGTAATCGGCTATGGCAGCCAAGGGCATGCGCAAGCGCAGAACCTGCGCGACAGCGGCCTGCAAGTCATCATCGGCCTCCGCGAAGGCAAATCCGCTGAAGCAGCCCGCAACGACGGCTTCGAAGTGCTGAATGTCGCCGACGCAACACGCAAGGCAGACGTCGTGCAGATCCTCATGCCGGACGAGACCCAAGCGGCCGTCTACAAGAACGAGATCGAGCCGAACCTGAAGAAGGGCGCCGCACTCATGTTCTCTCACGGTTTCAATGTCCACTTCGGCCAGATCGTTGCGCCGGCTGACGCCGACGTTCTGCTCGTCGCTCCGAAGTCGCCGGGCCACATGGTTCGCCGTACGTACGTCGAAGGCTTCGGCGTTCCGGGCCTGATCGCGGTTCACCAGAACGGCACGGGCAAGGCGTTTGAGATCGGCATGGCTTATGCGAAGGGCATCGGCTGCACCCGCGCGGGAGTTATCGAGACCTCCTTCCGCGAAGAGACCGAGACCGACCTGTTCGGCGAGCAAGCCGTTCTGTGCGGCGGCGCCAGCGCGCTTGTCAAAGCGGGCTTCGAGACGCTCGTTGAAGCCGGCTACGCGCCGGAGATGGCTTACTTCGAGTGCTTGCACGAGCTGAAGCTGATCGTCGACCTGATGTACGAAGGCGGTCTGGCGGCGATGCGCAGCTCGATCTCCAATACGGCCGAGTACGGCGATTATGTCACCGGTCCTCGCATCGTCACCGACGAGACGAAGAAAGCGATGAAGGCTGTCCTGGCGGACATTCAAGCTGGACGCTTCGCTCGCGACTTCATCCTCGAGAACCAATCCGGCCGCGCGTTCTTGACGGCAACCCGCCGCAATGAAGCCGAGCATCCGATCGAGCAGGTCGGCGCACAGCTTCGCGGCTTGATGCACTGGATCAACAAGTAAGATCAAGATCGGCACCGGCTGTCCCGGGGGCAGGCTCCTGCCTTTGGGGCAGCTTTTCCTTTTCGACCTTACAATAGGGTTCGAGGGGCTTGCCGAAATTGAATTGTGCTATAATTTAGAGAAATCTTAATCGTCGCTACAGGAGGTGCGGGTCAACCCTATCATGAGGAAAATATATGTATTTGACACAACGCTTCGCGATGGCGAGCAGTCCCCCGGCGTCAACTTGAACACCCAGGAGAAAGTGGAGATCGCTCTTCAGCTCGAGAAGCTTGGCGTCGACCGGATCGAGGCGGGCTTCCCCGCTGCGTCTCCCGGCGATCTGGCTGCCGTCAATGCGGTAGCCCGCGCCGTGAAGAACGCCTCGGTCATGGGGCTTGCCCGTTCCGTGGAGAAGGATATCGATGCGGTCTACGAAGCGCTTAAGGGCGCGGAAGATCCGGCGATTCACATCTTCCTCGCGACTTCGCCGATCCACCGCAAGCACAAGCTGCGGATGGAGAAGGAGCAGGTGCTCGAGACGGCGCAGCGGGCGATCCGTTACGCGAAGAAGCACTTCGCCAAGGTCGAGTTCTCGGCGGAAGACGCCGGACGGACGGAGCTTGACTTCCTCTGCCAAGTGACGGAGCTCGCTGTGCGTGAAGGCGTCACAGTCGTCAACATCCCGGATACGGTCGGTTATATGAATCCGCAGGAATTCGGGAACATATTCAAGACGCTTAAGGAGACAGTGCCTGGTATTGAGCGAATCCAGCTGTCTGCCCATTGCCACGACGACCTCGGCATGGCGACGGCGAACTCGCTGGCGGCCATCCTGAACGGCGCCGATCAGGTGGAAGGCACGATCAACGGCATCGGCGAGCGGGCCGGCAATACCGCGCTTGAGGAAGTGGCGCTCGCGCTCGCGACCCGCGCAGACTTCTTCGGAGCGCAGACGACACTCAACCTGAAGGAGATCGCCAAGACGAGCCGCCTCGTCAGCCGCCTGACCGGCATGGTCGTGCCCGGCAACAAGGCGATCGTCGGAGCGAATGCGTTCGCGCATGAGTCCGGCATCCATCAGGACGGCGTGCTGAAGGAGAAGACGACCTACGAGATCATCTCGCCGGACACGATCGGCCTCAAGGACAGCAAGCTGGTACTCGGCAAGCACTCCGGCCGCCATGCGTTCCGCGAGAAGCTCGTCGATCTCGGCTTCGAGAACTTGACCGAAGAACAGCTGAACGCTGCATTCGGCAAGTTCAAGGACTTGGCCGACCGCAAGAAGGAAGTCAGCAACGAGGACATTATTGCGCTGCTGGAAGAGAAGCTGGTTGAGATCCCGGAAGTATTCGCTCTCGAACAGTTGATCGTATCATTCGACAGCCATGCTACGCCGACCGCGAAGGTCCGGCTGAAGACGCCGCAGGGCGTCGTGGAGACGACATCGGAAGGCAACGGTTCTGTCGACGCGATCTACCAAGCGATCGGTTCGCTGGCGCAGGTGGAAGCAATTCTCGACGACTATATGATCAAGTCGGTCTCGGACGGCACGGACGCGCTGGGCGAAGTGCATGTCGTGCTCATGAAGGGCGACGTCAGCGCACAAGGCCGCGGCATCAGCACGGACATTCTCGAAGCGAGCGCACGCGCTTATGTCGATGCCTTGAACAGGCTCTCCGACAAGCGCAACGCGCCGCGCAGCCGCAAAGACCGCGACAACGTCACGCTGGTGTAGCGCAGCAATTGTTAACGACAGGCAAGCAATAGAACCGCCGCCCCATTGGACGACGGCAATATCATTGCGGGGCCGTATTTAGCAAGGCTTCGCATAAGAAATGGGGAACTGCGAATGAAATACCGTTTTTCCGCTAGAATGGGAAGCTTCTCTTCGTCGGCGGTTCGAGACATTCTGAAGCTCACGCAAGGCAATTCCATCGTCTCCTTCGCCGGAGGACTGCCCGCCGAGGAGCACTTCCCCGTCAAGGCGATCTCCGAAGCGTTCCAAGGCGTGATGGAGCAAGGCAAGAAGGCGCTGCAATACGGATTGACGGAAGGATTCCTGCCGCTCCGCGAAGCGCTCTGCAAACGAATGGCCGCGAAAGGGATGAACGTCACGCCGGACAACATGCTGATCGCGACCGGCTCGCAGCAAGTCATCGATCTGCTGACCCGAGTCATTATTGATCCGGGCGATGTCATTCTGGTCGAGCGTCCCACTTACTTATCCGCCCTGCAAGTATTCCAATCCTACGGAGCGGTGCTTGTCTCGGTGAACGGCGACAGCGATGGCATTGACCTGGATGATCTAAAGGCAAAGCTGGCGCAATATAAGCCGAAAATGCTCTACGTCATCCCGACGTTCTCGAATCCGACGGGCAAGGTGTGGAGCGAGGAACGCCGCCGGGGAACGCTGGAGCTGTGCCGCAATACGGATACGCTCATTCTCGAGGACGACCCGTACGGCGAATTAAAGTTCGGCGACGCATCGAAGAGCTATCCGTCGTTGTTCTCGTTGGATCAGCATCCGGAAGGCTCCTGCGTCGTCTACACGAGCACCTTCTCCAAGACGGTCGCGCCAGGGCTGCGCACCGGCTGGGCGCTCGGCGACTCGGAAGTGATCCGCCAGCTCGCCCGTACGAAGCAAGCGGCCGACCTGCAGTCCAGCTCGCTGGACCAGCAGACGCTGCATTACTTGCTGGAGCACTTCGACCTGGATGGCCATATCTCCCGCATTCGCACGGAGTACGAATCGCGCATGCGCGTGATGGCCGATCTGCTGAAGCAGCACGATTGGCGCGGCGCCAAGTGGGAAGAGCCGAAGGGCGGCATGTTCTTCTGGGTGGAACTGCCGGAGGAAGTGAATACCGCTGAACTGCTCAAGACTGCAGTCGAGCTTGGCGTGGCGTTCGTGCCGGGCTTCACGTTCTTCGCCGACAATCCGCAGATGAACGCGATGCGGCTGAACTTCTCGTACAATGACGCCGCGGTAACCGCGACCGGCATGGAGCGCCTCAACAAGGCGTTGTCCGGCGTATTGGTGTAGCGCGAGAGGCAGAGGCGATAATAGACCGTTCATCTGGGCCAATGCGGCCCGGGTGAACGGTTTTTTTTGTGAAGCTTAGGGGGGATGGGCTTGGCAGATGTATTTTTGACACATTTAGAGGCTTATCCCTTCTGCTCAGCGCAGGGTCGTGTTCGGGGTTATGTTCAGGGGGGCTGGCATGATGTGTCCCGGCGACTGATTGCTGACGTATGGGGATAGGCCTATAAATGTCGTAAAAAGAGGTGTTGCCGCAAGGAAGGCTTTAAAATGAGGGGGGGGGATTGGAAAGATTAGGTGTGAAGGTTCACCGCGCAGAGTCTCTAATAGTTTGAATCTATAAAAACGATAGCTTTTATCTATTTTGCCAATGGGGCGATCTGTGCTACAACTGATATAGTGCTTGATTGGACAATTGATAACGGGAGTGAATGCGAAATGGCAGAGGTAAAGAAAATCGCCGTCATCGCCGGCGACGGAATCGGCCCTGAAGTGGTGGGCGAAGCGATCAAAGTATTGAGAAAGACGGAAGAGCTATTCGGCTACAAATTTGAGTTGGAGCACGGCTTGTTCGGCGGTATTGCAATTGATGAGAAAGGAACGCCGCTGCCGCAGGAGACGCTTGACATGTGCAAACGCGCGGATGCGGTTCTGCTCGGCGCGGTCGGCGGACCGAAGTGGGACAACAATCCGAAGGAGCTTCGCCCGGAGACCGGCCTGCTCGGCATCCGCAAAGCGCTCGGACTGTTCTCCAACATCCGCCCGGCGGTCGTGTTCGACTGCTTGAAGGATGCCTCGACGCTCAAGCCTGAAGTGCTGGAAGGCACCGACCTGATCGTTGTCCGCGAGCTGACGGGCGGGATCTACTTCGGTGAGAAGTTCCGCCGCGAAGGCGCGAACGGCCAAGAAGCAGTCGACACTTGCGTCTACAACGTGCAAGAAGTCGAGCGCATCGTGCGCCAGGCGTTTGAGATCGCGCAGAAGCGCAGCAAGAAGCTGGCTTCCGTCGACAAAGCGAACGTGCTCGAGACGAGCCGCCTGTGGCGCGAGACGGTTAACCGCATCGCACCGGAATATCCGGACGTCGAGTTGGAGCATGTGCTCGTCGACAACTGTGCGATGCAGTTGCTCCGCCGTCCTTCGAGCTTCGATGTGATCGTCACCGAGAACATGTTCGGCGACATTCTGAGCGACGAAGCCGCTATGCTGACCGGTTCGATCGGCATGCTATCGTCCGCTTCGCTCGGCGAAGGCAGCTTCGGCCTATATGAGCCGGTTCACGGCTCCGCGCCTGATATTGCAGGTCAAGGCATCGCCAACCCAATTGCGACGATTCTGTCGGTGGCGCTTATGTTCCAGCTCACTTTTGGCTATGCTGAAGCAGGGCAAGTCATCGAAGAGGCGGTTAAGAGCGTGCTTGACGCAGGGCACCGTACCGGCGATATTGCAGTCGATAAGAGCAAGGCGATCGGCACTTCCGCGATGGGCGACCTGATCGTTGCCGCTATGAGCCGTTAATTAACGAAACTTCTTATTTAGAATCACTATAAATAACTACTGATTCTATATTGATTTTCGTTCTCAGTAGTGGTAGGATTCTAAATGAGACAATCGTCCCGGCTACATAATGGTCGGCATTACAGGGGGTAATCTTTAATGGCAGAACGTTTGGTGGGCCGTCCGGCTCCGGATTTCACGCTTGAAACAGCGCTTGGCGACGGCACTGGCTTTGGCAAGGCATCTTTGTCCGACTACAAAGGCAAGTGGCTCGTATTCTTCTTCTATCCGCTCGACTTTACCTTTGTATGCCCGACGGAGATCACTGCTCTCTCCGATGCGGCAGAACAATTCAAGGCGCTCGACACCGAGATTCTCGGTTGCAGCGTAGATAGCATTCACAGCCACCGTGCTTGGATCAACACGCCGAAGAACGACAACGGCCTCGGCAAGCTGAACTTCCCAATCGCCGCTGACATCACAAAGAAGACGGCGAAGGATTACGGCGTCCTGATCGAAGAAGAAGGCGTCGCTCTGCGCGGCCTGTTCATCATCGATCCGGAAGGTGAACTCAAATATCAAGTCGTTAACCATAACGACGTCGGCCGCAGTGTGGAAGAGACCCTGCGCGTGCTTCAAGCGCTGCAATCCGGCGGTCTGTGCCCGATGAACTGGAAGCCGGGCGACAAGACGCTGACGGCGAAGTAAGATTCTTAAGGATCTTCTCAAGCTCCAGTATAGGCGCATGCTTAGGCATGCGTCTTTGCTTTTTCCGCCGAAATGCGTCAAAATCATCGGGAAAGGGCAAAACATATTCGGCAGGAATTCCGTTTAAGTTAAGAGAATATAGTGAATAGCACGGATCGTTCGAAGACGTTCTTGTTCGAGGAGGGGAAGACGATGAGTTTCTGCTGCGGAGCCAGCATGATCGGAACGAAGGGAACGTTGACGCATTACCGTACGCGCATCCATAACGTGCCGATACTGTTCTGCCCGGTATGCCATCGCGTGGAAGTCCATTATCTGGTAGAGAACGAATACGAGATATTAGCGGAGTATGCTCATGGCGACGGAGCCTCGGATGTCGACTTCCACGATTACGTTGACGAATCGGACAAAGCGTTAAGCGAGAATTGCGTGAATCACGAGGAAGAAGATCCGGCGGCTATCGTGCAGAATCAGATCGACATGGCGCTTGATCTATTGTCGTTCGCCAAGCAGCTCGGCGACGGGGAATGGGAGCAGCAATTGAAGAGGCGGCTCGGCGTATTAGCTGGGCGTAAGCATAAGCTGCGGCTCAAGCGGATGTCCGGCGGACCCTATTAGCCGTCTATCCTCCTAGACCTTGCTGAAGCAGAACACGATCCGACCGAGGACGAATAGCCCCTTCTTGCAGGGGCTTTATTTTTTTGGGACGACCCCCTCATATGGGATTCGAGGAACGAACGATATAAATGTGGGGTGAGCTCTTGCTGCTCTTATTATGGAGAAAATGGACCGGACGAGGAAGCGCTGCTCCGGCCGCCGTCCCCGCCATGCTTCCGGAAGAGGCAGTAGCGGCGATCCAGAACGGCGACGAAGCGCTTCGCAACGAATGGATTATCCAATACGAACCGTTTATCGCGAAAACGGCTAGCAAGTTCGCCAAACGATACATAGATCCGGAGCGTGACGACGAGTACAGCATTGCGCTCACAGCTTTCGATGAAGCGATCTCGCGTTATTCTCCTGATGCGGGAAGCAGCTTCCTATCCTTCGCATCGCAGGTCATTCAGCGCAGGCTGATCGACCATTTGCGCCGGGAACAGCGGCATGCCGCAGCTGTACCATACAGCGCGCTGCAAGGCGACAGGGACGAGGATACGTCGCTGCTCGCCGCGATCGAAGCGCAAGAAGCAATCGAGGTATATGCACGCGATCGCGCGGCTGAAGAACGCAGAGCCGAGATTGAAGCGCTGACGGCGGAGCTTGCGCATTATGGCATATCGTTCGCCGATCTGAGCGAGCAATCGCCGAAGCATCAGGACTCTCGCGATATGCTGTTGGGCATCGGAAGGCGGCTTGCGCAGAACGCTGTTTTATTTGGCATGCTCGCCGACAAGCGTCAGCTTCCATTGAAAGAGTTGTGCGAAATAGAGAACGTATCCCGCAAGACGCTGGAGCGCAATCGGAAATATTTGATTGCGGTCGCTTTGATCGCTAGAGGACCATATCCGCTCATGCAAGAATATATCATTCCATCGCCGGCTACAAAGGAGGAGGTAGTATCATGAACCGCGCTGTCGTGATGTCGTTGGAAGGCAAGAAGGCGGTCGTCCTCGCTCCAGGCGGGCAATTCATCCGGGTGCCCAACCGAGAACGCCTGCAAGTCGGCGATGAGATTGAACTTGAAGAGGGAGCGCAACGCTTAGGCGTGCGCGGCAATACCCGCAGAAGAGTGTGGACTGCAGGCTCGGCAGCTTGCGCCGCGGCTATTCTGCTTCTGGCGGGAAGCTTGTGGCTGCGTCCGTCGCCCGTCGTGGCCTATGTGTCGATGGACGTGAATCCGAGCTTCGAGCTCGGTATCGACAGCAAGGAACGGGTGGTTGAGCTTCAGGCGCTGAATCGAGATGCCGAGCCGATTGTCGCCGAATTGAAGTTCAAGGGCAAGGATGTCGGCGAGGTCGCGGAGGTCATTGCGGAAGAATTGGCGGAGCGTGAGCTCTTAGTAGGCGCGGATAGCGAGGTCGTACTGGCCAGCGTCGCCGTGAAGAAGGTCGATGAGCAGTGGGAAGCCGAAGTGACGGATAAGCTCAGACAAGCGATCGAGAAGGCGGGAACGACGGAGCCTGCCGACCCTGCTGATCCAACCGGAGAAGGCGCAGCTGCTGGCGAAGGAACGGCTGTTGGCAATGGTTCGCAACCGTCGACTGCGCCCGAGGTGACGACCATCTCGCTGCCGAAGGAAGTTCGGGAAGAGGCGAAGGAGAACGGCGTATCGGCAGGCAAGATGGCCTTCTGGTTGAAGGCCGAGAGCCAAGGACACCAGGTGTCCCTTGAGGAGCTGAAGAACAGCTCGATGAAGAAGATCGCGGAGTCTTGGGGCGGCGTCAAGCAGGTATTCGGAGACAGCGAGTTGTCTTCGTCTGAGGGAAGCTCGGATTGGAAGAACCTGCTGCAGAACGCACAAGAGATAGCTAAGGATAAGGCAAAAGAAAAAGAGAAAGAGGAGGAAAAGGAAAAGGAAAAGGAAAAGGAAAAGGGATCGAAGAATTCCGGCCTTCCGTCCAACACAGCAGGAGGAGGGATCGGATCGGCTTCCACCGGCAATAACGGCTCGCCCGCGAAGCGCGGCGATAGTCAGACGAAGGATAAGCCGGGGCGGGGCGTTCCGAATCAGCTCCAGGAGAAGGACCAGGATAAGGACCAGGATAAGGATAAGGATAAGGATAAAGAAAAGGATAAGATGAAGGATAAGGACAAGGACGAAGACGCCGGTAATCGCAAGGCCAGCGGTAGCGAAGCTGGCCTCGGCTTCGGCAGCGGATCCGGGATCGTTGGCAGATTCGGCTTCGACAACTCGAACGACTTCGCGGGAAGCAGCGCTAGTATGAACGGACGTCAGAATATCGGCTTTGGCAGAGGCTCGACTCGCGATCTCGAGTCTAGCATCCGTGAGAATATAGGCTTTCGGAGATAGAGAGACAACAATTTTGAAGGAAATTGTCCGATTCGACAATCGTTCAAGCCATTCGACATGATCTCTCATTGACAGTCATCTGCCCGAATGACTATGATAAATGTGAAATTTTGTCGGCTAGTCTTATGGCTAATAACGGTATTTCCTGGAGGTACCTATATGGAAGGCTGGGAAGCACGTTATTTCCCCGCCTTGGCCAACTTCGTGCTATTCGAAGGGAGTCAAGGCAAGGAAATTGCGGATTTGCGGCTTGAGCTGCTGGGCGTTCCAACCGATGTGATCCTTCGCCAACATGAAGAGAGCGTGCGAATTCTGCTCTTGAACGCCGAGATGGAAGACCGGATGACCGTTATTCACCGGTCTCTTTTATTTCTTGTCGAAATTCTGGCTGCGCTGCGCCTTCCGGAGGCGGCTGCAGACCGGGAGGAAGACCATGATCAGCTAAAGGCTGCGCTAGTCCAAGCGCTGCCAATCCCGGGGGAGAAGCCAAGCCAATTCGAGACAGTGCTTCAGCATATGGATAGCGGCATCGCACTGTTCAGCGCGGACGGGCGATTGCGCTTCCTGAACGTTCAGATGGCGAAGCTGCTGCAAGCTCCACGGCGTATGATGATCGGCAATACGTTTAAACAGCTACTTTTCCACCCCTACCTTCGCAAGCCGGTACGGGCGGTCTTCCTGCGCATGTACAAGGAAATGGTTCTCTACCGCCGGTTCTATTCGGAATTCCAAGATGCGGGCGGCCGATTCGTGCTGGTCAGCATCACGCAGATCGAAGAGCTCGGCGGCGACTATCTGGTCAGCGTGAAGGATGTATCCGAGTATAAGCATATCGAACAGACGGCGCTGCAGAATGACAAGCTGGCGATGCTCGGCAAGATCGCCGCTTCGATCGCGCATGAGATTCGCAATCCGCTCACGTCCATTCGCGGCTTCATTCAGTTGCTTAGGCCGTATCTCGAATCGGTTGGCAAGCAAGAGTATGCCCGGATCATTCTGTCGGAGATCGACCGGGCGAACGACATCATCTATGAATTCCTTAACTCCTCCAAGCCGTCAGCTCCTATGAAGCAGAGGATAGCGGTCGCTTCGCTCATTAAGGAGACGATTCTGCTCACGGAGAGCGAAGCCCATATGAAGGGCTGCGAACTTCAGTACGAGATCTATGACCCGGACATCTGCGTCGCCGTTGACGTCAAGCAGATCAAGCAAGTGCTGCTGAACATCGTCAAGAACGCGATGGACGCCATCCTAAGTGCCGGAGACCGGCGCAAAGGGCTTATCGCGATCTCTGTTCGCCGGGAGGGGCGCATGGCCGCCATTCGGATCCGCGATAATGGCAAGGGCATGGACCGGGCAACGCTGGGACGATTGTTCGATCCGTTCTTCACGACGAAGGAGGAAGGCAACGGGCTGGGACTGTCCGTCAGCTACCGGATCATTCGCAACCATGGCGGAACGATCCAGGTCGACAGCCAGTTGAACGAAGGGACGGAGTTTATCATCTATTTGCCGCCGGATATGGATCGGGAGTAGGAAGCAAGTCAAGCGCGAATAAGGAATATTTCTGGCCGATGCCGCTAACCCCGGTATCGGCCAGTGGTCTATAGCGCAATCTATTCCGTGTCATTAGAAGAAGGAACGGAGGAACACTCGTGAGCAAGACGGCATTCGCGGGATCCCAGCCCTCCATCTCGAATTTGCTCCTGACAGCGCTGAAGATGGCGCTCGCTTCCGGCATCGCTTGGGAGCTTGCTAAGCTGGCAGGCTCCAAGCATCCCTTCCTCGCGCCAGTCTCCGTCATTCTGTGCATGCAGCCTTCTGTTCAGCAGACGCTGCAGTTCTCCCTCTACCGTGTGGCCGGGACTGTGATCGGCGTCATACTGACGGTTATCGCGTCGATCTGGCTCCCGCTCGCCTCGTGGTCGATGGCGCTGCTCATTGTATTCGGCTGCGCCTTGTCCCTGGCAGCGGAGCGCCATCCGACGCTCATTCGCGAAGTGGCTTTGAGCGTTGTGCTGGTCTTGGAGCTGCAGCGGCAATCCGAGAGCTACGCGATCGACCGTATCCGCGATACGTTCATCGGCGTCGGTGTCGCGTTGGTGCTCCATCTGCTCGTACTGCCGCCTAAGGAGCAGCCGCAATCCTCATCCTAAAGCGAAGCTAAGGCGTAAGCTGCGCTGCCGCCCGTGAGCAGGCATATCCTCTCTTGTCCCGCCCATATAAATGAGAGATCAACGGGCACGGACGGGAGGGAAGCGTGATGGAGACGATCGGCCAGAGCGTGCCGAAGAAGGAATCGCCGGACAAAGTGTCGGGTGCCGCTATGTATACGGCTGATCGAATCGAAGCGCGCATGCTCCATGCGCGGTATGTGATCAGCCCGTATGCGCATGCGCGGATCGCCGGTGTCGACGCGGCCGAGGCGTCGCGCATGCCCGGCGTGCGGGCGATCGTGACCGGACAGGACAGCGACGTGTTGACCGGAGAGGAGCTCAGGGACCGGCCGGTTATCGCACGGGATCGGGTTCGGTACCAAGGAGAGATCGTCGCCGTCGTCGTCGCGGATACGGAAGCGCAGGCGAAGGGGGCGGCGGATGCTGTTCGCGTCCGCTATGAGCCGCTGCCAGTCGTCCATTCGCCGGCGGCGGCGCTGCGTCCGGACGCTCCGATTCTGCATGAACGGCTGGGCGAATACGTGCGAGGAGCGGGCGTCATTCCGATCCCGGGCACGAACGTCGCCAGCGTCATTCGGATCGCGAAGGGTGACATGGAACAAGGCTGGGCCGAGAGCGAGATCGTCGTGGACAACCGCGTCACATTCGGTCCCTCGGATCACGCTGCGATGGAGACTCGGAGCGCGATATGCGAGATTCGCCCGGACGGGCATATCGTCATCGAGTCGTCCACACAGGTTCCCTTCGCCGTCAAGAAGTACATCGCAAGCTACTTCGGCATCGATTCGGGGTTTATCATCGTGAAGACGCCGTTCGTAGGAGGCGCCTACGGCGGCAAGACGGCGATCCATCTCGAGCCGATCGCCTATTTGGCGTCCCGCGCCGTCGGCGGGCGGAAGGTTAAGCTGGTGAACACCCGCGAAGAGGATATGGTCACTTCGCCGGGGCGAATCGGGCTTGATGCCGTGGTGAGGCTGGGAAGCACGAGAGACGGCCGTATTCAGGCGGCGCAGATCCTTTATCATTTCGATGGTGGGGCTTATAACGATAAGTCCAGCGACGTCGCTAGAGCGGCGGCTGCGGACTGTTCGGGCCCTTATGCGATCCGCAATCTCCACTGCGAATGTCTGACCGTCTATACGAACCATACGTTTCCGGCTGCCTTCCGGGGCTACGGCCATTCCGAGCTGACGATGGCGATGGAGCGGGCGATCGACAAGCTTGCCGACACGCTGGGCATGGATCCGTGGGACGTTCGGATGATCAATTCCATCAAACCCGGAGATATTGCGCCAACGCGAGACCGGCTGACCCGGAGCAATCTTGGCGACATTCAGACGTGCCTGCGGCGGCTGAAGGAGCTCTCGGATTGGGAGAGCTCCTTCAGCCGCGTGGACGATTATAAGGTGCGTGCCACAGGGATCTCCTGCTTCTGGAAAAATTCATCGATCGACTCCGACGCGGGCTCCGGCGCGATCCTGTTGTTCAATCCGGACGGAAGCGTTAATCTCGAGACGGGCGTCGTGGAGATCGGAACAGGCACGAAGACGGTCCTCGCCCAGATGGTGGCGGAGCGGTTCGGGATGAGCGTCGACCGCGTGCACGTGAAGTTCGCCGTCAACACGCTGGACACCCCTGAGCATTGGAAGACGGTCGCAAGCCGGGGAACGTTCATGGCGGGAAGGGCAGCGCTGAAGGCGGCGGACGATGCGATCCGGCAGCTGAAGGACATCGCCGCAGCCGTGCTGAAGGTCGTCCCGGAGGATCTGGCGATCGGCGGCGAGAAGGTATTCTTGCGCGATGATCCGAGTCTAAGTATCCCCGTGAAGGACATCTGCTATGGCTACAAATACCCGAATGGCCATGCGATCGGCGGCCAGATCATCGGGCGAGGCGTCTATATCCAACGAAGGATCGAACCGCTCAATCCGCTCACCGGCGAAGGTACGCCGGGACCGGAATGGGGCGTCGGCGCGCAGGCGGTGGAGATCGAGCTGGACTTGCGCGACTGCTCCTACCGGCTGCTCAGATCGATCTCGGTCATCGACGCGGGGCGGGTGCTGAACCTGAAGGGGGCGCTGGGGCAAGTGATGGGCGCATCTGCGATGGGGCTCAGCTATGCCAGCCGCGAAGCGTTCTACTACAACGCAGACGGGCAAGTGCTGGATCCGACGCTTCGCGACTATACGCTGATGCGGTACGGCGAGAACCCGGCGTACACCGTCGAGTTCATCGAGAACCCTTGTCTCGAAGCGCCATTCGGCGCCCGGGCGCTTGGCGAACACGGGCTGATCGGAATGCCTGCCGCGCTCGCAAGCGCCGTATCCCGGGCGGCGGGCGTGCGATTGAACGTGCTCCCGCTCTTCCCGGAGACGGTGTGGCGCGCTAGGAACGGAGGCGAAGGCACATCATGATCGGCTTCGACTTCGATTATTACAGGCCGTCTTCCATCGAAGAGGCCGTCAGCGTCTATCAGAGACTGGAGGGGCAGGGCAGGCATCCTGTCTATCTGTCGGGCAGCACGGAATTTATCACGTTCGCCCGAGTAGGTTTGATGTGCAGCGGCGCTGTCATTGATCTGAAGGGCATTCCGGAGTGCCGTATGCTTGCCGCCGGAGAGCGGGAGATGACGTTCGGCGCCGCGCTTACGCTGTCGGAGCTCGACGATTCGAAGGCATTTCCGCTGCTCGGGGATACAGGAGCGGGCATCGCCGACCGGACGTCTCGCAACAAGATTACGCTGGGAGGCAATGTGTGCAGCCGCTTGATATACAAAGAAGCGGTGCTGCCGCTGCTGCTGACGGACAGCGATGTCGTGGTTGCCGGATCCTCTGGCATTAGGCGCGTCCCGATCTCGCGGCTGTTCGACCGCGAGATGCGCCTTGGCCGAGGGGAGTTCCTCGTCCAATTCATCGTGGGTTCGAGCTATCGATCGCTTCCATATGCGAGTGTGAAGAAGAGGAAGGCAAGCGCCATCGATTATCCTGTCGTCACTGTGACGGCTCTCGCGGCGCCGCAAGGCGTTCGTTATGCCTTCAGCGGCTTGTGCGCGTTCCCGTTCCGATCCGAAGCAGTGGAGCGGGCGCTGAACGAACGCGGACTGCCGCCGGAAGAGCGGATTCGTCTGGCGGCCGGCATGCTGCCTGAGCCGATTCTAAGCGACGTCAAGGCGTCAGCGGACTATCGGGAGCTCGTCTGGCGGCTGACGCTGACAGATGTGATGGAGGCGCTGGAGAGCTGAATGGGGGGAGCTGCGGAATGAGACTCGAGTGGCGCATTAACGGCGAGGGTCGGAGCGCTGATATTCGGCCGGCGGATCTGCTGCTTGACGTGCTCCGGGAGAGCTTCGGCTTGACCGGTGCGAAGCCCGGCTGCCGCAACGGGGATTGCGGAGCGTGCACGGTAATGGCGAACGGCTTGCCGATGAAGTCATGCTTGATGCTGGCCGTCGAAGCGGCGGGCCAAGACATCGTGACGATCGAAGGGCTGGCGAACGCGCCGGCGCAGCGGGCGTTCATTGAGATGTTTGCTTTTCAATGCGGATATTGCACTCCGGGGTTCATCCTGAACGTTCATGCGCTTAGCCTCGCCCATCCGCAGGCCGACGAAGCGACGGTGAGGAGCTGGCTGCAGTCTAACATCTGCCGCTGCACGAGCTATGAAGAGATTCGCGAAGCCGTCTATTCGGTGCTGGGGAGTGCCCGGGGGACCATCGATGCAACGAACGGCTGATTCTGCCCTCGGAGCGATGACCGTAGCCCGTAGTGCAGGAACGGCTGCGCATCGCGGCTCAGAATGAAGAACTTCATGGCTAGCGGCTGTTAAACAAAAAAACGACGCGCTTGGCGTCGTTTGGCTATTTTAGATAGTATTCAAGAGAACATAGATGTCCTCGCCATCTGGAGCGCTGGCCGAAGACGACGCCGATCTCTTGGACGCAGGCAGCTCTGTCTTGCCAAGGCGTATACCCCATGATAGAGCATGCGCCGCCGTCCGGCACAAGAATGCCGAGCTGTGGTGGGATGTGCCCGTGATCGACTCGTACGAGCTGCTGCGCGATATTTACAAGGTGCCGGATGCTGTCTACCGCGCCAACCTGTCAATGCTGACGGAGACGCTCCAGCTTCAGCAGTTGCTGCACACGCCGGTGCGTCAGCTCAGCCTCGGACAGCGGATGCGCTGCGAGATTGCGGCTTCGCTGCTTCACGGCCCGCGAATCCTGTTCCTGGACGAGCCGACGATCGGGCTCGACGCGGTCAGCAAGCTGGCGGTGCGGCAGTTTATCCGTACGCTGAACGAAGAGAAGGGCGTCACGGTCATTCTGACGACGCACGACATGAGCGATATCGAGGCGCTGGCCGAGAGAATTCTGCTGATTGGCAAAGGCACGCTACTGTACGACGGTTCGCTCACCCGGCTGCGCGGAAGATTCGGCACCCGCCGGACGATTACCGCAGAATACAGCCCGAGCCATCGGCCGCTGGACATTCCAGGCGCGCAGACGGTCTCTTGGTCGCCGGAGAGGGCTATCCTTAGCGTCGATACGTCACAGACGCCGATCGCTGAGCTGCTGGCTTCCCTATCCGCGCAGGTTGAACTGGCGGATGTGGCCATTGAGCCCATGCCCGTCGACGAAGTGATCGCGGGGCTGTACCGGGAGCTTCGCCTATGAGAGTGTTCGTATCCATCTGGAGACTCCGCTTCCTCCTCGGCATGCAATACCGCACCGCGGCTCTGGCAGGCGTCGCCACGCAGCTCTTCTTCGGTCTCATCTTCATCATGATCTACGTCGCCTTCTACGCCCAAGGTTCAGCTAATGCCGCTGACATCTCTCTGGAACAGATCGTCTCCTACGTGTGGCTGCAGCAGATCTTCCTCTCCTTCATCATGCTCTGGTACCGCGACAACGAGATCTTCCAGCTCATCACGAGCGGCAATATCGCATATGAGCTTTGCCGGCCCTTCGGCATCTATTCGTTCTGGTATGCCAAGCTGCTTGGCCAGCGGCTGTCCGCGGCCGTACTGCGCTGCCTGCCGATTCTGTTCGTCGTCTACTTCCTGCCTGGGCCTTATCGGCTGCAGGCGCCGCCATCGCCGGCAGCGCTTACTTGCTTCCTGCTGTCGCTGCTGCTCGGGCTGCTGCTCGTCGTCAGCGTCTCGATGCTCATCTATATCTCCGTCTTCTGGACGATGTCCCCGACCGGCTCGACGCTGGTGATCTCGGTTGCGGGCGAATTCTTCGCCGGCATGATTATCCCCGTCCCGCTCATGCCGGAATGGCTGCAGAAGACCGCCAACTTCTTGCCGTTCCGCTGGTCGGCTGATTTCCCGTTCCGCGTCTATTCCGGCCAAATTCCGGTTCGCGAAGCGATCGGCCAAATCCCCGCCCAACTGCTGTGGATTGCGGCGCTGCTCGCATTCGGCGGTTGGAGCCTGCGAAGAGCGTTGCGCAAGCTTGTCGTGCAGGGAGGCTAAACAGCATGAACCTATATCTGAAATACTTGTCCATCCAGTTCCGATCGCAGCTGCAATACCGAGCCTCCTTCTGGCTTCTGACGCTGGGCCAATTCTTCATTCCATTCTCCGTCTTCGCAGGCCTCTATCTGCTGTTCGATCGGTTCGGGCAGCTGCAGAGCTGGAGCTTCTTCGAAGTCGCGCTCATCTTCGGCGTGATCCATATGGCATTCTCGGTCAGCGAATGCTTCGCTCGCGGCTTCGACGCCTTCTCCTCGCTGATTGTGCGCGGCGACTTCGACCGGTTGCTCGTTCGTCCCCGAAGCATGGCGCTGCAGGTGCTTGGTTCACAATTCGAGTTCACGCGATTCGGCCGCATGCTGCAGAGCGCGGTCGTTCTGGCATGGGCGATTGCCAATCTGCCGATCGACTGGAGCTTCGCCAAAGCCGTTACGCTGCTGCTCATGATCGCGTGCGGAGTGCTGATTTTCACCGGGATCTATATGCTGTTCGCGACGATGTGCTTCTGGACCGTGCAGGGGCTGGAAGTAGCCAATGTCTTCACGGACGGCGGCCGCGAGATGGCGCAATATCCGCTGAACATCTATGGGAGATGGGTGAAAATGTTCTTTACGTTCGTCATCCCGTTCGGCTGCGTGAACTACCTGCCTATGCTCTATATCCTCGGCCGAACCAGCGGTCCTTCGATCGGTTATATGGCGATGCCGCTGGCTGGCGCGCTGTTCATGCTTCCCTGCCTGCTCATCTGGCGGATCGGCGTGAGGCATTACCGTTCCGTCGGCTCGTGAACGGGAACTTAATTGCACATTTCTAGACGAAATCGGGAACCGCTCCGCCCTCTCCTCCATATACCTATTCCAGCAAGGATGAATGGAGGAGACACGATGGAATATTTGGATTTGCTCTCGCGGCTTGGCGTGCCTTCCGCGCACCCAGGAGGCTTCTCGGCGACTCGGCGAGCGGCGGAGAAGCTGGGGCCGGGACCTCTCCATATTCTGGAAGTGGGCTGCGGAACGGGCAAGACGGCTTGTTATTTCGCGAAGCGCGGCTATCGGGTAACGGCGCTCGACATGCATCCCGTCATGTTGGACAAAGCGAGGAAGCGCGCGGAGAACGAGGGCGTCCGGGATATTCAATGGGTGGAAGGGAGCGTCGAAGCGCTGCCGTTCGAGGACGGGACGTTCGACGTCGTCTACGCGGAGTCGGTAACGATCTTCACCAGCGTATCGAATTCGCTGAAGGAGTATTATCGCGTGCTGGCCCCGGGCGGCAGGCTGATGGACCGCGAGCTCGTGCTGTTCGCGGAGATGCCGGAGCCGGTCTACAAGGAGATTCGGGATTACTTCAAGTTCGATAAAATTCTGTCGCCGGACGAGTGGGTCGAGCAGATCCGTGCGGCCGGATTCGAATGCGAACGTCCCGAGCTGGACGCGATGCGCGCGTTCGAGAACAGGGCCGATCCGAGCGAATTCCAGGAGCTGGAGCTAAGCGAGCTGTTCGACCCGGAGGTCGGACAAGGCATTATGAAGTATGCCGACCTGATGCTGGCGCAGGAGCCTTACTTTAGAGCTTGCGACTTCTTGGCGGTTAAACCGGGGAAATTTTGACAATAGGAACAAACGTCCAACCGAGTGCTTAGCCGTCGTCATAGGATGCAGTGTGATGTATTCATCACAATCTTCGAACAAATGGAGGATGAGGAAACATGAGTGCTGGAGTAGGCGGATATGGCGGCGGCGCAGCGTTCGTCCTTGTACTGTTCATTCTTCTGGTTATCATTCTCGCGGCAGGTATCTACGTCTAATTTAACTCTTCATTCTCTTGCCAGTCAGAGGCGACTCTGGCTGGCTTTTTTTTGTGTTCATTCTTCGGGAACCGAGAATAAAAATAAGAATAGGCAAGGTTAGCGTACCGGCGAAGAACGAGCGAGGCCGGGCGACAAAGCGAAGCGCCCCCGCGGAGGGCTGGACCGGTCCGCAGGAGCGCTTCTAAGAATAAGTTAAATCTTTAAGCCGCCGAGCAGAGGAATGATCGTCCGGAGCATGCCGAAGCCCATCCGAATGCCGGGCCATGCCTTGCCGATCATGCCGATCATGTTCATGAGGCCGCCTCCGCCGCCTGCATTGGCAGCTGCGCCGCCGGCATTCCCGCCGCCGAACAGGCCGCCAAGCAGGCTGCCGCCGCCGAAGAGTCCGCCGCCGAGCGGATTGGCGCCCGGACCGCCGGGACCTCCGATGCCGCCAAAGCCGCCCCATCCGCCGAGACCGCCAAGTCCGCCGACAGGCGCGCCTTGGCCGAGCGGACCGAACAGGCCGGCGAGTCTGGCTTTGTCGGCGCTGCGGATCGTAGACGTCTTCACCTTGCCTCGGCCCTTGCGGCCGTATACGGTCAGCTGTCCGCCTTCCACTTCGGTAATCCATCCAATCCAGTAGCTTCTGTCCTTCAGGACGATGCAGACGGGCTGGCCCATGTAACGCCGGGCTTCTTCCGCGGTTAAGCGCAACGTTCTTGCGGTAGCGATGCCGATTACCCCCTCACGATGCAAAAGTTGATTCAGCATATGCAGGCGGGTATCGCTCCGCTTGTACGATTACCGTACATTTATGCAATATCGGGTCGAGGAGGCAGCTATGGAGCAAGATCGAACGAATCTGCCGAAGGATTTCTATACGCAGGCCAGCGAGGTGCTCGGCGAAGACTTCTGGCAAGAGATCGGCGAGCTGCTGCCGAATTCGGGGCCTCGCATCGACATTTACTATACGCAGCAATCAGTTGTTGTGCTTGCGGAGCTGCCCGGCTTGCAACGGACGGATCAGGTCAAGATTCAACTGCGGGGGCAGACGATTGAGCTGGAGGGGGAGATCCCTTGCCTATATCCGGTCACCCGCAACCGCATCTCGCTTAGCGAACGGTTCTTCGGCCCGTTCCGCCGAACGCTGCAGCTGCCGAAGCCCGTAAGGACTGAGCCGATCAAGGCGAAGTATGCGGAAGGCTTGCTGATCGTCACGTTCCCGATCGATGAAGCGGATCGCCAGACGGAGATTCCAATCGAGTTCGGAGCGGCGGGGCAGCCGGGTTCGCCAGCGCCGCCGGATCTATCCGGCTCGACCGGCGCATCGTCAGAATAGACGGCTTAAGAGCTCTTGCGACAGGAGGGGAGTCCATGGTCGACATATGGTACGGGGAATTCCGCGTCGGGAACGTCTCGAACGGATCGGGGATCTACGCCGGGAGCAACCAGCAATGGAAGTATAAGCGCGCCTCCAAGCAGAACCAAGCGTTCGGCGCCGTGCGCGGCCAAGGCAGCCTGGTAACGGAGATCAAGGTGCGGCTGTCCGACCGTGACAAGATCGACTCGGATTCCAGCGGACCTCCGCCCAAGCCGTGAGCGATCGGTTCGGCTTCGGCAGGCGAGCCAGGACCGAGAAGCTGCTGAGCGACATCCGCGCTCGTCTCGAGGAGATGGAGACGCGGTTCCGCCGGTTCGAGGAGAGCCTGGAGCGTTCGGAAGGCGGTCAGCCGCAGCAGCCGCACGTTCAGATCGAGAACGTCCATATTCACCAGCCGGTGCTGGAGAAGCTGGAATTCCGCCTTGACGCCTTGGACATCGAGCAACTGAGCGGCTCGCTTAATCTGGGCAACAACTTCGGCGCGAAGTGGGCCGGCATCCGTGAGACGGACAGCGGGACAGCGGCAGGCAAGAAGGCGAACGGAGCGGCAGCGGGCACGAACGCCGGCAGCGCTGCTGGCGCAGCAGCTGGCTTGAAGTCAGATGCCCGCAAGATGACGAGCGGGGCGAGCGGCGCGAACCGAAGCGGCGCTCATTCGGCAGACGGCGTCTCCGGCACCGATGCCGGAGACGGACTGCGGCGGACGCCTTCGGGCTACTGCTGGAACAACCGGAGGTGATGGCAATGGCCTCGTTCTTATCCCCCCAATTCGTCATCGGGTCGATTCGCATCGGCTCGGTGGAGAATGCCTCGTGCATCAATATGGGGAACAATTGGCCGGCGGGCTTCGAGAGCCATCAGAAGCTGACGCAAGGCTTCGGCTCGGTGAGCGGGGACCGGAACTGGGTGGCGGGCATCCGTTCGCTGCTTAACGATTCCGACTTCCTGGATATGCTGAATATTTCGGATACGGACGTTCCCGATTGGCTGCGCGGTATCATTTCGGAAGGCGCGAACATAAAGTAGGGCAGAAGCTATACACCGAAAGGGCAGTGACTAGGGATGAACAGATGGAAGCCTCTGGACGTCGATTGGAAGGAATTCCAGAATGATCTGTTCAGTCAGGTGCCGTTCGTCGGGAAGTCGTGGAACCCGAAGGGCATCGAGAACTTCGTTGAGCGGACGATCCGCAGCTATTTGCCGAGATCGATGTTTGGCAACGCCGGCTTCTCGCCGTTCGCCGCCGCGATCGATTACGACGTATTCGAGACGCACCGCTCGATCTTCGTCAGATGCCGCGTGCCCGAAGACGTCTCGCCGCGGAGTCTGCGGTTCTACGCGAACAGCCGGCAGCTGAGAATCGAGAGCGGCGACCATTCGGAGGATATTACGCTGCCGGGGGAGATTAATCCGAACCGGACGATCGCGCGGTATCGCCAGGGCGTGCTGGAGATACGGATGCCGAAGGTTGGCCGTTCCGAGCCGTTCCAGGAGATATTTATCCGCGATGGGGGCAAATGAACAGGCGAATAAGCGGACGAAGCATATGTTATCCCGACAGGCGGGCGAATCGTCTGAATCCTGAGGAGAGGAGACTTATGCTTGATTCCCATATCGCCTATTACGGTTGAGAACATCATGCCACATGTTGGACGGCCCGCATATGCGGTTCTGCGCGACGGCAGCTGCCGCGTCGGCATCATCCGGGGCTGCAGCGAAGGCAACCTGTACCTGGACGTCGCGCCTGGCGGACTGTCGCTGGCGTCGGTCAAAGGAACGAAAGCCGGAGACGCCTTGATCAAAGCGATGAAAGCCAGGAACGTTAAGGGAACAGCTGCCCGCAACGTCAAGGCCGTCAAGCCGTGCAAGCCCGGCAAAGTGAGAACGAAAGCTTGGGGCTTCGGGCCTTACGGCGGCTACGGCTACGGCGGCTGGGGCTGGGGCTGGGGAGCCGCGGCGGCGATTGGTCTAGCGGCAATTGCTGCGCTCTTCTTGGTTCCGTTCTTCTTCATCTGACGATCGATAGGCTGTCCGCCAAGCAGGCGCCGCTGCTACTTGGCCGGACGGCCTTCTGTCTGTCTGGCGCGAATGCGGCAGCGCGGGGAATGGCTCCCGGCTTCTTCGGAGCCGGCCGCGGAGGAATCCGCATGGGCGGAGCCCGCGGCGGAGGAGGCCGGCGGGGAAGAAGACGAAGGCGCCGAAGCTCTGGCGGAAGCTCCGTCGGAAGCCCTAGCAGAAGCTCTAGCAGAAGCTTCTGCGGATGCGATCGGGAACAGCTCGTCCTGCTGAGGCGTTCCATGATAGGTGACGCCGATGTTCAACTGTCCCTCTAGCGAGTCGATCTGAAGCGTGCCGAGATGGCTGCTGAGATCCACCTTCTCGATCACGACTTTGTCGGCATGGCGAATGAGCAGAGGCGGGGCCGAGCGCACATCGCTCTCTAGCTGGCCGAGACGGTTGTCCAGATCGGACAAGCGCTGCAGAATCGCCTCTCGGCTGCCGGCGGATTCCGGCTTTATGATCCGATGGAACCAATCAAGGAACGGCATTGCGCACACCTCGCCGCTTCATTCGATGTCAATCTTCTTCTTCCAGGCCGGCGTCACCGGAATGCGGACAACCAGCGTGCCGTGGCGGAACGTCGCGCTGACATTGGCAGATTGGCCGTCGATGCGCGCCGGCAGCTCGATCGCACGTTCGAAGGGACCCGTGAACCGCTCTGTCCGGGCAGCAGCCTTCCCGGGGAAGAGCGGCTTCGCTTCGCCTTGGACATACAGCGCCTCGTCGTTCAACGAGATATGAAGATCCTGTTTGTCCACGCCCGGCAAATCCACGAGGATGATCCATTCCTCTTCAGAGGTCAGCATGTCGACGGCGGGGAACGGTCCGGTCTGCGCTTGCTTCGGCCCCGGGCGGGTGAGAGGGCTGCCGAGGGAGGACGGGTCTGCCGGCTGCTGCTCGAATACGTCGGACCAGAAGTCATTGCCCGCGAAGCTCTTGGCGAACTCCAGCCATTTGTTGATCTTGTCGGGATTCATTCGGCACAATCCCCTTCGGATGTAATGGGGCGTATGGTTTATCCTATTTGAGCTCGGGCTCGTTCATGCCAGGAAGGCGGGACTTCTCGGGCTCCTCTCGACATATAATCCGAGCTTGGGGAGTAGACTTAAAGATCAACCAATGGCAGGAGGGGAAAAAAAGTTGTTTGTGCCCGCCTCTATTCAGATTGGCAGCATAGAGCTGAACAACTGCGACCATGCCGGCGCCGTCTCCTTCGGCGTCAACCACAAGCTGAACCGGAACGTTAGAGCCAAGAAGAATCAAGGCTTCGGCCAGCAATTCGCCGATCAGACGCTGCGCTTCGCGGCCATTCAGCTGCTGCTCGACGAAGAGAGCTCGGATTCGATCAGATCGAAGGCTGACAGGCGTTAATCCATTCGAGAGGGGAGTCGAGGCATGCGCTTGCCGAATCCGCCCAATATCATAATTAACATTCATATGATCAAAGTGAATTCGTTCGAGAACGCGTCGGCTATCAACGTCGGGCAGAATCTGCTCGCCGAGTGGCACAATTCGGACAAGAAGAATATGGGCATCGGACAGAACATGGGCGACGGAGCCGGATTCTTGGGGACGAAGAGCATGGTCGACGACCGGGATCAGGTCGACTCTGCCTCTTCCTTCGAATCGGATTGGCTGTCCGTTCCCCGCTAAGGAGGGGCGAACATGCACTTCTCGCCGGTCATGGTGAATATTCTGGGCTTGAAGCTGAATACGCTTGATCATGCTTCGGTTCTTAATCTGGGGCCGAGCCAGCACATGGATCAATTCGTGTCCTACAAACGCAATCAAGGCATAGGAGAGCAGAACGGAGACTTGTCGCCGACCATCCTGCCGGCAACCGCGGTGTTCGATTGCGATCTGGTCGACAGCGCCAGCGTCAAGGCAAGCGTCCTCTAACAGTCACCCAAGATGAAAGGTTGTGTGAAGATGATCTTCTTTACCCCGACGGCCATCAATCTGCTTGGCCTCAAGATCAACACGGTGGACAATTCGAGCGTCGTGAATGCGGGAGCGCTGCAATATATCGACCAGTTTGTCTCTTACAAACGCAATCAGGGCTTCGGCGAGCTGAACGGCGACCTGTCGCAAGTCAATGTGCCGCTCTCGCTCATGAACGATCCGGATCTGATCGACAGCACCTCGAACAAAGCCAGCGCGGTATAGTTAAACGCGGATTTGTGCGGCCGCCTGTGCGTTCGTCCTGTCCTTATGTCCATCCCCGCCATATGCTGAAGTGTGATGACCTATCACAATCGGGCTAAGGTGGTGAACGGAATGGGCTATCCTGTAGGCGGTGTCGGATGCGGAACCGGCGGAACCGGCGGCTATGGGGCTATCGGATTTGTACTGGTGCTCTTCATCCTGCTGGTCATCATCCTTCGTGCGGGCATTTTCGTTTAATCGCCGTTACGCGCAATTCTCTTAAGCTCCGGCTGATGCCGGCGCTTTTTTTTTTTTGCTGTCTAAAATTAAGGTTGACAGACAAGCGGCTCCTCCTTTATTCTGACTGTGTAATCGATTACGTAAACGATTACGCAAGCGTTTGCAGCATGGCTTAATTTTGAGGTGAATGGCATTTGGCCAAGGCAACGATTAAGGAGGTAGCGGCGGAAGCGGAGGTTTCCACAGCTACTGTATCCCGAGTATTGAACGACAGCGGCTATGTGAGCGACGAGATCAAGGAACGCGTCATGGAGGCGGTAGCCAAGCTGAACTATCAGCCGAGCGCGATCGCCAGAAGCTTGAAGCAGGATAAGACATTTATGATCGGCGTGATCGTGCCCGATATCTCGAACCCATACTTCATGGGCATCTCGCGGGGAATCGAGGACGTCGTCGGCGTGGAAGGCTTCCAGCTCATGTTCTGCAGCTCCGACGAATCGCCCGAGAAGGAGAGCCGCCTGCTGCAGCTGCTGCAGGAGAAGCGCGTTGACGCTATTGTGCTCGCCACGGCTGGCGGCAACGACGAGGCGATCCGATCGCTGGCCGCTTCCGGCATGCCGATCGTGCTGGTAGACCGCAAGCTCGAGGATGAGGCGGCCGGCCAGACGCTCGATTTGGTCGCGGAAGACAATACGGAAGGCGCAAGCCGGTTGGCCGCCAAGCTGCTGGAGGACGGGCATGTCCGCATCGGCGTCGTGAACGGCCCTGCGCGGGTCAGCACCGGACGCGAACGCTACGCTGGCGTGCTGAAGGCGATGAAGGAGTTCGGGCTGGAACCGAATCCGCTCGTGTACAACGGCGCCTTCACGACGGAGGATGGCATCCGGGCAGTCCGCAAGTTCCTGCAAGCAGATTCACGGCCGACAGCCATCGTGTCGCTGAACAACCGGATGAGCCTTGGCGTGCTGCTCGAGATTGTGCGCAGCGGATGGAGAATTCCGGACGACATCGCTGTCGCCTCCTTTGGCGAAGTGGAAGCGGGGTCTCTGCTTAAGAATCCGGGACTCTATTATATCGACCAGCATCCCTATGATATGGGTATCAAAGCGGGAGACATTCTCTTGAAGCGGATCCGCAAGGAGGAGCCGCAGCTAGAGCCCGCTGTTGAGATATTCCGCAATGAAGTGAACCGAATCGGTTGAGATGGCCGATTCGGGCCACAGCCGGAAGCCGGCTAATCTGGATAATGAATCAGAAGACATGGGAGGATGAACGAGTAATGAATGTACAACCATTCTGCAATCGATTGCAGGGTTCTATGCCGAAGATCGGCATACGCCCCATTGTAGACGGCCGCCGGGGAGGCATTCGCGAATCGCTGGAAGAGGTGACAATGGCGATGGCGCAGAAGGCTGCGGATTTCCTGTCGGAAAATTTAAGACATAGCAACGGCCTGCCTGTGGAATGCGTCATCGCTGACACGTGCATCGGCGGCGTGGCGGAAGCTGCCCGCGCAGAAGAGAAGTTCGCGCGGGAGAACGTCGGCGTGACGATCTCCGTGACGTCGTCCTGGTGTTACCCGACGGAGACGATGGACCAGCATCCGACGCGCCCGAAGGCGATCTGGGGCTTCAACGGAACGGAGCGCCCTGGAGCGGTGTACTTGGCCGCTGCGATGAGCGCGCATAATCAGAAGGGACTTCCCGCGTTCGCGATCTACGGGCGCGATGTGCAGGATATCGGTGATACGACGATCGCGCCGGATGTGCAGGAGAAGCTGCTGCAATTCGCGAAGGCGGGTCTCGCTGTAGCGACGATGCAAGGCAAGTCGTACCTGTCGATGGGTTCGGTGTCGATGGGCATCGCCGGCTGTATCGTTGACGAGACGTTCTTCCAGAACTATCTCGGCATGCGCAACGAATATGTGGATATGACCGAGTTCGTCCGCCGGATGGAGCTTGGCATCTACGACAAGGCGGAGTACGAGAAGGCGCTGGCTTGGACACGCGAGAACTGCAAGCCGGGCACCGATTATCTTCCGGAGCACCTGAAGCGTTCGGAGGAGCAGAAGCAGAAGGATTGGGAGACGGTCGTGAAGATGGCGCTTATCGCCCGCGACTTGATGATCGGCAACCCGAAGCTGGCGGAGATCGGCTACGGCGAGGAAGCCCTTGGCCGCAATGCCATCGCAGCCGGCTTCCAAGGCCAGCGCGCTTGGACGGACTACTTCCCGACCGGCGACTTCATGGAGGCGATTCTCAGCTCTTCCTTCGATTGGAACGGCATTCGCGAACCGTTCATTCTCGCTACCGAGAACGATACGCTGAACGCGGTGACGATGCTGTTCGGCCACCTGTTGACGAACGCCGCTCAGATCTTCGCGGACGTCCGCACCTACTGGAGCCCGGAAGCGGTGCAGCGCGTCACGGGGCATACGCTGCAGGGCCGCGCGGCAGGCGGCATTATCCACATGATCAATTCCGGCCCGGCGGCGCTTGACGGCACGGGACGCCAGACGAAGGACGGCCAGCCGGCGATGAAGCCGTTCTGGGAGATCACGGAGGCGGAAGTGCAGGCGTGCCTCGACGCGACCGAGTGGTGCCAGGCGGTCGATTACTTCCGCGGGGGCGGCTTCTCGAGCGACTTCACGACACGCGAAGGCATGCCGGTCACGGCTGTCCGCATCAATCTCGTGAAGGGAATCGGTCCGGTCATGCAGCTGGCGGAAGGCTACACGGTCGAGCTTCCGGAGGACGTCCACAACAAGCTGGACCGCCGAACGGACCCGACTTGGCCGACGACTTGGTTCGTGCCGAACTTGACGGGCGAAGGCATCTTCAAGGACGTGTACAGCGTCATGAACAACTGGGGCTCGAACCATGCGGCGATGAGCTGCGGCCATGTCGGCGGCGACTTCATTACGCTGGCGTCGATGCTTCGCATTCCGGTCTGCATGCACAACGTGCCGGCGGAGCGTGTGTTCCGCCCGAGCGCATGGACGGCCTTCGGAGGACTGGAGCCGGTAGGCGCAGACTACCGCGCTTGCGAGGCCTACGGACCGCTGTATAAGTAGAGACGGGAGGCGTTAAAGCATGGATAGACGCTATGCGATCGGTGTCGACTACGGGACGGAATCGGGAAGAGCGCTGCTGGTCGACATCGCGACCGGGGAAGAGGTGGCGACGCACGTCACGCCCTACCCCCACGGCGTCATCGACGAGAAGCTTCCCGGTTCCGGGGTGAATCTCGGGCATGATTGGGCGCTGCAGCATCCATACGACTATCTGGAGGTGCTGCGGCGATCGGTTCCGGCCGTACTGCAGGAGGCTGGCGCCGATCCGGATCAGGTGATCGGCATCGGCATCGACTTCACGGCCTGCACGATGATGCCTTTGAACAAGCAAGGAACGCCGCTCTGTCTGCTGGATCAATGGCGGGACCATCCGCACAGCTGGGTGAAGCTGTGGAAGCACCATGCCGCGCAGGATGAAGCGACGCGGATCAATGAGCTCGCGCTTCAGCGGGGAGAGGCGTTCCTGCCCCGATATGGCGGCCGGCTGTCGTCGGAATGGATGCTCGCCAAGGCTTGGCAGATCTTGAATGAAGCGCCGGAGGTATACGAGCAGACCGACACGTTCATGGAAGCGGCGGATTGGGTCGTTATGCAGATGACCGGCGAATTCGTCCGGAACAGCTGCACGGCCGGGTACAAAGCCAATTGGCATAAGCGGGAAGGCTTCCCGTCCGAGGAATTCCTCGGCGCGCTCGATCCGCGGCTGGCTGCGCTGGCCAAGGAGAAGCTGCGCGGACCGATCAAGCCGCTCGGCACCAAGGCCGGGGGACTGACGGAGAATATGGCGCACGTCATGGGGCTTCGCCCTGGAACAGCGGTGGCGGTCGGCATCATCGATGCGCATGCTATGGTGCCGGCTGTCGGCGTCGTGAAGCCCGGCAAGCTGGTGATGGCAATGGGCACCTCGACTTGCCACCTGCTGCTGAGCGAGCGCGAGGTGCTGGCCGAAGGCATCTGCGGCGTCGTGGAGGACGGCATCGTGCCCGGCTATTACGGCTACGAAGCCGGACAATCCGCGGTCGGCGACATCTTCGCCTGGTACGTGGAGGAGGCTGTTCCAGCCTACGTGAAGGAAGCGGCGGCGACCGCCGGCATCGGTGTTCATGAATGGCTCGAGCAGAAGGCGGCCGCCGCCAAGCCGGGCGATAGCGGGCTGCTCGCGCTCGACTGGTGGAACGGCAATCGCTCGGTGCTGATGGACGCCGACCTGTCCGGCGTGCTGCTGGGGATGACGCTTCAGACGAAGCCGGAGGAGATCTACCGGGCGCTGCTCGAAGCGACGGCTTACGGAACGCGCGCCATTATCGAAGCGTTCGAGCAAGGAGGCGTCGGCATCGAAGAGCTGTACGCCTGCGGCGGACTGCCGCAGAAGAATCGGCTGCTGATGCAGATCTACGCGGACGTGACCGGGCGCGAGATCCGGATCGCCGATTCGACCCAGACGGCGGCGCTCGGCGCGGCGATGTTCGGGGCGGTGGCGGCGGGAGCGGAAGCCGGCGGCTTCGACTCCGTCGTGGAAGCGGCGCAGCGAATGGCCCGGGTGCGCGAAGAGAAGTATCGGCCGATTCCGGCGAACGCCGCCGTCTATGAGCAGCTGTATCGGGAATACAAGGAGCTGCATGACTATTTCGGCCGCGAGGGCAACGATATCATGAAGCGGCTTAAAGCGATTAAACGCGGCCAGGCTTAACCGGTTATCCGGCCGCTTCCCTTTGAACAATCTGCAATCGATTGCATAGTTCGACAATTTTTCTCACAGAAGGAGACTGCGACATGCCTAATGCCAACCAACTATCCTCTCTCAGCTTAGCCAGAGCCGGCAAGCGCAGACGCGAATCGAGCTACGACCGCAGCGGCGGCAACAAAGATTACTTCTCCATTCGTCCAGGCGACAATACGGAGATATGCAAGCTTCAAGGCGCGGGCGCTATTACGCACATCTGGATGACGATGGCGACGGACGCTCCGGCAGAGGAAGTGTTCCTGCCCCGCAAGATCGTGCTCCGCATGTATTGGGACGGCGAGCAGAAGCCGAGCGTCGAAGCGCCGATCGGCGACTTCTTCGGCATGGGACACGGGCTGACCCGCAATTATACGTCGGCGCCGCTCATGATGAGCCCCGAAGACGGCAAGGCGTTCAACAGCTTCTTCCGGATGCCGTTCGCCGACGGGGCGCGGATCACGATCGAGAGCGAAGCGGAGCAGCCGATCAAATTTTATTTTTACATCGATTATGAGCAGTACGATTCGCTTCCTGCGGAGGAGCTGCGCTTCCATGCGAAGTGGCATCGCGAATGTCCGACCGAAGGGATCACCGAGGACGGAATTGACAACGCGAACTTCGAATTCGGCGGCAAGAACACGACCGGCGAAGGCAACTACGTCATCCTCGACGCGGTCGGGCGCGGCCACTATGTCGGCTGCAACCTCAATATTCACAACCTGCGCGACACGAGCGAATGGAATTGGTACGGCGAAGGCGACGACATGATCTTCATCGATGGAGAACCTTGGCCGCCGACGCTGCACGGCACGGGGATGGAGGACTACTTCAACACCGCTTGGTGCCCGCAGCAGGAGGTGTGCACGCCGTATCACGGCATCATCTTGGGCGGCGGCCCGAATTGGAGCGGCAAGATCTCGACCTACCGCTACCACATACTCGATCCGATCATGTTCGAGAAGAGTCTCAAGGTGACGATTGAGCATGGGCACAACAATCATCGGAGCGACGATTATTCTTCCACCGCCTACTGGTACCAAGCGGAGCCGCACCAGCCGTTCCCTGAACTGCCGAAGGTAGCGAAGCGTCTGCCTCTGCCGGATATCAAGCCGTTTAACCAGGCTAGCTTGGACCGGATATTCGGGCATCAGAACCCGTAACTGCGTGCGAGGAATCTCAAGCAAGGAGGGATGCGCTTGAAGGTGAGAATGATATCGCTGACGGCGGGTCTCGCCTTGCTTCTGTCCGGCTGCTCCGGCAGAAGCGAGGCGAATCCGCAGCTCGGCGGCGACAAGGACGGGGCGTTCCTGCTCAAAGGAGTCAGCGACGTCGAACAAGTCTCTCAGATCACCGGCGCCGATTCGCCGAACAAGACGGACCAATACGCCGTCTTCGGAACCGATCTCGGCTCGATGATCAACGACGGCGACAAGACATACTTCGTGTTCGGCGACACGTTCGCGACGCGGGCGGAAGGCCAAATCGGAGGAGGCGGCGACTACTGGCGCTCCAACACGATGGCCTATACGACCGACGACAACCCGGCAGACGGCATTACGCTGGACGGCATGATCGTAGATGAGATCGGGCTCGCCAAAGAGCTGCTGCCATCGAAGAAGACTGACTTTGACGAGATGACGAAGATACCGACGTACGGCATCGCCGCGAACGGCGCGCTGTACTTGTACTATATGTCGGTGAACCACTGGGGCGATTCCGGACAGTGGGACTCGAATTATGCCAGCACCGCCAAATCGACGGACGGCGGACAGAACTGGACGCTGCTGGACGATCTGAAGTGGCCGGGAGACAGCAACTTCATTCAAGTAAGCCCTTACAAGTTGAAGGTCGACGACAGCCATTCGGACATCTACTTCTGGGGCATTCAGTCCGGACGCTTCGGCGACGGCGGGGTGAAGCTGATGAAGGTCGCCGAGCCGGACATCGAGACGGCGGATGCGTACCTGTACTATGCAGGGCAGGACGAGAAGGGAGAGCCGATCTGGAGCTCCGATCTCGCACAGGCGAAGACGGTAGTGGACGATACGGTGGGCGAATTGTCCGTCGTATGGAACCCGTACCTGCAGCGGTGGCTCATGACTTACCTTCGGGAAGGCCAAGGCGTCGTCATTCGCGAGGGGCTCGCGCCTTGGGGGCCATGGGGGGACGCCATCGATCTAGTGACAGCGGGCGAGCAGCCCGGCCTGTACGCTCCGTTCATGAACGAACGGTATATCGCGGATGGCGGCAAGACGATCTACTTCACCCTATCGCTCTGGAACCCCTACAACGTCTTCTGGTTTAAGGCTTCGCTCGAAAAATGAAAGCGGATACAAGACTTGCAGGATAAACGAACCCTTCAACATGACCTGCGAATCCCGCAAGATCAGCAAATCTCGCAAGATCAGCAAATCTCGCAAGACCCGCGAATCCGCAAGACCCAAATCCGGTTTAAACGCATCGCGTTTAAATAGCAACACCACAATTAAAAGGGAGGATTCACAATGCAAGCACAAACGAAAAAAAGCTTGGCAGTCCTCGTAACGGCACCGATGATTCTGTCTCTCGCCTTAACGGCGTGCGGAGGCGGCTCGAACAACGGCTCGAACGCCGGCCCTTCGCAGAGCGCCGCTTCCAGCCCTTCCGGAAGCGCCAGCGCGAGCGCCCCGGCTAACGCTCCTTCCGGGGAACCGGTCACGATCGAAGTATGGGCGAACAAATTCGAGGACACGACGTCCGAATGGTTCAAGAAGTGGACCGACGAATTCAACAAGTCGCAGAGCAATGTCAAGGTGAACCTGACGATTGTGCCGGGAGACGCTTGGGCCCAGAAGATGAAGGCAGCGCAAGCGGCGGGCAAGGCGCCGGACGTCTGGACAATCAGCTACAACGGCGTCGCCAACTCCGCCAAGCTGGGAGAGATTCAAGCGCTGAACGATCTGATGGATCAGACCGTGTTCGACGATCTCTACGACAACATGAAGGACTTCGTGGCAGTGGGCGACAAGTATTACGCTTATCCTTGGCTGGTGGAGCCGTCCACCGTGCTGTACTACCGGAAGGATATGTTCCAGGAAGCGGGTCTTGATCCCGAGAAGCCGCCGGCCACGTGGGACGAATTGCTCGCGGATGCTGAGGCGCTGACGAAGAAGGGCGTCTTCGGCTTCTCGACAGCCCAGACCGCGGCGGAGATCGGCTGGTCAAGCTGGGGGCTGCAGTACAACGCTGCCGGCCATCTGCCGATCACCGATGATTGGTCCAAAGCGGACCTCGCGGATGAAGGCTTCAAGAAGCTGGTCAGCTTCTACCAGCAAGCCTATCAATCCGGCTCGATGCCGAAGCAGGCGCTGGCCGGCTATACCGACGCCAAGCCGTTCGGCGAAGGCAAGATTGCGATGATGGCCAACGGCTCCTGGGCCATCGGACAGATCCGCAACGACTATAAGGATATCGTCGATAAGGTCGGCGTCGCTCCGATGCCGACAATCGACGGTAACCCGAACAACACGACGGCTACGCTCGGCGGCTGGTCTCTCGCCGTGGACGGCAAGTCGAAGCATCCGAAGGAAGCGGCTTCTTACATCCAATATCTGCTCGCCGGCGATCCGAACGTCGTGCTCGACTACTTCCGCGGGGCGCAATTCTCCAAGTTCACGCCGCGTAAGTCTGTCGACGAAGCGATGGCAAGCGATCCTGAAGCATCGAAGGATGCCGTTCGTGCGATGATCGCCGAGAAGATCGTTCCGTATTCCAAGCCGGAGCCGATCTATCCGTGGGATATCAGCTTGGCGTTCGCTACTGCGATCGAATCCGCGATGAAGGGCACCGATGTGGATAAAGCGCTGGACAAAGCGGAGAAAGACATTAACGACTTCATTACGAAGAACAAGACGGCAGGCACGAATCCGAAAATGCAATAACCGGAAGCGTTCCGGAGGCGGACTGTCCGCTTCCGGAACGTTCGCCGCATCCCCACAAACGGAGATGAGCGTAGATGTTCAAGAGAAATTTCCGCCAGGATAATGCGATGGCCTACACGATGCTGCTTCCGATCCTGGCGCTGCTAACGATATTCGTCATCATTCCATTCGTATACTCGCTCTACGTCAGCTTCTACAACTGGAGCTTCTATCAAGAATCCACGTTCGTCGGCTTCCGCAACTATTACTTGGTTCTGACGGACGATGTGTTCGGCAAATCGGTATGGATCGGTCTTAAATTCACGTTGATGGTCGTTCCGTGCACGTTGATTCTCTCGTTCCTGTTCGCCAACATCATCAAGAATATTGGGCCTAAGATGGGTTCCTTCGTCAAGACGGCCATTTATATTCCAACGATTATCTCAGGTATCGTGGCATCCGTTATCTTCGTCTTCATCTACGACTATACCGGCGGTCTCGCGAACTATCTGCTCGGTTTATTCGGCGTAGAGCCGAAGGCATGGCTCGCCGATGTCGGCTCCGCGCTTCCGAGTATCGCCGCTCCCGCCGTCTGGCTGGGATTCGGCATCACCTCCCTGATCATGCTGGCCGGCCTCTATGACATTCCGGAGAGCTATTACGAAGCGGCCGAGCTTGAAGGCGCCGGCGCCTTCAAGAAGATGTGGTATATCACGATCCCGCTCATGCGCAATATCGTTCTCTATTTGCTCGTGACCGGCTTCACGGCGAACATCTCCCAATACGAGCTGTCGCTCGTCATGACGGGCGGCGGTCCGCTCGACGCGACGACGACGCCGAACCTGTACATCTTCAACCACTTCCGCAACGACGTGATGGTCGGCAACTCGATCGCCGCTTCGCTTCTGTTGTTCGTGGTACTGGGCGCCATCTCGGCGATCATCTTCAGAGTACTCAATTCGGAGAAAGCGGTAGACGGGTGACGGACCCGGAAGGAGGATACGGACATGCAGAAGAGAGGCTCGATCCAAAGCGGCTTGCTGACGATCGTAGGCGGGTTGGTGGCGTTTGTCGCCTTATTCCCGCTGATCTGGGTCGTCATCGCGGGCTTCAAAGGCAAGACAGAAGTATTGGCGACGCCGTTTCGATTTTTCCCCAAGCAATGGTTGACCGAGAATTATGCCGAGATATTGGGCGATCCGTTATTCAGCCGGGCGATGCTCGTTACGTTCGGAGGCGCGGTGCTGTTCGCGGTGCTTACCTTGCTGATCAATTCCAGCGCGGCTTACGTGTTCGCCCGCCTGGAGTTCCGCTTCAAGAAGATCTTGTGGGTCTACGTCATTATGACGATGTTCGTCCCCGCGATGTCGATTCTGCTCACTTCCTTCATCGTCGTTAACAAGCTGGGCATGCTCGACACGCTCGCGGTGCTGGTGCTGCCGGGCATTGCCTCGGCCGGACAGATGTTCTTCATCCGGCAATTCTATCTGAACATCCCGCTCGCGCTCGAAGAAGCGGCGCTCATCGACGGTGCGGGACGCTTCCGGATCTTCACCAGCATCTTCATCCCGATGTCGTTCCCGGTCTTCGTGATCGTCGGAATCGGGGCATATCTGGGGTACTGGAACTCGTTCGTCTGGCCGACGATGACGATCACGAATCCAGACCTGACTCAAATTATGCAGTACTTGTACAACTTCCGTTCCGAACGCGGCTCCGAGATGGGGCTCTTGATGGCAGGCACCGGGCTGGCTGCCGCGCCGACGCTCATCCTGTTCTTGATCTTCCAGCGTTACATCATCAAGGGTATCAAAATCTCCGGCTTGAAGTAACCGGCTTGGTATAAGGAGGTTGACGAAGTTGATCGTACTGGAGAACAAACGCATCCGACTGGAGTTCAGCGACACGGACGGCACGATCCGTTCGCTGCGCGACGCGCATAAGGGAATCGAGTATACGGCGGAGTCGGCGGGAAGCGAGCCGTTCCGGCTGGAGACGGATGAAGGCGCGAGCGGCGCCTTCTCGTCCTTCGAGTGGTCGGCGGCGAAGGACGAATGCGGCAGTGTCTGGCAAGTGTCGTTCACTTGGCGGACGGAGGCGGGCGTGACGGTGACAGCACGGGCGGCGCTGGCATCGGAGGAAGGAGAAGTCAACTTCGACTGCCGCGCCGAGAATGGTTCGGAGCAGAGGCTGCACAGCCTGGAATACCCGATCTTCCCCAATCTGCAGGCGATAACGGACGAGGGGCGGGACGATTATGCCGCGCATCCGTTCGCAACCGGCGTGAAGGTGCGAAGCCCGCTCAAGCATTTCGCTCAGGAGGGAAGCGGCTTCCGGTACATGCCGTACCCGGAGAGCTTCTCCGGCGCGACGATGCAGTTCTTCTGCTATTACGGTTTGAATCGGGGCGGGCTGTACTTCGCGGCAATGGATGGCGAGGGTCATCCGAAGTGGCTCAATTTCTACAAGAATGGGAGCGGGCTTCTGGAAGCATCATTCATACACGGCTGCGAGGATATCGGTCCCGGCAAGGGAATATCGCCGCCGTATCCGGTGCAGGTGACGCTGCTGGAAGGAGGCGGCTGGCACGAGGCGGCAGATCGTTACAAGACATGGGCGATTCGGCAGAAATGGTGCTCTCGCGGGCTCGCGGCGGATCGCGCGCCGGCGGAGGGCTTCGAGTGGCTGTACAAGGAGATGGGCGTCGCCACATTCGGGATCAATGCGGGCTCGGACCGCACAGCTTGGCTGCGCAAGTACCACGAGCACATCGGGACGCCGATGTTCCATGTGCTCGGGCCTGACTGGACGAACGCGCCGCAGACGTTCGGCTGGGGCGTACCCGGCGGCTTCGACGACTGGTTCCCGACGCGGTTCAACGCGGACAATCTCGCGGTCATGAAGGAATACGGCGACCGCTATGCGCCGTTTGAATTCGACTATCTCTATCACTTCGGCGGCGCGGACGGCGAGCTAGGACGAGCGGCCGCTCAGAAGTTCCCGGACAATAAGAAGAGCGTCGATGCCTACAAGTTCCCGTTCCTCTGCCCGGCGCATCCTTACGCCCGCGACTTCCATGTGCGCAGGGACGCGGAGCTGCAGCGGACTGTCGGGGTGGATGCGATCTACTACGACATCTCCGCCAACAACATTATGAAGGTATGCATGGATGATTCGCACGGCCATTCGGTCGGCGCGGGACGGCAGATCGAAGAGGCCTACCGCCGCAATTACGCCGATACGAAGGCCGCGATGGCGGAGGTCGCCGGGAAGTACGTGCCGATGGGCACCGAGATGATGAACGAGACGATGCTGGACTTGATCGACTACTATCAGGCGCGCGCAGGCGGGCAGCCGGCGGCGCCGCTTGAGCTGTGGCCGGTTCGAGATCTGCTGAAGACGGGCGATGCGGAGCTGATTCCGATGTTCGCTTATGTCTATCACGAATACGGCGCGCTGCGGATGGACGGCTGGGGCAAGCTGGTCCAAGAGATCGGCAATCTCTACTTCTTCACAGTGGCGCGCACGTACTTGTGGGGCGGACTCTATGAGCTCAATTACGAGTACAGCCCGATGGAGGCGCTCGAAGACGGCCAGGAGAACGGGCCGGAGGAGCATTATTACCGGTTCGAACCGCGCGGGTACGCGTTCTCTACCGAGCGTGCGGCCTACCTCGGTTTGTACGCGAAGCTGCGGGTCGGCGCCGCGAACAAGTATTGGGCGTACGGCCGGATGCTGAAGCCGCTAACGTTCGAGAGCGAGCGAATACGCGCGGAATGGTTCCACTACAACCACGGCAAGGAGACGCCGGAGTACAATGATTCCGGCGCGCTGGAAGTCGACGCCGTCGTACATTCCGCTTGGCAGTTCAAGGAGGAGAGCGTGGGGCTGTTCTTCGCCAACGCGAGCGGCGAGACGCAGCGGGTGCGCGTCCGGCTCGAACCGGGAGCTTACGGCGTGAATGGATGGGCCGGGCGGCTGTATGCGGCGGCAGGCGGGGAAGAGCCGTTCGCAGGAACTCCTTCCGCTTCCGGCGAGCTCGAATTGGAGCTGCCGGCGTACGGTATCGCGATGCTGGAAGGGAAGAAGGCTTGACCGTCGTTTGACCGATAGATGTCTACTCTGTCAGTCATCAGGACCTAATCCCTTATTAAGGAAGGTGGAAATGATGAGAAAGACCCGAGTATGGACAGCTTGTCTAGCTATCGCCTTAACGGTTGGAGCGGTGCAGATCGGCACAGCGTCAGCGCTGACGCCGACGGGAACGACGATGATCTCGCGAGTGACCGGCGCGACGCCTTCGGGAGAGACGCTGCCCAATCCGAACCAAACGGCGGCCAACTACAATGTCGGCGGGACCGATCTGGGCATCGTGTGGGACAAGGGCGGCGGGCAATACTTCATCGCATTCGGCGATACGAACGATAACGCCGGCAACTGGACGCGCAGCAACGTGCTGGCGATCTCTTCAGACACGAACCTGTCGGACGGACTGACGTTCGACACGATGATCCAGAGCTCGCCCGGCTACGCCAAGGAGATTCTGTCGTCCAAGAAGATCAACAATGACGAGATGTCGGTGATTCCGACGGCGGGCGTGACGGTCGGCAATCGCAGCTACATTCATTACATGTCGGTCCATCACTGGGGAGATGCGGGCCGCTGGTACACGAACTATTCCGGGATCGCCTACTCCGACGACAACGGCCAGACTTGGACGAAGAGCCAGGCGGCGAAGTGGTACAACAATACGTCGACGTGGGACGACAACTTCCAGATGGCGGCGTTCTTGAAGGATAGCGGGTTCGTCTACATGTACGCCACGCCGAACGGCCGTTTCGGCAACGTCTCCTTGGCCCGCGTGCCGGAGAACAGCTTGCTGGACATCAATGCTTACCGATATTGGGACGGCAATGGCTGGGTGGCCAGCGAAGCGGCTGCGCGGCCGGTGGCGATTGGCGTCGCCGGCGAGATGTCCGTCGCGTACAACACGTATTTTCACCGTTATATCATGACGTATCTGAATGAAGACCGCCAAGCGATCGTCCTGCGCGACGCCCCGACGCCGATCGGTCCGTGGAGCGGGGAGAAGATTCTCGTTCCGGGCAACTTCACGGGGCTTGGCCAATACAACGCCTTCATGCATCCGTTATCCAATAACGGCCCCGACTTATACTTCATCATGTCAACCTGGTATCCCGACTACAACACGCATCTTATGAAGGCGACGCTTACGAGCGATATGCTGGGCGACAACATTATCTCCGATCCGAGCTTCGAGACGCAGACCGAGACGCCGATTGAGGCGCCATGGTATGTCACGGGAGAAGGCGGCATCGACCGGAACCTCGGCTATGCCCGAACGGGCCGGGACAACGGTTATGTGCGCAACGGCAGCGGCTGGAACGCCATTAAGCAGCGCATTGCCGTGCAGCCGAATACGAACTATACGCTGACGGGCTGGGTAAGGACGTCCAGCAACAACACCGAAGGCTACTTCGGCGCAAGGCTGCCGAACGACGGCGCCGTCATCAGCGAGACGAAGTTCGGCAATCTGCCGGACTATACGCAGCTTACCGTTCACTTCAACTCGGGCGGCAATTCCATCGTCGAGCTGTACGCAGGCCTGTGGGCGGATGGCGACACGTGGCTGCAATTGGACGACGTCAGCGTCCTGAAGGACGCGAACCTCGTCGGCCATGCCGGCTTCGAATCGCAGCCGTCCTCGCAGTTGACGTCGCCTTGGTACGCGAACGGGAATGCGGGCGTCGACCGGAACCTCGGCTACGCGCGCACGGGAGCGAACAACGGCTTCGCGCGTTATGACAGCGGCTGGAACGCGATCAAGCAAGAGGTGTTCGTCGAGCCGAATACGAGCTATACACTGACGGGATGGGCGAAGACGTCGAGCAATAACGCCGACGGGTACTTCGGAGCCCGGCTGCTGAACGGTGGAGCTATTCTGAACGAGACGAAGTTCGGCAATCTGCCGGACTATACGCAACTGAGTGTAACTTTCAATTCCGGCAGCAGCCACAGCGTCGAGATCTACGCCGGCATGTGGGCGTACAACGGAGATACGTGGATTCAAGCGGATGATATCAGCTTAATGAAGAATTAAACGATTCACAGGAGGGAGCCGCTGCGGCTGCGGTCTCCCTTCTCCGTCTAGGCCGGCAGCTGCCGAGACCTATTGGAGTCATAGCTAATCTATCAAGCCAACTAAGAGAGGTGGAGCACGATGAAGGCGCTTGTGATCGAGAAGCCGCATCAGGCGGTCATGAAGGAAGTGCCCGATCCGATCGCCGGAGCGGGGGAGGTCGTCATCCGCGTCGAGCGGGTCGGCATTTGCGGAACGGATTTTCATATTTTCGAAGGGGAGTTCCTGTCTCCTTATCCGATCATCCCAGGGCATGAATTCGCCGGTACGATCCATCAGCTCGGCGAGGGCGTGGAAGGCTTCGGGGTCGGAGACCGCGTGACGGCGGATCCATCGCTGTTCTGCGGCCGATGCGCCTATTGCCTGACCAACCGGGGCAACCAATGCGAGAATTGGGGAGCGCTCGGCAATACCGTGGACGGCAGCATGGCGGAATTCGTCAAAGTCCCCGTCCGTAACGTCGTGAAGATCCCGGACTCGATGTCGATGGCTACCGCCGCGTTCATCGAGCCGATGGCTTGCGTCGTCCACGCGATGAACCGGCTGCAGCTGCAAGCGGGGCAATCCGTCCTGCTGTTCGGCGCGGGCGCCATGGGACTGCAGCTCGTGCAGTCGTTGTCGCGTCTCGGCGCAGGGAAGCTGACGGTCGTCGACGTGTCGGATCGCAAGTTGGAGCTGGCGCGGTCGCTCGGTGCGACGGAATCGGTGAACGCGAAGAGCCAAGCGGATGCTTTGGCCGGCCGCAAGTTCGACGTCGTCGTCGACGCGACGGGCATTCCGGCCGTTATCGAGAAGGCGATGACGCATCTCGGCAAGACGGCCAAATATCTGCAATTCGGCGTCACGCCGAAGGACGCGCAAATCCGGGTCAATCCGTTTGACGTCTATCACAAGGATTGGACGATTCTAGGGTCGATGGCGATCAACTATACGTTCCTGCCGGCATTCGAGTGGGTGAAGGAAGGGCGCGTCCAGCTCGAGCCTCTTGTATCCAAGGTGATCACGCTGGAGGAGACGCCGGAATTCCTGGCTAAGCCGAAGGACCCGGAGCTGCTGAAGGTGCAGATTCGGATTCATTGAGAGGCGGCGCCTTCGTCCGCATTCGCGGCAACGGCAGCCTCTTCTAACGACTCCGCCTCTAACTTCGACTTTGAGCTGTACGGGACCAACGCGGTCAAAGTCGCCCGGGTGACCGGGGCCACGCCCGCAGGGGAGACGCTGAGGACCGCTCTTCAACTAGCGAAGCACGGCGCGTCATTCCCCGGAGTAAGCGCGAGCGTATTGGCGCGGGGACACGCCCTCGGCTTGCTTGAACGCCTTGCTAAACGCATAGACGCTGCCGTAACCGACCTCCTCGGCGATGGAGGATAACGAACGCCGGCTGAAGACGATCAGCTCCTTGGATTTCTCGATGCGCCTGCGGATTTGGAATTGGTGCGGAGACAAGCCGTATTTCTCTTTGAACAGGCGGGAGAAGTGGAACACGCTCAGGCATGCGATCTTAGACAGCTCTTCCAGGCTTACGGTGCTGTTGTAGCGTTCTACGATGTGGGTCACGGTCTGCTCCAACGCCTTCTCGTGCAGAGAGAGCAGCGGGTTCTCCAGCGTCTCGATCCCTTTCGCCAGCTGGTGAAGCAAGAGAAGGACAAGCGACTTCTGCAGGATAGCGAATTCCTCGTCCCTTCGGTCGTAGGCGTGAATCAGCTTCATCAGCGTATGGTGTACCTCGCCGTGATTGCCGATCCGAATGAGATCGGGCATGCCCAGCGCATCGCCGAGCAGATCGGGACGAATGAGGCGAAGCTCCTCCGCGGTGCATTCCTCCCGGGATTTGAAGTTGACCGGAACCGTCTCGAAGTTGTCCTCGTACATGACGTCGAAGTGGATATGGGGCATCCAGCACTCTCCTTCGGAGCCGAGGAATTCGTGCTCGATGCCTGGCTTGATCAGGACAATGTCGCCGGGAATAACGGTATGCAGCTTCTCTTCGATGCGCAGACGGAGCGTTCCTCTCTCCATATAAAGCAGCTCATAGTCGAAAATAATGCGAGGCTTCAGCCTCATCTCCGGCGTGCGGTGGTTAAAGGCGCGGCGAACGTTGGGCGACATCTGCCTTAGCAGCTTAAGGCGAAGCTCCGCTTCGGTATTCATCGAATAACCCCTCCATGATAGCAAGATCGGATAAGTAATCACAAGCGAAAGTAAAGCGAATATGGATGGGATTTGATAAGATCAGGTTGCAAACGTTGTCATGCAAAAGCAATTTCCATTATAAAACGAGATGCGATTCGGGGCAATGGACAAGGGGGACACGGCATGTTGAAAGGCATATCCAATCGAATCTCGCCGGATCTGATCAAGGTGCTGATGGAGATGGGCCACGGGGACGAGCTCGTGCTGGCGGACGGCAACTTCCCGGCGGCCAGCCATGCGAAGCGGCTCGTTCGCTGCGACGGCCATGCGATTCCGGAGCTGATGGCGGATATTCTGAGCCTGCTGCCGGTGGATGCGAACGCGAAGCACGCGTTCGCGCTCATGAAGGTCGATCCCGGCGATCCGGCGGAGACGCCGATCTGGGAGCAGTACCGGGCGATCGCCGCAGAGCATTCCGGCAATGACCAGCCGTTCGAGCAGATGGAGCGTCAAGCGTTCTACGATAGGGTCAAGAATGCGTATGCGGTCGTCGCTACGAGCGAGAGCGCTCTCTATGCGAATCTGATCATCCGCAAGGGCGTCATCTAAACCGTATATCGAGAGGGGAGAAGATATCGATGGCCAAGGCAGAGACACGGGGAATCACCGGGAATGAGACGAATTCACGCGTCTTCGGCCGCACCTATCCGGGGACCGCGGCGGAAGCCGCGTTCCCGCTGGGAGGCATTGGCACGGGCAACGTATCGCTCGGCAGCCGCGGGCAGCTGAGAGATTGGGAGATCTTCAACAATCCAGCGAAGGGAACGGCGATGCCGAACACGTTCTTCGCGATTCGGGTGCAGCCGGAAGGAGGCGAGCCGATGGCGAGAATATTGGAGTCCAAGCTGCAGCCGCCGCATTCCCTCTCCCACGGCTATCACCCGCTGTCGTCCGCCGGGCTGCCTAGAATGGCCCGTTCGGAGCTTGCAGGCGCTTATCCGGTGGCCCACGTGGCGCTGGAGGACGACAAGCTTCCGATCCGAGCCGAGCTGGAAGCCTATACGCCGATGATTCCGCTGAACGCGGAAGATTCCGGCATCCCGGGCGCTTACTTGACTTACCGGATCACCAATACGGGGAATCGGCCGGCAGAGGTCGTCGTGGCTGGATCGCTGATCAATCCGATTGGCGGCATCACGTACGACCGGTTCAGCAACCTGCATTGGGAGATGCCGTGCGGCCAGAATGTCAACGAATTCCGAGAGGAGGATTCGTACGCCGGCCTCTATCTGCATTCGCGCAAATGGGAGACGTCCGACGTCAAATACGGCAATCTTGCGCTTATGACGACCGGCAAGAACGTCACGTACAAGCGGGCATGGCTGCGGGGGGCTTGGTACGATTTTCTCCAAGAGTTCTGGGACGACTTCACGTCGGACGGGCGGCTGACCGATCTCGGCTACGAGACGCCTTCGGACGAGCACAAGACGGATACAGGCTCCATAGGTGTCATTGAGACGCTTGCGCCCGGCGAGACGAAGTCGTTCGAATTCGTGCTGTCCTGGTACTTCCCGAATCGAATGAACGGCTGGTACGAGCATGTTCGGGATACGCGGCCGGGCCGGGAGACGGCGCGCAATCATTATGCGACCCGCTTTTCCAGCTCGTGGGACGCCGGCCTCTATCTGCTTCGCAACCGGGAACGGCTGCGGGAGGAGACGTTCCGGTTCCGCGATGCTCTCTTCAGCAGCACGCTGCCGGAGCCTGTCCTGGACGCGATTGCCGGGAACATGCCGGTGCTGCGGGGCACGACATGCTTCTGGCTGGAGGACGGCGCGTTCTACGGCTTCGAAGGAACGTTCGACGACCTCGGCAGCTGCGAAGGCTCGTGTACGCACGTCTGGAATTACGCGCAGACGCTGGCGTTCCTCTATCCGGATCTGGAACGGAACTTGCGGGAGACCGAGTTCCTGCTTGAGACAGACGAGGCGGGCCGAATGAACTTCCGGGCGATGAAGCGGTTCGGCGTTGACTTCATGTGGGGAGACCGGGTGCCGCACGCCGCCGCGGACGGCCAGCTCGGATCGGTCATGCGTCTATACCGGGATTGGAAGCTGTCCGGCGACGACGCCTTCCTCCGGCAGCTCTGGCCGCATGCGCAGCGCGCGCTGGCCTATGCGTTCAAGCAGTGGGACACGGACGGCGACCTCGTCCTGGACGGCGAGCAGCACAACACGTACGACATCGAGTTCTACGGACCGAATCCGCTCATGGGCTTCATGCTGCTCGGCGCTTTGAAGGCCGCGTCTGAGATCGCGGGCTATCTCGGCGAAGAGGAGGCTTCGCGGCGCTACGCGGAGCAAGCCGCTGCGAGCGCAGAGCGGTTAAGCGAGCTGACGTGGAACGGGGAATATTTCGTGCAGCGGCTGGACGACCCGGACAGCCACAAGTACCAGCACGGGATCGGCTGCCTGTCGGATCAATTGTTCGGCCAGCAGCTCGCGCATCTGTACGGGCTAGGCGACCTGATCGACGGGGATAAGCTTGCCAGCGCGATCCGAGCCGTCTACCGGCACAATTTCCTCGCCGACTTCTCCGAGCATGCGAACTGCCAGCGCACGTACGCTTTGAACGACGAGCAAGGCCTGCTGCTCTGCTCGTGGCCGAACGGCGGCCGGCCGAAGCTTCCGTTCGTCTATTCCGATGAGGTGTGGACGGGGATCGAATACCAGGTAGCGGTGGAATTGATCTATCAGGGGGCGCTGGAGGAAGCGCTGAGCGTGGTGAAGGCCGTGCGCGATCGGCAGGACGGCTTCAAGCGAAGCCCGTGGAACGAGGTCGAATGCGGCCATCACTACGCGCGCTCGATGTCCAGCTGGGGGCTGCTCATCGCGCTCAGCGGCTTCGAATACGACATGGCGCGCGGGCGCATGAGCTTTAGCCCGGCCGTGAACGAGGACGGCTTCTCTTGCTTCTGGAGCACCGGCAAGGGCTGGGGCGTGTACCGTCAGCGCAAGGACGAAGCGACGGGCATCCTTCGGTTCGAGGTCGAGGTTCTTCATGGAGACTTGAGCGGCGTGGAAGTGTCGGCCTGCGGCTACTCAATTACGCTGTAACGTGATGAAGCGATGAGATGGCGGCTCATCGACGTTACGACATTTCGATCCTGAGCAACGAGAACCATCCCTACGAACGAGGTGAACTTATCATGCCATTGCAGCCTTCCGCATACATGAATTTGCCGCTTGGCAGCATTAAACCTGCCGGTTGGCTGAAGGATCAGCTGCGCATCCAGGCGGACGGCTTCACCGGCCACCTGGAAGAGCATTGGCCCGACGTCGGGCCGGACAACGGCTGGATCGGCGGAGCCGGCGACAGCTGGGAGCGGGGTCCCTACTACTTGGACGGCTTGCTGCCGCTGGCGTATCTGCTCGAGGACGAGAAGCTGATCGCCAAGGCGAACCGCTGGATCGAGTGGACGCTGAACAGCCAGCGGGAGGACGGCGGCTTCGGGCCGACGTTCATCCACACGGTGAACCTCGATGTCAATCTCCAGGTGGATTGGTGGCATTACATGATCATGCTGAAGGTTCTGATGCAGCATGAAGAGGCCGCGGGCGACGCGAGGGTCGTGCCCTTCCTCATGAAGTACATGCGATACGTTCGCAGCCATATCGAAGAGCAGCCGCTGGACGGCTGGGCGAAGACGCGCGGCGCGGAGATGCTGCTGTGCATCCTCTGGCTGCACAAGAAGACGCAAGAGCCGTTCCTGTTGGAGCTCGCGCGCATCGTAGCCGGGCAGACGACGGATTGGACGGCGATTCTGCACGACTTCCCGTTCTGGCGCAAGGTGGAGCATTGGGACTGGCGGACGCATGTCGTCAACGTGGCGATGGGCGTCAAGACGCCGGGCGTTCTGCATGAGCTGACGGGAGACCCGAAGCAGCTCGAAGCGATCAAGCGCGGCATCGCCAGCCTGATGACGTATCACGGGCAGGCGCATGGCATGTTCTCGGGCGATGAATGGCTGTCGGGCACCCACCCTTCGCAGGGCGTCGAGCTGTGCGCGGTCGTGGAATACATGTTCACGATGGAGCAGCTGGTGCGCATCTTCGGAGACGGGCAGTTCGGGGACATCCTCGAGAAGGTGGCGTTCAACGCCCTGCCGGCGGCGATCTCGACAGACTGGACGTCGCACCAGTATGACCAGCAGGTGAACCAGATCGTCTGCAACGTCGCGAAGCGCGACTGGAGCAATGGCGACGAGGCCAACCTGTTCGGCCTCGAGCCGAACTTCGGCTGCTGCACCGCCAACATGCACCAGGGCTGGCCGAAGCTGGCTTCCCATGCATGGATGGCGGCGCCGGGCGGCGGCTTGGCGGCGGTCAGCTATGTGCCCTGCCGCGTGTCGGCCGTCGTAGGCTCCGGCGTTAAGGCTCTTCTGAATGTCGATGGCGCGTACCCGTTCCGGGAGACGGCCCTGATCCGAATCTCGCTTGACCGGGCGGAGGAGACGTTCGCGATCGATTGGCGCATCCCGGCTTGGTGTGAGCGGCCGTCCCTTCTCGTGAACGGGGAGGCTGTCGAGCTGCACGTGTCGCGCGGGTTCGCCACCGTCAAGCGAGTCTGGAAGGATGGCGATACGGCGCTTCTGTCGCTGCCGATGGAGATTAAGCGAAGCGTACGCGGCTCTTATGCCGTCAGCGTCGAGAGAGGTCCGCTCGTCTACGCGCTTCCGATCGTCGAGAACTGGCAGCTGCTGAAGCAGCGGGAGAGGTTCCACGACTGGGAGATCTATCCCGCCGCGCAGTGGAAGTACGGCTTGCTGGCCGATGCGGAGAGCCGAGCCGAGGAAGCGCCTGTCCCATTCCAGCCGTTCGACGCGAGCCGAAGCCCGGTGAAGATCGTCACGAAGGGCAAGCTCGTCCGGAACTGGCGGATGGAGGGCAACAACGCCGATGCGCCGCCGCTCGTGCCGGACACGGAAGGTCAGCCGGCTGTCGAGCTGGAGCTGGTTCCATACGGCGGCACGAAGCTGAGAATCGGAGAGTTTCCTTCCGTATCGAACTAATATTTTCTACAACACATTCCTAATTGCGAGAGAGGCGGATCCGAATGAACGGATTTAACGGATTGAATATGGGCTTGGGCAACTTGGCGCTGCTGTCGGATGCGAAGACAAGATCGATCAGCCCGGAGAACTTCACCGGTGAGAAGGGCAAAGGAGCTATGGCGATGACGGGAACGGGCGCAGGCCCTTCCCGCGAGCTGGGCATCGGTTGGAAGGTGTCCCCTTCCGTCGAGATCGAGCCGGGCGCGACGTTCACGATGGGCGAGATTCAAGGACCCGGCGCGATCCAGCATATCTGGCTGACCTGCTTCCCGACGTTCTGGCGCAATATGATCTTCCGCATCTACTGGGACGGAGAGGAGCAGCCGTCGGTTGAAGTGCCGGTCGGCGACTTCTTCTGCAACGGCTGGCAGGAGCGCACCAACGTCAACTCGCTGCCGATCGCGGTTAATCCCGCAGGCGGCATGAACAGCTACTGGCAGATGCCGTTCCGCCGTTCTGCGAAGGTGACGATGGAGAACCGCTCGCCTGACAAGGCCGTGCTGTACTATCAGATCGACTATACATTAACGGAAGTGCCGGAGGATACCGCCTACTTCCATGCTTCCTGGCGCCGGACGAACCCGGTTCCGTACAAGGAAGTGTTCACGGTGCTCGACGGCGTTAAGGGCAAAGGCCATTACGTCGGCACGTACCTCGCTTGGCAAGTGAACAACAAAGGCTGGTGGGGCGAAGGCGAGATCAAGTTCTACATGGATGGCGATGGCGAGTTCCCGACGATCTGCGGCACCGGCACCGAAGACTACTTCGGCGGCGCATGGAACTGGGAGCAGCCGCAAGGCACGTATTGCACGTATTCGACGCCGTATCTGGGCATGCACCAGGTCATCAAGCCGGACGGTCTGTACAACAGCCAGACGCGGTTTGGCATGTACCGCTGGCATGTGATGGACCCGATCCGGTTCGAGCAGGAGCTGCGCGTCACGATTCAGGACCTCGGCTGGCGCTCCCACGGACGCTATCTGCCGCAGCAGAGCGATATTGCCGCCACGGCGATCTGGTACCAAGCGGAGCCGCATGCGCCATTCCCCGCTCTCCCAGGCAACGACGAGCGCGAAGTGATTTAATGTAGTGACCTCAAGACGAGAGACGTAACCGCAATCGCGGGCCTCTCGTCTTTTTTAACAAAAATATCATTAATTTACTTCAATCCATTGACCAAAAGATCATTATGTTATAACGTTGTTATATAACGATAATATCCAAGATTGGAAGTGAGAACAGCCATCCGTTAAGCATTCTATCAATGGCGCGCCTATGAATTTCTGGAATCGGACATTCGACAAGTTTAATGCCGTTCTCTTGCCGCTAATGATATTGACGGGCTTCTTATTCCATCGCACACTCGGGGACGCGGCGGGAATTGTGCCATTATTGTTCATGCTTCTGACGCTGCTCACCTCCTTGGGATTGAAGGCACAAGACATTCTGGACGTGGGACGCAATTACCGGCCGACTCTGATCGCCCTGACAGCGAGCCATATTCTATATCCAGCGGTCGTGTTCGCGATGATGAAGGCATTCGGGCTGGACGGCTCTATTGAGCAAGGCGTCATCCTGTCGCAGATCATGCCGGCCGGCGTCACTGCCGTAGCGTGGGCGGGACTGGCCAGAGGGCATATCGGAACCGTCGTATCGATGATTACCATCAGTACGGCGATCGCACCGGCGGCGGTTCCCTTGACGCTCATCCTGTACTACGGCGAGAGCATCGGATTCGATACGGCGGAGATCGCGTTCGGGCTTGCCGTATACGTGCTGGTCCCCTGCGCGCTGGGCATGCTGTTCGGACATTTGGTTCCGCAACGGGGAGAACGCGCGAAGAGTGTGACGTCCCTCGTCTCGAAGGCGCTGCTGCTCATCATCGTTCTGCTCAATGCGGCTTCTGTCGCAGGGCCTGCCATGCGAGGCGGCGGACAGATCGGCAGAGCGGCGATGCTGATGGGGGTCTTGATCGTTGGCGGCTATGCGATTAACTGGGGTGTGCTCTACGTTCTGAAGCTGCAACGACCGTTGGAGATCGCTTATACCTTCTCTAGCAGCGTTAGGAATTACACAGCGGCCCTTGTTCTGGCCCATTTGTATTTACCGCCGGACGCGGCCGTTCCGATCATGGCTGCCGTCTTGCTGCAGCATCCGGCAGCACTGCTTGCCAACGTGCTGTTCTCTCTTCGGTTCCGGAATCGGAGAATGCAGCCATCTATTGCAGAAAGGTAGGACAACAAGTGAATGATGCTAAGCGGTTTCTAGCCGAGCAAAGTCAATTTCCGCTCGTGATGATTTACCGCGGCTTGAAGGCCGATGATTGCCTTGCAGTCACCGAGACGCTTGCCGAGGCCGGCGTCAGATACTTCGAGGTCACGATGAACACCCCTAACGCGGCGGATATCATTCGGCTGCTTCGGAGGCGGATGGGAAGCGAGGTGCGCATCGGCGCCGGCACGGCGCTGACGGTCAAGCAGGTACGCCAGGTCGCGGACGCAGGAGCAGGCTTTATCATCTCGCCTAATGTCAACGCGGATGTGATCCGTGCGACCAAGGACGCCGGCATGCTGTCGGTTCCCGGCGCGTTCACGCCGACGGAGGTACTGCGCGCCTGGGATAGCGGGGCGGATATCATCAAGATTTTCCCGATCAATGTGGTCGGTCCCGAATATATCCGGCAGCTTCGAGGTCCGCTGGAGGACATTCCGTTCATGGGGACGGGCGGCGTCCGTCTCGACATGGCCGAAGAGCTGTTCCGCGCCGGCGTATGCTCGATCGGACTGAGCGTCCATCTGCTTGGCCCAGAGCTGGTCCAGAACCGCGATTGGAAGGCCGTTGGCCGAAGGGCGCTGCAATTCCGGGACGCGGCGCGCGCCGCGAGCGAGGCGGGGTTATGAATCGGTTCGCCACTCTCCAGCAATTGTTAAAGCCGAAGACGGGAGAGATTGCCTTATCTTGGACGGGGCAAGCGGGATTCTCCTTCAAGGATGCGTCCGGCCTCGTCATCCATGTCGATCCCTATCTCTCGAATGTGTGCTCGCGGTATGTCGGTTACCACCGGGTGATCGAGCCTCCCGCAAGCGCGGAAGCCTGGAGAGGCGATCGCTATCTGTTCACGCACGATCACCGGGACCATCTGGATGAGGAATCGGTGCCCGTGATCGCGGCGAACAACCCGGACGCCTTGTTCTATGGCCCTCCGTCCTGCATCAGCAGGCTGCTTGAATTGGGGCTCCATCCGAAGCGGCTGATCACGGTCCGCAGGGGAGAGTCGAAGAAGATCGGAGACGCACGGATTCGGGCCGTCTTGGCCGTCCATACCGAGGACAGCGTAGGCTACATCCTTACTATTGGAGGGACGAAAGTCTACATCACCGGAGATACGGTCTACTCGGACGAATTGATCGGAATCGCCGGCGACCGGCCGGACTTGATGATGTGCTGCATCAACGGCAGATTGGGCTGCATGAATATTGAGGATGCCGTTCGGCTCGCCTCGCACATCCAACCGGCGATCGCGGTGCCGATGCACGTTCATATGTTCGCCGAGAATACCGCCAGCCCGGAGGAATTCGTCAGACAAGCGAAGCTGCACAGCGGTATAACGCAAGGCATCGTAATGGAGCACGGCGTCTGGTACTTCTACGGCCAAGCACAAGGCTGGCGCAAGGCCGAGCAGCTTGAACAAGGTTGAACAAGGGAGAGGATTGTCATGACGATCAAGCATTACGCTCTGCCGATCGGCGGAGAGCTGATGGAGACGGGGGCTGCTCTCGACGTCTACGACAAATACAGAGGCCGGGTTATCGCCACCGTCGCCGTCGCGGACCGAAGGACAGTGGATCTGGCCGTCGCTGCGGCCAGCAGGGCCTTCGAGACGATCCGCCTGTCTCCGTATGAACGATTCTCCATCTTAAAGAGAACGAGCGAATTGCTGCTGCGGGAGAAGAAAGCGCTTGCGGAGCTGATTACGGCCGAGACAGGCAAGCCGATCGCCGATTCGCTAACCGAAGTGGAACGAACGGCGCAGACGGTGGAGATCTCGGCAGAGGAAGCCAAACGAATTCACGGGGAAGGGGTTCCCGTGGAGAGCGCCCCCGGCGCCGAGAACCGAATGGCGTTCACGATCCGGGTGCCGATCGGCGTCGTCTGCGCCATTACGCCGTTTAACGTGCCGCTCAACCTTGCCGCCCACAAGATCGCCCCGGCTCTGGCCGCGGGCAACGCCGTGGTCGTTAAGCCGGCCTCCGCGACGCCGCTGTCCGCGATTCGGCTAGCGCAGCTCATGGAGGAGGCGGGGCTGCCGAAGGGGCTGCTGAACGTCGTCGTCGGCTCGGGGGAGACGGTCGGGAGCTGGCTGGCGCAGGATCCGCGAATCGGGCTCTATACGTTCACCGGGAGCCCGGAGGTTGGCAGGAGGCTGAAGCAGGATACGGGATTGCGCAACGTGCTTCTCGAGCTGGGGAGCAATTCGGCCGTTATCGTGCATGAGGATGCGGACCTGGAATTGGCCGCCGATCTATGCGCGGCGAAGAGCTTCGCCAACGCGGGCCAAGTGTGCATCTCCGTTCAGCGGATCTATGTTCACGACCGCGTCTGGGAGCCGTTCGTCGGCCTGCTGGCGGAGAAGACGAAGGCGTTGATCGCGGGAGATCCTTACGATGCCTCCACCCAGGTCGGGCCGATGATCAGCGAGAAGGAGGCGATTCGGGCGGAGCGCTGGATCAAGGAGGCTGAATCGGCCGGCGCCACGATCGAGTGCGGCGGCATTCGGAACGGCTCGGTTCTGCAGCCGACCATCTTAACAGGCGTCGATGACGCTATGAAGGTCGTGTGCGAAGAAATATTCGCTCCCGTCGTCGGCCTCATGAAGTATCGCGATCTGGACGGCTGCATCGCGGCAGTGAATCGTTCGCGCTACGGCTTGCAAGCGGGAATCTTCACGCGGAATGCTGAGGCTGCCTTCCGGGCGGCGCGAGAGCTTCGCGTAGGAGGAGTCATCATCAACGACGCTTCCCAGTTCCGGGCCGACCAGATGCCGTACGGAGGCGTGAAGGAGAGCGGCTGGGGCAAGGAAGGTCCGAAGTATGCGATCCGAGAGATGACGGAGGAGCGGATTGTCGTTTGGAATCTCGGCACATAATCCCAGCGGGGGGAAAGGGGTCATCCAACACGCTATGGAACAAGTCGCGAAGCAAACGCCGCAAGGCGGGCTAGTCATGCGGAAGCCCTCGGTATGGCGGACCTATCGGAAGCACCGCGGTATATTGCTGATGCTCGTCCCGGGACTTCTATTCTATGTAATCTTCCATTATGCGCCTCTATACGGCATTCAATTGGCTTTCAAGGATTTCCGGATTATGGACGGCATCAGCGGCAGCCCGTGGGTCGGATTCGACCATTTCAGAACGTTGTTCTACGGCTCGGACCAGTTTCCGTTGATTCTAAGAAACACGCTGATTATCAGCTTTCTGCACATCATCTTCGGATTTCCGGCGCCGATTGCGCTCGCGCTGTTATTCAACGAGATCCGCTCGAAGCTGTTCAAACGGATTACGCAGTCGATCTCATATTTGCCTCATTTTCTGTCGTGGGTCGTGCTTGCCGGCTTGCTGACCACGATTCTATCTCCCTCCGAAGGCATTCTGAACTATCTTCTCGGGCTGTTCGGCGTCGAACCGATTTACTTTATGGGCGATCCGCACTACTTCCGGTTCACGCTCGTCGTCTCCGGGATTTGGAAGGAGATCGGATGGGGCACCATCGTTTATTTAGCGGCGCTGGCCAGCGTCGATCCGCATCTGTACGAAGCCGGCATCGTGGATGGGGCAAGCCGTTGGAAGCAGACGCTGCACATTACGATTCCGAGCATCCTGCCTGTCATCGCGGTCATGCTGCTGCTGAGGATCGGCGGCATTATGGAAGCGGGCTTCGACCAGATATTTAACTTGTCCAACGCGGCCGTATCCAACGTCGCCGACATTCTCGACACCTACGTCTACCGGGTCGGCATCGGCCAGTTCCAATACGGCTTGACGACGGCGGTCGGCCTGTTCAAGAACGTGGTCGGCTTCCTCATGCTGATTCTGGCGAATTACGCCGTCAAGAAGATGGGCCAGGAAGGGATATTCTAACCGGACTTTCCGGGAATCGACGCCAGGAGGTGGAGCCATGAATCTGATGACGCGCGGGGAGAGAGTCTTTCAGGTCTTTCTGGTCTTGTTCATTACGCTGATGTGCGCGGCGATGCTGTATCCTTTCGTTCATCTTCTGTCGGTATCGCTCAGCACGCCGGCAGAAGCGATTCGGCCGGGTCCCCATCTATATCCGCTTGAGTTCTCGCTGGAGGCTTACCGCAAGACGTTCGAGTACGGCCTGATCTGGATCGGTTACCGCAACACATTAATAAGAGCAGCCGGGGGAACTTTTATAGCGCTATTTATGATTGCGCTTACAGCCTACCCGTTGTCCAAGCGATATTTGCCTCATCGTTCCTTCTATACGTTGTTCATCGTATTCACGATGTTCTTCAGCGGTGGACTCATTCCGACGTATATGCTGATCAAGAATATCGGCCTTATGGACTCGATGTGGGTCTACATTTTGCCGGTTATGATCCCGACGTTCTCCTTGCTCATCATGCGCAATTTCTTCATGGAGATTCCCGACGAGCTCGAGGATTCCGCCAAGATCGACGGCGCGGGGGACTTCCGAAGCTTTGTCTCCATTGTGCTGCCCCTGTCCAAGCCTATTCTAGCCACCGTTGGGCTATGGCAGGTCGTCAACCATTGGAACGCCTGGTTCGACGCTATGCTCTACATTCAAGATCCCGGCAAGATCGTTCTTCAGATGTTCCTGCGCAAGCTGATCGTCTCGAACGAGGCGCAAGAGCTGAACGCCATGATGAACCAAGCGCCTGGCGTTGAGATCGTGACGCCGGAGACGATCAAAGCCGCCGCTCTGATGGTCTCCACGCTGCCTATTTTGGTCGTTTATCCGTTCATCCAGAAATATTTCGTGAAAGGGATATTGGTCGGTTCGTTGAAAGGCTAAGCCCGCTTAGCATTTCATAAATAACGATTGGTGGAGGGGTTCGAATGAAGGGCGGTACGCAGAAGTGGCTACACGGAGTGACGGCGGTCTTGATCGGCTCGTCGCTGGCGGCATGCAGCGGCGGAGGCGCTAACGGCTCGAGCGTTGGTACGGCAAGCGGCACGGGAGATGGACCATCAAGCGGCAGCGAGAAGCCGATCGAGATCTCTTGGCTAAGCTTTAACCCGCCGGAGAAGGACGGCACGGAGGTGCAGAAGGCGCTGGAGGAGAAGTTCAACGTGAAGTTCAAGAACATTCGCGTTGAACGACAGAATTACAATGAGCAGATGTTCTTGAAAATCAGCGCGGGCGAAATACCGGATGTCATCTATACGGAATCTCCCGGCCAATTGGCCCAATTGGCGCAGCAGGGCGTCGTAGCCGAGCTGCCCGAGCAAGAGATTCGGGATCGTATGCCCCAATACGCAGCGATGATCGATGAGATCGATCCGACGCTGTGGACTTTCGGACTGTACGACAACAAGAGCTATGGCGTCCCGTTCGCCTGGCCCATCGGGAACTTGCCGTTCCTGCCCGGCTATAATGCCAATTGGCTGGCGAAGATCGGCTATGCCGAACCTCCCAAGACCTTGGAGGAGTTCGAGGACGTAATTCGGAAATTCCGCAACGACGATCCGGACGGCAACGGGAAGAAGGACACGTACGGCATATCCGCGGCCGGTACGGACCGCCGTAACTTCACCACTTTGTTCGGCGCTTACCAAGCTAGGCCGGACTGGTATGCAGATGAGAACGGCGTCGTGTCCAACGGCCTGATCTCGGACAACTCGCGCGAAGCGTTCCGAAAGCTGCAGCAATGGTACAAAGAGGATTTGATCGATCCGGAATTCATCACGAAGAATGCGCAGGACGCTCATAACGACTTCTACAACGGCAAAGTCGGCATTCGGGATTGGATGTCGTTCCAATTCGACGAGACCGTCGGTATTCTCGGCGTTGCGTTCAAGGCCAGCAATCCGGACAACAGCATCGTCGTCGGCAAGCCGCTGGACGGTCCATACGGGCCGGGAACGGCGTTCTCCTACGGAGCCAAACAAGGCTTTGCCGCAATGGGCGTACAGGTCGAGAAGGATCCCGCTAAGAAGCAGAAGATCTACGAGATTCTCGAAGCGTTATCCACGGACGAGAGCACGTTCCTGCTCGCTTCGTTCGGGATCGAGGGCAAACACTACGATCTCGTGGACGGCAGGGCGGTCAGCAAGCCGGAATACGCTTCGGAAGCCAATAAGCTGAGTATCGGCGCCGGTCTGTTCTACGGCATGTATACGCAGAAATCCACTTATATGGAGAAGCACGATTATCCGGAATCGTCGCTGGAATTCGCGAAGCAGTTGGATCAGGGAATGGAGGGACGCAAGGTGCCGGCTGTGCTGTGGTCCGTTCCGGAGGTCACTTCCAAGTATCCGGATCTCGGCAAGCTGGAGAGCGACGCCATCATCAAGTTCATTACGGGCGAATGGAATTTGGACGGCGATTTCGACGCCTTCGTCGAGAAATGGAAGCAGTCCGGCGGCCAGGAGATCACGGATGCCATCAACGAGAAGTACAAGGGCTTGTTCGCGTCGAAATAAACAGAAGAAGCCCCCGGCGGCGGCATAGACGCCGGGGGTTAAGGACATTCGAGCGTGAGGTGCGGCAATGAAGATAACGAAGCTGGAATTGTTCAAGGTTCCTCCCAGATGGCTGTTCCTGAGAATCGAAACCGACGAGGGGCTGGCCGGATGGGGCGAGCCGATCGTGGAGAACCGCGCGGATACGGTTGCGGCCGCGGTCAAGGAGATCGGCGATTATTTGATCGGCAAGGATCCGATGCGAATCGAGGATCATTTTCAAGTGCTGTACCGAAGCGGCTTCTACCGCGGCGGGCCTATCTTGACGAGCGCGATCTCGGGCATCGACCAAGCGCTGTGGGATATTAAGGGCAAATATTATAACGCGCCTATATATGATCTGCTGGGAGGCGCTTGCCGCGACAAGATGCGCGTGTATGCATGGATCGGCGGGGACCGACCGAGCAACATTGCCGAGCAGGCGAGACAAAGGAAAGAAGCGGGGTTTACGGCGCTCAAGATGAACGCGACGGAAGATTTGAATTACATCGATTCGTTCGTCAAGATCGAGGCGGCGGTAGAGCGGATGGCTGCGGCGCGCGAAGCGGTCGGCATGGATTTCGGCATCGCGTTGGACTTTCACGGCCGCGTCCACAAAGCGATGGCCAAGGTGCTGGCGAAGGAGCTTGAACCGTTCCGTCCGATGTTCATCGAGGAGCCCGTCCTTCCCGAGAACAATGAAGCGCTTAAGGATCTCAAAGCGCATACGACGATCCCGATCGCAACCGGCGAGCGAATGTACACCCGATGGGGCTTCAAGCAGGTGTTGACGGAAGGAACGGTTGACATTATTCAGCCCGACCTGTCGCATGCGGGAGGCATTCTGGAGGGCCGCAAGATCGCGGCGATGGCGGAAGCGTTCGACGTTGCCGTCGCGCCTCATTGCCCGCTGGGGCCGATGTGTCTCGCGGCGTCTCTGCAGCTCGACTTCTGCACGCCGAACGCGATCATCCAGGAACAGAGCATCGGCATTCATTACAATCAGCAGGTCGAGCTGCTGGACTACGTCGCGAATCCTGAGGTGTTCGACTTTAAGGACGGCTTCGTCCAACGCCCCTCGCTTCCGGGGCTGGGCATCGAGATCGACGAAGAGAAGGTCCGGCAGGCCGCTAAGACCGGACATGACTACAAGAGCCCGATCTGGCGCTACGAAGACGGGGCATACGCGGAGAGGTAAACCGATAGTACCAACAGACCGAACGGAGGGTTAAGATGGATAATCAAATATTAATCGGAACCAGCTATTATTCGGAGCATTGGCCAAGGGAGAGATGGCCGGAGGATATCCGGTTGATGAGAGAAGCGGGAATCAATGTGCTTCGGGTATCGGAGCTGGCGTGGTCCCGGCTGGAGCCGACGGAAGGGAACTTTGATTTTGCCTGGTTAGACGATTTTATGGAGATGGCATCACGCGAAGGAATTCGCTTCATTCTGACGACGCCGATCGAGGGTTCGCCGGTCTGGCTGCGGCACAAGCATCCCGAAGTCGTTCGCGCGGACGAGTTCGGCCGCATCCACGCCGACAGGGGATTCCATTGCCATACGAGCCGGATATTCGCGCACTACGTCGCTCGTATCGTGGAGAAGATGGCGGAGCATTACGCGGACCACCCGGCCGTCATCGGCTGGCAGATCGACAACGAGTTGCGCGCGGTCCATTGCTACTGCGACGAATGCCGTATCGAGTTCCGCAAATGGCTAAGGGTTAAATACGGTACGCTCGATCATCTGAACGAGGCTTGGGGGACGGTATTCTGGAGCCAAATTTACAACGAATGGGAAGAGGTCGAGCTGCCCGCGGCCGATCAGTTAACCAAATCGATCAGCCAATTGCTCGATTTCTACCGCTTCTCCTCCGACGCGACGGCGAAGCATCTGAACATGCAGGTTGATATTATTAAGCGCCATGCCCCGCATCACAAAGTCACGCATAACTCGCTTGGCTTATACATCTGGCTGGATCTATACAAGCTCGCGAAGAAGCTTGACGTCATGGGAGTCGACCTGTATCCGGACGTGGATACGGATAATGTCTACACGTGTCTGAACCTGGATGTGCATCGCAGCGTGAAGCGAGACAATATGTGGATCATGGAGCAGAAGAACGGCTACTTCAATTATAGCGACTATAATCTGGCGATCGAGCCCGGGCTTGTCCGATTCTGGACGTATCAGGATATCGCCAGAGGAGGCAATGCGGTTCTCTATTACCGTTGGCGGTCCGGCAGGTTTAGCTGGGAGCAGAATCCGAACGGAATTCTTCGTCACGACGGAACGCCGCGCAGGGCTTATGACGAGATCAAGCAGGTAACTCGAGAGCTTGCCGGCTTCTCCTCCGATCTGGCGGGAACGCGGGTCGAGTCTCCGGTGGCGATCTTGCACAGCTATGACCAGATTTGGGCTTTCGAATCGCAGAAGCAGTATTCCAACTTCAATTACCGTAAGCATATTACGGCTTATTATCGCGAGCTTCTGCGCATGGGCATTACGCCGGACTTGATCGATCCGGCCATGGATCTGTCGGGATACGCGTTCGTCGTCGCGCCTTCCATGTCGATGGTGAGCGATGAGATTCGGGAGAATCTCGAGCGTTATGTCCGGGAAGGCGGCTGCCTGATCATCGGGGCGAGAAGCGGAATGAAGTCTTGGGAGAATACGACGATTGATACGCCGTGGCCAGGTCTTCTGTCGGATATGGCGGGAATCGAGATCGACGAATTCGAGGTGCTCCCGGATCATTATTCCAACGGCATCGTCTATCGCAACCGGGAATATCGGGTGAACAGCTGGTTGGATATGATCAAGCCTAAGGGAGCGGAGACGCTTGCCGCGTATACGGAGAAGTTCTATGCGGGACGGACGGCGATCTCGGTGAACCGGTTCGGGGAGGGCAGGGTGTATTACGTAGGCGTGATGGGAAGCCGGGAGTTGATCCGCGACATTCTATGCGACGTGGCGGACGAACGCGGAGTGGTCCGGCAGCAGCTTCCCGACGATGTGTTCCTTACGCGGCGATCCGACGGTCGTACTCGGTTCGCGTTCTATCTGAACTATGGCCGCGAACCGAGAACGGTGAGCCTTGCAGAAGAGGGAACGGATGCCATGACAGGAGCTGCCTTGTCAGGCGAAGCGACCATACCGGCGTTGGGCGTGCTTGTCGTCCGAACGGGCGCCTGAGCGGCGGGGTGATGCTGGTGAATCACATCGAGACGAGCTACGGACGTTCCATCCTGGCACGGGAATTGGAGAAGATCGGCGAATATATCGTGCTGACGATGGAGCCGGCGTGGACGCTTGGCGAGCCGTTCTTCCGTTCTTCTCCTCCTGCAGCCGTCGTCAACATCGATTCGCTCGATCAGGACAAATTAGATGCGTTGTATGAACGGCTGTCCGCCGGCACGCTGCGCGAAGGCGTCCGGGTTGTCGGCGCCGGCGGCGGAACGGTCCTGGACGCGGCCAAATATATGGCCTATCTGCACGGCTCCGTACCGGTGATCATTCCATCGATTACGTCCACCAACGCGCCGTTCTCGGACTACATCTCCATCCGAAGGGACGGCGGTCCGTTCGGCTTTAAGGTGGACGGTTATCCGAAGAAGGTAATCGTCGACCCGGAGTTGATCGCGCTGGCGGAGCCTCGATTCAATCGCGCCGGATACGGGGACCTGTTGTACATGCAGACGGCGCTGCAGGATTGGGAGCTGGCGCATTCGCGAGGCGTTGGGGAACCGCCGGACCCGAAGATCGCAGGGGAGATCGGCGCGTTAATTCAAGAATCCATTCGAGATGCGGCAGAGATCGGGGCGATGTCGGAGAATGGTATCTGCAAGCTGATGGCCTACACGCAGCGCTCAACGGAGCTGGTGACGGCGAATTCGTCGATGCCGATCGGCGCCGGAGCAGAGCATTTGTTTGCCTGGAACATGGATTTGTTATGCGATCGCCCTCTGATTCACGGGGAGGTCGTATCGCTTGGCATTGTGATTGCTTCCTATCTGCAGGCCGATTACCTTCAGGACAGCCGCTGGCGCGAGTTGAGATCGGCGCTGGACGGAGCCCATGTCCGTTACCGTCCCGATGAACTAGGCGTCTCCTGGGAAGATATCGAGCAGGCATTGTTGACCGTTGAAGCGTATAATCAGCGAGTTCGCGGATATCATACTGTGTTCGAGCATATCGCATGGACACCAACCCTTCTTGAACGGCTAAAGGAATATGTATATGGATCATAGTGCCTTCATTCGAGGCTGGTGCGCTACAAGGCGAAATGCTACTATATGAGATAGATAGGTTCGTTATGCTGAAGAAGGAAGAGATGCTCATGAATTCGCGAGGACTTGACCCGAAGTCGCCTATACCGCTTTATCACCAGCTCAAAGAGATTCTCCTTCAGAAGATTAACGATGGCGAGTGGGAGACAGGGGACATTATTCCAACGGAGAATGATCTGATCCGTCAGTATAACGTCAGCCGCACGACCGTAAGGGAAGCCGTTAACACTCTTGTCGGCGAAGGCCGTTTGGAGAAGAAGCAGGGCAGAGGAACGACCGTCAGCAAGCCGAAGATCGAGCAGGTGCTCGGTCGATTAACCGGCTTCTCCGAGCGAATCTCAGGACTGGGCTTCCAGCCGGGCGCGGGACTTCTGGAAGCCGCCTTCGTGCCAACGCCGGAGCCTATCCGCGAGAAGATGAATGGGACGGATCAGCTGTTCTTCGTCAAGCGGATTCGGCTTGCCGACGGGGAGCCGATCGCGATCGAGGAGACTTATTGGCCGCTGGACGTAGCCCGACTGTTCCAGGACAACGATCTGAATACGATCTCGTTCTATCCGGTTCTGGAGAGCAACGGCATTCGACTAAGCCATGCGGAAGAGTCCATTACCGCTGTCGTGGCCGGCAAGGATCAGGCCAAGCATCTTCAGATCAAGGCCGGCGCGCCTCTTCTCAGCATTCACCGGGTCGCTTATGACGCTGGAGGAACGCCGGTTCAATATTGCTCCAACTATTACCGCTCGGACCGCTATTCCTACAAGGTGCGACTAGAGAGATAACTCGCCAGAACTGCTCGATGTTCAATCTATCGCCGGAGAGATGCAGCGCTTTGATGTTCGCTCTCGAGCAAGATCCCTGCAATCGATTGCAGGGAGAAGGGTTGTTCGGACGGACAAATGCTATATTGCTAAGTTTGAGCGGAGGAACCGATGGACAAGCACACGATCTACCATATAGCCGAGCGTGTAGGGGTCTCTCCTTCCACCGTATCGCGGGCACTGTCGGGAAGAGGCTACTGCGGCGAAGCGACCAAAGCCAAGATCTTGAGAGCGGCGCAGGAGATGAACTACGCGCCGGACAACGCTGCCAAAATGCTGAAAATGCGGCAGACCCGAAAAATCATTTTCGCCGTCCCCGATATTTGCAATCCGTTCTACTTCGATATGATCAACGGCATCAATCAGGTGCTGGAAGAGCACGGCTACCTCATGATCCTGTTCTATACGAAGCACAGCCTCGCGGAAGAATTGAAAGCGATTCAAAATCTCCGGGAGAATGTGGCCGACGGCATGATCATGGTCAGCTTCAACTTCTGCGAAGAGAACATCCGGGCCATCAACGCGCTTCAGGCGCCGGTCGTGCTGACCAACCAGTACGTCTCTCCGGACGGCCAAGACAAGTTCGATTACGTGTACGTGGATACGTATGAAGGCATAAGGCTCGGGACTGAGCATCTGATCGGCCAAGGCATCCGCCATCTTGCGTACGTCGGCGGAAGCTTGAACGAGCAGACGGGCTATCAGCGCTTCTGCGGGTACAAGGAAGCGATGCAGGACGCTGGGCTGCCGCTGGACGACCGCTTCGTCGCCGAGTCCGATTACACGGAGAACGGCGGTTATTTGGCGGCCCTCAACTGGCTGAATCAGCCGGACCGTCCCGAAGGGATCGTAGCGGCCAACGACCTGATGGCGATCGGCGTCATGAAGGCTTGCGAGGAAGCGGGACTGCGCGTTCCGGAAGACGTTGCCATCGTCGGCATGGATAATCTGGACCTCGCTTCGCGCGTCTATCCGAAGCTGACCTCCGTCGCCCTCTTGCAAGAAGAGATCGGCAGGCAGGCCGCGCTTATGCTGATGAAGCGTTTGGAGGGCCGGCATTCGGCAGGGAAGGGCGCGCTGAAGCTGCGGCCGCGGCTCGTGGTGAGGAATTCGAGCGTGCGGGATCGGCAAGCATGAACGGCTTCAAGCTCGGCAAGTGGACGCTGCAGCGGAAGATGACGCTGCTGCTCGTACTGTTTATTTTCATCCCGCTCGCCTTATTCGGTTATTCGTTCAACGAGAGCTCCAATCGGTTCGTGGCCAAACGGACCGATCAGCAGACGAGTCAGGTGCTCAGCCTGGTCCGCCAGAACGTGGATCAGATGCTGAAGGAGTACGAGGCGCAACTGAAGACCATATACGACAATGAAGACGTCATCGCCGAGCTAAGCCGCTCCGAAGAGGAAGGCTTGCAGCAGAATGCAGGCAATTCGGAGACGATTAACCGCTTCCTGCGGAACTTTCTGCGGGGGAAGGAAGATTTGGATTCCATCTATCTCTATACGACGGACGAACAGATGCATTTCGCCGACTTCAAGGGATCGAACTTCTTCCTCTCCCAATTCGTGCAGCATCCAGAGTGGCAGCAACTGGCGGAGAAGGCCGACGGCAGGGCGGTGTGGCTTCCGACGTATGAATTGCCCGAGAACCGATATTTGCCCCAGGCGACGCATTATTTTCTCATTGGCATGCAGGTGAAGAATGTAGCGGATGAGATGCAGACGCTCGGCACGATCTATATGAATGTGAAGATATCGGCGCTGGATCGGTTGATTAAGGAAGTGGACGTCAGTCCGCATGGGACGCTGCTGATCGCGGACGGAGACGGCCACCTGCAGTGGAGCCGCAATCCCGAAGCTTATGGCGTTCAACTAGCGGACATTCCGTTCTTCAAGGACGCGCTCGTGCATCCGGAGACGTTCTCGAAGCAGGAGCTGAATGGCGAGCTCTACCGGGTCGGCTTCGTCCGGTCGGATTACAATGATTGGTACTATCTGGCGCTTATTCCTCAATTGGATCTGACCGAGCAGTCCCGCGAATTGCAGCAATTTCTGCTCGTGACGCTGATCGCCTTCGGAGGCTCCTTCCTGCTGCTGGCCTGGCTGATGTCGCGCTACATTACGAGGCCGATTCGGCAGATGGCGCTGGCGATGAAGCAGGTACACAGGGACAATCTTCAGTTCCGCCTGCCGATGACGTCGGCCGACGAGATCGGGCTGCTGCAGTCGGCTTACAATAGCATGAGCGGACGCATCACGGATCTCATCCAGGAGGTTCGCGTCATCTCGGCCAAGGAGAAGGAAGCGGAGATTCGGGCGCTGCAGGCGCAGATCAATCCTCACTTCGTCTACAATTCGCTCGACACGATTAATTGGATGGCGATCGATCGGGAGCAGCAGGACATCAGCGCGATGATTACCGCTCTGAGCGATATTATGAGATACGCGATCCAATCCGGCGAACCGTGGGTTGCGATGGAGGAGGAGCTGAAGTGGGCTTCCAATTATGCGTATCTTCAGAAAATGAGATTTGAAGACCGCTTTGAAATTACGTTTGAAGCTGACCCGGCTCTGCTAAGCTGCCAAGTTCCGCGGCTGTTCCTGCAGCCGTATTTGGAGAACGCCATCCTGCACGGCATGGAGAATGTCGAAGAGGGCGGCCGGATTGCCGTTGCCATCTTCGAGGACGAAGCAACCGGAGGCATAGGCGTGAGGATCGAGGACAACGGAAGCGGCATCTCGAATGAAGAACTGCAGGAGATTGTGCTTCGCAGGGGCAAAGGCATCGGGATCTACAATTTGGATGACCGTCTGAAGCTGGAATTCGGGAGCGAATACGGCGTCGAGATCCGCTCCTCGCGTGAAGAAGGAACGCAAGTCAAGATCGTGCTGCCCCGGGTATCCACGAAGATCGGCAACTAGACAGGAGGTAGACATATGTATCGTGCGATCGTCGTCGATGACGAGCCCATCGTCCGCAGAGGCCTCATCTCCCTGATCCCTAAGCTGGATCCCGAATGGATCGTCGCCGGCGAAGCCAAGAACGGTCTGGAGGCTCTCGAGCTCGTCAAACGGGAGACGCCGGACCTGGTTATTACCGATATCCGCATGCCTCGCATGAACGGTCTTGATCTGCTTAGCGCGCTGAAGGAGTATCCGGTTCACGTCGTCATCCTCTCCGGTTACGGATTCTTTGAATACGCGCAGACCGCGATCAAATTCGGCGCGTTCGACTATCTGCTCAAGCCGGTGAAGCCGCCGGAGATCTTGAACCTGCTGCAGAGGCTGAAGGAGCGGCGGCAGCATCATGCCGCGGCCGCGGAGACCGCGCGATATCCGCTTAATTTCTCCAAGTGGTGGAAGGATTGGCTGATGGAGGCCGAAGAGGCTCAGGGCTACACGCATAAGCTCAAAGAACTGCTGCCGACCGAAGCGGGGGAGCTGCAGATCGTAGCCGTCGAGATCGACCGCTTCGATGAGCTGATCGGAGAGGATCAATGGGGAGACAAGCAGTTGGTCGCCTTCGCGGTTCGGAATGTGATCCAAGACATTATGGCCGACAGGCCGGAGACGCACCTGATCCCGCTGTTCGCGAACGGCTCGCGGATTCTATATCTGTTCGCCGGGCAGTCATGCGGTCCGGATGCCGCAGAACGGTTGATTCGCGAAGTCGGCAGATGGGTCAAGATCTCCATCTCGATCGGATTGAGCGACAAGACAAGCGAGTTCGAGCAGCTGCCGGCCTTGTACCGGCAAGCCGCCGAAGCGCTGCGGGACAAGTGGATTCGCGGAGACGGCATCGTCTGTCGGTATGCAGAAGCTGCCGCCTTCGCCGGAGAAGCGGCAGGCTACCCAGTGGAACTGGACGAAGCGATCTGCCGTGACGTTCGTGCCGGGGATCGGGGGCGGGCGCTGAGCGGACTGGAGGCGTTCTTGCATCAAGTGAAGCAGGAGACTCTGTCGTATGCGCTGTTCCAACGATTCGCGCTTCAACTGCTCTCCTCCGTCTACCGGATCGTCTATGAGAACCGGATCGACGATTGGGTGCAGAAGGAGATGGGCGAGCCTCAAGAGTTGTTCCGGCGGGAGTTCACGTGGGAAGAGTACCGGCGGTTCATGACGGAATGGATCGGCGCGATCGTCGATTCGCTGGAATGGAGACGCAAGCAGAAGAACAACCGGACGATCGAGAAGGCAATCGAATATATCCGCAGCCATTATGCCGAAGATATCTCGCTGGAGGATCTTGCCCGGCACGTCGGCATGAGCGGAAGCTACTTCAGTTCTTTCTTCAAGCAGGAGACCGGCGACAACTTCGTGGAGTATTTGACCCGGCTGCGCATCGACAAGGCGAAGACGCTGATGATGGATGCGGATCTGCGGCTGTACGAGATCAGCCAACTGGTCGGGTATCAAGACGTCAAATATTTCTCCCGGCTGTTCAAACGGCATGTCGGGGCGACGCCGGCGGAATACCGGCAGTTCTTCTACCGCAAGGAGGATTGAAGCCCAGTGAGATTCGCTAGACGGACGATTGGAATCCTCCTCGCCGGGATGCTGCTGCTAACGGCGGGCTGCTCGAATTCTGCAACCAAGTCCGCGGGCCCGGACGTCGCCAAGCTGCTGAAGGCGCCGAACTTAAGCTCCAGCGACGGCAAGGTCGTCCTGCGGCTCTGGTCGTTCCATCAATCGATGGAGTACAACTTCTGGACCTGGCTGGCGCAAGAATATGAGAAGGAGCACCCGAATATCGAGATTCGGGTCGAATATGTGTCCAGCGACGATTATTTCTCGAGCACGCGCTTGTTATCTTCGTTCGCATCCGGACAAGGGCCGGATCTCTTCTTCGTGTCCCAGGCCACGTTTAAACGGTTCTCGGAAGCGAACTTCCTGTATCCGCTAACGCGCTTATTCACGCCGGACATCCGCGAGGACTTCTTGCCGTCCGCGTTAGATTCGGTGACGGCAGGCGACGATATCTATGCCGTTCCGTTCGAGATGGAGCTGTTGGGCCTCTTCTACAACAAGCAGATGTTCAGCGAGCATCATTTGGAGCCGCCGACGACTTGGGAAGAGATGATGCGCGACGCGCAGCAGTTGAAGACCGCGGATGTCAGCGGACTGACGATCGAGACCTACGACGGAGCTTATAAAAATTTCTCCTGGCTCCCCTTCCTATGGCAGACAGGCGCCAATCTATTGACGGACGACGGCATGCAGCCGGCGTTGTCCAATTCGAATGTGGTCCAGATGTATCAATACTTCCGCGATATGGTCGATCAAGGGTTGCTTAACCTTCGTCCGTCGCGGCCGGCGACCGATATCGGCATCCTGGCGAACGGCGAGACGGCGATGCAGGTGAGCGGGACGTGGAACATCCGCATGCTCGAGACGGAATTCGCCGATCAGCCGATTGGCGTCGTGCCGCTTCCCGTACCCGAAGGCGGGACGCCGATGACGATTGCCGGCGGTTGGAAGATGGCGGTCAACCGACAGAGCGCCCAGGCCGAGGAGGCCGCGAAGTTCGTCATGTGGGCGTTCGCCGGCGATCCGGCCATTCCGCTCAAGTGGGTGAATGACGTCAAGTTCGCCTATTCGCCGCGCAAGTCGGTCATGGAGGCAGGGATGCAATCTTATCGCAAAGGTCTGCGGGCTGTATTCACCGATCGGATCTTCGGAACGGAGCGGGAAGAGCCGCAGCTTCCGGAGGAGATGAATCGCATCTTCTCCGATTCGCTTCAAGATATGCTGTTCGGCGAGGACTCGCCGGAGGCCATTGTCGGCAAGGCCGAACAAGAGATTGCGGCAGCGCTTGCCCATTCTTAAAATACTCCACCTATCGTAAATATTTCCCGTTATGGAGATCGGCCCGAGTGGATTACACTTGGGTCGATCTCATTTGAAAGGGGATACAAACGATGAAGAAAGCATGGAGGGGTCTTGGTTTTGCGGCAATTGCGTTAACGCTTGTGCTCCAGATGGCGTGCGGCAGCTCGAACTCGAATGGCGGGGGCAACGCAGCCGGCGAATCTGCACAGGCAAGCTCAGAGAACGGCGGCAAGAAAGTGAAGCTGAAGTTCTGGGACTTCCATACGGAGAAGGAAGAGCAATTCTTCAGAGATCTCGTCGACGAGTACAACAAGAGCCAGAACGAAGTCGAGATCGAATATTCGACTTATGACCAAACGAACTATACGTCGACGAAGCTGCCGACCGGATTTGCCTCCGGCGACGGTCCGGACATTTACATGATCAGCCCGGGCGACTTTATGAAGTTCGCCAACTCCGGCTTGATGGCGGATTTGACGCCATACTTCCCGGAAGGCGCCAAGGAGGACTTCCTCCCGGCTTCACTGGACGCCGTAACGGTTGACGGCAAGATCCTGGCGCTGCCTTACGAACTGGAGCTGCTGGGCCTGTATTACAACGAGGATATGCTGAAGAATGCAGGCGTTGAAGTGCCGAAGACGTGGGACGAACTTTATGACGCAGCCAAGAAGCTGACGACCAATAAAGTTGCCGGATTGGTGCTCCCTCCCGACAAGGGCGCTTACTTCAACTTCGTCTGGTATCCGTTCTTGTGGCAGCAAGGCGGCAATGTGCTGAGCGAGGACGGGACGAAGTCGACCTTCAACACGCCGGAAGCCGCCAAGGCGCTTGACTTCTGGGGCAGCTTCTTCCGGGACGGCTTGTCTCCGACGAAGCTGCAGCAAGGCCCCACGGAGATCGACAACCTGGGCAGCCAAGGCGCTGCGATGCAGGTTGCCGGCACATGGGCGATCACCCGCGCTGAAGAAGTGTTCGGCGACGTGCCGATCAACGTCGCTCCGCTGCCGATTCCCGAAGGCGGCAAGGCGGCGACGGACGCAGGCGGCTGGAAGTTCGCGGTGAACGGCAAGAGCGAGCACGTAGAAGAAGCAGCCAAGTTCGTCATGTGGGCGTTCGCGGATGACCCGGCCCGCGCGTTGAAGTGGTGCACCGAGATCAAATTCGCTTATTCTCCGCGCCAATCCGTTGTCGAGCAAGGCGAGGCCATCTACAACAAGGGCATGCGCAAAGTGTTCACGGAAGAGATCTACGACTCGGCGATTCCGGAACCTCGTTACCCGTCCGAAGTGCTTGACGTCGTAGGCGAAGCGATCCAGAACGTTATGTTCGGCAAGTATGACGGAGCTCAGGCGGTCCAAGAAGCGGACGGCAAGATCAACGAAGCCCTTCAAGCGGCAAGCAACTAAAGAGAGAACGATCGGGAGAATGGGGGATGGCGATCCGTCCATCCCCTTCCCGTTTAGAGGGAGGGAGTACTGTGGCTCCGAGACGCATCAGCGCCAGAACCAGGAATGAATGGTTTACGGCTTATGGCTTTTTGCTGCCTAATATCATTGGGTTATTCGTGTTTGTCTTCCTGCCGATCTTATATGCGTTCTATGCCAGCCTTCATGATTGGAATGCGCTGAGTCCGAAAGTATTCGCAGGACTGGATAATTACCGGAAGCTTCTGCATGACGACGAGTGGTGGAGCTCGCTCAAGATTACCCTGCTGTTCAGTGTAGTCTACGTTCCGTTATTGTACTTCTTGTCCTTATTGTCGGCTTTGTTAATGAATGCGCTGAGAGGGTGGACGACAGGGCTGACGCGCACCTTATTCCTGCTTCCGTTCGCCATCACCTCGGTTATCTCCGCGATCATCGGCATGTTCATGCTCGATCCGCGCAACGGCATCATCAACTCTTTGCTCGGTTTGGCGGGGATCGGCCCGCAGCAATTTCTAGGGTCGACGTCGCAAGCGATGTACAGCGTCATCGGGGTCATCCTCTGGATTAATGTCGGCTATAACATGATCATCTTCCTGTCCGCAATCAAGGAGATTCCGCGCGATTATTACGAAGCGGCGTCGATGGACGGAGCGACGGGATGGAAGTCGTTCAGGTATCTGACGCTGCCGCTCCTCAGCGAGACGAGCACCTTCATCTTGATCGTAACGACAATCGGCTCTTTCCAAGCGCTGGATCAGATTCTCGTAATGACGCAGGGCGGACCCGCGAATTCGACGGAAGTGAGCGTTCTGTATATATACAAACAAGGCTTTCAATTCTTGAATATGGGCTACGCGTCATCGCTGGCCATCGCTTTGTTCGTGATTATCTTCTGCCTGTCGCTGTTCCAATTGAAGCTGTTCTCCAGGAAGCAGGGGTGAGACCAACCGTGAGAACTTCCAATCGCATCGTGTTGCCAACTGTCGGTCTTATTCTCGGCGTCTGCATGGTTTTTCCGATTTATATGATGATTATTAGCTCCCTAAGGTCGGAGACGACTGTATTCGATTTCCAGCTGCTGCCCATCGAATTCCATTTCTCCAATTTCCAAGAGGCGTGGTCGGGATCGGGACTGCCTCGCTCCATCGTGAACTCGCTGTTCATCTCCGTAACGGTTACCGTTGTCGCGATGATCTTCCACGCCATGTCCGGTTACGCGCTTGCAAGACTTCATTTTCCGGGCCGGAAGCTGATCTTCGCTTGGATGCTCAGCACGCTGATGGTCCCATTCTCGATTATCATGCTTCCGCTGTATCTCATTACGAAGGATCTCGGCATGGCGAATTCGTATTGGGGATTGATCGTGCCTTCGATCTTCAACGCGTACGGCATCTTCCTGTTCCGCCAATTCTACCGGGACTTCCCGAAGGAGCTGGAGGAGGCCGCCTACATGGAAGGATTAAGCCTTGCGGGCACGTTCTTCCGCATCGCGTTCCCGCTGTCCGTTCCGATCATCGTGCCGCTGACGATCGGCTTCTTCTTGGCCAACTGGAACTCGTACTTGTGGCCGCTGATTATAACCCAAGACGAGAAGCTGTGGGTCATTCAGCTGGCGCTCGCGCACTTGGTCGGCGGAGGCTATTATACTCCTTGGAATGTCGTTCTGGCCGCCGCGGTCATCGCCGCGATTCCGACGTTCATTCTCTTCTTCCTCGCGCAGCGGTATTTGGTTGAGGGCATCAAGATGAGCGGCATCAAATAAATAAGCGATAGCAAATAAGAACACGATAAACGTCAGGGATTCTCGAATCCTTGGCGTTTCTTGTCATGATATCCGATTAGAAGATGCTGTACGTTTGGAAGATTTGTGTTAAAGTTACGTTGGTTAAATATCTGCGGATCGGTGGGCGAATGGGAGATGGCCAAGCTGCGCGAGATCAATACGCTGCGTAATCAAATATTCGCCGGTTTCACGATTACGATGATTGTTGTTCTTGCTTTTGCAGGCGTTTTCATATACGACAGAGTATCGGATTTGCTAAGGAACAGCGCGGAGAAGCACATTCAGCAAACTGCGGTACAGGCGAACGGACGGCTCGACGCCTTGCTCGATCAGATCGATTCGCTGACCACACAGGTCGCGACGGACGCGAATGTGCAGAAGCTGCTGCTTAAGGAAGCCAGCGGCGAACCGTCTAATTTCAACGAGCGCCAATCGCTGCTCCAGATTGTCAACAGCTATATGGCCTACACATCCGGCATTCAATCGATCGAGCTCTATACGATGGAAGACCGTTTGTTCCCCCTTGACGACATCAGCTTGCAGAGCCGCGTGCCGGAGAGTTGGATCCGAGAGGCGGACCGGCTGAAAGGGCGGCTAATCTGGGTCGGTCTGGACCCGCGGCAATCGGATAACGTGCTGGCGATTCGCCAGATACGGCTGATCGACCGCTCCTATTCTGCAGGCGGTTATTTGACGGTGCATATGAACCGCGATTACTTCTATATGAATGAGCAAGCTTCAGGCGGAGGAGAAAGGTCGAGCAGCGAGTTCATGCTGCTCGCTGACAGCGAGAATCACGCGATTGCGTCGGACATGCCGGCGGAGGAGGCGCGCGCAGTGCTGGAGCAGACGGGAAGCACCGTATCGATCAGAGGCGAGCAGTTTCTCACCGTAAGGCTGCAATCCGAGAAGACGGGCTGGTCGCTCGTGCTTCTCACGCCGATTCAGGCCGCGACGGAGGGCATCTCTGTGCTGCGAACGGCGATTCTGGTCTCCATCGGCATCAGTGCGATTGCCTTCTTAATGCTGACGCTGCTCTTGTCCACGATGATCACGAGGCCGATTCTCAAGCTGATGAAGACGATGCGTGACGCCCGGTTCGGAGGACTGAAGCCGATTCCGGCGGCTGAGCGAAGCTTGGCTTCGATCGAGATTCGAGAGCTCAATCATACGTACAACAAGATGGTGTCGCACCTGAACGAGTTGATCCAGGTAGTCTACGAGAAGGAGATTACGCAGAGCCGCACCGAGCTGAAGGCGTTGCAGGCGCAGATCAATCCGCATTTTCTCTTCAATACCTTGGAAGCATTCTATTGGTCTCTGGACGACAAAGGCGAAGAAGAGCTCGCTCGAATCGTCGTGGCGATGTCAGGCTTATTCCGTTATGTCATCGGCAATGCCGGCGGCACTGACGAATGGGTGACCGTGAATGACGAGCTGGAGCATGCGAAGCGGTACTTGCAGATTATGAAGATGCGGCTGGGCGATCGGCTCGCTTGGCGCATCGAGGCGGATCCGGAATTGACGAAGAAGCCGATTCCGAAGCTGCTGATCCAGCCGCTTGTTGAGAATGCGATTCTTCACGGCGTGGAGGGCAAGCTAGGCACAGGAACCGTCATCATTCGCGTCGCGCCTTCGGCTAGTCCAGGCATTGCGACCATTACGATTCAAGACGATGGTCCGGGCATGGATGAAGAGACGCTGGCTAAGCTGAAGCGAAGCATTGAAGGGACGCAAGCCGCAGCTTCATCCAAAGGCGCAGGAATCGCATTATCTAATGTGCAGCGCAGGTTGAAACTATATTATCCCGACGCGGCGAACAGCGCCGAACGCTTGGAAGGGCTTCGCTTCGCCAGCATTCCAGGCGAAGGTACATCGGTCAGCTTTGACATTACGATTCCTCATGGGGGGGGACGGTACAATGACGACGATCTTAATCGTTGATGATGAGCATCGCACTAGGCAAGGGATTCAACGAACGCTGGAGGCATGGTCGGCCGGCCGTTATCGCATCGAGACGGCGGCGAGCGGCATTGAAGCTCTGGAGTGGCTCAAGACCGACTCGGCACAGCTAATTATTAGCGATGTTCGGATGCCGGAGCTCGGCGGCCTGCAGCTGTTGGAGCAGCTTGCAGCTCGTACGCCGAAGCCGGTCTTCATTCTGATCTCCGGCTATGCTGAATTCGAATATGCGCAGCAGGCGATTCGCCTTGGCGTTGTCGAATACTTGCTTAAACCGTTGGACAAGATAGACCTGATTCGCGCGGTAGAGAAGGCCTTGGAGCATGAGCAGGAACGCCAGCGGCAAGAGGTGATGGAGAAGCTGGTCGATCCGAAGCTGCTGGATTCCGGCCGGGAGGAAGCGAAGTACGGCAGAACTGTGAAGGACGCCATCGCTTATGTCGACAGCTGTTTGCACGAGCCGATCGGGATGAAGCAGGTAGCCGATCACCTGCATTTGAATGCGAGTTATTTCAGCGTCCTGTTCAAGGAGCAGACCGGCATGACATTCAGCGATTATCTAACCCGCAGGCGCTTGCAGCGAGCGAAGGAGCTTCTCGCGACGACGGGAATGCCGATATGGGAGGTTGCCGAGAAGGTAGGCTATCAGTCGGCTAAATACTTTATTAAAGTGTTCAAAGGCAGCGAATCCATCAGTCCGAGCCACTATCGGCAGCTTGTTGCGGACAGTTCGAACACAATCCAATAAAAGTGGAATTTCTCCCAATGTCCATTACTTATGCGCTTACATCAGGAGAACTATAATGATGACAGCGGTTACAACATAACTGCGACATAAAAGGGGAGGAATAGACATGAAACGTACTTTTGCCGGTATTACCGCAGTACTCATGATGTCTTCCGTTCTTGCTGCTTGCGGCGGCGGAAACTCGGACAATGCTTCCAATAGCAGCGCTACGCCTGCGACGGGCAGCAGCAATTCGGGAGAGAAAGTCACAATTAATCTCTGGAGCTTCACCGACGAGATTCCCAACATGACGACTAAGTATCTGGAGACGCACCCCGACGCGAATGTCGAGTTCAAGACGACGGTTATCGCGACGACGGACGGCGCTTACCAGCCGGCTCTTGACCAAGCGCTCGCTGCCGGCGGCAAAGACGCTCCGGACATCTACGCTGCAGAAGCTGCGTTCGTCCTCAAGTACTCGCAAGGCGACGCATCTACTTATGCTGCGAATTATGCTGATCTCGGCCTTACCGATCAGATGGTGAAGGACGCAGGCATCGCGCAATACTCCGTCGATATCGGCAGCAAAGACGGTCAATTGAAAGCGCTCGGCTACCAAGCAACTGGCGGCGCCTTCATCTATCGCCGCTCGATTGCCCAAGACGTATTCGGTACGGATGATCCGGCTACGATCAAGAACGAGATCGGACCGGGCTGGGATAAGTTCTTCGCCGCAGCTGCGAAGCTGAAGGAGAAGGGCTACGGCATCGTATCCGGCGACGGCGATATCTGGCACGCGATCGAGAACAGCTCCGACACGGGCTGGATCGTCGACGGCAAGCTGCACATCGATCCGAAGCGCGAAGCGTTCCTCGACTACTCCAAGCAACTGAAGGACAATGGCTATCATAACGATACGCAAGACTGGCAAGAAGGCTGGTTCGCGGATATGTCCGGCACTGGGCCTCAACCGATCTTCGGCTTCTTCGGTCCTGCATGGCTTATCAACTACACGATGAAAGACAACGTCAAAGATACGGCCGGCGACTGGGCAGTTACAGAGCCGACGACGGGCTTCTTCTGGGGCGGCACTTGGCTTCTCGCCAACAAAGACGTTACCAAGGACGAAGCGAAGAAGAAGGCAGTCGCCGACTTCATCAACTGGGTAACGCTTGACACTTCCGAGACGGGCCTGCAGTACTACTGGGCTAACGGCACGATGAAGGAAGGCGAAGCAGGCACGAAGGACAGCGTTGCATCCTCCGTTGTCATGGCGAAGTCCAACGGCGAAGTCGATCTGCTCGGCGGACAGAATATGTTCGACGTATTCGTTCCTGCCAACGCTAACGCTACGGGCAAGAACCTGACTCAATATGATGAGACGATCAACAGCCTCTGGCGCGGTCAAGTACGCGAGTACACCGCAGGTAACAAGAACCGCGACCAGGCGATCGCCGACTTCAAGCAACAAGTGAAAGACCAGCTCGACATCGATAGCGAGTAATAAGGCGCCATAGGGGCGGGTGAAAGTTCCCGCCCCTTATATGAATTAATGGGGTGAGAACATGCGCCGAAAAACAGTTAACTACTCAAAATACGGCTATATCTTTAGTCTTCCGTTTATTCTTGCGTTCTTGATCTTCTCGCTGTATCCCATTCTTTATACCGCAGTGATTGGGTTTACAGATATGAAGGGGATCATACCGAAGCCGGTTCACATTTTGGATAACCCGTTCGAGAATTTCAGGGAACTGATCGTGAACAACGTATCGTTCCGCCAATCGCTAAGCAATACGTTCTTGATCTGGATTCTTAACTTTATCCCCCAGATCGCACTAGCGCTTCTGCTTACCGCTTGGTTCACCAACCAGCGGCTGAAGGTTCGGGGACAAGGCGCATTCAAGGTTCTGCTCTATATGCCGAACATCATCACGGCTAGTACGATCGCCGTGCTCTTCAACGCTTTATTCTCTTACCCGGTAGGGCCAATGAACAGCATTCTGCATGAACTGGGCTTTATTGACAATCCGGTTAATTTCCTTCAGGACAAGACGACTGCGAGAGGAATCGTGGCGTTCATTCAGTTCTGGATGTGGTACGGCAACACGATGATCGTTCTTATTGCCGGCGTTCTAGGCATCAATCCGGCGCTCTTTGAAGCTGCGTCCATTGACGGAGCGAACGGATACCAGACTTTCTTCCGAATTACACTGCCGAGTCTCAGACCTATCTTGCTATTCTCTCTGACGACTTCTTTGATCGGCGGTCTCCAAATGTTCGACATTCCGCAGTTGTTCCTTGGCGGCGGGCCTGACAACGGCACGCTAACGACTTCCGTATTTATTTACGGTCAAGCCTTCAAGGGCAGCTATCTGTATAATCGTGCTGCAGCCGCAAGCATGATCTTGTTCGTAATCGCGGCAGTGCTGTCCGCTGTGCTGTTCTACATTATGCGCGATCGCGACGCGGCCAAGCTCAAGAAGGAAGAGAAAAGAATCAAAAAAGCTGCGAAATTGGCATCAAAGGGGGCTTAATCGATGGAACATATACAGAAAAGCCAAAGAGCTTCCATTCGAATTAACAAGACGATTATCTACATCGTCTGTATCCTCCTGACACTGCTGAGCATACTGCCGTTCTGGATCATGTTCGTGAACGCGACGCGTTCGACGCCGGAAATCCAAAGCGGCCTGTCGCTACTCCCGTCGGTGCACCTGGGTTCTAACTGGGAGGTATTGAATAGCAAAAGCTTCGATGCCTTTCAAGGGTTTCTGAACTCGCTTATTATCTCGGGATGCGCAACGATCTGTACGGTCTATTTCTCGTCTCTGACTGCTTACGGACTTGTAGCATACAACTGGAAATTGCGCCAGCCGTTCTTCACGTTCATCATGTGCGTGATGATGGTTCCGTCGCAGGCTAGCGCCATTGGCTTCTACCAGTTCATGTATAAGCTGCATTGGACCAATAGCTTCCTGCCCCTTATTCTGCCTGCTATTGCAGCGCCAGCCGTTGTCTTCTTCATGCGGCAGTACTTGCTCGGTACGCTGTCGCTCGAGATTGTGGAGTCTTCGCGTATTGACGGAGCGGGCGAGTTTAAGACCTTCAACCGAATCATCATGCCGATCATGATGCCGGCGATGGCGACACAAGCGATCTTTGCCTTCGTAGGCAACTGGAACAACTTGTTCATGCCATTGATTCTGTTGACGGATAAGACGAAGTACACGCTGCCAATCATGGTAAGCTTGCTGAAGGGCGATATTTACAAGACAGAGTATGGCTCCATCTACTTGGGGCTTGCGCTAACTGTTCTTCCGCTATTTGTGATATACTTCCTGCTGTCCCGGTATATTATTGCAGGTGTGGCGCTCGGCGGCGTGAAAGAGTAATTCCGCTGATCGGCCTGCCTCGCTATAAGCAGAGATGGTTGTAGGGGGGAAGTAGACGTGTACAGAAAGATCGGAGCACCGACGGCACTTGCCGTCTTCCTTGTTCTCATCGTATCCGGTTGCGGCTACCTCTTAAACGACGATCATCCTGTTCCGGGCGAGGAGTCCGTTGAGAAGGTGACGATCAATATGATGCACTTGTGGCCGGAAGGCAGTTCCGCCCAACAGTACAAGATCGTTAACCAAATCATTCGGGAATATCAGAACGATCATCCGAACGTCACGATCAAGCAGGAAGTGCTTGAGAACGAACAATATAAGAGCAAGATGAAGGTGCTGTCCGCGTCCAACCAGCTGCCTGACGTCGGCATGACGTGGGCGGCCGGATACTTGGAGCCGTTCGTTGAAGGCGATCTGTTCACGCCGCTGGACGATCTGCTCGCAGGCGATCTGAAGGATCAATTCGTTGCCGGGACGACGGAGGCATACGCTATCGGCGGCAAGACGTACGCGTTGCCGCTGGAGTTCAATATTGCGCCTATCTACTACAATAAGAAGATTTTTGAGAAATACGATCTGCAGGTGCCGGTAACGTACGACGACTTCCTGAATGTGATACAGACGTTGAACGAGGCTGGCATTGAACCGATCGCGCTCGGCAACAAAGACCGGTGGACGGGATCCCTCTGGTATATGTACTTGGCGGATCGCATCGCGGGCACTCGGCTGGCGGACGCCATCGGCGGGAACGCTTCGTTCACCGATCCGGGCCTCGTGCTCGCGGCGAAGGACATTCAGGATCTCGTCGATATGAACGCCTTCACGAGAGGGTTTAACGGCATGTCCAATGACGAGAGCAAGGCCAAGTTCGTCAGCGGCCAAGCGGCGATGTTCCTGGCTGGAACCTGGGAGCTGCCGAATTACACGACCAATCCCGACGTTCCGCAGGAATTCCGCGACAGCATAGGCTTCTTCAAATTCCCGCAGGTAACCGGCGGCAAGGGCAGCAGCGACAGCTGGGTTGGCGGTCCCGGCGTTGGGCTGTTCGTGGCTCAGGATTCGACGGTCAAAGCGGAAGCCAAGGACTTCGTCGAATACTTCGTGAAGCGATGGGGCGAGCAGTCCGTTACCGATGCGGGCGTCATTCCGGCGACGAAGGTTGATACCTCCGCCTTGCAGCTGCCGCAGCTGTACATCGATCTGCTGAGCGAGATGAACGAAGCGACGAACATTACGCTGTTCGCCGACGTTCAGATGAAGCCGAGCGCCGCCGAGGTTCATCTGAACCAAATTCAAGCGCTCTTCGGCAAGGCTGTAACGCCGGAGCAGTTCGCGAATGCGCACGATCAAGCAATAGAGGCAGGACAATAAACGGCGGTTCTCATCCCAAAGGGTTAAAGGGGCTGTCGGAGAAGTCATTGAAGAATGACTTCTCCGACAGCCTTTTTTTTGCACGGAGCCAAGCAATCGACAGAGCTGATATGAATAGGCTGGTAGGAGCGGATTGCTCACCGACTCCTGAGAGGAGGGGCTGGCTATAGACATCGCAGGACAGAAGGCGGTCGTTATTTTCCACAACCTGACGGTGAACAACATTGAGAGCTCTTCGGGGATCTTCATCGGCACGAACCATGCGCTAGGATGGAGCTCCTACGCCAAGCAGAATCAAGGCTTCGGCACCTTGACCGACTCGACCCTAACCCATTCGCTGGGCATCGTCAACGACCCTGACATCGTCGATGCAGGCGTGCGCGACATCCGCAGCATTCATCTGGAGGAGACGCCGAACCAAGCGCAGCAGAGCGTCGTCAACTTCGGATCCATTCAGGCCAATGCGCTAAATAACGGTTCGGCAATCGATCTAGGCGACAACAAGCAGCTCGGCTGGCGAACCTCGCGCAAGAATAATTACGGCTCGAGCAAGGTGCTTGGCCGCAGCGCTATGAGACAGGTGGCTGGCTTCGCTGTGGACAACGACACCGTCGACGCGCCGGTGATCTCGCTCGGCACGGCAGGAGATACGTCGACCGTCATCAAAAATATTTTGATCTCTCAAAACACCGATAAGCCCAAGGCAGAATAAATTATCGACATGGGCTCTTATCGGGGGTGATCAGCTTGGCCGTCTTCATATCGTTGGCCGCGGGCGCCATCAATGTGAACGCCATGAACAGAGGAAGCGCGATCGGGATCGGAGAGAACTCCCAGCCAGGCTGGACTCAGAACGGCAAGACCAACTTCGGCAACGGTCAGCAGTTTGGAAGCAACCTGCAATCCGGCTTCGTTACGACCGTCTTCGATAACGATATCGTCGATAATCCGCTCGGCGAAGTTCAACCCTCTGCTTCCCTGCAGAATCAAACGGCATAACGAGTTTGGGAGTGTTAAATTATGGGAGATAAACCGCAGCTGTATCCTTGCATTCGATGCGGGAGAATGCCTGACGAGAACGATAAATATTGCATCGATTGCGGCGTACCGGTTCATAACCGCTGCTCGGACGAACCCGGCATTCTGAAGAAGGGGTGCTCGTTCGTGAATCCGCCGACGGCGGCTTATTGCGCCAAGTGCGGAGAACCGACTGTCTATCAACTGCACGGTCTGATTCAGCCGCTGTATCCAGGGGGCAACAGGCCTGCATTTCTCAACTTCAAATAAGGACGGCGGACTATGACAGCTTCGAGAAGACAGAGCAGCCGCGGAGGCCGCAGAGCAGCCCTATATCGGGGCAACGACTTCGTCCGCTTGTTCCGCAGAGCCCGCAGGGGCGTCGTCTTCATCCGGACGCTGAAGGAGAATGAGCCGGATGAGCCGGAGCCGTTCTTCCCGTTCTTCCTGCCCGGCGAGCCGGAGCCGAAGGAAGTGATCGTCGGCATTGGCACGGGCATCGTGCTGAGCAAAGACGGGCTGGTGCTGACCAGCGAACATGTCGTCAACCGGCCGCGGAAGATACTTGTGAAGCTGAACAAGGGGACCGTATGCGAAGGCAAAGTGCTCTGGGCAGATCCGGAGCAGGACATTGCGCTCCTGCGCATAGATAAGCGGGCGGCAGCGTCGCTCTCGCCGCTCCCGCTCGGATCTTCCCGGAAGAGCAAGGTAGGGGAGATTGTCCTATCAATCGGCAATCCGCTCGGACTTGAGAACTCCATCACATCGGGCATCATTAGCGGCAAGCATCGATCCGTCGCAATGCAAGATAGGCGGCTATCGGATATTATTCAGACGGATTGCGCGATCAATCCGGGCAGCAGCGGCGGGCCGCTCATCAATGCCCGCGGGCAAGTGATCGGCATGAACGCCTTCATGGCCAAGAACAAGAACGGCCTCGGATTCGCGCTCGGCATAGACGGCATCAAAGAGCGCATTCGGCGTTATTTTCCCGGATAGTGTTGACAGATGGCCGAAATTTCGATAGAAGTTCAACATGGGCATGAACCCTTTGTAGAAAAAAATGAACGGATATCGAAGGCTATCGCCAACCGTCCGCTGGAAGGAAATGACGATGAAGGAAATGATGACGGATAACAGACAGGCCGGTCTCTCCAAAGGTCTGCTGTTGTTCATCGCGATATCGTCCGGTCTGACTGTCGCCAATCTTTATTACAACCAGCCGCTGCTCGCCGATATTTGCCGTTCGTTCGGAGCGGATCCGGACGAGGCTGGCGCGATCTCGACCTGTACGCAGGTCGGATATGCGCTTGGCATGTTCCTGTTCGTGCCGCTAGGCGATATCAAGGAACGGCGCGGATTCATCTCTATGCTGCTCGCTATGGTCGCCTTGTCGCTCATCGGTGTCGCGGCTTCGCAAAGTTTGACTTGGATGTATATCGCCAGCTTCGCCGTCGGCTTGACGACGATCGTGCCGCAGGTGATGATTCCGATGGCCGCTACGCTGGCAGCTCCCGGCGAGCAGGGCAAGGCGGTCGGCATGGTGACGAGCGGTCTGCTGCTTGGGATTCTGTTGAGCCGAACGATATCGGGCCTGATCGGCGGCACATGGGGCTGGCGCGTGATGTATTGGATCGCGGCCGCTGCCATGCTGATCCTGCTTCTGCTGGTGCGAACGAAGCTGCCGAAGAGCCGTCCAACCGCTGCGATCCGCTATGGGAGCCTGCTCGCCTCGATGGGCAGTCTCGTCAGGAAGCATGCGACGCTGCGCGAGTCCGCGCTGATCGGAGCGGCTAACTTCGCGGCGTTCAGCATCTTCTGGACGGCGCTGTCCTTCTATCTCGAGGGCGAGCCCTATAACTACAGCAGCCAGATCGCCGGACTATTCGGCCTGATCGGAGCGGCTGGGGCTCTGGGAGCACCGCTGGTCGGCCGGCTGGCGGACCGGATTCGTCCCTCGCTCATCATCGGCGCTCTGATCGTGCTGAACTTGCTCTCCTACATACTGTTCGGCACGCTTGGCGGGTATCAGGCGGCCTTGATCACCGGCGTCATCTTGATGGATCTGGGCGTGCAAGGCACGCAGGTGGCGAACCAGACACGGATCTATGCGCTTGATCCGCCTGCGAGAAGCCGTCTCAATACGGTGCAGATGGTAACGACGTTCCTCGGCGGAGCAGCCGGTTCATGGCTCGGCAGCTATGCGTGGCATCGCTGGGGCTGGAGCGGGGTGAGCTTGGCCGGCGGAGGCGCCGTGCTGTTCGGCTTCGTCGTATGGGCATCGCACCGCTTGTCTCCGCGGAGATAATCCTGTTATGATGAGAATCGAAGGGAGAGCTGCGGAATGACGGATTCGAATAAGTCGCAGGAGATGCTGACCATGATGGCTCGAAGCGGTTGGAGAATTACCGACCAGCGGCGGGCGCTTGCGCATATTTTCGCGTCGACGGATAGTTATCTGTCTCCCAAGGACGTCTATGATCAGCTGACCGCCAAGTATCCGAGCGTCAGCTTCGATACGGTATACCGCAATTTGCGGATGCTCAGCGAGATGGGCGTTTTGGAGCAATTTTATTTTATGGAGGGCGGGTTGAAGTTCAAGGCTTCCTGTCTGGACCATCACCACCATCATCTGATCTGCCTCAACTGCGAGAAGACGCTGACGTTCGACTACTGTCCGATGGAGGAGTCGCTTCATCTTCCGGGCCATTATAAAATTATGAACCACCGCTTCGAGATTTACGGCATCTGCGAAGAGTGCCAACACGAAGCGGCTTCGGTAACGAGTGAGTGAGCCTGTCAAGCTTCTGATGGACTGGCTTCACCGAATAAATAAAATACACGCTTCGCATCCCGTTCGTTGCGGCCCCGGCCGGCGTGAACGGGTTTTCTTATGTCCTGCGGAAAAAAACGGTTGACGGAGCGGCATTCCGCTGTTATTATCCTAAATGTAAATATTACTATTAAATGAAATCGAGGCGAATGGAACTTCGATGGCCGAAGGGCAGAGGGTTACGCCTCTATTTTATGTTTATTAATCGTAATAATTACATACAAGGGCGGAGGGGAACAGCTTGCGATTGGCTTATATGCGGGAGGTGGAATTCGGGTTTGATGACGCTCCTTGCTTGGTCGACGTGAACTTCGAACTGTCGCAAGGGGAATTTACGGCAGTGACAGGCCCTAACGGCGCGGCCAAAACGACGCTGCTCAAGCTCCTTCTCGGACTGCTTGAGCCCTGGAGAGGGGAGGCGGTTTGGCTGAGCGGCGGGGATCGGATGCGAAGGCGGAGCATGGGGTACGTGCCGCAGCAGATCGCCTCTTTCAACGCAGGCTTCCCCAGCACCGTGTTGGAGCTTGCGGGTTCGGGCCGGTATGCGGAGAGCGGCTCTTGGCTGCGAAGAGCGCGCGCGGAGGACAGGGAACGAACGGAGCTGGCATTAAGGCAGGTAGGCTTGTGGGAGCTTCGCGGCAGGCGGATCGGAGAGTTGTCGGGCGGCCAGAAGCAGCGGGCCTGCCTGGCCCGGGCGCTCGCCATGGAACCCGAAGTTCTCGTGCTGGACGAACCGACGACCGGCATGGACGAAGAGAGCCGCTTCGGCTTCTATGAGCTGATGAACGAGCAGGTTCGTCAGGAAGGACGGACGGTCGTGATGGTGACCCATCATCTGTCGGAGGCTCTTCCCTATTTGGATCGTGTCATCGAGCTGCAGCGGAAGGAGGATGTTGAATGGAGATGCTGCACTACGACTTCATGCAAAGGGCATTTCTCGCCGGCGCATTGATTGCGCTGACGGCACCCGCGCTGGGCGTATATTTGCTGCTTCGGCGCCAGGCGCTTATGGCCGACATGCTGTCGCACGTGTCGCTGGCGGGGATCGCGGCCGGCGCGCTGCTGCATGCGGCGCCGTCGGCGGCAGGCTTCGCGGTAGCCGTCGCCGGAGCGGTAGCCGTCGAATACGTGCGCCGATTCTACAAGACATACGGCGAGATCTCGGTCGCGATCATTATGATCGGGGGCTTGTCGACGGCGGTAATTCTAATGAGCCTGAATAAGGGGCTGAACCAGAACTTAACGTCCTATTTGTTCGGTTCGGTCGTGGCAGTCACTCGATCCGAATTGATACTGCTCTCAGTAGTCGCCGCCGTCAGCTTGACGTTCTTCGCGCTGCTCCGGCGTCCGTTGTATCAGTTGACGTTCGACGAGGAGACGGCGAGGACGAACGGGGTGCCGGTGAAGGGGCTGTCGCTTGCCTTCAGCATTCTGACGGGCATGGTCGTCGCTTCGGCGATCCCGATCGTAGGCGTGCTGCTCGTCTCCGCGCTGATCGTGCTGCCGGCATCGCTGGCGATCCGGGTAGCCCCGGGCTTCGCCGCGGCGGTCTGGCTGTCCTCGGCCATCGGGCTGGTTGGCGTCTTCGCCGGTTTAGCCGCGTCCTATGAGATCAGCACACCGCCGGGAGGAACGATCGCGTTGACGCTGCTCGTCATGTTGGCGGCAGGCGTATCGCTTAAGACAGCCTGGGCGAAGCTCGCTCCGAGACGCAGCCGGGCGGAAGCCCGGCAGGAGCAGACGGCGGTTGGCCCCGTTCCGCGAGTGTCCGGAGACTCGTTATATCATTAATCAAGGAGGAATTGGCAAGATGAGAACAGCATTGACAACGATGAAGGGATTGATTCTGGCGGGAACGGCAGCCGCGCTGCTGGCGGGCTGCGGCTCGAACGGGGGAGAAGGTGCGGGCGGCGGAGCCGCGTCGCCGAATTCGTCAACGGGGGAAGGCTCCAAGCTTCAAGTCGTGGCGACCTTCTATCCGATGTACGAATTCAGCCGCCAGGTCGGCGGAGAACTCGCGGACGTGACCGGATTGATCCCGGCCGGCGCGGAGCCGCACGACTGGGAGCCGAGCGCGAAGGATATGGCGCTCATCAGCGAAGCGGATGTGTTCGTCTACAATGGGCTCGTAGAGACATGGGCCGACAAGGCGCTGGCCAGCGCCGCGAACGATAAGCGAGTGGCGGTGCAAGCAAGCGAAGGGATTACGTTGCAGGAGGGCGTCGCGGAGGAGGAAGAAGAGGACGGCCATGATCATGGAACTGCCGCCGAAGGGACGTCGGATGAGGAGGGAGGCAAGGTGCTGGATCCGCATGTATGGCTCGATCCCGTGCTTGCTCAGAAGGAAGTCGCGAATATCGCCGCGGCATTCGCTAAGGCGGATCCGGCTCACCAGGACAAGTACAAGGCGAACGCAGACGCTTATATCGCCAAGCTGCAGATGCTTGATCAGGCGTATAGGGACGGGCTTAAGACCGTCAAGCGCCACGACTTCGTCACCCAACACGCCGCATTCGGCTACTTGGCTAAGGAGTACGGTCTGGTGCAAATTCCGATTGCCGGGCTGTCCCCTGAGCAGGAGCCGTCTCCTGAACAGATGGCCGGCGTCGTCCAGCAAGCGAAAGAGCGGGATATCCAGACGATATTCTTCGAGACGCTGGTTGATCCCAAGATAGCGGAGACGATCGCGAAGGAGATCGGCGCCAAGACGGACGTGCTGAATCCGATCGAAGGGCTGACCGAAGACGATAAGCAGCAGGGCTTGGATTATATCGGCATTATGGAGAACAACTTGGCTGCGCTGCAGAAGGCTTTAAACGAATAGGATCAAATCGTAATAATTACATCAGAAAGGGGTTGAAAAGATTGATTGAACGACGCAAGATTCCGGTGACGGTTCTGAGCGGCTATCTAGGCGCGGGCAAAACAACACTGCTCAATCACGTGCTGCGGAACCGCAACGGTTTAAAGGTTGCGGTAATCGTCAACGACCTGAGCGACGTGAACGTCGACGCGGATCTCGTTCGCGGCGGCGGCGGACTGTCCCGCACGGAAGAGAAGCTGGTCGAGATGTCGAACGGCTGTATCTGCTGCACGCTGCGCGAGGATCTGCTTCGGGAAGTGGAGCGATTGGCGCTCGAAGGGCGGTTCGACTATATCCTGATCGAATCGACCGGCATCGGCGAGCCGGTTCCAGTCGCGCAGACGTTCAGTTACATCGACGAAGAGCTCGGCATAGATCTGACCCGGTTCTGCCGGCTCGACGCGATGGTGACCGTCGTGGACGCGTATCGCTTCTGGCACGATTATTCCTCTGGCGAGACCTTGCTCGACCGAGGCGAGGCGGCCACGGAAGACGATACCCGGGAGGTGGTCGACCTGCTGATCGACCAAATCGAATTCTGCGATGTCCTCGTGCTGAATAAGTGCGATATGGTGAAGCCGGAGGAATTGGCCCAATTGGAGAGCGTGCTGCGGGCGCTGCAGCCGAGGGCGCGGTTCATCCGCGCCGTCCGGGGGCAAGTCGAGCCTTCTGCGATCTTGAACACAGGCTTGTTCGACTTCGAGGCGGCGAGCCGCTCGGCTGGCTGGATTCTAGAGTTGGAGAAGCCGCAGCATACGCCGGAGACCGAGGAGTATGGCATCGGCTCGTTCGTCTATGAGAGGGCTCTCCCTTTCCATCCAGTACGGCTGATGAACTGGATGTCGGAATGGCCGGCCGAAGTCGTGCGGGCCAAAGGAATACTTTGGCTGGCAACGCGGAACCGCCAGGCTCAAAGCTTCAGTCAAGCCGGACCGTCCATTCAGATGGGACCTGCCGGCCTGTGGCTTGCAGCGCTGCCCGAATGCGAGCGCATGGCGCTGCTGCGTGAGGAACCGGAGCCGTTCACCTCTTGGCATCCCGAATACGGAGACCGGATCAACCGATTCGTGCTGATCGGCATCGGGCTGAACCGCTCTAAGCTGGAGGCGGAGCTGGACACGTGCCTGTTAACCGAGGAGGAATTGAAGTCGGATTGGAGCTGCTTTGAAGATCCGTTCCCGCAAGCTTTCGAAGAAGAAGCTGTGGGGATATGACGGAACGCGGGTAAGCGAACAAGGACTGTCCCCAGAATGCACAAGAAAGGACCTCGATATCCACAACAAAGTGGAGAACGAGGTCCTTTCGCTGGAACGATACCAATTCTGATTGTCGCATCATCAACCATTATTTTGCGAGAGATTAGCGCAGCAGATTCGGATCGAACGGCGGCACGAGCTTCTCTGCGGCCGCGCGGGTGAGCAGCGCTTCGATCGCCGCGAAGCCGTCGTCACCCAGGTTGGCTGTGAAGTCGTTGACGTACAGGTCGATGTGCTGCTGCGTCACCTCAGGCGAGAGCTCCTGCGAGTGGCCGAGCACGTATTCGCGCGAAGCCTCCGGATGCGCCCAAGCGTACTCGACCGATGCGCGTGCCCACTGCTCGATCGCCTTCACGTCCAGATCGCGGCGGGCGATAATGGCGCCCAGCGGTATCGGCAGGCCGGTATCGGCTTCCCACCAACTGCCCATATCCGCCATTTTCGACAAGCCGTAATCTTGGTAGGTGAAGCGGGCTTCGTGGATGACGAGCCCGGCATCGATCTTGCCGTCGCGAACGGCGGGCATAATCTCGTGGAACGGCATGATCACGATCTCGCCGACGCCGCCTGGCACGTTCTGTGCCGCCCACAGCCGGAACAGCAGATAGGCGGTCGAGCGTTCGCTCGGCACCGCGACGCGCTTGCCGGAGAGGGCAGCCGGATCCTGCATGTCCGCGAGCGTCAGCACGAGCGGACCGCAGCCGCGGCCAAGCGCTCCGCCGCAAGGGATAAGCGCGTAGTCCTCCAGCACCCAGGGAAGGGCGGCGTACGATATTTTCAGCACCTCGGGGCCTGTCCGATCCGCCGCCCAATGATTCGTGATATCGATGTCGGCGTACGTGACGTTCAATTCCGGAGCGCCGGGGATCAGGCCGTGAACCCAGGCGTGGAACACGAAGGTATCATTAGGACAAGGGGAAAAAGCGATATTCATCTCGGTAGAACCTCCTTCAATATAGCCATGCCATCTGCCAACGCGAGCAGCGCGTCGGGAATGCGCCAAGCGGCGCGGTCGCGCGGGCCGACCGCGTTCGAGACCGCGCGGAGCTCGAGCGCGGGAACGCCGAATTGCCGGGCGGCGACGGCCACGCCGTAGCCTTCCATGCCTTCGGCGGCGGCGCCGGGCACCCGCTCGGCGAGAAGGGCCGCGGTCTGGGCCGTTCCTGTGGCGGTCGAGACCGTCAAGATCGGCCCGCAGGCCGCCCGCAGGCCAGCCGCCTCCAACGCCTGCACGAGCTGCTGTGCAAGCGCTTCGTCCGGCTGCGCCTCGGCAGAGCCGAAGCCGAGCGCATCGACGCTCGCGAAGCCGTCCGGCGTCTCGGCGCCGAGGTCGGCGGCGACGATCCGGCTCGATACGACGAGCGAGCCGATCTCCGCCCTGCTCGGGAAGCCGCCTGCGATACCGGCCGATACGACCAGGCCGCAGCTCCCGCCTGCAGCGGCAAGCGCCGCCGCGGTGCTCGCCGCTGCAAACGCTGGACCGACGCCGGCGAGCCGCACGTCAAAGCGTTCATCGCCGTCCAGTCCGCGCAGCACCGCCTCGCGCTCGGCTTCTACAGCAGTCATAATCAAGATGCGCCGTCCAACATATTTTGCCAAACTCATCTGCTTCACCTTCACTCTCTTCCTCTATATCCTATCAAATTAGACGGCAATATCCCAATTATTAATGCTTTGCTTAAAGGTGCAGAATCAGTTACAATCAGTTTAGAATAATTCTAAATAAGGGAAAGGGAGGGCGGTGATTGCGTGACCATTACCGAGCAGGTCGACAAGATCAACCGGCAGCTTATTAGCAGAGGCTACAAGCTGACTCCCCAACGAGAAGCGACGCTTCGGGTGCTGCTGGAGAATGAACAGGATCATCTAACGGCGGAAGACGTTTATTTGCTGGTTAAGAATACTTATCCGAATATCGGTCTCGCGACCGTCTATCGTTCCTTAGAGCTGCTCAGCGAGCTTCATATCGTCGAGAAGGTCAACTTCGGCGACGGCGGAGCCAGATTCGATCTGCGTAACGAAGATCAGCCGCATATGCATCATCACTTGATCTGCACCCGATGCGGCAAGGTCGAAGAGATCAAGGACGATTGGCTGCTGCCAATGGAGCATCGCATTATGCGGGAATACGGCTTCACGGTGACGGATCACCGCCTTGATTTTCACGGGACTTGCCAAGCATGTGCGGTTGAAGAGAAGGACGCTTCGCGCAAAGCCGTGTCTTAAGCATCGATATCGGAACACGGACAACAGGGCAGCCTTCGGCAGAGGCTGCCTTGCGTACATCAGGGACTTACTTCGACCTAACGAGAGTGTGCCGTCTTCGATATCTTCTTGTCGAATCCCTTGCAGTTTAGTACGATAGATTCTTGGTTACCATCGACATCAGGAGGGACATACCAACCATGAAGATATCGTACAAAAATCTGCTGATCCTCGCCGCGGCCGCACTGGCGCTGACGGCTTGCTCGAACGAGAAGACCGCCGGGACGAACGGCGGGAAGCCGCCGGCTGCCGCATCGGCAAGCGCATCGCCATCCGCAACCGTAGAGGCTTCCGCCTCCGCTGCGCCGGAAGCTGCGCAATATACGATCGATGTGCCAGCGGCGAGCTTCGAACGAGCGCCGGAAGGCACGAGCCTGGAGCCGGTTAGTGAGGACAGCGCTATCTACATACCGTCGGACAGCAACGACGCGAAGGTTCACTTGGCGCTTAACCTGAACCAGAAAGGCGATTTTACGGTAGCCGAGGGCTCAGGCACGCTTACCATTGGCGGCAGCAGCGTTCCATTTAAGATCAACCAAGTATCCGTCATGCACAGGGATACGCTGAGCACCGGGCAAACTCTGTTCTATGGCGGTCTGCAGGTCGACACACAGACGCAGCCTTCAACCTTCGCCTTCGGCTTCCGGTTCATCGCAGAGACGCAGGATTTGCAGCTGAGGCTGTCCAACGGAGAAGGTCTCGTCGTATTCGGCGGCGGCGGAGCTATCGCGAAGAACGAGGCAGAGATCGAGAATTTCGAAGCGGATCATCGGCCTAAGAACTGAAGGCGGCCGGAAGAGGCTTCCAATCTTGACGGTGCAAGAAACGAACGAGTATAATGAATGGAATTTCCGAGTCGGAGAATCGGATATTGCTGGCGAGGAAGAAAAGGAAGGCGGTCTATATGGCGAAAATCGTCATTTTAGTAGGAAGTCCAATGGAGAAAACACGGCTTAACGGCATCGTTGAATACGTGCGTTCCAAGGTAGCCGAAGCCGGCATCAAGCCTTCGCTTATTGCCGTCCGCGATCTGCCCGCTGAAGACTTGCTCCACGCCCGCTTCGACAGCGAGGCGATTCAAGCCGCGAACCGAGAAGTGGAACAGGCGGACGCCGTCATCGTCGCGACGCCGGTGTTCAAGGCTTCTTTCCCTGGGGTGCTCAAAGCCTATATCGATCTTCTCCCCCAGAAGGGCTTCCAGAACAAGGTCGTTCTCCCGATCGCCATTGGCGGGACGATCGCGCACTTGCTGTCCATCGACTTCGCAATGAAGCCAGTGCTGTCCACGATGGGGCCGCGCAACCTGCTGGCAGGAGTGTTCGTTCAAGACGCTCAAGTCGTGTGGAACGACGACGGCACTGCCGATATAGCCGAAGAGGCCGCCTCGCGTCTGGACGAATCGGTGCGACTGCTGTTGCAGGAGACGGCTTTGCAGTCCTCGAATGTTAAAGCGTAATCCAATGCGGGAATAGTCTTTCTGAACTTAATACAAAGGAGCCAGCTCTATGACCGAACAACGTAAATTTAGCCATTGCCAAATCGTAGACTGCACGATTCGCGACGGCGGCCTCGTTAATAACTGGGACTTCAGCGTGGAATTCGTTCAGGATTTATACGAATCGTTAAATGAAGCTGGTGTCGAGTACATGGAAGTCGGCTACAAGAATTCGCCCAAGCTGCTTAAGGGGGCGGAGAATGCGGGACCATGGCGGTTCCTGAACGACGACTTCCTTCGCAAAGTCATTCCGGAGAAGAAGAAGACGAAGCTGTCCGCGCTCGTCGATGTCGGCCGCGTTGACGAGAACGATATTCTGCCGCGCAGCGAATCGCCGCTCGACTTGATTCGCGTAGCCTGCTATGCGCGCGATACGGCCAAGGCGATCGAGCTGGCCACATTGTTCAACGAGCGAGGCTACGAGACGACGATCAACATTATGGCGCTGTCCAATGTCATGGACAATGAGCTGTCGGAGGCGCTGGCGATGATCAGCGAGAGCCCGATCGACGTCGTCTACATCGTAGACTCCTATGGCAGCCTGGACCCGGAGGATATCCGTTATCTCGTCGAGAAATTCCGCCGCGGCCTCAAGAACAAGCGGCTAGGCGTACATACACACAACAACATGCAGCTGGCTCTGGCGAACACGCTGACGGCTGCCGAGATGGGCGTCGAGTTGCTGGACGCTTCCGTCTACGGCATGGGCCGGGCGGCGGGCAACTGCCATACGGAGCTTCTGCTGGCTAAGCTGTCCAAATCCAAATATAATCTGCGTCCGGTGCTGGGCATGATCGAGAGGTACATGGTCGGACTGCGCGAGCGCGAAGAGTGGGGCTACCTCATTCCTTACATGATCACCGGTGTGCTTGACGAGCATCCGCGTTCAGCCATGGCTTGGAGAGCTTCGCCCGAGCGCGACGAATACTTGAACTTCTACGACAGACTGACGACGCCGGAGACGTTCCCCAAATCATAATGCGATGTCAGAGACCTTCCAACTGGAGGGTCTTTTTGTTTTTAGAAGTCATCTCTCGACAAATCTTGCAGGATGGGATATTGTGGGAGGAAAGGATTTAGTGCAAGCTAATGCTTTATTGCTGTGACGCGGAACAGTATATCATGGCTTACGCCGGCTGCCGGTCGGCCGCCGGCAGTAAGGAAGGGGACTTGGTATGAACAGGGAAGCGAAGAAGAAGCTGACGAGGTTCCGAATAGTCGAAGCTTCAATGGAGTTGTTCGAGAATCAAGGCTACGAGTCGACAACGGTGCAGCAGATCGCGACCCGCGCGGACGTAGCGAAAGGAACGTTCTTTAACTATTTCTCCTCCAAGGAAGACTTGATACTCGAGCTTCAAGGCTCATTGATCCGGAGGGAGATTGAGAATCAAAGCGGTCTTCAGGGACCGATTATGCCTCAGCTTCTGAATGGTTTACTCATTCATGCGCGACAGTATCCCCTTACGCAAGCCGTTACGCGGGCCGTTCTGCAAGGTGTGTACGGCAGCGAGAGAATCGGCTCGGCCCAATCGGAGAGAAGCGGCGAATTCGCTCGCTTCCTGGCTATGATTATCCGGAAAGGACAAGAACGGGGAGAGATCCGAACAGACCTGTCCGCCGAGAAGATCGCGGGGATGGCTGTACAGTGCTACTATGGCGTGCTGATGAGTTGGGTGCTCCAATCGACGGAAGAGACGCTCGAGGACTTGATGCGCTGCCAATTCGAGATCTTCACCGGCGGGATTCGGCCGGAAGCTGCCGGAATGGGCGAACGCTTAAGCTACGGCTGACGCAGCAAGCCGGGGCTGTAGCCGTCCAGTTCGCCGACTCCGCGAATGGCGGCGGCGCTGTGCAGCGTGTTCGGATGGAAGTAGCCTGCGCCGGTAAGCTTCCTGCCGCCGATCGTAACGGCTTCGAGCGAGACCGCAATCTCTTCGGATATGGCGAACCGGTTCAGCACATCGGCGTTCGCAACGCCTTCGGCATCGATGAACCAGGATAGCGTTCCGTGATCGTGGACAACCATCAGCTTGGCGCGTTCGAAGGTTAACGTCCAGCTCTCTTCAACTTGCGATATGGTTAACGATGCCAGCTCGTAATTCTCCATCGTCTCATCTCCCCGTTATATAGGCGGGCGCAGTCCCGCCAAGCATGACCAAATTGTAGCTGGTATTGGCCGCCGATTGCAAACAGGCAAGCGCAGCATCAACTTTTTTCGACAATATTCGGATGTGTTGCAGGAAAAAGCGACCAGATTGTTGAATCAAATAAGGCAAAATGTTCTCCATAATGAGCAAACCGGTTATAGGCAGGGGGGCAAGTCGTGAATTGGACGCTTAAGCGCATGGCGGATTTGCCGATCAATCGCGCCGAGAAGCGAACGCTGCGAACTGCCGTGCTGGCATTCGCGGCCTTCCTGGTGCTTGAACGACTGAATATCATAGAGCACATTCGTTTGACGGATCTGAACGCTCTGGTAATGCGCATAATGCTCGATTCGATCTCCTTCGGGCTTTGCTCGGCGCTATTCGTCATGGGATGGATGGTGTTCGAACAGACGCTCTGTCGGCGCCGGCTGTTCACGGCGATCGTCTTCGCCTTTATCGGCCTGCTCGATCTGCTGCATGGCTTTAGCTTGTCGGGAATGCCCTTGCACAGTTTGGCGAACGGAGATGGAGCGGCTCTTCTGCTGCAATGGACTTCTCAGTTGCTCGGAGCCGCTGCCTTGGCTGTCATCTTCTCGATTCCGAACGGCCCGGTTCGGCCTGGGGCGAGAATCTATGCTGCCGGAGCCGCTATCATCGCGCTTGCTGTGACGCTCGGGCTTGTCTTCGGTTCCGGCCTGACAGCCGACGATTTGAATCCATACCGCGATATTCAAGCCGCCTTGGTGATGGCTCTCTATGCCGCCGCTGCAGCGGTCATTCTGTATCGCAACCGCAAAGAGCGGCCGCAAGCGATTCTGACTATCGTAAGGGCGCTTATCTGGCTGTTCGCTTCCAGGCTGGAAATCTCGATCGGCGAGGTGCTCGGCGATCCGATCGGGCTTCTAGGAGAGGTCTTCCGGATTGTTGGTTATTTCTTCCTGCTAAGAGGCATTTACTTCGTGACGATTGATGAGCCGTACCGGAGGCATCAGAAGGCGGAAGCGCGGGTTCATTATCTGGCTTATTACGACGAATTGACAGGATTGCCGAACCGCCGCCTGCTGACCGAGAATATCGTTGCCAAGACATGGGACGATAAGGCTGCCGAACAGTTCGCAGTGCTGTGGCTGGATGTCGATCGGTTCAAGACGATCAATGATTCCATGGGCCATTCCTTCGGAGACCGGGTGCTGGTGGAAGTCGCGGAGCGCCTAAGGCAATTCAAGAAGGATTCGGAAGATGTGTTCCGGCTAGGCGGAGACGAATTCACGGTGCTGCTCAACGGCGCCGGCCCCCAAGAAGCCGAACGGCGAGCGCAGCAGCTGGTCGATCAATTCGATACGCCGATTCTCATCTCGGACACCTCCTATCATTTGACCGTGAGCGTCGGCCTTGTTCTGTATCCAGGCGACGGAGAGACGCTGGAGCATCTGCTGCAGAACGCGGATACCGCGATGTACGGCGCCAAGGAAGTGCGCAATGCGTGGCTCAGATATGACCCGGAGATGAATCGCAAGGCTAGGGATCGGCTTGCGCTGGAGAACGAGCTGCGCCAAGCGCTGGAATCCGGGCAGTTCCGTCTGGAATACCAACCGTTAGTCGATCTGGAGCTCGGCCAATTGGTCGGAGCCGAAGCGCTGGTGCGTTGGCACCATCCGGAGAAAGGCGTTATTCCTCCCGGAGAATTCATCCCGCTATGCGAAGAGACCGGCTTCATTATCCCGCTGGGCGAATGGGTGCTTCGCACGGCATGCCGGCAGGCGGTGGAGTGGCAGGCTGCGGGTCACCGGAAGCTGGTCATGTCCGTGAACTTGTCGATCCGCCAGTTCCGGCAGATCGATCTGAGCGAGCGGATCCGGGCTGTGCTGACCGAGACGGGACTTGCGCCGAGATGGCTCGATCTGGAGATCACCGAGAGCATTATGGCGGATCCGGAATATGCGGCCGATACGTTCGAGAAGCTGAAGGAGATTGGCGTACATATAAGCATCGACGACTTCGGTACCGGCTACAGCTCGCTGCACTACTTGAAGCGGTTCCCGATCGACACGCTTAAGATCGACCGTTCGTTCGTGGGCGACGTGCTGTTCAACCGCCACGACGCTGCGATCGTCTCGGGAATCTCCGCGATCGCAAGGAACCTGAATATGCGCGTAACCGCCGAAGGCGTGGAGAATGAGCAGCAGGTTGACTTCCTGAGGCGGATGAATTGCAAGCAGGCGCAGGGCTACTTCTTCTCCCGGCCGCTGCAGCCGGAGCGATTCGAGCAATTGTTCGGCAAGAATATCGACCAAATCCACGAGGCTTCGTCTGCGGGATGAGGTACATTAAGGGTGAACGGTCAGGCGAATGCCTCCGTTCGCCCTTCACTTTTTGGCGGAGGGGAAAGTTGAACTCGCATATCATTCGGGGTACGATGGAGAAGCCGTTGCGGAAGCAGCATGCTGAGCGCGGTGTGTGCACGACGCCACCGGCTGGCGAAGCGAAGCCGGATCGAGGAGGTTCGTTATACATGCTGATGCTATTCACAACCAAGAGACGACACGCCGCACGAGGATGGCTTAGTCGCTGCTGCGCGCTGCTGTTCGCGGCACTGCTGATATCGGCCGTCTTCCCCCCGGGAAGAGCCGGCGCTCACGCGATATTGGAGCAAGCCACGCCTGCGCAAGACGAACAGCTGCAGAACAGTCCGCCTTATGTGGAGCTTCTGTTCAACGAGCGGCTTGATTCGTCGGCTGAACATAAAGTCATTGTCCTGGACAGTTCATCGCGTTCCGTCACGAACGCGAAGCCGGAACGAACGGAGCAGGGCAAGGGCCTTAAGCTTGCGCTGCCGGCTCTGAAGGACGACCATTATACGGTCTCATATAATATTATCTCAGCCGACGGGCATCCCGTATCGGGCGCTTACGTCTTCACCGTAGGCAACCCGCCGCCCCTGCCGGACTCGAGCAGCCTAGATCCGCACGCACAGATAGGGCATGAAGGCCATGTGTCCGATACGAACAAGCTGACGACGATGTCCTTCCTGTTCTATGCTGCGCGCATAGCCTATTACGCTGGGCTGCTGATCATTGCCGGCTTGCTCTTCTGGGGCTTGCAGCGCGGCGCCGCCCAGACCGTCCGCGATGCGAGGGAAGCGGCGATCGGCTTCATGGGCAAGTTCATCGTCTGCGCGACGCTCGCCTATGTCGTGTTGAACCTATACAATTTGACGCAAGGCGAGCCTTTGTCGGAATGGGTACGGGTTCTGACGCAGACGACGGTCGGCAAGCTGTATGCGGCCAATCTGCTGCTTGCCTTCGCCGCGCTGCTGCTAGGCGGGCTGTCAGCGCCGGCGCGTCTGTTCTGGGCGGCGGTGGCGTTGTTCGTGGAGGCCTGGAACGGACACGCTGCGGTATACGACCCGATCTCTTATTCGGTTGCGCTTGATTTCGTCCACTTGGCTGCCGCTTCGGTATGGGCTGGCGGATTGCTGCTGTTGCTGCTGATCTGGCGCAAAGAAAGGCCTGAAGCCGGACGCTTCGCGATCGTCTTCTCCAGGTGGGCGCTGTTCGCCTTCCTGGCGTTATGGTTGACCGGCATTCTAAGCGTGCTGCTGTTCCTGCCGTCGCTTGAGTACTTGTTCTACACCGCTTGGGGCAAATGGCTGCTTGCCAAAGTCGCTCTGTCCGTCCTGGTCATGGCGGCCGCGTTCTTCATCCGGCTGCGTCTGCGCAAGGGGAGCCTTCCTCCGGGCGGACTGCTTCGGGCCGACTTCGGCCTCATGGCCGGCATCGTGCTGATCGTCGGCGTGCTCACCTATCAGAACCCGCTGCCGGCCAATCAGCCGCTGTACTATCATGAGATGGGCACCGATATGCACGTTACGCTCCAAATCTCGCCGAACGCGCCGGGCAACAATTCGATTCTGGTTAAAGTATGGCTGCCGGAATCGATCGGACAGCCGAAGAGCACGGTGCTTCGGCTTCAACCGACGGAGCGCGGCGATGTCGGGGTCATCGATGTGCCTCTCGAGTCGTTTAAGGATAGCGAGATCTATGCTTTCGAGGGCTATGTCGAAGCCGCTTATAAAGCGAACGGGCCTTACTTGCCGTTCGCGGGCGAATGGCAAGCCCAAGTCCGCGTGACCGACGCGGACGGCAACGAGCTTGTCAGGAAGACGACGTTCCGCATCTATTAATATCCGGCGGGATTCGGCGGGCCGTTAACGGAGGAACAATCGAGATTATGCGCAAGAACGACCGTACCATCAAATGGCTGATTCTGCTGACGCCGACGATAACGATTGGCTTGTGGGAATATATCCGGCACGCGTTCCTGCTTCCGTATATGTCGATGGAATTAGGCAACTTCCTCGCGCCATTCATCGTGCTTGCCGTTACGCTTACGCTCGTGCTCGGTCTGTTCCGCCGATTGGAGGAGTCGCAGGGCGAGCTTCAGGCCGAGAAGACGACGACCGCCTCCCTCGAAGAGAGGGAGCGGCTGGCTCGGGAGCTTCACGACGGCATCGCCCAGTCGCTCTTCCTGCTGGCTGTTAAGCTGGATCAACTGGACCGGGCAACTGCGGACGAGACGGTGCGCAGACTGGCGGGCCAGCTTCGCGAGACGGTGCGGGACGTGAACGACGACGTCCGGCAAGCGATCGCGAACCTGCGCCAGCCGCCATCTGCGGCGGAGGCTGCCTGGGTCGTCCCTCTGCGGGAGCTGCTTGGCGAGACCGCGGGCATCATCGAGGCGCAAGCGGACTTCCGCTGGGGGATACCGGACGGATCGCTGACCAATAAGGAGAAGGTAGAGCTGCACGCCTGCCTGCGGGAGGCGCTCCTTAATGTTCGCAAGCATGCCAGGGCGAAGCGCGTCATTGTCATCGGAGAGCTGGACGACGAAGGCGGGTTCCGCTGCGCAGTCGAAGACGACGGCGCGGGATTCGCTGGCGATCCGCTCGCGGCGGAGGGGCGGTTCGGTCTGCGCATGGTTCGAGACCGCGCCCAACGGATGGGTTGGTCGTTCCGGGCGGAGCGCCGGGACGGCTGGACGATAATCGAGCTGAGGCAGAGAGGAAGGCGTGAGGCATGAAGCAGCCGCTGCGCGTCATGCTGGTCGACGATCACAAGCATGCCCGGCAAGGGATGCGGGAGATCGTCTCCGAAGACGAAGACTTTGCCGTCGTGGCGGAAGCGTCCAGCGGAGAAGAGGCTCTTGCGCTCATGGAGAGCGCATCCCCTGAGCTGGTGCTGATGGATATATCCATGCCCGGCATGGGCGGACTGGAAGCGGCGAAGACGATCAAGGCCGGTTACCCCGACGTTAAGATCGTAATCGTGACCGTATCCGACGAGCCGGCGCATCTGTTCGAAGCGCTCAAGAAAGGCGCGCAGGGCTATCTGCTCAAGAACCTCAATCCGTCGGCATGGCGGGAATACTTGCGGGCGATCGCTTATGACGAAGCGCCGCTCAATCCCGACTTGGCTCTGTCCATTCTGAAGGAGTTCGCCGCTCGGCCGCGATCAGCCGCTCCGGAGCAGGCTTCGGGCGAGCAGACCGGAGTTCGGAAGGAGGACGGCGGCTTCCGCGAGGAATTGACGCCGCGCGAGAAGGAGATTCTTCTAGAGGTCGCGAGAGGCCGCACCAATCGCGATATCGCGCAGGAGCTGGGGTTGTCGGAGCACACCGTGAAGAACCATCTCAAAAATATTTTGCACAAGCTCCATCTGGCCAATCGCGTGCAATTGACAAGGTATGCTTACGAGCGAGGCTTGGTCGGTCCGACGGATTAGCGGATGTTCGCCAATTTGTCACAGAAGATTCGTTGCGGCTAGCCCTTTCTAGTCATGCGAAGCGACGCAGGCAGCGGCTATACTTATTACATCCCAACATGAGACAGAGAGGTTGCTGCATTCCATGAAAAAAAGTGTTGCTCTACTGCTTGCGCTATTCTTGGCGCTAGGCTTCGCGGGTGTTGCCAGCGCGCACGTAACGGTTCAGCCAAGTTCGGTTCCGGCCGGCTCCTATCAAGTGTTCACGCTGCGCGTGCCGTCTGAAGAACAGTCGGTGAAGACGACGCAGGTGAAGGTTGACGTTCCCGCAGAGGTCGATGTGTCCCGCTTCGAGCCGAAGCCGGGCTGGACCTATACGACGGAGACCGATGCGGATGGCAAGATCACGTCCTTCACCTGGAAGGCGGAAGGCGAAGGATTGAGTCCGACGGAGTTCATCCAATTCAACTTCCAAGGCAAGGTTGCGCCTGATGCCGCAGAGCTCGTATGGAAAGCCCGCCAGACGTATTCGGACGGTACCGTCGTCGATTGGTCCGGCGGCGCGGATGCCGACACGCCGGCATCGGTGACGACTGTTACGCCGGCAGCCGCTGACGAGCATGGCCATGGCGGTTCGACCGAAGCTTCTGCCAATGAACGCGACCCGCTGACGTTCGGCTTTGCCATCGCAGGCTTGGCAGCAGGCATAATCGCGCTCGCGATCTCGCTGGTTCGCCGCCGCCGCGCATAAGCGGACGCGACTTGATTACAGCTGCGCATTCCCCTATAATACGATATAATAGTTTCCACATGCGTTGATGGAGACGAGTAAGCAGTGCCTTCCTCTCAGGGAGGGAACGCCGAGGACTGGAAGCGTTCCTAGGAAATCAGGCTGCCGAAATTCACTCCGGAGCATTCCCTTGAACCCGGCCGCCTGACAACAGGCGAAGGAAGTAGAGGGCAACGGCAGCGGCCCGTTATGCCGCGAAGAGCGGGAACTCCGGCAAGCGAACCGGCGACGCCCATGCACGCGCGGAAGCGGCGGCATGACGCGGACGGCGGCGAGCGGCGAGGATGTTCCAACAAGGGTGGTACCACGGTCCTATCGTCCCTTTTCGGAGGGAGATAGGGCTTTTTTATTTTTCCGGATAAGGAGAGACATTGGCCCATGAGAGAGAAGTTGGAAGAGCTTCGGCGCGAAGCGCTTGAGAGGCTGCAAGGCGTGGCCGACCCCGCGTCGCTGAACGATCTGCGGGTGCAATACCTTGGCAAGAAGGGGCAATTAACCGAAGTGCTGAGAGGCATGGGAGCTCTAAGCGCGGAGGAGCGTCCGGTCATCGGCCAGGCTGCGAATGATGTTCGCGCGGCGATCGAAGCTGTGATCGCGGAGAAGCAGGAGGCGTTCGACCGCGCCGAGACGGCCCGCCGTCTGCAGGCGGAGACGATCGATGTGACGCTGCCGGGCAAGCGGCCGGCTTCCGGCACGGTTCATCCGCTGACGAAGGTCACGCAGGAGATCGAGGACATTTTCCTCGGGATGGGATATACGATCGCGGAAGGCCCCGAGGTGGAGGAGGACTTCTACAACTTCGAAGCGCTGAATCTGCCGAAGAACCATCCGGCGCGCGACATGCAGGATTCATTCTATCTGACCGACGACATTCTGCTGCGCACGCACACGTCTCCGGTGCAGATTCGCGCGATGCGCGCTGCGAAGGGCAAGACCCCGCTCAAGATTATTTGCCCGGGCAAAGTGTATCGCCGCGACGACGATGACGCGACGCATTCGTTCATGTTCCATCAGATCGAGGCGCTGGTCGTCGGCCCGAACATTCGAATGAGCGACCTGAAGGGGACGCTCCTCCAATTCGTGCAGGCGCTGTACGGCCCGCAGACGCAAATCCGGCTGCGCCCGAGCTTCTTCCCATTCACCGAGCCAAGCGCCGAAGTCGACGTCACCTGCGCGCAATGCGGCGGCCACGGCTGCCGGATGTGCAAGCACACCGGCTGGATCGAGATTCTCGGCTGCGGCATGGTGCATCCGAAGGTGCTCGAATACGGCGGCTACGATCCGAAGGAAGTGTCCGGCTTCGCCATTGGCATGGGCGTCGAGCGGATCGCGCTGCTGAAGTACGATATCGACGACATCCGTCATTTCTATAACAACGATCTGCGGTTCCTCGGGCAATTCGCCCGAATGTAGGAAGGGAGGCTTCTATCCATGAACGTATCTTACCGTTGGCTAAAAGAATATATCGATCTGAGCGGCATCGAGCCGAAGGAGCTCGCCGCCCTCATGACGCGAGGCGGCATCGAGATCGATTCGGTGCCGTCCCGCAATCAAGGCGTCAGCGGCGTCGTCGCGGGTCTGGTGCTGACGCGCGAGAAGCATCCGGACGCGGACAAGCTAAGCGTCTGCACGGTGGACGCCGGCACAGGCGAGACGCTGCAGATCGTCTGCGGCGCGCCGAACGTAGCTGCCGGCCGGAAGGTGCCGGTCGCGCTTGTAGGGGCGAAGCTGCCCGGCGGCCTGACCATCAAGCGCGCCAAGCTGCGCGGCGTCGAATCGCAGGGCATGCTCTGCTCCGCGCGCGAGCTCGGCATCAACGACAAGCTGCTGCCGAAGGAAGTGCAGGAAGGGCTTTATCTTCTGCCGGAGGAGACAGAGATCGGCCGCGACATTCTCGAGGTGCTGGCGCTGGACGATTCGATCCTCGAGCTCGATCTGACGCCGAATCGCTCTGACTGCCTGAGCATGATCGGCGTCGCGTACGAAGCGTCGGCGCTGACGGGGCGGAAGGTGAAGCTGCCGGATCCGTCGCAGGAGCTGAATGCTTCGACGGACAAGGCGTCTGACCACGTGCGCGTCTCGATTACCGCCAAAGAGCACTGCTCGCACTATTCGGCGCGTTACATCAAGAACGTCAAGATCGGGCCGTCCCCGCTGTGGATGCAGAACCGGCTTATCGCCGCGGGCGTGCGTCCGATCAGCAACGTCGTCGATATTACGAACTATGTCATGCTCGAATACGGCCAGCCGCTGCACGCGTTCGATGCGGCGAAGGTAGCCGGCGGCCGAATCGACGTTCGCCTTGCCCGCGAAGGCGAGACGTTGGTCACGCTGGACGGCCAAGAGCGCAAGCTGGAGCCGCACATGCTGCTCATTACGGATGCCGAGAAGCCGATCGGACTCGCTGGCGTCATGGGCGGACTCAACTCCGAAGTGACGAACGACACGACAGCGATTATTCTCGAATCCGCACGATTCGACGGCGGCACGATTCGCCGTACTTCGCGCCAGCTCGGCCTTCGCTCCGAAGCTTCTGCGAGGTTCGAGAAGGAAGTCGATCCGGGTCGCGTGCGCGATGCGCTTGACCGCGCGGCAAGCTTGATGGTGAAGTATGCCAGCGGCTTGGCGGCGGAAGGCGCAGCGGAGGCGGTCGTCTCGGAAGCGGCGCCAGCCGTCGTCACGGTAACGCTGGATCGGATCAACCGGTTCCTTGGCACCTCTCTCTCTTCGCTGGAAGTAAGCACGATCTGGTCGCGGCTTGGCTTCCACGCGAAGGGAACGACGGACGAAGAATGGCAGGTGACGGTGCCGACGCGGCGCGGCGATATTACGCGCGATGTGGATCTGATCGAGGAAGTCGCCCGTCTTCACGGCTATGACGAGATCCCGACGACGCCGATCGAAGGGCCGACGACGACCGGCGCATTGACGAAGCCGCAAGCGATCCGCCGCGAGCTTCGCGCGCTGCTGGCGGGGAACGGCTTGAACGAAGCCGTCTGCTACAGCGTGACGTCCGCCGGGCGGGCGGCTTTGTTCCCGGCGCTGAACGGCGCTGCGGAAGGCAGCTTAGCGGTGCCGCTGGCCATGCCGATGAGCGAGGAGCGCAGCCTGCTTCGCACGGCGGTGCTGCCGAGCCTGCTGGAGGCGGCGGCCTACAATATCGCGCGCAAGAACAGCGACATCGCGATGTTCGAGATTGCGAGCGTATTCCGCACCAAGGAAGCGGCGCTGACCAAGCTTCCGGAAGAGAAGCCGCGGCTGGCGTTCGTCCTGCACGGCAACCGGACAGCTTCCGCATGGAACCGCGCAGCGGAGAAAGCAGACTTCTACGACGCTAAGGGCGTGCTGGAAGCGGTCTTTGAACGTTTCGGACTGAGCGGTTCAGTCACGTACGAAGCGGCGCAGCCGGAGCACTTCCATCCGGGACGGACGGCTGCGGTGAAGCTGCGGATGGGCGGCGGATCGGTGACGATCGGCTATGTTGGACAGCTGCATCCCGACCTGCAGCGCGAGCTGGATCTCGGCGATACGTTCGCCGCGGAGCTTGAACTGGCGCCGCTCTATGAGCTGGCTGACAGCTCGATCGTCTATCAGGCGCTGCCTCGCTATCCGGCGGTGGAGCGGGATCTGGCCGTAGTCGTCGGACGCGAAGTCGCAGGCGAAGCGCTGCTTGGCGCGATCCGTTCGACGGCGGGCGAGCTGCTGGAATCGTCGCGCGTATTCGACATCTATACGGGCGAGCGGCTCGGAGCGGACAAGAAGAGTGTGGCGATAGCGCTAGTCTATCGCCATCCGGAGCGTACGTTGACCGATGAAGAAGTGACGGAGGCCCATGGAAGGGTATTGGCAGAACTGGAACAATCTTTCGGAGCCGAGCTGAGAAAGTAGGCAGGAAACGGCAAGACGCGCAGCGAATACATCAGGACGCAAGCGAAAGGCGGACCGGATTTGAGGTTGAATCGGGCCGCGGTTCAGCCTGCCTCCGGTGGATTCGCTGCGATTTTTCTATGGGATTGGGAGGAACAAACCGTGAATGCTGATGATCGGACACGCGTAACGGTTGACATATACGGAACACAATATACGTTGACGGGGCACTCCAGCTCGGATCATATGAAGAAGGTCGCCTTCTTGGTGAACGAGCAGATGCACAAAATAGCGAATGGTTCTCCGCGTCTTGATCTATCGAAGCTGGGCGTATTGGCGTCTGTCAACTTGGCGGATGAGCTGCTGCGGCTTAGACGGGAGAATGAGCGTCTGCTGAACGAAGAGAGCGAGCGCAAACGGCTGGCTAAGGAGCTGGAGCAAGCGCTCGGGCAATTGGAGCAGGCGAACGGCTCGTTGGAAGCGATTCAGCGCCAGGCGGAAGAGGAACTGACGGAGACGAACCGCAAGCACGCCGAGCAGTTGGAGGCTGTCGTCTCCAGCTACGAAGAGCAAGTCGAGAGCCTGCGGCAGGAGATGGAGGATAGACTTGCGGCATCGCATCAGGCGTACGAAGAGAATATGAACCTCGCGCGCCAAGCGCTGGAGGAGAGAGAAGCGGCTGCTCGTTCCGATCTCGAGCGGAAGCTGCAGGAGCAGGCAGAGGAGCTGGGCGGCCAGTTGGCGGCGCGCGAAGCGGAGTTGTCAAGCCTGCGTACGAAGCTGGAGACGGCGAAGTCGACGTTAGCCGCTTCGGAATCGAGAAGAGTAGCGGAATTGGAGGAACTTCGGGCAGCGTCGGAGAAGGAGATCAGCTCGCTGCAATCCATGCACGAGAAGGAGATCGCTGCGCTGCTATCCGCGCACGAGAAGGAAGTCAGCGCGCTGCAATCCGAGCACGAAGGATTCTTGCAGCTGCTCAAGACGTCCCATGCCGAAGAGATCGAAGCGGGCATTGCGTCCTACGAGAAGAAGCTGGCGGATGCAGCGGCGGAGCACGAAGCGAGACTGGAAGAGGAACGGACAATTATGGCTTCACGCTCGGAAGCGCTGCTGACCGAGTATGCGTCCCTCTTGGAGAAGACGCGTGCAGAGCATGAAGCGGAGCTGGCCTCGCTTCGAGCCGACAATGAGGCGAAGCTCGCATCGCTCCAGGCGGAGCATGACGCGCTTCTGAATGAATTGTTGTCTGAGCACGATATGGCGCTCCGTTCACTCCAAGCGTCGCATCAAGCCGAGCTCGAGGAGCTTGGCGCGGATACGGCACGGTGGAGCGCCGAGCGAAGCGAATGGCAGGCGAAGGAGAGAGGTCTGCGTTCGATGCTGAGCGAGCTGGAAGAGGAGAAGGCGAGACTGGCGCGCGACGCGGAAGAAGCGCTGCAGATCGCCGAAGCCGCCCAGAATGCGGAGTCGGAAGTCCGCAAGGCGGCTGAGGCGGCTGCTAAGGCGGCGCGCGAAGCAGCGGAGCGGGCTTCGGCACTGGAACGGCGATTGGTTGAGCTTGAACGCGAGATGGAGCAGCGGAAGCTGGCCGCAGAGACGGCGGAGCGAGAGCTGGAGACAGCCAGATCGCAGGCTGCGGCGATGGTATCGCTTGAAGCGGAGCGGGCGGCGCAGCTGGAGCGGCTGCAGGAGGAGCACGCCGCAGAGCTTGATGCGCTGCGAAGCGAGCTGGCTTCACGCAGCGAAGGCAGCTCTACTGAAGCGGCTGAACAGGCGGAGCGTGCCGAGCGTCTCGAGACGGAGCTGCTGTCGGTTCGCAGGGAGCTTGACGCGCTGCAGGAAGAATACGCGAAGCTTCAAAGCGAGTATAACGAATGGATCGACATGCTCGAAGAAGAGGTTTGATCGTTAAATAGGGCGAACTTTGCTAGATACTGTTCAATAAGAGACTAAAAGTCGAATTCGCGCGAAGCGGAAACGGCGGATAGTCTCTTTTTTTGGGCCAATACTCCCAAAAATAATGGAATAAATAACATTCAGAGTGAGTTGTAAGGGCTATCATTCGATATTACACTAATTATATTTCCGAATATTTGGGGTCAACGCGGTGACACTTGCTAATATGAACCCGTTTCGCAAGGGATTTAGTGTAGGAAGCAAGCTATTTATTACCTTTTTTGTCGGAATCGTCGTTTTTGTCGTGCTTGTCGGAACGCTGTCCTACCGAATTTCGGAAGGCATCATTACTAAGCAAGCTGAGAACTCGTTTGACCAAACGATCGATAAGACGGCCGACAATGTCAACATGACTCTCGCCAACATTGAAAGCGCATCCAAAAAGCTGGCTGTTGACGCGTCCTTCACGCAAAATGCCAAGCAGTTGATCGACTTGACGGACAAGTCCAAACGAACGCAATTGCTGAACGCCGTGAATGAATCGTTCCGTTCGGCCAAAGCGGACTCGGACAAGATCGCTTCGGTCACCGTGCTGTACGACGGCGGCGGCTTTTCCAGCGAGGGAGAAACCATTACCAGCGACGCCTTCCAAGCGGATTGGGTTCCAACGGTAATGGAAGCGGGCGGACAGCCGATATGGCTGGCTCCTCCAGGCAACGGCGAAGACTTCATCAAAGCAAAAGATGACTATACGCCGGAGCCGATGCTGATGATCGCTCGTCTTCTCCGGAATGTGAAGACAGGCGAGGATATAGGCATTCTGGCGGTTGAAGTGAAGGTGGAATCGCTCCAAAGCAGCTTCGATGGCATCGAAGGGGATGTCTTCATTCAAGACGCGACCGGCAAGTATGTCTATCATTCGGATGCCTCGAAGCTGGGGCAGCCGACGGAATATGCTGACTTGCAGGAGGGCGCCGAAGAGATCAGCACCTCATCCGGCCAACAGCTTGTTGCCTCGCAAGGGCTTGAAGGTACCGAGTGGCTGCTTGTCGGCTCGATACCGTTAAGCTTACTAACCAAGGATACGGTGCAGATCGCTCAGGTCACGATCTATACAGCGATCGCCGCCGCGGTCTTCGCTGCGTTGGTCGGATGGGGCGTTGTTCGGATCATAGCCCGTCCAATTACATCGATAGCGAATTTGATGGAGAGAGCCGCAAGCGGCGATCTGACCGGACGAGCTCCCGCAACCCGACGGAAGGATGAGATCGGCAAGCTGAGCAGCCATTTCAACGAGATGATGTCCAATACAGGCGAACTGATCCGGGAAACGATTGATTCGGCCGCCGCGGTGTTCGAGACGGCCGCCTCCGTCGAACAAGCCTCCCGCAGCACCGAAGCGTCGGCCAGCCGCATCGCGGAATCGACCCGAGACATCGCCGAAGGCTCGGCGTCCCTCTCCTCGGATGCTGAGAGCGGCGTTGTGCTGGCGGAGCAGATCATGGTCGGCGTCGGCCGCGTCATCGATTCGAACGCGGATATGGAGAGCAAGGCGGGGCAGGTTCGACGCGTAGGCGAAGAGGGTCAGGAGCATCTCCGCTCGCTGTCCGAGACGACCGGCCAAGTCGAGCAGGCGAACCGCGCCATCAATTTGCGGATGGAAGCGTTAAGCGAGCAGACCGCTTCCGTTACCGGTTTGCTAGATCAATTGAACCGCCTTGCCCGGCAGATCAATATCTTGTCTCTTAACGCTGCGATTGAGGCCAATCGGGTCGGAGCCGCCGGCAAGGGATTCCAGGTTATTGCCCAGGAAATGGGCGGTTTGGCGAAGGAGTCGGAGACGCATCTCGGCCGCGTCGCCTCCTGGATGCAATCAATGGTATCGGATATCACGCTGACCACCGACGAGATGAATAAGGCGCGTCCGTTGTTCGAACAGCAATTCGGCGCGATCAAGCAGGCGGAGCAGCTGTTCGGCGATATCGGCGAGCGTATGAACCAATTCACCGAGAGCTTGAACGATGGCAGTGACAAGGTTCGGCAGATGGAAGCGGCGCAGCGAACCTTGCAGGAGACGATCATGAACGTCGGAGCAGTCTCCGAGCAATCGACGGCTTCGGTTCAGGAAGTGGCGGCGATGACCGGCGAGCAGGCTGAGATCAGCGCGAAGCTTGTTGACCATGCGAAGCAGCTGGCCACACTGTCGGAGCGGCTGAAGGAACTGCTGGTGCGATTCCGCGTTTAACAATCAGCAATCAGTAAGCTGCATGCAAACAGGCGAACAGGCGAACAGGCGATGTCAACGCCAACATACAGAGAGAAAGTCCGGACGGGAGCGACACTCCTGCCCGGACTTTCCTTGTTGTGGCTTATTGCACGATCAGCTTCGAGGTCATCGTCAGGTGACCCGTGCCGCAGACGGTCGCGCATTTGATCTCGTAGGTGCCGGCAGCCAGCTTCACGACCTTGGACCATTTGCCGCCGTGCAGCTTGACGTTCGCGCCTTCGATGAGCAAGCCGTGCGCGCCTTGCTCATTCACCAGCTTGATCTCGACCGGCGTATCCTTCGGAATCGTATATTCGGGCTGGTCGAACTGCCAATTGGATGCCTTGATCACAAGCTGCTGCGATGGCGTCATCGATTCCTCGGGAGCAGTCGAATCATTGTTCCCGCCGCCGCATGCGGACAACGCTGCAGCCAGTGCTAATACGATCAGCGCGGATGCCGCTATTCTACTTATAATACGCATGAATGATCTCCTTCCGGCGCTTCTTCTCCAGGCCAATACCGATGGTATAGCCCTGAATATCATATCATACCGGATAGAGGAACTCATTGCGCATACAAGCGAATAGCGACTGTACGCCAAGAACGAGGAAGCCCTGGGGCAGATTGCCAAGCGGCGATGTTAGTCCCGGCTCTTGGCGGCGTTGAACGGGCTGGCGACCGGAATGAACAGGTCGATGATCCCGATGACGAGAGCGGCGAGCAGGGCTCCAAGGATCGTGGCATGGACGTTGCCTACCACGAATTGCGCGATCCAGATAACGGCTGCGCTCGCCAAGAAGCCGACAATTCCCCGCCCGAATGGCGATACTCGCTTGCCGAAGATGCCTTCGATGATCCAGCCGAGAACTGCGATGACCAAGGCAAGCAGCAGCGCGCTCCAGAAGCCTCCCACCGAGAAGTTCGGGACGATGTAGCCGACGATCCAGATCACGATCGCGGAGACGATGAAGCGTACGACATGACCGAGGAAATGCATGATAGTTGCCTCCTCCATTGTTGAGAAAGTTCCGGCTGAGACCGGTATTGGCGTTAGCTTATCCTGCTTTCCTCAGAGTATAACTGGAAGGTTTCGCAAGATGCGGCGGCTGCGCTATAATGGAGCGTGAGAGGAGTTGGACCTTTAGCGTGAACGATAAAGCGCTCGCAACTTTGGAATACAACAAGATCATCCTTCGCTTGCAGGATGCCGCCGAGACTTCCCTTGGCAAGGAAGAGGCGACCAAGCTGATGCCTTCTACGGACGCCCTCGAGGTGAACCGCCGTCTGGCAGCCACCGACGAAGCGGTACGGGCTGCGCAGCTCAAGGGTTATCCGCCCTTCGGAGGCGTGACGGATGTTCGCCCATCGCTTGGCAGGGCGCGCATTGGAGGCGTGCTGGGTCCGCTTGAGCTGATGGATATCGCGGGGCTCATCATGGGCTCCCGGCGAATTCGCAAATATACGGCAACGGTAGCGGATGAGATCGAGATCCCGATCCTGGCGGATCTGTGCGAACCGTTGATCGACGCCAAATCAATCGAGGACGAGATCCGCCGCTGCATCGACGAGCAGGGCGATGTGATGGATTCGGCCAGTTCCGAGCTCGGCTCGGTCCGGCGCGACATTCGCATTCACGAAGGCCGCGCTCGGGAGAAGCTGGATAGCATGATCCGTTCGTCGTCCGTTCAGAAAATGCTGCAGGACGTCCTCGTCACTGTGCGCAACGACCGTTACGTCATCCCGGTGAAGGCGGAGTACCGTTCTCACTTTGGAGGCATCGTCCACGATACGTCCGGCAGCGGAGCGACGTTGTTCATCGAGCCGGAAGCCGTCGTGCAGATGAACAACAAGCTGCGCGAGCTGAAGGTGCGGGAACAGAAGGAGATCGAACGCATTCTGCGCCGCCTCAGCGAGCTGGTCGGCGAGAAGGCGGAGCTGCTGTCCTCCGATGCGGAATCGCTCGGCTATATCGACTTTATCTTCGCCAAAGCGAAGCTGGCGGATGCGATGTTCGGAACGCTGCCGGCGATTAACGATCAAGGCATGGTGCGGCTGAAGCGCGCCCGCCATCCGCTCATTGATGCCAAGCAGGTCGTGCCGATTGACCTTGATCTCGGAGAGGATTACTCCGCGATCATCGTCACCGGGCCGAATACCGGGGGGAAGACGGTGTCGCTGAAGACGGTCGGGCTGCTCAGCCTGATGGCGATGTCCGGCTTGTTTATCCCCGCGGATGACGGCAGCAAGCTGTGCATCTTCGACGGCATCTTCGCGGATATCGGAGACGAGCAGAGCATTGAGCAGAATCTGAGCACCTTCTCGAGCCATATGACGAATCTGATCTCCATGCTCGGCGAAGTGACGCCGCGCAGCCTCGTGTTGCTCGACGAACTGGGGGCCGGCACCGACCCGGCGGAAGGCTCCGCGCTGGCGATCGCCATGCTGGAGCATCTGCACCGCGTCGGCTGCCGGATCGTGGCGACTACGCACTATAGCGAACTGAAGGCTTATGCTTATAATCGCGAGGGCATCATTAACGCCAGCATGGAATTCGACGTGGCCACGCTGCGGCCGACGTATCGGCTGCTTGTCGGCGTACCGGGTCGAAGCAACGCATTCGCGATTGCCGAACGGCTCGGGTTGCCGAAGACGATCATCGAGCATGCCCGCGGCCAAGTGAGCGAGGAAGAGCTGAAGGTGGACACGATGATCGCCTCGCTCGAGCGGGACCGCATTCTCGCCGAATCCGAACGGCAGACGGCCGAGCGGCTGCGAGCGGAAGTTGAATCGCTGCGCCAGAAGATCGAGGAGGAGCGGTTCAAATTCCAGGAGCAGAAGGCGAAGCTGCTGGAGGAAGCCCGCGAGGAGGCGCGCAAGTCGGTCGTCAAAGCCCGGCGCGAAGCGGAGGAGATTATTGCCGACCTGCGCAAGCTGGCGATGGAGGAAGGCGCTTCGGTCAAAGAGCACAAGCTGATCGAAGCCCGCAAGCGGCTGGAGGATTCGGTTCCGGAGCCGGTCGAGAAGCCGCGGCGCCAACAGGGCAAAGCGGCCAAGATCGAGCCCGGCGACGAGGTGAAGGTGCACAGCCTTGCCGGACAGAAGGGACATGTCGTGGAGCTGTCGTCCGGCGGGGAAGCATTGGTCCAGTTGGGCATCTTGAAGATGAAGGTGGCTCTGGACGATCTGGAGCCTGTGCGGCAGCAGGCGGCATCACCTGTCAAAGCCAAAGGCTCCGCGAACGTCACAACGGTTCAGCGCTCCAGGGATGAGGACATCCGAACGGAGCTTGATCTGCGCGGCGCGACGCTTGACGAGGCGCTCATCGAGACGGACCGCTTCTTGGATGAAGCGTTCCTCGCGAACCTCGGCTCGGTGTATATCATCCACGGCAAAGGAACCGGCGCTTTGCGCACGGGGATCCAAGAATTTTTGCGCAAGCATAAGCATGTCAAGAGTTACCGTCTGGGCAATTACGGCGAAGGCGGCGCAGGTGTCACCGTAGCCGAATTGAAATAAGATAGCGGGAGGTGTGCGCCGTGCAGAATACCGAGGCAGTCGATGCGTTAATGGCCCATCCGCTGCTTGCGATTCTGGCTTATTTCTCGGTCGGCGTTCTGCTGCTGATCGTCTGCCTCGCTTGCTTCGAATGGGTAACCAAGTACAATTGCTGGGAAGAGATTCGCAAAGGCAACTTGGCGGTAGCGCTGGCGACCGGCGGCAAAATATTCGGCATGTGCAACATCTTCCGGTTCTCGATCGAAGCGCAGGATTCGATATATGAGAGCCTGCTATGGGCCGCTATCGGATTCCTGCTGTTATTGATCGGCTATTTCATGTTCGAATTCCTGACCCCGGTTCTTCGTGTTGATGAGGAGATCGGCAAGGACAACCGGGCGGTCGGGTTCATTGCGTTTGTATTATCGGCGGCGCTGTCGTACATCATCGGCGGAGCGGTGACATACGGCTAATGCGCAGACGGAGGATGGACGGATGAAGTATTTGTGGGGATCGCTGCTGGCGTTTGCCATCTTGTTCTTTGCGATCGGGATCGTGTACATGGTGATGGAGGGATAACCAAATATGGCAGTAATTGTATGTCCGTGGTGCCAGAGCGAATTGCCGGTAGAGGAAGGCCAAGAGCCGGAGCGCTACTGTCCGATTTGCGACAATGAGATTGGCGGCTATCGATCGCTTCAGATCGGGCTGGACCGGAATGAAGAACTGGAAGAGGATGCGGAAGCTAGGGCTGAACTGGACGAGGACGAGGTCGAAGACCTGAGCGGCTTAGCAGATTGGGACGAGGACAAGGATTTGCGTGAGAAAAGCGAGAGCTTGCTCGTCTACGAAGAAGCGGTAGAGAAGCTTCTGGACGAGCAGGAGACCGTTCCCGAATGTCCGCACTGCCGCGAATATATGCTGGAAGCGGGCAATCGGGTTGTCGATGCGGACAGCTTCCTCTCTCGCGAGTCGGACATGCTGGGCGGGCCGGTGCTGAAGGCCCCGTTCGCGATGACGATGTATATCTGTCCGTCTTGCTTCAGCATGCAATATACGCTGGCTGAAGAGAATCGGACTGAATTTGCGCAGCGTCTAAGCGGAGCGGGCGCAGAGCAGAAGAAGGGCCGCTAGGCGATGGTTCGAATCGTTCAATCGGTAACGGAGCTGATCGGCGATACACCGGCGGTGAGGCTGAATCGTCTCGTGACGGACCAAGACGCGGAAGTGCTCGTGAAGCTGGAGAAAATGAACCCAAGCGGCAGCGTCAAGGACCGCGCCGCGTTCGGCCTGCTAGCGGACGCCGAAGCTCGCGGCTTGATCGCCCCGGGCTCCGTCATTATCGAGCCGACGAGCGGCAATACCGGCATCGGCCTCGCGATGAATGCCGCCGCCAAAGGGTACAAGCTTATTCTTGTCATGCCGGATAACATGACGAAGGAGCGCATCGCTCTGCTTCGCGGCTATGGCGCCGAAGTCGTGCTGACGCCGGCGGCTCAGCGCATGCCGGGCGCCATCGCGAAGGCGCGGGAACTGCTGGCGGAGCATCCTGGCAGCTTCATGCCGAACCAGTTCGAGAATGCCGCCAATCCGGACATTCACCGAACGACGACCGCTCTCGAGATTCTCGAGCAGACGGAAGGGCGGCTTGACGCCTTCGTCGCCACGGCGGGAACGGGCGGCACGATCACCGGAACCGGGGAGACGCTTCGCGAGAAGCTGCCGGGCCTATTCATCGCCGTCGTCGAACCCGACGGCTCTCCCGTGCTGAGCGGCGGCCAGCCCGGGCCGCACAAGCTGGTCGGCACGAGCCCAGGGTTCGTGCCGAAGAATTTGAACACGAACGTCTACGACGAGATCGTTCGTGTCAAGGACGAGGACGCGCTGGAGACGACGCGCCTGCTCGCTCGCAAGGAAGGGCTGCTCGTCGGCCCGTCGTCCGGCGCCTCCGTCTGGGCCGCGCTGCAGATCGCGCGCAGGCTAGGTCCGGGCAAGCGGGTGCTCTGCATCGCGCCGGACACCGGCGAGCGCTACTTGAGCATGGGGATTTTCTGAAGCTGAGGACTGTGGTAGAATGGCGGTAACTTGTGCGGAACGCTATCCCTGTCGCTCAGACGGGCTGGTGAACAATGCTGCATGGAGCTTGCATAGCGTTGCAACCAAATGATCAGGTAAGAGCCGCAACGAAATGATCAACTTTGCCGCAACCCAATGTTTAGCTGAGCGAAGCAATCGAATGATCAGCTAGGTGCCGCAACCCATATGATCAGGCGAGCGCCGTATTCAAAGCATCAGCTAAGCACTGCATTCAACAGCTCAGCGCGCATTCAAATAACCAACGTCGCAAAGCATGCGCCGTTCTTTCGAACTATGGTTCGAAAGGGCGGCGTTTCTTGTTTCTCCGAAGGTGAACGTCTATTCGTCATTCGAGGCGTGGCACAGCTATGCGCGTTGGATCCCATTCTAATTGAAGGAGTGCAGAACCAAATGATGGCGAATCGTCAAAGTACCGTAACCAATGTCAACTTCGAGTTGGAGCATCGCGTCTGGCTGGACGAGCACATGAGACGCAGCAAGGGGGAACGAAAGAGGCGACTGGAGAACGGCGCACATGGGCATGGGGAGAGAGAGGCGCTGCGAACGGTCTGGGTTCCGGCTTTCGGACACTTGGAGCATTTGCATCCGGAGTATGAAGTGATTGATTTTCAAGGAGGGACTCGGTATATTGATTTGGCTTATCTTCGCCCGCCTTATCGGATCGCTATTGAGATCGACGGCTATGGCAAACATCAGCGGGATATCACGAAGAGGGAATTCTGCGACGATCGCGTGAGGAGCGCTTTCCTTATTAATGATGGTTGGTTAGTGATACATATCGGGTACGACGATCTGAAGGAGCGCCCGCGACTGTGGCAGATGATCCTGCAGCAGCTCATAGGCAAGCTGTACGGGCATGAGGACAAGATAGAGAACAAATTATACAGTCAGGAACGCGAGATTGTCCGATTGGCAAGCGAGTTGGGGCGGCCTGTTCTATTAGGGGATGTGAAGCGCTTCTTGCAGTGCGGTTATGTGAATGCGCGCAAGGCGGTTAGACAATTGGAGGATAAACAAATTCTCGTCAGAGTTGGCGGAGGGAAGAAGCGAGCGTATGGTTGGGTGTTATGTGAGGAGGACATGAAGGATTGAACGCAAATTTCCGCTAGTAAGCGGCCGCGTGGAAGGGCGGAGTTAGTTCGCGAACAAACTAAATCGGCGCACGCATGGCAGGGAAGGGCGGAATTAGTTCGCGAACAAACTAAATCGGCGCACGCATGGCAGGGAAGGGCGGAGTTAGTTCGCGAACAAACTAAATCAGCGCACGCATGGCGTGGAAGGGCGGAGTTAGTTCGCGAACAAACTAAATCGGCGCACGCACGGCGTGGAAGGGCGGAATTAGTTCGCGAACAAACTAAATCGGCGCACGCATGGCGTGGAAGGGCGGAATTAGTTCGCGAACAAACTAAATCGGCGCACGCACGGCGGGGAAGGGCGGAATTAGTTCGCGAAAGGTGTGCTGAAGGTGCAAGCCGGTATTAGCGAGAGCACAGGGACCTTGCATAGCCTTGCATCCGAGGTGGCATAATACGGCTTGGCGTTCAAGTTGGAAAAAGGAGGAACGGCTCAATTGAATATGCAACCGCTGACCGCGAAAGAGCTGGAATATATCGCGGACTCCATGTCGAACGAGGATCTGCTGATCAAGCAATGCACCGCCGCGGCGCTCTCCTGCACGAATCTGCAGATTCAGCAGGTGCTGATGCACCAGTCGCAAGTCCACATGCAGCAATACCAGACGCTGCTGAATTGCCTGCAGCAGCATCAAGGGATCGCACCGACCCAGCCGTCATCCTAACCGCTAACCAACATTCCAACATTAAAGAGGAGGGTATCCGAGCAAATGCAGCAGCAACAGCAGCAGTTCCTTCCGGACGGAGACCTGGCTTACACGGTACTCGCCGACCTGAAGCGGGTGACCCGCGAGTACGCCACCGCCGCTACCGAATCATCCTGCCCCGTCGTCCGGCAGCAATTCACGCAATTGCTGAACACGTCGCTGGCGATGCAGGGCGAGCTGTTCACGGCGATGAGCCAGCAGCAGATGTACAATACGGCTTCACCTGTCATCCGGCAGGAGATTGACAAGCAGATGAAGCAATACCAACAGACGCAGCAGAAGACGAACCAATTCGTCCAGCAGCGCAAGAGCACAGCGAATCCGCCGTCGCCGCAATCGTATGGAGGCTGGGCCTACCAGCCGGCGCCGCAATGGCAGCAACAGAATAACCCCCAGCAGCCGCACAGCTATATGTGAGCGGCCACCCCTCGCGGCGAGCCGGCCGCTGCGCATACGTGAAGGCATTCCCGAAGGCGTCCGTCTGCCTGAAGGGGAATGCCTTTTTGCCGTCATGGGCGATTTGTTCCCTTTCCATCCAGCCTGTATTTGATGTAATATGAGAGGTATTCAGGAGGAGGGATCCCAGTGAACGAATTACAAACCAAAATATTGGATCTGCTGAAGGAAGATGCCCGTCTATCCTCCGCAACCATAGCGACGATGCTAGGCGCAGAAGAGGCCGAAGTCTCCTCCGCCATCGAAGAGATGGAGCGGGATCACGTCATCGTGAAGTACGCGGCGGTCGTGAACTGGAGCAAAGTCGACGAGGATAAAGTCACCGCCTTGATCGAGGTGGAATGCTCGCCGGAGCGCGGCCACGGCTTCGAGAGCATCGCGGAGCGCATCTACTTGTATCCCGAGGTCAAATCGGTGTACTTGATGTCCGGCGCTTACGATCTGTGCGTTGAGATCGACGGCAAGAACCTGAAGGAAGTCGCGTCGTTCGTCTCGAACAAATTGTCAACGATCGAATCGGTTATCTCGACCAAAACGTTCTTTATCCTCAAAAAATACAAACAGGACGGCATCATATTCGAAGAATTCGAAGACGATCACCGCCTCTTAATATCGCCGTAATCATCCGGGAGAAGGAAGGAACTGGAGTCTTATGATCAAAGACGTGGAACAACAGCAAGGCATTCGATCGCAACGCAGCGGCATGAACGATTATCTTGCCTCTGCCGCCCGTTCCATCCCTCCTTCGGGCATACGGCGTTTCTTTGACTTGGTTAGCGCCAGCAAGGACAGCAGCATCATCTCGCTCGGCGTCGGCGAACCGGACTTCGTTACGCCGTGGCGGTACCGCGACGCGGCGGTCTACTCGCTCGAGAAGGGCAAGACGCAGTACACGTCCAACGCGGGCATGCCCGAGCTGCGCGAAGCGATCGCACACTATTTGCACGACCGCTTCCAGCTGACCTACGATCCCGCGCACGAGATGCTCGTCACCGTCGGCGGCAGCGAAGCGATCGACCTGGCGCTCCGCGCGCTGGTCGAGCCGGGCGACGAGGTGCTCGTGCCTGAACCGACTTATCTGCCGTACAGCCCGATCTCGACGCTCAGCGGGGGCGTTCCCGTCGGTATCGAGACGTTCGCCAAGGATCAGTTCAAGTTGACCGCGGACAATCTGCGCGCCGCCATCACGCCGCGCTCGAAGGTGCTCATTCTATGCTACCCGAGCAACCCGACCGGCGCGATCATGACGTACGAGGATCTGCTGCCGATTGCGAAGGTAGTCGAGGAGAATGACTTGATCGTCATCTCCGACGAGATCTACGCCGAGCTCACTTACGAATCGAGGCACGTCAGCTTCGCCTCGCTGCCCGGCATGCGGGACCGTACAATCGTCGTCAGCGGCTTCTCCAAGGCGTTCGCGATGACCGGCTGGCGGATGGGCTACGCTTGCGGCCATCCTGACCTTATCGCGGCGATGCTCAAGATTCATCAGTACACGGTCATGTGCGCGCCGATTATGGGGCAGGTGGCGGCTCTCGAAGCGATGACGAACGGCATGGAAGATATGTACCGGATGATCGAATCGTACAACCAGCGCCGCCGTCTCGTCGTGCAGGGCTTCCGCGACATCGGCCTGCCGTGCCATGAACCGCAGGGCGCGTTCTATGCTTTTCCATGTATCGAATCCACCGGCTTGTCCTCGGAGGAATTCGCGTCGCGCCTGCTGCTGGAGTCCAAAGTCGCGGCCGTTCCCGGCTATGTCTTCGGCCGGGGCGGCGAAGGGTTCATCCGCTGCTCCTATGCCACCTCCGTCGCGCAATTGATGGAGGCTCTGGAGAGGATTGGAAACTTCTTGAACAAATTGCGATAATATTGCAATTTGCTCCAAACTAATAGGTTTTTTCCTCGCGTTCTGCTATAATAACCCTTGTTTTTCACCCGCTGGATGTTAGCCACGCGAAAGGGGAGAGAGCATGGAGTCGGCGGAACATCAATCTTTCCTGGAGCAGGATGCCGCGGTTCATTCCATCTCGTCCGCGGATGCAGAGATTCCGGCATGCGACGCCTCGAATCACAGGTTAGAAGAGGAAATAAACGAGTTAAGAAGAAGCATGACGGAAGCCTTCTTGAAGGAAGAGTCGTTCACTTCGGATTCCGTCATGGAGATAAGCCGCTTATTGGACACGAAAATCATCGAATATATGAAGCTTGTGTCTAACCATAGATAGAGCCCGTCATTCTCGTGACTGGGCTTTTTCTTTTGTGCTATAGTTAAATGCATGGAGGCTTGAAGGAGGGATTAGGCATGCTCTGGATCGTCACCGGTGGCGTTGGCAGCGGGAAGTCGGCATTCGCTGAAGCATTAGCCCGGACGCACGGCCGCGAGGCGATCAAGCTGGTCTGTCCCGCTTGGCCCGATTCGGAAATAACCGGCGTAGCGCCGGAATTGAACGATCCCGTAAGCAGGGATGAATCGAACGAGATGACCTTGCCGGCTGATCATACGTTGGCGGAAAGACTGAACCTGATTAATCTGCGTTCCAATCCGTTCCGTGCGAATCAGCGAATTATCGTCGTGGACAGCTTGTCCGGATGGCTGCGGCAAGAGATCGAGGAGATGCGCAAGCTGTTCCCTCCTCCGGAAGCGGCTGCCCTGCCAAGACGCGGGCGCCCGAGGAAGCCGGCGGAGACGAGTGAGGTGTTCCGCAAGCGGACGCGGAAGCTGGAAGCGTCGCTGCAGAGCGTCATCGCCGCCCTGCTGAGCTTCGAGGGCAAGCGGATTGTCGTGACGGAGGAGACGCCGGCAGGACTCGTACGCGATCCGTGGGAACGGTGGTATTTGCGCGAGTTGTCCAAGGCGAACCTACGGCTGGCTTCGGCATGCGACAAGTTGTACCGGTTGACAGCCGGATTCGCGGAGGAGCTCAAAGGCACCATGATGAAACGGGGGACTTATCACGATGAGAATCTATACCCGAACCGGAGATAAAGGCAGCACGTCTGTCATTGGAGGCCGGGTATCGAAGGATGACGTTCGGGTTGAAGCATACGGGACGATTGACGAACTGAACGCCTTCGTCGGCCAAGCCGCCGCAGCTGTGAGCTCACTTGAGCGCGATAGTTCCGCTGATTGGGAGGAGCTGGCTGAGGAGCTGGCCGTCATCCAGCAGGAGCTGTTCGATTGCGGCTCGGATCTGTCTTACGCGAACCCGGAGCCTGCGAAGCTTAAGGTGACAGCCGAGATGGCGGAGCGGCTGGAGGCATGGATCGACCGCCACGAAGCAGCGCTTCCGCCGATCGAGCGGTTCATTCTGCCAGGCGGCAGCGAGATCGCCGCGCTGCTGCACGTCTGCCGGACCGTGTGCCGGCGAGCGGAGCGGCGCATCGTGACGCTGGCCGCGTCCAGTCAGCCGTATCCGGAAGAGACGCTCCGCTACATCAACCGGCTGTCCGATTACTTCTTCACGGCTGCGCGCCGGGCGAACGTGCTGCTCGGCGTTCCGGATGTGGAATACGAGCGCGGAGCCCGCGTCTTCGGCGAGAACCGGAGGTCGCAGCCGGAATGAGCGAACGCTATTATGCGCCGGTCGTGCATGTCGCCGACGCCAAGGATGCCGGCCGCATGCTGCGCGATGTGATGCGGGACCGCCTGGGCGTCTCCAGGCGGCTGTTCGTCCGGCTGAAGCAGTCGGAGGAAGGGCTCACGATTAATGGAGAGCGGGCCTATCCGAGCTATCGGCTGGCGGAAGGGGATATCGTCGAATTCCGCATGGAGCAGGAGACGTCCGAGGACATCTATCCGCAGCCGATGGAGCTCGATATTGTTTTCGAAGATGAACATCTGCTCGTGCTGAACAAGCCGGCGGGGATTATCGTCCACCCGACGACAGGCCACTACATGAATACGCTGGCGAACGGCGTCGTTCACTACTGGCGGGAGAAGGGCGAGATGTGCCGCTTCCGCCCGGTGCACCGGCTGGATGA
>NZ_JACJVN010000054.1 GCF_014212015.1 Cohnella lubricantis | reverse complement strand
ATTATGCTTCAGCGTAAACATCGATGGGCTCCGAAGAGTTGTGGAACCAAGCTGAATCAGCGCTTCGTAACGTGTTGGATAGATTGGGAATTGTTTACCGGATCAATGAGGGAGATGGTGCCTTCTACGGGCCTAAAATTGATTTTCATATACTTGATGCTCTAAAACGAAGCTGGCAGTGTGCGACCATCCAAGTTGATTTTCAAATGCCTGAGAAGTTTGACCTTACGTACATTGGCGAAGATAACCGGAAATACCGGCCAGTTGTTATTCACCGAGCGATATACGGTTCCATTGACCGTTTTATCGGCATTTTGACAGAACATTACAGCGGTGCATTTCCGGTTTGGCTTGCACCGGTTCAAGTAAAGCTCTTGCCGGTGTCGGACCGTTACCTCGACTATGCTTTTCACGTGAAGAACATGCTAGGGGATTTTGGTATACGTGTTGAGATCGACGAGCGTAACGAAAAGTTGGGCTACAAAATCCGCGAGGCTCAGCTAGAGAAAGTTCCTTACATGCTGGTAATCGGTGAAAATGAAGCAACTTCCGGCACAGTGTCCGTCAGAAAACGTAGCGAAGGAGACCTTGGAATAAAAAGCGTGGAGGAGGTAGCTGACCAGATTTACAAAGAAATCCGCGAGAAAAGGTGACCATGATCAAGATAGCGGCTACCTGGACAATTGTTGGTTTATAGCCGTCAATAAATCTTTAAACGATGCAGCGGCAGTACTTTCCCCGGCCGCCGCTGCATTTTTCTAAGAAAGTTCGTTAAATGCAGTTACCTTTTATTTTGAAATTTATATCTCTTTTTGGCTTCAAGATAGATTTGTTTCAAACGTTCCTGATTTTCGTTCAACTCTTCAACCAAGATTTGATAAGTCTCTTGCTTGGTGAAGATATGGAAGGGGACTTGAAGCGAGTTCACTGCGCCAAAATAAAGTTCCTTAAAATCATTTTCCGATAGATTCAATTCATCACGCAAATGTACGATTCTTGATTTAATACCGGGAGCGAGCGTGCATGTTGACTCCTCGTAAGGAAAAAAGTTTTTCTCGACTATGTGCAGGTATTGTTTGTCGAAATTATTGCTCATTCCGCTCAGATCAATGAAGCAAATCTCAAATAGATTTCTTAATGATTCCTCGTACTTCCCTTCTTGCTCCTGCAAGACCGAGAAACCGAGCAAGATATTTCTGTAAAGTCCGAAATTCCGCTCTTTCCAACGGCTTTGCTTTTTAATATTTAGGATTTTATATCCTATTTCAAACTTTGAAAGACCAGGTTTTTTTACTTTTTCCTGTTGAGCTTCATCAATCGTTACATCTACGTAGTTTTGGGAATGAAAAAACCAAATATGGTCATTTTCTTGAACAGCCTTTTGGCCTTGCTCAGTCAATTGATATACGAGATCGGGGAACAATTGGGATAGCTCTTTCTGGTCAACATGTTCTTGTATCCGTAGGATCAAATCTTCCTTTTTACCTGATGTTTTCAGTGATTTTTGTTTTAGCACGTCTTTTAAAACGGGCATTGTTGATTTTCTCATATTCTCTTCAACATTGTGTGTCACGCTCAGGTATCCTTGATCAATTAGTTTTTTCAGCGTCAAATGTGGGTTGATTTCATAACGATATTCAAAATAACCTGGAAACTGGATATTGCTTGAGGATCCAGTGACGTAATCTAATAATAGCAATTCAGCCGGCTTCAATGGAGCTGGTGTATTTATTTTATCGGTTGGCTCCTTTAAATGGTTTTTCGTGGTATTGTCGGCGGAAATATTGGATTTTGATATGGAGTTATTTGAAGGTTTAAATGCCTTGAAAATTTTCTGAATTATGTTCATTCTACACCTCAGGAAATGTGATAAACTCGTTAATTCAAAATTCGACAATCCTATCCGACGTTCCTGCCAAGTTGTTCCACATAATTGACATTGAAATATTAGACAATCATATGCGGCAATAGTATCAATTCGGCTTATAGCCGTAACAAAAAGAAGAATTAGAAGTACACTGTTTTGAGCTTAATGTTTACAAGGTAGGTAGGTCCTATCACTATATTGGGGTAATTTATTAGGTAATTACATGCAAAAGTTGGAGGCGAGACTCATGGTAACAATTAAGGATTTAATGAAGTTGGATATTCGGATCGGAACTGTAATTCATGCAGAACCATTTCCGGAAGCACGAAAATCTGCAATAAAATTATTAATTGATTTTGGTGAGATTTGACTTAAGCGCAGTTCGGCTCAAATTACGAGAAGATACGAACCTGAACAACTTATTGGCCGCCAAGTAGTCGCAGTAGTAAACTTTCCTGTTAGACGTATCGCTGGTTTTGAATCGGAAGTTTAGGTAATTGGGGCAGTTCCGGAGGAAGGCGATGTGGTGCTTTTAAAGCCAGATGAACCTGTAAAAAATGGTACACCGATTGCCTAAAAGATACATTAATTAATGTTTTGTGATTTCTAGGGGGAGGTGTTTTGTTGAAATTCTCCAGCTACAAGGAAAGACGAAAAAGTTGGCCGCTGCAAGATACCATCAACAAAATCATCGAAGTAAATGAAGATATTGCGCAATTTTGGTCAAATTCTCATGGCTGGGCACCATCCTCTGCAGCGGATTTGTTAGAAAAATCGAGATTGGATTGGCAGGTATCACTTTCACATACCTTGCACCGATGGGTGGACGCACCAGAAGCCAATGCGCCAGATCATGACGGGAGCTTAATACTCGCATGGACAAACATTGGGACTCTTGTCGAGAACACAATGAAGCTTTTTCTTTCGGTATATCTGACTGATTACCGGGTGGATGAGAAAGCAATTATGTACAAAGGCAAAGTAGTTGATCCGGATGGAGCCAAATTCTACAAACTTATTGTGTTTTTTAAGGATAAGATTTGGATGGACGAAGAACGGGATGATCGTAATCAATGGGTTACCAAGATTCAGCAACGCCGTAATGCTATTCACGCATACAAAAACCGAGAAATTGGTTCATTTGAGGAGTTACATCAGGTCATTAGGGAATATTTAGATCTTATAGAAGATCTGAACGTAAGGTTGCCACGACCTGATTACTAATTAAACATTCGTTACAAAACGAAAGCACCGCCATATCCTGTTAAGGTTATCGGCGGTGCCACTATTTATTACAATTATATAAGCCTCGGAGCTTGCTCCAACTGGCGAAATCCGTGATGGACGTGATGGGTGACGGCATCTTTGCCGCTTTTTTGCTTCTGCAGGTCCAGGGAACAGTAGACCGGGAACTTTTGAGAAATGCCGAGCTTCACCAGTTCCGGAGGAGTGACAACCAGCCACTGGAATTTCAACAAATCCGCAATGACAAATATCGGATCCACTACGTGGGGCGATATGGCATTGGCGAACGGGTTATCCGATATGAGGACTGAATACCGCTGATCGGTGCTCTTACGTTTAAAGGTTAATAGCATCATCATGACCAGTGTCCGGGCCGCAACCAATTGACCGCCACTACCGGCAGTCTCTGTATGTGATCCCGTATTCATCGTTTCCCATTCCGTAAAATAGTGGCTCAACGGCTGCTCCGTCAGAAAGGTATTGTCCGTATTCAGATTATAGATTTCCAAGGTTGGAAATTGATTTTGAAGAGCCGCAAATACCAAATCGCTTGGATTTATTTTTTTCTTGATGATACCCATATCAATCCCTTCAATAGCTGAATGGGTCTTTAAGAGTTCTTTTAAAACATTGTCAAAAAACTCGAACATATAGATTTCAATATCTTCGACTAGCTTGGGCAGACGTTCTGCATGCCGAAGGCGCAGAAGATCGAATTTGTGGTTTCCTCTATTTCGAATCGACATTCGTTGGGTCATCTCCCGTAACCCCTTGATAATCGAAATACAAAACTTAGAGGCGTGTTTGCCCCAGTTCTTACGTGCCTCCTCCGCAATGCCAATATCGTCTTTTTGTTTTTCCAACTCAAAAAGGGCATAATTTCGGTTATCTTTCAAGATTTCCAACATGTCTTCGGGCTCCGAGTCTCTCAGCAGGCGGTATTGGCCTACCATGACTTCTTTTAAATACTCGTCCCACGAAGATCCCTCGATGACTGACAGATGTTTTTTGCAAATCTCATCGGCCTTTTTCATAACCGATTTATACACGTCTTCTTTCTTTTTCCGGGAATCATTCCAGGAAGAGACGATATTAGGATCTTGCCTGATTTTATCCAGCAACGGCAGATTTAGTGCAACTTCCGTTTGAACGTCATTCGTATCCAAGTAGGCTTCCAATCTATTGTGCATTAACTCAAAACGTTTTTCGTCACCTTGAAGATTTTTGATTTGAGTTCCAAGGGTTTGAAGTCCTGTTTCGACCGCAGCAATGCCGCGTTCGATTTCCAGTTCTTTGGCTTCGATCACAACATCTTCCCAAGGATCAGGGTTCTTTACGCTGCGCTCTGCTTTCTGTCGGTCTTTCACCAGGTGGTCAAGACTGGTTTGTGCCTTTCCCAATGCATTTTCGCAGGCTCGTTCCGCATAAACGGCTGTTTTGACTTCCTCTTCCAAGACACGTTCGCGGCGTTCCAGCCAATCGACCGATTCGATAGGAATAGAAATTTGGCCCCAATCCGGTTCAACACCTTCGAGATGGTCTTTTGCTTTTTGCAAATCATCATGGGCTCGCTTCATTTCGGTCTGCAAACGGATTAACTCCGCATTATTCATGGAAATATCCTGGTCAATGCTTCTCATGGTTGATATGATATGGAGCAGACTTTCGCTGTGAACATGCAGATGAGGAGGCTCTTCCGATGGTTCGGTTTTGGAAACGGAAGGGAGCGCTGCATCGTCCACATAGAAACGAATTTGTTCAATTTTCCCTTGAATGTCTTGGTTCCATTTGGAATAAGCTATACTCCAGTTAAATAGCAAATCCCCCATGTTCTTGGCTTGTTCGGATACTTCTTCATACTGTTTTCCCAAACTCCGTTCCCGTTTCTCCTGCCGGTCCTTTTCATTCATGCGCTCTATGGTTCTCCAATAATCCGTCACATAGGTCTCCAACTCTTGTACACGGGATCGAAGCTCACGAACAGCTAACTCCAAATGTTCCTTGTCTTCCTTCGCTTGATCAACTAACTCCGCCTTCAACTGCAAGTGGTTCCGGCTTTCTTGTAGGCACGACTCCACATGTTGAGCCTCACTCTTTTTCTTCTCATGCTCTTGTAAGAGGAGGATAGAGGTGGTGTAAAGGAGCGATGATTTCACCTTCTCCAACAGTTGTCGGTGAATCTCTTCTTGTTTTTGGCATTTCCCCATCTGATCAGTCAAGTCCTGCAGCCGAACAATCAAGGTTTGTTTCCGTGCATCCCATGCCCCGGGAACGGCAGATAGCTCATAGGCCTGGTTCGCCGGTATCGCAAACAGATGAGTCTCACTGCCTTCAAGGCGTTCAGCAGCATAAAGAGGGACAGGGGAAAAATGAACGTCGTCTTGGAATAAATCTGCCTGTAGAATAGTCTGAATATCCTCATTCTTATACGCCACCAGCGCATAAGGGAGAAGAGGAAATGATGCTAACATATCTCTTCGTTTGGGCATCTCTAAATGATGAACATATTCCGTGCCCAACATGATCGCGAAGCCACGCTTCTCGAGTTTTTGTTTGGCCAGAAGCAGACTGGCGTTAGGAACCCAAACCGGTGAATCATCAGTGCCAAGGTCCAAGTCGAGCTCTTGTTTCAAGGTCCAGATCTCTTCTTTAAACTGCAATTTGCGTTGTTCCCAGTGCTGAATCTTTGCCTCCAGGACCGGCTTTTGAGCGCGCAAAAATTCCGGCACAGGCACTTCTTCTGAAGGGACGGCTCTTAGCTCGCGAATCAACTCGCCGGCTATGGTTTCTTCGCTCTGATATTGTTTATGGTACTGTTCATATACATGAGATGCTGCTTTGGAAGCTTGAGCAAACTGCTCCTCTTCCTTTTGCACGCGGCCAAAAAGCTCTGTGCTTTCTTGCGATAGCTGTTCAATTTTGGCGGATAGTTTCCGCTCTTGCTCAATTCGGGATTCGAGTTCGGTTTGTTCAGATTTATAGATCCCTTCCGGATCTAAACGAATGGCGACTCCATGTAAGTTTTCCATCTGACAGGTTTTGGTTTCGAAATCATTGATTTGTGTTACCAGACTTTGTATCGTTGCCTTTGTTTGAATTAATTCGTCATTAAGGTTCTTCAAGGTCTGGTCGCGGTCGGTTTTAGATTGAGTCAGATGAGTATAATACGCTTCATATTGTTCTTGAACATTCTGCAATTCCTGACGGAGGATGTTCCACTCCGAAAGGGCCTTTTGCCGAAGTTCCGTCAATTTTTGTTTATTCGCTTTCACTTCGGCCGAGTTTTCAATGGCTTCTATTTGAAACTTGATGTTTTGGACATTTTGCCAACAGTCGTGCTGAATTTTCCTTAGTTTTTGGAGCTGGGCTTCTTTATGGGTATCCTGTTTACGCTTCAAATCAGCTTTGGCTACGCGGTCTCTGTTCTCTGCCTCTTTGCACACTTCTAGCTGATGCTGTTCCGCCCGTAAGGCGCGTACATAGCCTAGATTACTTTGCTGCCAAGTAAAGTCTTCTTTTTGTTTCAGTAAGGCGCTCTGATCGGTTTGTTTTTGTGTTATATCCGTTTTGGTCATGCGGAGAAGCTCCCCAATCGACCTGAACAACTGGACACCTTCACGTCTGGTATTCTCCAAATCCTCTTTGGCGGTAACACAAGCAGAAACGGCATGTTCCAGCTCATTACACATTTCGATAAGCACATGTAGTGCCTCTTCCCGGCTTCGCAAAAAGGGAAGCTGCTCAGCAATAACGGCTGCATCTTTAAATAATTTGGCCAGATCTGTGCTACTCTCCGCATCGTTATGCAAGCGTTCGGCAATCGTCGGAATTAAAAGCTCTTTAAACAAACCCATATTGGTACGGGAATTTGGAAACACCTTCTCAAAATAATCCTGAATGCCGGCCTCATTTCGATTCATTTTGACCATCTCCGCCCAGTCATCCGCATAAATGCCGTAGGACGCCAGCGTTTCCTTGTACCTTTTTTTATCTTTAGAGGAGTTTGTGAAATACCGGAATTCGTCTGCGCCGGAGCGAAGAAGATCGCACCACTCTTTATAAGGCATAATTGAGCGGTTCTGCTCGTCGTAATATGACAAATCACGAATAGTAAAGCGTTCGTGTTCCCCATATTCCCGAACAAAGGTCGTATAGTCCACCTCAACGTTCTCGGTGTTATCTTCTTTTTTCATGGATTTCGTTGCAAAATATGCAATCCCCGTAACTAAATAGCGCTTCGGAGTCGTATCCAGTACCCATTCGACAGATACATAAAAAGGATATGGTTTAAAGTTTCCCTTCTCATCATAAAAGAAGTGGCGTACGGTGGAAGTCCCCTCCTTGCCCCAAGAGACCATGGGAAGGACCACTTGAAACAACAATTGCAGCAATACGCCCTTTCCTCCGCTGTTAATCATGGATAGAAGGGTGTGGTCGGCATTGAAATCGAACACGCTGTCCAAGTAAAATTTAAGTTGCTTGTTATAGCGCGGCCCGGTTATGCGTAAGGCATTAATGGCTGGCATCCTGGTTCCTCCCTGCATCAATAATAGATTTGAGCTGTTTAAACCGGTCATGGTCGTGATAGAGAAGATCAAGTCGGTCATAAAGTTCATCGGTTGGGAGCAGAATGGTTTGATCGTCATCTTCGATGATGCGAAGAAGCCGTTCTTCCACCAGCAAATTTGCAGCTAAGGTGCAATACGAATACTTTGTTTTCGTAGACGCCACAGGTTTGCCCCCTCCGTCTTCATACGGCTGTTTGGCAAACCACATGTCCTTAATCTGAATAATAGCGATGCCCCATTCCGCTTCGATTTCCGGCTGTTTCTGCAACTCTTGGTCCCATCGGGCCATGGTTTGGTCCACTAGTTCAATCCATTTATGAATGGTAACCCCGCTGATTTCCTGCTCGTTACGAATCAATAAATCCCCGTCCATCTCACACAGCAGCACCATGAGAAGGATGTGAAGCAAATCCAATTCGTCCCGGTTTTTGATTCGGGAATGCTTGTCCTTTAACTGTGTAAAAGAAGAGGCGTACACACTGCCTTCCGGTTCCACAACCAAATGGAGTTTTGTTGGCGTCTCCAGAATCATAGTTCCAGATTGTTTGGCAATGATGTTCGTGGCCTCGTGAATTTCTTGTTCGGAAAAATAGGGTGCCAGAAAATCTTGATTTCGGTCGACCATTTTATGACGGAGCAAATAAAAATAAATGGACGCACTTTTATGAAGTTGTTCTGCTGTAAATGGCATGGGAAGTATCCTCCTCGGCAGGATCTTTGATGCTGATAACGATAGGGGAGATGCGCACCCCGAAAAACTGAAGGGGAGCTCCTCGTTCAAAACGAGCCCGTATGGTTTTTCCCGCAATCTCGTTAAAAAACGGATCTGAATTGATGAGATGCCGAATCAACTCCATCCGCTCATCCTCATATGGTTGATGTGTTGTAAACAGGTGAGGGACTTCCAGCACATCCGTTTTAAAGATCATCCACAATTCCAGTGCTTCAATGGTCCATTCTTTTGCAGGGATGTCCCGTAAACTGACTTCTCCCATATAAATCAAATTACGGATTACCGGGGCCCAATAGCGGCATAAAGCGGACCAGTCTCGGGTTTCTTTCGGTTCCAAGGACTGTTCTTTCGGCTCAGCCTCTTCTTGGATCTCATCGTCATGATGACGTACTTCCTGTTCGCTCCAGATTAACCCCATTGGATAAATAAAGGGCGCTCGAGGGGAAAAGAAAGGGGAGAGCAGCTTCTCCATCGTATTGGCCGGAATTCCTTTTACCAGCAGCTCGTTTTCCCAAATATCGGTTTTAAAAGAAACGTTGCGCCGTTTCATAAAGGCGGACGGACGGTACTTTCGAATGGACAGCTCCAACTCAATATTTTGATAAAGCTCCGCATGCAGTTTGGCCGATAAAGTCATGGTTGCATGGACTTTCATTTCCATTTCGAGGATGTGGAAACGTGCTTCCGGTGTGGCCAAATCCACGTTTGCCAACATGCGAATCATTTTATCAAATCGCTGATTGGACTCTTCAAACTGACGCTCAATTTCATTCCGCCGTTCTTTTCTTGCCTGCGTTCCTTGTTCCATGAGGATTTTGGGATTGCGGTGCAGATGCCTCCGGTAATCATGCTCTTGTATGATCAGTTGCTTGATTTTCGTAATCAATACATCCAGAGACTGAAGGGCGGACCGAAAATTATTGTTGCGGATCAGTTTTAAGGTATAAAGCTGTTCGAACTCAATGGAAAACTCCAAAATGACTTCTCGACTTAAAAAGATCATATTTTGGGAGGCTTGCGTCAATTTATAGATGGCTTCCCGTTTCCGGTACTCAGTATCGATCGTCAAATACAAGAATGGTTTATCGCTAAACATTCCACTAGATGGGTCGAACACTTTGGCGCTGAACGGGTTCCGTAGATTGGGATTTCCGTAGGACACAAGGCCACTGATTAACCGTTCGGCTTTGTCATCGTCATGGGGCAAGTTTTGATGTTCCATGATTGCTTTAGCGATAGCAACGAGATCAGACCGGGATCGCTTCTCGTCATCTTTGATTTCCCGATAAAAGACCTCAAGTAATATCGCCAATAACAGCTGGGGGAGATAGGGGGCTAAGGTAGCCCCGACTTCCATCCCTTTTCCTAACATAAAGATGGGGTTTAGCATGGTGGTCCGTTCCCGGAACCCTTCCCAAATTTCACCGTTCATGTGAGGCCCCCTTTCTGCATCGTTTCATAGGAGATAGCTTCTTGAGGGAAGCGAACCCGGTTGCTCCATGATTGTTCGGCCTTATCCAAAATAAGTGGATACGGTTTTACTTCTTCAAAAAACAGTGCGACTTGTTCTCGGTTTTGAACTTGACCCGGTTTTATAGGAACAGGCGATTTAGCCTGCTGAGCAATTTCTTCATATAACGATATCGCTAGCTGAATGGGATAATCGGGGTATGAGCGCTTCAAACTATCATAAATAGCAAAGCCGCTAGGGTCGTAGTCTCCTGCATACCAAATGGTTGTATAAGGCACAGGGACTCGCAAGTCTTCCAGGTATGACAAGGAAGAGACAATATGTTTCCCCCGCCCAAAAATCAAGAGTTCTGGGCTTAGGCCATATATGTTCCCGCCTTCCTCTAGCACCCTCCTGCATGAGTGAAAGAGGGAACGGTTTTCCACGATCAAGATGCGACGTACGTCCTCTGTCAGCATACGAGGCTGGAGCCAATACACAAAAGGCTCACCATAGACACGAGCATAAAGATCGGGAAGAGTTTTTTTGATTCGCCGCAAAAATTCTTTCCCCTCGCTATTATCCAACCATTTTTCATCATGGAACAGCTGGTATGATCGTTCTTCCCGGGAAACCCATATTTTAGGGCCTTGGCTTTCTAAGAAAGCGGCTACGGCCGAAATGCGACTCCAGGCTTCTTCCGTTTGTTCTCCAGGGTGGGATTGATAAAAGGACAAATCAATGAGCGAAGCCAAGGTCATAAACCGTCCTATATTCCACCTCGATTCAATCTGTTTTTTTATCAATCGCCATTCCACAGGGAGGTGGGGGTCCTTTCCATTGTGGATTTTTTGTTTATTTTTTACAGGTACAATCTCCCCATCATATTCTAAATCCCGCACAAAACCGGCAAACTTTTTATAGGAAAAGGCATCTATACCAACGGCGGACATAAATGCTTTCTCCAGCCGATGGATATCAAATGTACGGTTTTTTTGGGTGTTCAAATAGTTCAATAGCCATTCTTTGTTCACAGAATCTGTCCTTTTTGTCGTTTCCTATTATTATAGCAGTTTCGACAAATTTACAGAATTATCGTTAAGCATCCAGATAACGGTTCAACTACCTTTTTAATCGTTTAACGAAATAACGGGTAGTTATTCTGAGATTGTGCTAAAATACGGACGAAAAGGGTTGAGATAATCATAGGTAGGAGAATTAGTTCTATGGTTCCAGAAGAAAATTCATTGATTCTATTTAAGTTCGGTGCTACAAAATGGATGAAAGCTTTGAAGGATGGGAAAGTAAGTTTCTCATGTCCTGGTCAATACATCAATATAGCCAAAAAAACTGGTAACAGTGAACAAGGTGATTTGTATGAGGGTGTTTTTGCACGATTAAAGAAGACGGACCCAAGGATTGAGCAATGTGGGAGGAAATTTGGGGACGACTTGGAAGTATTGCCCGATGGGGAATATGTATTGCTGAGAAGAAAATCCACCTACTCTGTACCAACATTCTGTTTTTATTCATTTCGCGGCCTTGATTTATTGCAAAACGTAACCCGACCTGGTCTGCAGCGGGTTCGTCATGACTTTGATGAAAGAATGTATAGTGGTTTTTCCTCAAATGCAGCCCTCAATGCACACTCTGACGATGCACCGGCAACTTTGATTATTCAAGCACGACCTTTTTACGAACAGATTATGAAAGCTATCCATCGTGAAGGTTTTGGAGCCGAGTTATCTCACATTAACTACAAATTATTCGAGAATGAAGAGTTTTATATTGAGCCAACCGATCAAAGAAAAGAACTGTTTTATAAATTTCCCAAGTATCGTTATCAGAAGGAAGCTCGGATCTTATTGCACGGTTTGAGGATAAAGAAATTCGATGAACGATATACCTTGAATATCGGGCCTTTACCTGATGAGGATGCGCCCTTGGTGGCTGGGATCAAAATGTACTTTGAGATAACCGCAGATATAGAAGAACTGGATTCGGATGAAGTTTAAGACAAATGAGTCTTTATAAGATTTTGGAACTACGCAGTTTTTAAATGGATTTAAAGTGGGAAATAGTAAAGAATAAGGCTCAATTTAGGATGTTGACGTTTTGAAGGGTGGTTTGTTAATGAGTCGGTGGTTAGATAAGCTTGAGAATCCATCTTTCAAGGTGTTTATTGTAATAATGCTGGGACTAGGCGTAGGTTTTATAATAAATCATGAATGGGGAAATGCCGTTGAATCGATAGCGATTGGATTTTTCATGTTCTTAATTTACCGTTTGGGCAGGAAAATAGATGGTTTTATGAAGGATGACGAAAATTAAAGAGGGATTAGGATGATATTCGAAATAACCGCAGAAATGGAGAACAGGATTCGGGAGTGGGACTCCTGTAAAGCAGTTGATGTGGCAGGGGCTAAGTTTATATATAAATTCATTCCAACGGGTATTGGGTTAGTTATCGAAGTTCAATGCGATATCTGTAAAAGAGTATTGAATCTTACTGATGACTGGGGATAGGGTAATGAGTTTCATCATCAAATCAACAGCGCTTTATTGAACGACATCCTTATAATGTTGAAAGATCTTTCATTGGCGAAACGATGTGAGCCTATTTGGTCGCAGCGGCTCGCTATTTTTGTTTCTTACGCAAAATGCTCCTTCTGAAAGCAACAAATTTGTTTTTCCATGACCGTCAAAATGAACAACCTCCGAAAACTAGGCAATCGAGAAAGGTAAAAGGATCGTTTTCTTTATTATCAGAGAATATCCAGTTATCCGATATTTTATTGTTTGGGACAATATGGGTTCCTGTTACCGGAATAGTGCATCAAATTGTTTCTCAAATGGGTTCTAGCAGGGTGAAATGAATTTGTGTCGAATTATCTACTCATGTTAGTAAATTAGTAAGGTGGCGGTTATATTGTATATTTCCAGATTGAATATTTCAGGGTATAAGAATTGTAAAGAGAACTCAGAAGTAAGATTAAACAAAGGACTCAATGTGCTTGTTGGAGAAAATGGTTCCGGTAAGACAACGATTGTTAATGCATTAAGACTAATTCTTCGGGAAAACGAATTTTCTTATATGAATATTGATGAGGATGATTTTTACATATCCTTGGACAAGCAGTACTCTGCTCCTGATATTAGAATAGACCTAACCTTGGATTCTCTAAGTTCGGATGAACAAGTTACATTTCTAACTTGGTGCGATGCTGACTTTAAAGCCCAACTGCACTTAGAGGTTAACTCAAACCCAAATAGGAAGGGTTACTATAAGAAGGAGATTTGGGGAGGCGCTTCGAAATCTAGCATTTTCGAGGAGGAAACTTTTGATTGCATTGAATGTATTTACCTTCCACCTCTTCGGGATGCAGAGGAGAAGTTGGTTAACGGGAAGCGATCGAGATTGGCTCAATTATTAAAAAAACAGTATGGTGATAACAAAGATTCACTTGTCAAAAATGTAACTGATTTTAACTTTCAAATTACGAGTAATGCTGAAAAAAAATATAATGAAATTGAAAGTGCAAAAATCAACATTAATGCCAAGCTAGAGGAAGCATTGGGACAACGTCTTGGTCAGAGCATAAATCTTCAATTTGCGGAGACAACATTTAATAAAATTGTAGAAAGTATAAAAATGGTATTTTTCCCGGGTGTTCAACAGAGTGACCCCAACAAATTTAGGGATATTGCTACAAATAGCTTGGGATATAACAACTTGTTATATATAGCCACTGTATTTGCAGAGCTTGAATTATTAAAAGATAATAATATGATGACTGTTTTATTAATTGAGGAGCCAGAAGCTCATTTGCATCCCCAGCTTCAAGTCAAATTTATTAAGTATTTAGAAGAGGTAACCCGTAAGTTAGAGAATTTACAAGTCGTTATTACTACACATTCTCCAGTACTTGCCTCTTCAATAGATATAAACAATTTAATTCACATTACCCAAAGGGAAGACAGGATTATTGCAACGCCGTTAAAAGAGATCGATTTAGGCGAAAGCAAAAACTATATTAATAGGTGGCTAGATGTTACAAAATCTACACTATTGTTTTCAAAGGGGATAATTCTTGTAGAAGGCATTAGTGAGGCTATGCTTTTACCCACTTTTGCAAAGATTGTATTGGCACAGTACAATAAGACAGCTTTGGCTAACTCAGAAACATTATTGCCAACTTCGCTAGAAGAAGCTGGTGTATCTACTATCAATATCAACGGAATCAACTTTAAACATTTTATGAAGTTGTTCTCTAACTGCGATGGTTCTTCTAGTGGAGTGCATTTGCCTATTTTTTGTTCAGGAATTACGGATAATGATCCGCCGAAACTCAAGATTCTAGTTTACGATGAGAAAGGTGAACTGAAAAAAGATAAAGATGACGAGCCCTTAACTACGCTTCAAGATATTTTCCCTTTACCTAATGAGTCACCTGTAGGGGGCAATAGTGCACTTAACCTAATTGAAGATATTAACAAGAGTACTTGGGGGCGATTATTTAGTTCACCATTAAAAACATTTGAATACGACTTAGCCATAAATGGTAACACCAGTTTAATGGCTAGGATTATTCATGATATATGGCCTGCAGAGGGAACAGTAAAAAAACGTTGTATTTCGATTTTTGAAAAAGATAATGAGTACGCAGGAGACGAACAAGGGTTAAAAGAGGATGCTGAATACCTTTTTAAACATATTAACGTGGACGAGATTGGGAAAGGCATCTACGCCCAGAAGTTAACAGAATATTTGGAATCGCAAATACAGGGGCATTTGGATGCGATTAATGATAATAAATCCAATATTATGGAAGTTTACGAAAATATCAGTAAAATCATGAACATTCCAGATTACATTCGGAAAGCAATAATTTGGGCTTGTGGCGGTGGTGAAAGATGAACAGGGGAGAGATGGAGCAAAAGATCGTAGATACTCTAAGTAAAAATAAAGAAGCAGCAGGTTCATATATATCACTTATTCAAAGTAAAGTGGCCGAAAAAACTGAACAACAATTAAAGTATGTTCTATCCCATACGACGGAAAACATCTTCTTAGAAGCCTGTGCTGGGAGTGGCAAGACGGAAGTTGTTGGTTTGAAAACTGCATATGAGATTAGTAAGTGGTACTCAAAAAACAAAGGCATTGCGGTACTCACTTTTACTAACGAGGCGACGGATACTATTAAAGAGCGCGTTAAACTCTTTTCTGGTTTAACTACATTGTACCCACACTATATAGGAACTCTAACTGGTTTTATACATGGTTTTGTTGCTCAGAGTTTTGGATATAAGTATTTTAAACATAAAAATAGAGGAGGCGATACTTCGTATAGGCTAATCGACAAAAATCTAGATGTACACGGAAACCATTGGTTGAAAAAATATAAACTACCTTATATGAACCTCAATTCAATGGGACCAGACGTATACGCCAACCAAATTTATTACAATTATAAAATTAATGATTTTGTTATTTATTATTCGGAAAATTATAAACTTCCTTTAAAGGAGTATTATCAATTAACTGAAGTACAAGAATTTATACAAAATTTCCGAAAAAAGAATGGAAACAATCAACTATTAGGGTTTGACTTTATTAAAAAGGAAATAAAAAAAGTTAAGCAAACCTTTTTAACAGATGGTTTTGCTAATTTTGAGGATATAAATAATATAGCGTACTATGTGTTAAAGAAGAATGTTAGAATAGCTTCACTTATAGCTGCACGTTTCCCGGTTATTATTATAGATGAATGCCAGGATCTCTCATGGATCGAAATTAACATTCTTAATCAATTAAAGGATTCTGGTTCAACTCTCCATTTCGTGGGGGACCTTAATCAATCGATATACGAGTTTAAGGATGCTAATCCAGCAACCACAAAAGATTATTTGTCTGGATTTAAGAGGTATTTTTTGACCGACAACTTTAGAAGTTGTGATTCTATAGTAAATACATCCAACAAATTGCTAGGTATTACCTTGCCTATACGTGGTTTAGCAGCTGATAAAATGGGTGATAAGAGTGTTTGCTATTTGGAATATCATGATCTAACTTCACTTAATCAAAAGTATTTAGACTTTCTTGAGAGAAATGATATCCCCTTCAACAGATCAGCTATATTGGTTCGACAACAAACATTAAAAGAAGAGTTTGAAACAAACTCTAAGGAAAGTATACATCCAATCTTAGATGCACTACAATTATGGATTGAAAATACACCAAAATCACGAAAATTAGCACTAGAACTTGCTAGTAAGCATATGCAAAGGTGGTTTGGTGGGGCAAAAACAAGAAATAATTACTACTGTCCAAATGCAATTGACTCTGTTTATAGATGGAGAATTTTTATTAAAGATTTCTTGGAAGGATGTTCTGCAGTTTCCGATTTGGTGAAATTTGATGGTATTAATTATTCGACTTGGTACAAGAATTTCAACAATCATTTTTTACATATAATACAAGAGGCATATAAAGATCTATTAAGATTTGATAGCGAGAAGAGAGACTTTAAAGATATACCTAAAATGATATCACCTCGGGGTACTGCAAAAGTTCGTATCACTGCCTACAATACAACAGATAGGATAAATCTCGTTTCAATTCACACCATTCATTCAGTCAAGGGAAAGGATTTTGATAGTGTAATGGTGGTGTCGAGCCGTCGCAATGCGGGGAGTGGTCATTGGAAACAGTGGATTGAAAAGGAACTTGAGTCAGGACGTATAGGATACGTTGCGAATACTAGGGCTAAATATTCTTTAGTTTGGGGTGTTCCGGTATTAAAGAAAGAGGAAAGGGAGATGCTTGAGTATTATGGTTTCAAACGGGCAGATTGAACAATGAAAAGCTCTCTTGCGCCCTAGACACAGGAGGCTACAAAGGACCTATTAAAGGTTCTTTTTTTGTCGAAAATAGGATTTTACTTTTTTTTGCCGAATAATGATTTAACTAATGAATGAGAGTCCAGGTGACTTATAGAAGTTAAGTGGATACGTTTTTCTGGACAAGGTGGACGGTAGAATCAAGATGAGTTTTTTCTGCAGAAAACGATAGGTGGCGGCCCATCTTACTTCAAAAAATGCTTTAGTCTGAAATTCGGCCCGGCACTTGGGATGACTTGAGTTTTATAGAAATTATGGTGGGGTGTTCTTATGGATATATCGGAATATCAGAACATGTTAAGACAAGCTTACAACATAACGGATTTGAATCTACCTTGGACATTCTTCTACGATGAGACTAATAACGCTAGAAAGTTTCGTCTAGTGGAAGGGGGATTCAACACTTCCGAAGATGCTAATTTCGTACTAGGCGGCATTATGTACACTCAAAACCAAAGTAATGCCGATATTAATGAACTATTTGAAAAACTAAGATTGCCTAAGACGATAAAAGAAATCAAATTTAAACATATCGCAGATGGGGGCTTCGTTGAGTGCCTTTCATCGACTAAGTTGAAGATTATATTGGAATGGTTGCTGCAGAGTGACTTGTATATCCACTATTCTACCGTAAACGTTTTATATTACTCGCTAGTGGATATTATCGACACGTTAATAATTGACGCTCTTGATGGCCCATTCATTCACCATAATTTTATCAATGAATTAAAAAACAAACTGTATGAAGCCGTAATTAGTGATAAGGAAAGAGTTGTTAAATTATTATTTGACTTTGAATACCCCAACATTAAAAAGGAGAGTCTTGAGCAATTTGTTGATGCCTTAATGGAATTTCTAGACGAGTTTGCAGAAAATATGTACTCGCATGTTTGGGTCAAATCTATCACCCAAATGTTGAAACAAGTTAAAAGCAAGAGCGAGCTATCTTTCCTATCGATGGAAACGGATCATTTATTAATTCCAGACTATTCTCATTTTTACGTTAGGCCATTAATGGTATTTAATGCATCTACACATATATTTGATAATGAAGATCATATCAAACGATTGATGAAGGAAATGGATTTGGATTTACCGAAAGACGCCGGCTTCTACAGATTCGAAGATTCCAAAGAAAATAAGTATATTCAATTATCCGATGTAGTAGTGGGCATTCTTGGAAAGTGCTTTACCTTTGTCAATTCCGTTCCGATTTCAAAAATAAAAAAAGTACATGAAGAACTTAACGCTTTTCAACTAGAAAATCTTAAGTTGCTAGATGATGTAATCACAAAATCAGATCAATTCAATAAAGCGCTCTTGCATTCATCGACAAGCTTACATGAAAAGAATAGATTAAATCTTTTGTTTGAATTATAGTACGGGGCAGGATTAGTGCATTATTATCAAGTGTAGGAGGTTCCATGATATACTCTGTACATTTTTATTATAGAAAGCTGCTGAGCAATAAAGCAGCATGCAAATTTGAAGGTATCGTATTTGCAAAGAACAAGACGCACGCAGAAGAATTAATCCGAAAGCTGATATCTGGATTCCAGATTGAAGTGAATGATGGAATTCATATCATTGGAAACGAAAGTAAAACGCTGGACGAGATTTATAAAGAGCGGCCGGAGTTAATGCGGGTATCCCCCGAACAAGGATTTATTTAGGGCTTGCTGAACAAGA
>NZ_JACJVN010000053.1 GCF_014212015.1 Cohnella lubricantis | reverse complement strand
GTCGCGCTGAGGTCGATGCCCTGCTCGCGCGCCAGCTTGCGTGCTGCCGGCGTTGCCAGCGGCACGCTGCCAGCGGACGCTGCAGCAGCCGGCGCCTGCGCTGCGGCCGGGGCTGCCGGCGCAGCAGGTGCCGCAGCCGGAGCGCTTGCCGCCGGTGCGGGCGCTGCCGCTGCCGGAGCAGGAGCTGCGCCGCCGCCTTCGCCGATCGTGCCGAGCACTTCGCCGATCTGAACCGTATCGCCTTCCTGGCGCACGATCTCTTGGATCACGCCGTCAGATTCAGCGCTGATCTCCAGGTTGACTTTGTCGGTCTCCAGCTCGAGGAGCAGATCCCCCTGCTTCACTGCGTCTCCGACTTTAACGGCCCATCTAGCAATCGTGCCTTCCGTAATCGATTCGCCCATTGCCGGTACTGTGATCTGTTGCACTGCTGCTACCTCCCCAGGTTATGAGTCAACGTCGGACTCGGCTTTAACGTTTGAGATACGATGAATTGCTGCTCCAGTGCATGAACTTGCGCGAATCCGGTCGCCGGACTCGAACGGTCCGGACGTCCTACGTAACGCACGGACACGCCGGATGGCGCGATCTCGCGGACGCGCGGCTCGATGAAGCTCCAAGATCCCATGTTGCGCGGCTCTTCCTGTACCCACACGATCTCCTTCAGGTTCGGGAAGCGAGCCAGAACGGCTGCAATCTCCTGCGCCGGGAACGGATACAGCTGTTCGACGCGCACGACATGAAGCCAGTCGAAGTCGCCGGACTTCTCTTTGTCGATCGCGTCTTCCAGATCGATCGCGACTTTGCCGGTGCACAGCGCCAAGCGTTCGACGCGCTCCGGCTTGCCGCCCAATCCCGTCTGCTCGATAATCGTCCGGAACGAGCCCTTCTCGAACTCTTCCGGCGAGGATGCGGCTCGGGGATTGCGAACCAAGCTCTTCGGCGTCATGAGCACGAGCGGACGTGCGTCGTCCGTGCCGAGAATGGACGCCTGGCGGCGAAGCAGGTGGAAGTACTGCGCGGAGCTCGTCACGTTAGCGACCGTCCAGTTCTCTTCCGCGGACAGCTGCAGGTAACGCTCCAGACGAGCGCTGGAATGCTCCGGTCCCGCGCCTTCATAGCCATGCGGCAGCAGCATGACAAGACCGCTCCGCTCCGACCACTTCGAACGCCCGGAGGAGACGAACTGGTCGATCAGCACTTGCGCCACGTTGGCGAAGTCGCCGTATTGGGCTTCCCAGATGACCATCGTATTCGGCGCGAACACGTTGTAGCCGTACTCGAAGCCGAGAATCGCCGACTCCGACAGCGCGCTGTTGTGAATTGCGAACGATGCCTTCGCCTGCGGCAGCTTGTGCAGCGGGCAGTACAACGCGCCGGTCTCCGGATCGTGCAGCACCAGGTTCCGGAAGGCGAACGTCGCGCGCTCCGCGTCTTGCCCGGTGATCCGGATCGGCGTGCCTTCCGCCAGGATCGTGGCGAACGCCAGCGTCTCGGCATGGCCCCAATCGACCTTCTCGCCTTTGTTCAAGGAAGCGGCGCGGCGCTCCAAGATCTTCTGCAGCTTCGGATACACCGTGAAGCCTTCCGGCCAATGAAGCAGATCCTTGTTGATCGCGCGCAGCTTGGTCAGCGATACGCCCGTTGGGGCCGCCTTCGCTTCGCCGGACGAAGGCGGTGTCTGATGTACCGCCTCTTGGCCTTCGCGCTGCTTCATCTCTTCATACGCGGCCTTCAGCCGATCAACGACCGCCTTCTTGATCCGCGCATATTCTTCTTCGGCGAACACGCCCTGCGAGATGAGCTTATCGGCATAAATGCGGCTGACCGTCGGATGCGCCTTCACCTTCTTGTAGATGAGAGGCTGGGTCGATTCGGGATCGTCCGTCTCGTTGTGGCCGTAACGGCGATAGCCTATCAGGTCGATCAGGAAGTCCTTCTTGAACAGCCGGCGATATTCGCTCGCCATGCGGGCAGCCATGATGCAAGCTTCCGGGTCGTCCGCGTTGACGTGCACGATCGGAATCTCATAACCTTTCGCCGGGTCGCTCGAATAATGGGTCGAACGAGAGTCATGGCTCTCCGTCGTGAAGCCGATCTTGTTGTTCGCGATAATATGAATCGTGCCGCCGATCCGGTAACCCGGCAGTTGGCCGATATTCAGCGTCTCCGCGACGATGCCTTCGCCCGGGAAGGCCGCGTCGCCATGGATAACGATCGATGCCGCAGCATCTTCATTGCGAACCGGATAGCCCGGCTTGCTCCGGTCTTCCTGCGCTGCGCGCGCGAAGCCTTGCACGACCGGGTTGACATATTCCAGATGGCTCGGGTTGTTCGCCAGCGTGAGACGGGTCTCGACGGTCTCGCCCGTCTTGATCGAGCGATTGGCGCCCAAGTGATATTTGACGTCGCCGGACCAGCCGTAGTTCATGCCGATCGAGCCTTCGGACGGCGTGACGCTCTTGTTCGTCGAATGATGGAATTCGGAGAAAATCTTCGAATAAGGCTTCTCCAGCACATGCGCGAGCACGTTAAGACGGCCCCGGTGCGCCATCCCCATCGTGATGTGCCCGACGCCCGCATTGGACAATTCGTGTACGATCTCGTCGACAAGCGCGACGAGCACGTCATTGCCCTCAACCGAGAATCGCTTCGCTCCAACGAAGGTCTTCTGCAGGAAGTCCTCGAATTGCTCGGCTTCCAGCAGGCGCTTCACCAGCTTGCGGCGCTCGTCGCCGCCAAGCTTCTGCGCCGGAATGAATTGCTCGGCATAATCGCTCAGCCATTTCCGTTCGTCTTCGTCATGCACATGACCGAACTCGAATGCGATCGTTCCGGTATACGTATCGCGAAGCTTCTGAATGGCAGCCCAGCCGTCGCGCACGCCGCCCGGAGCGCCTTCCCATACGAGATCGGCCGGCAATGCCGCCAGATCGGCCGGCTTCAAGCCGTACGTCTCCGGCTCGAGCACTCGCGCGTCCGCTTTAGGGCCGATGTCGAGCGGATCGATATTCGCGGCCAGATGGCCATAAGCGCGGATGTTCCACACCAGCTTGCCCGCAGCTACCGCATGCTTCAGCTGCTGCGCATTCAATGGTCCAGCCGTAACGGCGGCTCCTGCGGCCATGCGGGTCTCCTCCAGCGGAGGCGCTCCACGGGTCGCGAACAGGTCGCGATATTCTTGCGCTACCGCTTCCGGGTTCTGCAGGTAGATCTCGTATTGCTCCTGGATATAACCCAGGTTGTGGCCGTAAAACGATTCCCACATCTGTTCTTCTGTCGGCATGATCCTACCCCTTGGTATACGGATTGTTAAGATCGTGAAGAGACGCGATAAGAACTCATCATTTAGAAATTATAGTATATCCTTTGCCATGTTAAAAATAATCAATTCCTATGAGTATCATCTCAAAATGAGATGGATTAACTTGTCTTATTTGCCTGGACAAGCGAAGGTCTTCGGGCTCAGTATAGCCTGCCCCCGCACAAAAAAACCTGACCCGCAAGGTCAGGTTCTCGGTTTGAACGCCGCTTGATAACATTTTCGACAGACCGGTTTATAATCTTCGTTGCCGCCGATCTGAATTTGGTCTCCTTCGCTTATCGGAACGCCGTCCTTGTAACGGATAACCATCGTCGCCTTGCGGTCGCAATACCAGCAGATCGTCTTCACTTCCTCGATCTTGTCGGCATAGACAAGCAGGTTGTAACTGCCTTCGAAAAGGTTGTTCTGAAAGTCGTTCTTCAGGCCAAACGCCATCACCGGAATGCCGAGATCGTCGACAATCCGCGTTAATTGAAGCACGTGCTCCTTCGTCAGGAATTGCGCTTCATCTACGAGGACGCAGTAGACTCTCTCCTCCTGCCCCCGCTGCCGGACGAGCTCGAACATGTCCGTTCGCTCATCGACAGGGATCGCTTGACGCGTCATGCCGACTCGCGAGCCAACCGTCTCAGTGCCGCCGCGCGTATCGACCGCCGGCGTGAAGATGAGCACCTGCTTGCCCTGCTCTTCGTAATTGTGGGCGACCTTGATAATCTCGAACGATTTGCCGCTGTTCATCGTTCCGTATTTGTAATATAACTGCGCCAAATCGCTTCCCTCCAATTTAACAATCCCATATTCATTATACAAAAATTCGACAATCCCCGCATAGACGCATCGTCAAAAAGAAAATCCCGCGCAGACGCACGTCTGCTGCGGGATTCCGGTTCTGTTGCCGGTACGGGCTCGATCCGGCCCGATTACATCGTGAACCATTTCTTGAACATATGCTTGGTCGTGTCTTTGTTGATCGCCGCAATCGAGGTCGTCAACGGAATGCCCTTCGGGCAGGAGCGCACGCAGTTCTGCGAGTTACCGCAGCCTTCGATGCCGCCGTCCGTCATGAGCGCTTCCAGACGCTCGTGCGCGTTCATCTCGCCCGTCGGGTGAGCGTTGAACAGGCGCACCTGCGAGATTGCCGCCGGACCGATGAAGCTGGACCGGTCGTTGACGTTCGGGCAGGCTTCCAGGCAGACGCCGCACGTCATGCACTTGGACAGCTCGTAGGCCCATTGCCGCTTCGTCTCCGCCATGCGGGGACCCGGTCCGAGATCGTACGTGCCGTCGATCGGAATCCACGCTTTGACGCGCTTAAGCGCCTGGAACATGCGCTCGCGGTTGATGACGAGGTCGCGGACGACCGGGAACGTCTTCATCGGCGCGATGCGTACCGGCTGCTCGAGCTTGTCGATCAGCGCGGAGCACGCTTGCCGCGGCTTGCCGTTGATGACCATCGAGCAAGCGCCGCATACTTCCTCCAGGCAGTTCGACTCCCAGACGACCGGCGTCGTCTTCGTGCCGTCCGCTTTGACCGGATTGCGCTGAATCTCCATCAGGGCGCTGATCACGTTCATGTTCGGACGATAGGGAACCTCGAACTCTTCCGTATAGGGAGCCGCTTCCGGATTGTCCTGACGCGTGATGATAAACTTAACGGTGCGCTTCGCGGTAGCCGTCTCAGCCATCGCTTATCCCTCCTTTAGTGTTTGGCTGTCGTGTAGTCGCGCTTCCGCGGCTTGATCAGCGACGTGTCGACTTCTTCGTACGAGATCTCCGGCCCTTCCGGGGTCCACTTGGCCTTCGTCGTCTTCAGGAACTCTTCGTCGTTGCGCTCCGGGAATTCCGGCTTGTAATGCGCGCCGCGGCTCTCGTTGCGAAGCAGCGCGCCGACCGTCATCGCCTCTGCCAGCTCCAGCATGTTCCACAGCTGGCGGGTGAAGGCGACGCCCGCGTTGTTCCACTGAGCCGTATCGTTAATGTTGATCTTCTGATAACGCTGCTTAAGCTCCTTGATCTTGCCGATCGTCTGCTCGAGCTTGTCGTTGTGCCGGACGACGGTCATGTTGTTCGTCATCCATTCGCCGAGCTCCTTGTGCAGCACATAAGCATTCTCTGTGCCGTCCATCTTCAGGATAGACTCGTACTTGCTGTTCTGCTTGTTCTGCTCTTGGGAGAAGACGCTCTCGGAGACGTCCTCCGCGGACTTCTTGAGGCCCTTCATATATTCGATCGCCTTCGGACCGGTCACCATGCCGCCGAAGATCGCCGACAGGAGCGAGTTCGCGCCGAGGCGGTTCGCGCCGTGATACTGATATTCGCACTCGCCGCAAGCGAACAAGCCCGGGATATTCGTCATCTGGTTGTAGTCGACCCACAAGCCGCCCATCGAATAGTGCACCGCGGGGAAAATCTTCATCGGGATCTTCCGCGGATCGTCTCCCATGAACTTCTCGTAGATCTCGATAATGCCGCCGAGCTTCACGTCAAGCTCCTTCGGATCCTTGTGCGAGAGGTCGAGGAACACCTTGTTCTCGCCGTCAATGCCAAGCTTCTGATTCACGCACACGTCGAAGATCTCGCGAGTCGCGATGTCGCGCGGCACAAGGTTGCCGTACGCCGGATACTTCTCTTCGAGGAAGTACCACGGCTTGCCGTCCTTGTACGTCCAAATCCGTCCGCCTTCGCCGCGCGCCGATTCGCTCATGAGACGGTTCTTGTCGTCGCCCGGAATTGCCGTCGGGTGAATCTGGATCATCTCGCCGTTCGCATAATAGACGCCTTGCTGATAGATCGCGCTGGCCGCCGTGCCGGTGTTGATGACCGAGTTCGTCGTCTTGCCGAAGATGATGCCCGGTCCGCCGGACGCCATGATGACCGCATCGGAGCGGAACGCCTTCACTTCCATCGAGCGCAGGTTCTGCGCCACGATGCCGCGGCAGATCCCTTCGTCGTCGATGACTGCCGAGGTGAATTCCCAATGCTCGAACTTCTGCACCAGGCCAGCGGCTTCCCAGCGGCGGACTTGCTCGTCCAACGCATACAGCAGCTGCTGTCCCGTCGTCGCGCCCGCGAAGGCGGTGCGGTGGTACTGCGTGCCGCCGAACCGGCGGAAGTCAAGCAGGCCTTCCGGCGTCCGGCTGAACATGACGCCCATCCGGTCCATCAGGTGGATGATGCCCGGCGCCGCTTCGCACATCGCCTTAACCGGAGGCTGATTCGCCAGGAAGTCGCCGCCGTATACCGTATCGTCAAAGTGCTCCCATGGGGAGTCGCCTTCGCCCTTCGTATTGACCGCTCCGTTAATGCCGCCTTGGGCGCATACGGAGTGAGAACGCTTGACCGGCACGACCGAGAACAAGTCGACGCGCGCGCCGGCTTCCGCCGCTTTAACGGTCGCCATCAAACCGGCCAGGCCGCCGCCGACGATAATAAGTTTCTGATTAGCCAATTGTCGTCCCTCCTCTTAACCCAGTTGCAGCGTGCTCGCTGCCACCGCAGATACGGTTGCGAACTCGTCGCCGCGGAACGCAAACATCGACAGAATAAATAGAACGGACATAATGACAAAGATGCCCATGCAAATCCGGGAGGAGATGCGCTGCGCACGAGGCCCGATCGTGATTCCCCAGCTGACCAAGAACGCCCACAAGCCGTTTGAGAAGTGGAAGGTCGCCGCCAGGACGCCAATGAGATACAGTACGAAATACGCGGGATTGTGCATAATGTCGTACATTTTAGACCCGAACTCTTCCGTGGTGAGCTCGCCGAGCGCTACCTGCACCCGAATCTGCCACAAGTGCCAGATGATGAAGATAAACGTCAGCACGCCGGTAATCCGTTGCAGCGCGAACGCCCAGTTGCGCCCGTATTGGAACCGGCCTGTGTTCAGGTTGGACGTGAACGCCAGATACAAACCATATACACCGTGGAACAGAATCGGCAGCCAGATGAAGAACAGCTCCAGGAAGAAGATCAGCGGCAGATCATGAAGCCCATGCACGCTCTTCTGGAATTTCTCCGGCCCTCCCTCAAATGCGGAGTAATTCGTCAGCGCATGTTCGATTAGGAACAGCCCGAGCGGAATGACTCCGAGCAGCGAGTGAAGTTTGCGGGTGTAAAACGAATTTCCACTCATGTCGATGTGCGTTCTCCTTTCACTACCGTACGGTTGACGCTTTCATAACGGCTCGCAGTTCGCATTCGCGGCCAAACGTCACCATTTCGTCACGCTTTCTAAGATACTCTATTATCGCTTATAATGGAAATGCTGATTATTCATTAAAACTTATAACAATTCGGCATAAGCAAAGGAGCTAGACCAACATGCTGGAGGATATTAGGCTGTTCGCGACGGTTGTCGAGCACACCAGCCTGAATCGGGCAGCCGAGCGGCTGAACATGACGCAGCCGGCGCTGTCAAGACGAATCGCGCGCCTGGAGCAGGAGCTTGGCATCGATCTGTTCCGCCGCATCGGCAAGCGGCTCGAACTGACGGCGGCGGGCCAATTAACGTACGAATTCTCGATTGAGCTCCGCAGATTCCACGGGGAATACCTGCAGCGTCTGAATTCGTTCAAATCCGAGGAAGCGGCCGTGACCACGATCGGCGCGAGCTTAACGACGCTGCAGACGACGCTGCCGGGACTCATCACCGCGATGACCGAGAAGCACCCGAATCTCGAGATCAAAGCCGTTACAGGCAAGTCCCATGAGATCGCCACGCTGGTGAAGGAACGCAAGGTCGACTTCGGCATCGTCGCTTCGTCGGTGGAAGACGATCCTTCCATTACCAGCGTGCCGCTGTTCGACGATTCCCTCATGCTGGTGCTTCCGCGCACGCACTATATATTAGAGAGAACGCAGCTGGTCATGAATGATCTGAACGGCTTGCCTATGATCTTGTTCGCTCCCGGGACGTGGTACCGGACGATGACGGACGAGCTGTTCCGCCAATATAATTTGAAGCCCGACGTGCGCATGGAGATCGATTCCTTCGAAGCGATCGTCCGCCTGCTGTCCGCATGCCGAGCCGGAACGCTGCTGCCGAAGTCCTATCTCCGCCCGCAGCTTCTGGAGGATAATGAGCTGTACGTCGTCCGGATTAAAGAGCTGGAGTCGATCAAACGGACGACGTCGCTCATTCATGGCAATCCGGCATGGCTCCCGGCTTCTACTCGTTATTTAATTGAGGAGACGCTTGCCTTCTTCTCGCCGGGCGGCCGGGAACCAAACCTGTCCTGACCTGCCGCAAGGGTCGGTCTCCCTCCATATCTGTATCCGGATGGCTATACTTACCGGTTACATCCAGCTTGGCATCCATGGTATCCTCACTACTAGCGCGGGCGCCTGCCGATATGGGCGGCCCTAGCAAATTTGCCAAAACCGTATGGTGCGGGGGACTTGATTCGCTGCGCGGACAGGCCGGAATCTCATTCCGTCAGCCGCGCTTGGGGTGAAGCGCTTCGAAGCAAGCGCAGGGTTGTACTCCCAGCCCGAACCCGACAGCTAACCTCGCCGGCAATCACCAGGAGGGTACTTACACATATGGCATTTAACAAGAAGCTCGGAACGAGAACGCTCGCGCTCGCACTGGGAGGAGCTCTTCTGCTTCCTTCTATGAGCGCCTTCGCTGCAACGCCTTATACAGCGAAGGATGGCGACACATTCTGGTCGCTGTCGAAGAAGTTCGGCGTGTCTCTCGAGAAGATCATGAAGCTGAATCCGAAGGTTGATCCTCTCAACGTCTATCAAGGCCTGACACTATCCATTCCGGCGACGGACGCCCAGAACGCGGCGGCGGGCAAGCAAGCCGCGCTGGCGAAGAAGGCAGCGGCTGCAGCCGCTTCCGTCAAAGCTGTCAACGTCTCCGCCCAATCGGTCACGACATCGGACGGCCTGCTGCTCTCCTACTCTAAGGTTATCGACATGAAAGCTTCGGCTTATTCGGCTTCGAACGAAGAGAATGCCTGGGGGCCCGTCGATTACTTCGGCAATCCGCTGAAGCTCGGCACGATCGCGGTCGATCCGAAGGTGATTCCGTTCGGCACGAAGGTGTACATCACCGGCTACAGCTTCTCCGGCTTGCCGACGGGCGGCATGATCGCGACGGCTACGGATGCCGGCAGCGCGATCAAGGGGAACCGTGTCGATATCTTTGTTCCCGGATCTCGCGAATCGGTGGCGAAGTTCGGCTTCCAGCAAGTGAAGCTCTATGTATTGAAGTAACTCAATGCTGCACCTCAGAACACGGAAATAACGGAACCTCGTTCCGTCATCACGCGAGAATCGCTCTTCAGCCGGCCGGCCTTGAAGTAAGCCAACTTACTTCAAGGCCGGCTCTTAGCGTGTCTCCGGGATGTTTAGGAGTTCGGGAAGCGTGACGGGTTCATAGTCGTGGCTGCGGAGCCAAGCGATCAGCAGCGGAAGCGAACGCACTGTGCCGAACAGGTTCTGCCCTTCGCCGCCGCCGGCATGCAGCAGAATGATCGATCCCGGGCGAACCGACTTCGTGACATTCGCGAATACTCTCCTCGAGCTCAGTTGCCGCCAGTCCGAGGAATCCACGTCCCAGTTCACCACCGTATAGCCGTTCCTTCGCGCCCAATCGAGCTGAGACGGCTTGATCTCGCCATAAGGCGGCCGTATGAGACGAGGCGCGACGCCGGCTGTCTCTTGGATCGCCTTCTCCGTTCGGCGGATTTGATTCTGCATTTGACTTAGAGAGAGCCCCGAGAAGTCCGGATGATTGTACGAATGGTTGCCGATGGCGTGGCCTTCCCTGCGGATTCTTCTGACGGTCGCGGGATGCTTCCTCGCGCGGCCGCCGACGACGAAGAAGGTGGCATGAACCTTCTCTTGCTTGAGGATGTTCAAGATCAGAGGCGTATAACGAGGATCGGGCACGTCGTCGAATGTCAAGGCGACCTTGCGCGTTCCGCGCGGAGCCGACAGCACGAACGCTCCTTTGTACCGCCGCTGCATCTCGAACCAGTCAAGGCCGCGCGGACGGGAGGCTTCGCCGCCTGTCAATTTCCCCGCGTACGCCGTCGGCTCACCGATTCGAGCAGCCGCAGGTTCGCTCGACGCGCTCGTTAACGTCCCTCCCGATAGCAAAAGGACGGCGCACCACAACGTGATGACAGACCGTCCCCATAAAGGCAAAGCTCGTTCCATGATTCATCCCCCCGCTCTCTAAGGAACAGACACTTCCTTTAGCGTGAACGGATGGATGCTTTCTCATTCAGGCAATACGTTAATTTCGCGCCCCTTCGTTCTCGGAACGTTCCTCCAATCCGAGCCTGCGCACCCACCAGGCGGTCGTGCCCGCTTGTACGACAATCGTGAATACGATGGCCATGAAGACGACGGAGGACAGCTGATTCGCGCCTGCGACGCCTTGCGCGGCGATCATGCCGGACAACGCCGCCGGAATCACTCCCGTCTCTCGCACCCAGCACATGAAGAGCAGCTCTCTTCCGGACCAGCGCGCCTTCTTGTCCGGCAATGCGGACGCGAATACGGACAGCGGACGCGCCGCGAACACGAGCGCCAGCACTACCGCGGCCGACGGCCAGAAGTAGCTGCCAAGCAGGCTGAAGTTGACTTGGCTTCCGAGCAGCACGAAGATAAGCATTCGCAGAATGACCGTAGCGTTGTCCGCCACATGGCTCATCTCCCGCCTCTTCTCCTCATCGATCGGCAGGCCGAACGAAGTGGAATTGCCCCAGACGATCCCGGCGGTGAAGGTCGCCATCAGCCCGCTGACGTGGATCATCTCTCCTAACAAGTAGGCGCCAAGCGCCGCCGCAATCATCGCGACGGTCGAATAGTCGCCCAACACGCCCCATCGCGCGTGAGATGTCAGCCAGAGAGTGACAAGCGCGAAGACAAGCCCGACCGCCAAGCCGCCGGCCGCCGTCGTTGCAAAGTCCAGCGACAGCGCGCCGAAGTGCAGCTTCTTGCCTCCCGTCAAGACGGCAAGGAGAGCGAGCGTCAGAATCGAACCGGTCGCATCATTGAACGCCGATTCGCTCTCTACTGTCTCTCTTAGCCTCTCCTTCACTCGAACCTGACGGAACACCGGAATAATCGTCGCCGGATCGGTCGACGAGATGACAGATCCGATCAGCAGCGACGTCGTCCAATCTAATCCGAACACCTCATGGGCCAAAGCGCCTGTAACCGCTACGGTCACTAGAACGCCAACGGTGCTAAGCAAGCTGACGGTCAGCACCACCCGCTTCAACCCTTGCAAGCGGATGCCTCTGCCTCCGTCAAATAGAATAAGAGCCGAACCGACCGCTAGAATAAGCTGATTCGCGATCGATCCGCTATCCTCCGAGATCCAATGCATGCCGGTTCCGAGCAGCATCCCGGCCGCGATGAACAAGACGACGTCCGGCAGCCGCAGCCATGCCGCGATCTTCCCGGACACCATTCCTGCTCCGAGAACCAGAAGAAGCATCATTAGCAGTTCATGAACGGTGTGTGCGGTAGCTCCCTGCAATTCTCCTTATCCCCCTGCTTCCGCTAGCTGCAAGTAAAGTTAGCTTCGTATGGAATGCTGGAACTGTTCGATCTGCTCGTTCGTCCCAATCACGACCATGACGTCCTTCTCGTTCAATACATCGTCCGCATTCGGTGCGATGACGATGCCTCTCGCTTTGTTGATCGCCACAACGCTGCAGCCGAAGCGGCCGCGCGGGTTCACATTGGCGAGCGATTTGCCCGACAGACAGCCTGGAACGGTCAATTCGGCAATCGTATATTCTTTGGACAGCTCGATGAAGTCGAGCAGGTTCGGAGAGGTCAGCTGATGGGCCACCCGAATGCCCATGTCCCGCTCGGGGTAGACGACTCGATCGACGCCGATGCGTTCCAGCACCCGGCCGTGCAGCTCGGTTACCGCCTTGGCCACGACTTGCTTAACGCCTAATTCCTTCAGCAGAATCGCCGCGAGGATGCTCGCTTGAATATCATCGCCGATCGCCACGACGCCGCAATCGAAGTTGCGGACGCCGACCGAGCGAAGCACCTCTTCGTCCGTCGCATCCGCCACAACGGTATGCGTCAGCGAGCCTGCGAATTCATCGACTTTCTCTTCATCCCGATCGACGCCCAGCACTTCGCATCCGATCTCCATAAGCTCCTGGCCGACGCTCGATCCGAACCGTCCCAACCCCAGGATGACAAATTGACTTGCTCTCATAGCTGTTCTCTTCTCCTACCCGATGATGATTTTGCCTTCGGCGTGTCGATATAGCACCCGTCCCGGCTTCGGACCGAGAGCATATCCCATCGTTAACGGTCCCAGCCTTCCGATGAACATTAGAAGGATAATGATAATTTTGCCGGCAAGGGTCAGCTGCAGCGTCAACCCCATCGACAAGCCGACGGTACCGAACGCGGACGTGACTTCGAACAGAATCTCCAGAAACTGGTGATCCTCCGTCGCCGACAGGATCATCGTGGCGATCATGACGAGCGCGAGCGCCATCAGCGTGACGGTCAGCGCCTTGTACACCCGTTCCTGGGACAGCCGATATCGGAACAGAACGACGTCCTCCTTGCCGCGAATCATCGCGTACACCGCACCGAGCAGCGCTGCGTACGTCGTCGTCTTGATCCCGCCTCCCGTCGATCCGGGAGAAGCGCCGATAAACATCAGCACGACGAGGAAGAACTGGGTGGCTTGCCGCAATGACGCCAGATCAAGCGTGTTAACGCCGGCTGTACGCGGAGAGACGGATTGCAGGAAAGCCGCCAATATTTTCTCCCCTAATCCAAGATTGCCCATCGTGTATGCATTGGAATACTCGAAAATGAAGACCACGAACGCCCCGAACAGGATCAGAATCCCCGTCATTCCCAGCACGACCTTCGAATGAAGCGAGAGACGCCTGCTGCGGCGAAGATCCGTCAGGTCCGATAACACAATGAATCCGAGACCGCCCAGGATGATAAGCAGCATCGTCACGATATTCACGAATGGATCACCGACATAACCGGTTAAGCCACTGAAATTCCCCATCAGATCAAATCCGGCATTGTTAAAGAAAGATATCGCGTGGAAAACACCGAAGTAAGCCGCTCGGCCGGGACTCATATCGTACAGAAACCGGCAAGTGAATAGGATAGCCCCCGCCGCTTCGATGGACAAAGCGTAGAATACGACCCGGCGCACGAGGCGGACGATGCCTTCGATGCTGCTCTGGTTCAACGATTCCTGCAAAATCAGCCGTTCCTTGAGCGAGATTCGACGCTTGAGGAAGAACGCGAACAGCGTCGCCATCGTCATGAAGCCCAACCCGCCGATCTGGATGAGCAGCAGAATAACGATCTGCCCGAATGTCGAATAGTGCGTCCCCGTATCCAGCGTCACAAGTCCCGTTACGCAAGTCGCCGACGTAGCGGTGAACAAGGCGTCGATCCAGGCGGTTCGCGTTCCGGTCGAAGAAGCGGCCGGGAGAGCCAGCAGCTGGGAGCCGATAAAAATAATGAGCGCGAAACCGATCATCAGAAGACGAGGCGGAGACGCGTAGAGCCATTTCACTGCTTTACCGAACACATCGGCCACCCCTCGTTACCCAATTAAGATTTTGCCCTCCGGATGACGGTATAAAGTTCGCCCAGGCTTTGACCCTGCTGCATAAAACAATGTTAAGGGACCCAATCGTCCAATGAACATCAGGACGATAACGATCGCCTTGCCGGCATCCGTCAATTCCGGGGTCAGTCCCATGGAGAGTCCCGCCGTCGCGAACGCCGATGTCGCTTCGAACAGAACGGTCATGAAGGTATGATTCTCCGTTACGGACAAAATCATCGTCGCGGCAATCAGCAGCGCGAGCGAATAGATCGTGACGGTAATGGCCTTATACACTTTGTCTTTCTCCAGACGGCTTCGGAATAGGACGATGTCCTCCTTCCCCCGGATGACGGCAAGCATAGCGACGATCATGACGGCGAACGTCGTCGTCTTGATCCCGCCGCCGGTCGACCCCGGCGATGCGCCAACGAACATCAGCCCTACGATCAGAAATTGGGTGGCCTGCCGCATAGATGAGACGTCGACCGTGCTGACGCCCCCCGATCTCGGGGAGATCGAATGAAGCATAGAAGCGAGAAACTTGTCTCCGAAGTTGAGCGGATCCAGCGTATTCTCGTTCGTGTATTCGCAAATCAGAATGAGTACGGCTCCTGCAATGAAGAGGAACGCCGTCACGGTCAGTACGACTTTCGAATGAAGCATAAGCCGCCTTCTCTTCGGATACTCGACCAAGTCCGCCAGCACGATAAAGCCGACACTTCCCAAGAAGATAAGAACGATCGAGAGAAGGTTCACGAACGGATCGGACAGATAATCGGATAGGCTGCGATAATCGCCGAACAGATCGAAGCCCGCGTTATTGAAGATCGAGACGCCGTGGAAGATGCCGTAATAGATGGCCTTGCCCGCATTCATATCGAACAGGAACCGCAGCGTATAAAGCAGGGACCCTGCAGCCTCGATCGTAAGTGCGTAGAAGATCACTTTGCGAACAAGCTTCACGATTCCCTGCAGACTGTCTTGATTTAACGCCTCCTGCAGAATGAGGCGTTCCTTCAATGACAGCCTTCGCCGCATGAAGAAGGCAAACATAGTGCTCATCGTCATGAATCCGAGACCGCCAACCTGAATGAGCGCCAGGATGACCCAGTGGCCGAACGTAGAGAAGAACGTTCCTGTGTCAACCACAACCAGTCCCGTCACGCATGTCGCCGATGCGGCAGTGAACACGGCGTCCAACCAACTGAGATCATGGCCTTCACGGACAGAGATCGGAAGCTTCAACAGCAGGACGCCGGCTGCGATAATAAGAGCGAAGCCAATGGTTAGCGTTCGAGGCGGAGAAGCGTTAAGCCAACTCTTGGCTTTGATGTACAATACGTTCACCTCATCCGGCATCACGGAGTTGTGCCGTTATTCCTGTAAGCGGGCAAAACAAAAAGCACTGGAACTCCAGTGCTTTCGCGCGCACGAGTCCTGTTCTGAGCAGCCTACGAGGTTAGCTGACGGGTTCGGGCTTGAACAGGCTGCCCTATCCGGCGCTGGTGACGCCGGAATTCACCCCGAAGCCGCATGCGGTCAAGCATACGACAGTTGGTTCCCCCGTTTTCTTGGCAGAAATTCGGCTGGATAGTATGATGTAATGGAAGGCTTGCAAACATTCACAACGCATTATAGACCTCTACAGGTTAGCGAAACAAGCCCGGAATTAGCCGAATTATACACTAGTACCGCTTTACGCAGATATTATCGCCATAAACAGGGATCATAACGAGGTTTATCCGTCGTTCTCTCAATTATGCGGCCATTTAAGCAGTTATGGGGACGAAAATGAGTGTCATCGGTGACAAGGCTTCGCCATGAATGCGTTTACTTGAATTCCTGTCCCTACGAACGGAGTGATTACTTGTTCTCATTGAGATGGCTAGCGGCATCCTGCTTAGGCGTTCTATTATTTATTGCATTTCAGATCATTCCCCAGTTGGAGACGGCTGCAACTTCGACGGGGACGTCCGCCGTCATGGATCGGCAGGCGGCTCGCGAGAGAGCGGTGTCGCTTGCGGTGACGAGCTTCGGCGTTGCGCGAGAAGATATCCAGCGACTCGACTTAACGCACTTCAGCGACAGCGACGCCGTTGGTTATCTGTCGCGCAGCAAGCTCATGAACGCCTATGATCACGGAATGGATGAACGCTTCCCGACCGATGTGTACCGAAGCGACATTCAGCTGGCAAGCGGCGAATGGCTGCAATTGTCCGTTCATATGCAGACGGGCAGGCTTGTCGCTTGGCGGAAGCTTGGCGAGAACGGAGCCGTCTGGAGCCGCTCCGGCCGCGGGGGCAGTCAGAATGCGGCTGTCGGCGGCGACGGTTCGAACGCCGAGAGCGCGGCGATCGCTTCGCTCTCGCGCTGGGGCTATGAGCCGGACGAGTGGGAACCGACCGGAGAGACGACGATCGAAGGAGCCCTTGTCTTCCAATCGCGCAAGCCTCCGATCGGCGAGGCGAAGGTGCAGCTTCTAGTCAAGCCGAATGAGGAACTCATGTACCGTATCGTGCTGCCGCAAAATTTCAAGAATTATATGGAGCGACAGCAGGATCTGGCATCCACGATGACGGCCATAGGTTACGTCCTGCCGGAGATCGTTCTGTTCGCACTGGCGATCGTCTACGCAACTACATACGCTAAGTTCACTTCATTTAGGCGCGGCTGGCTGCTGTCCGGGCTGTACTTCGTTCTGTACGTTCTGTTCACGACGAACATGAGGGCTGGTTTCCGTTCGAGCTCGGAATCCGGCCTGCCCGTCAATGATCAGGGCGTGACGACGCTGCTGGTCGTCAACGCCGTCGTCTTGGCGGCCACCGCGGTTCTTACTTACTTCGCCGCCGTAGGCGGAGACGGCCTGTGGCGCTCGATGGGCTATTCGTTGTGGCCGCAAGCGAAGGAGCCCGGCTATGGACGCCGCGTTCTGCGCAGCATGCGTCACGGCTATGCGCTGGCGTTCATCGCGCTCGGCGCGCAATCGATCATTCTATTCGCGCTAGAGATGCTGCTCGGTTCATTCGTATCCTCCGACACTACGCAATCCTCGTATAACATGACCTATCCTTGGCTTATGCCGCTCATCGCTTGCTGCGCCGGGTTATCGGAAGAGCTGCTGTACCGCTACTTCGGCATCAGCCTGTTCCGCCGCTGGCTGACGGGAATGGCCGGCCGGCTGATGCGCCGCGAGCCTTCGCGCAGAGCCGCGGGCATGCTCACTATAGCCGCGATGGTGCCTCCTTCTGTCATCTGGGCGTTCGGGCATGTTGGTTACCCGATCTATCCGGTGTACACCCGTCTGATCGAATTAACGCTGCTCGGCTTGCTGTTCGGCTGGTTCATGCTGCGCTTTGGCCTTATGGCCGCCATCTTCGCGCATATAACGCTGGATGCGATGCTCGTCGGCGTTCAGCTAATGTTCGACGGGCTGCCATACGACCTGTACAGCGGCATCTTCAGCGTGGCTATGCCCGCCATCGTCGGCTCTGCGATCTGGCTGCTTCACCGGTTGTTCTGGCGGAATAATGCCCCGCCCGTCCCGGCAGGCTAACCCGCATCGATGAACCGCCGCACCTCGTGCGCTAATGAAGATGGGCAGCCCCATTCGTCATCCGAAGATGACTGGGGCTGCCCATCTGTATGTGATTAACTGTCCGTCTGCGTCTCCGCTAGCTCTGCCGGCTTCGCAGCCGCTTCGGCGCCATCGGCCTCGTCGTTTAACGCGTCGAGAATTCGCTTGGCTAGCGCTTCGCCGATGGAGACGGCTCGGAAGTCCTCGACCTTCGCTTCCTTGATCGCCTTGAGCGAGCCGAAGTGCTTCAGCAGCTGCTTGCGGCGCTTCTCCCCGATGCCGGGAATCGCATCCAGACGCGAGGCGATCATCGACTTCGCCCGCTTCTCGCGGTGGAACGTAATCGCGAAGCGATGCACCTCGTCTTGGATACGCTGCAGCAAATAGAACTCTTGGCTGTCCCGCGCCAGAGGAACCTCTTCCGGCGGGTCGCCAACGAGGAGCTGCGCCGTCCGGTGCTTCTCGTCCTTCGCCAGTCCGCATACCGGCACATCGAGCCCAAGCTCGTTCACGAGAATGTCGACCGCCGCGGCGATCTGGCCTTTGCCGCCGTCCACGACGATCAGGTCCGGCAGCTCCAAGCCTTCCTTCAGCACCCGTTCGTAGCGGCGGCGAATGACCTCGCGCATCGTCTCGTAATCGTCCGGCCCTTGAACGGTGCGGACATTATATTTGCGGTACTCCTTGCGATCCGGCTTGCCGTCCGTGAACACGACCATCGCGGATACCGGGTTCGCGCCCTGCGTGTTCGAGTTATCGAACGCTTCGATGCGGCGTGCCGACGGAACGCCGATCGCCTCGGCCAGCCCTTCGGCAGCGCGCACGCTGCGGTCCTGATCCCGCTCGATCAAGCGGAACTTCTCCTCGAGCGCTTGCTTCGAGTTCTCGCAGGCCATGGACACCATCTTATGCTTCGCGCCGCGCTTCGGGAAGGCCACCTTGATGTGCAGCCAGCGGCGCAGCGATTCGCCGAAGTCGGCCGCTTGGCCGTCCGGCTCCGCCGAGACGTCGGCATCTTCTTCGGCCGCATCAGCCACATCTGCGCCAGCCAGCGGCGCGTCTCCAGCTTCAACGCCAGCAACTGACGCGTCGGCACTCCCAGCGCCGGCCGCTTCCACAGCCTCTGCGGACGCCGCGGCAGCCCCGCTGTCGATCTCATCCGAAGGCGCATCCGGCAGCAGAATCTCGCGCGGGAGCGCGGGGTTGTCGCTGTAATACTGCGTCACGAAGGTCAGAAAGTCCTCGTAGGGCTCCCCGTAGAACGGGAACTGCGACACGTGCCGCTGAATCATTTTCCCCTGGCGCATGTAGAGAATTTGGACGCACATCCAGCCCTTGTCGACGGCATAGCCGAACACGTCTCGGTCCATCGCGTCCACCACCGTGATCGACTGCTTCTCCATGAGCGCCTCGATCGCCATGATCTGATCACGATATTCGCGCGCGCGCTCGAACGCCAGCTCCTCGGCCGCTTCCTCCATCTTGCGATGAAGCTCCCTCTTGATGTCGCCGTGGCCGCCGTTCAGGAACCGCGCGATCTCGCCGGCCATGCGCTCGTTCTCTTCGGCCGGCACCGGGAACTCGCAGGGAGCCAGGCATTGCCCGAGGTGGTAATAGAGACATACCTTGTCAGGCAGCGTGCGGCACTTGCGCAGCGGATACAACCGATCCAGCAGCTTCTTCGTCTGCTGGGCGGCGAACGCATTCGGATAAGGCCCGAAATATTTGGCCTTATCCTTCAGCACCCGGCGCGTCACTTCCAGACGCGGGTGCTCTTCATTGGTGATTTTCAGATAAGGGAATGACTTGTCGTCCTTCAATAGCACATTATATCGAGGATGGTGCTGCTTGATCAGGTTGCACTCGAGAATGAGCGCCTCCATATTGCTGGCCGTGACGATATATTCGAAATCCCGGATCTCCGAGACGAGACGCTGAGTCTTGCCATTGTGGCTGCCGTTGAAGTAGGAGCGAACGCGGTTCTTAAGCACCTTCGCCTTGCCGACATAGATGATCGTGCCTTCGCCGTTCTTCATGAGGTAGCAGCCCGGCCGGTCCGGCAGCAGAGCGAGCTTGTTCCGGATGTTCTCCGACGCCTCCGACGCATGGATGGAAGTATGGTGAGCGGACGGTGTCGCATCCATAGGGGCCGCCTCCTTTACCTTAATGAGCGGCTCTCGGGGCCGCATATGCTTCCATTGTATCACAGCCGGAACGCGAATAGATGTTCCTCTATCTCGGAAATCGCAGGATTATCTTTACAACGAAAAGCGAAGTTGGGTATACTAGGTAATAACGATCGTCCCAGGAGGTTCGACATGGAGAACGTATACGAAGATCCGCGGAAGCATATTAACGAAGAACCGCGCGACGACTTGAATGACTTAATGGTCGGCTTCGGCGGCATGGCCGCGTTCATGTTTATCGTATTCACGATCGCGGTTATTATCAAATACGCAATCGCCTGATCGGCACTTAAGCAATTGCCAAACATCCCGCTTCCTGGCGCAAGCCTAGAGGCGGGATGTTTGCGTTCGGGGCGGATCGATTATCCGTTGCCCCGCTGATTATGGCCCTGCACGTGGACGACGTCGACGAACGGCCGGATGCGATCCATCAGCCGCTGCCCCTTATGCAGCTCTTCGCCTTCCTTGTGCGTGAAGCTGAAGTGCTTCTCCAGCGAATCCAGATCATGGTTGGATGTGTAAAAAGTCGGTTTGCGATTCATCCGATAGTTGAGAATCGCGCCAAGCACATGATCGCGCACCCATGGGCTCAAGTTCTCCGCCCCGATGTCGTCGAAGACGAGCAGATCGCATTCCTTCATGAGCGTTAGCGTCTCCTTCAGCTTCTGCGGCTCCATCATGAGCGCCTTGGCGTCTTCCACGAATTCCGGCATGTAGACGATAACGCCGGAGAAGCCCTCGATGGCCAGCTTATGAAGCAGGTAGGAGACCATGTACGTCTTCCCGGTGCCGAAGCTGCCCATCAGATAGAGCCCTCTCTTGCTAAGCCCTTGGCTGCGCGTCTCTTCGACGTACTGCATGACACGGTTCACGGACAGTTCGCGTTCCGGGTCCAGATCGAGCATCTGCTCCTCGTCGTAAGGATCGCCGAGCAAGTCGACGTCCGCGTGGTAACTCGTGATCCGGCGGCGGATCATCTCCTGCTGCTCGAAGGCCGTCCACTTGCTGCAAGGCGTCTTCAGGTCGAACAGCTGCCATTCGCCGTTCGTCTCTTCGCATTCGATCCGGGTCGAATGGCCTTGCATATCGTTCGGGCACCGCTCCAGTCCCGGGCATTCCTTGCAGTTGCGGTACTCGTTCGTCATCTGGTACAGCTTGTTCAAGTTGATCCGCAGCGTCCGGTCGGTCAGCTCCGGATAACGCTCGCGAAGCTTGCGCACGAGCGGATCGCCCAGCACCCGCTCCGCCAGCTTCTCCGCTTCCTGCAGCCGGCTTCCCTGCTGCCAAGTCCGCAGCGCTTCGCCTATCGAGTCCATGCTATCTCCCTCCTCCATCAAGTGCATTCATTGCGCTTGGCATTCAACGGTCAATTATCAGTAAGGCAGCTTCAGCCCTTGTTGTTCTTCAGCTTGCGGGCGAGCTCGCGCATCTTCTCGCGCTCCTCGGGCGAGACCTCTTGCACGGGTCCGCCGTTGCCGACGACCGGCATGGCCGGCTTGCGGCTGCCGCCGCTCACGCCTTTCCGGCCGCGGGAGGAAGAGCTCGCGGATGCGCCGCCGATCGCGACGTCTTCGCCTCTGCGTCGGCGCTCCAGCGTCTCGTTCAGCTTCTGCTGCTCGCGGACGTAACGGACGGCTTTGGCGAACGTGTCGATGCCTTTGGCCAGCAGGTTCGAAGCGATCGAGTCGATGAAGCTCTTCGTCAGCCGCTGGGCATGGTTCATGCCGAGCACGTAATGGATGAGCACGTTGATGACCGGCTCCGGCAGCTTGTAGTTCAGATCGATCCGCTCGAAGATTCGAACGAAGGCGTCCGGAACCGTGCCGGGGAAATATCTCGCGAGCATCCGCGTATACGGCTCGCGGCGAAGCAGCCGGTTGTATTCGTCCGCCGATACCTTGTCGATGAACCGTTCCGGCACTTCCAGCAGCAATCCTGCCGCGGCATGCGCCTCATCGGCTTCGTCCGGCGCCGCGGGAGCCTCGGAGACGTCCAGACGGGCCAAGTAACGGTCCCGTTCTTCGCCGCGCTTGCGGTCCTGCCGATAGACGAGATTCGCCCTCAGCTGTAGCTCGTCCCAGCGAAGCGTTCCGTCCGGCTCGAAAATGCCGTCTTCGTCCAGCAGCCGGCAAATCTCCGCCACCTGCAGGTCGAACTTGTAAGCCAGGAAATTGATCTGAGCCATCGCCTCCGGCTGCAAGTGGAGCTTCTCCACATAAGACCGGTTCGAGGCGCCCCGCGGGAAGCGAAGCAGCATCTCGCTGTGCCGGATGCGGTCCGACAGCTTCGGACCGCCGCTCCGCTCCATGGCTGGAGCGCTCTCCGAGAAAGCCGTCTCAAGCTCCGGATCGACAGGCCCGGGACTTAGGCGGAACAGCTCGTAGAACGGCACTGTCAGCTCGTCGCGATTCATGAACCTTGCGAGACCAACCGGTTGCTGCGGGAGCAGCTCTTCCTTCAGCTCCAGCAGCGCCGGCTTGCCAACCTTGTCGCGCAGCAGCAACGTCAGATGCAAATTGGAGAAGAATTCGCCCGGCGGCAGCGGCCGGATCAGCACGTATTCGTACAGCGTCTCTTCGGCAGCCGGGTCGTATTGGCGGAACGTCTGCACGAGCCCGACCGCCTCCAGCTTGGAGAAATGTTCGACCAATTGCTGGCGGCCGTCCGGATTCATCTCCAGGTCGAGTCCCAGGAACAGCTTCCGCTGCGATTCCGGCTCGGTGAAGCCGATCTTATCGTCGCTCAGATGTTGATAGAGCAACAAGTAGAGGCCAACGGCGAAGGCGCCGACCATCGGTTGATAGAGGTGGCTGAGAATACGCCGGTCGAGCCCGCTCAGCGCAAAGTCGCGGTAGGCTACGTACCGGTGATTCTCCGTGAATTCCAATCGATTCGACACTCGCATGGAGAGATCGACAACCTTTAACGGTAGAATGATCTCTCTATTTTAACACAAAGAGAAGCATGCGAGGATAGGAAAAGAGACTCCGCCAGGCGGAGTCTCTTGGAAGAGAGAGCTATTCGGTTTATGCTATAGTTAATCTGCAGATGCTATCGAGCTGGGCGAACCATGCCTCGCTATGCTTACCGTAAGCAATCAGGATGGAGGAATAGAACCTATGTCGTTTAACCATACAGCTTATACCGGCAGCCGCGAAGAGAATGAGCGCTTGCTGCTCGCTCAACTGCGCGGCTTGACTCTTGACGAGCCGAACCGAATCGCCAATCTCGCCAACGCCTCCGCGCTGCTGAACACTTACCTGACCGACATCAATTGGGTCGGCTTCTATCTGCTGGAGGAGCAGCAGCTCGTGCTCGGCCCGTTCCAGGGCTTGCCTGCTTGCGTGCGCATCCCGCTCGGCCGCGGAGTGTGCGGCACGGCAGCCGAACGCCGGGAGACGGTGCTCGTCTACGACGTGCACGAATTCCCCGGCCATATCGCCTGCGACGCCGCCTCCAATTCGGAGATTGTCGTTCCGCTCCTGAAGGACGGCAGCCTGATTGGCGTACTCGACATCGACAGCCCGTCCATCGGCCGCTTCACGGCTGAAGATCAGCAGTTCCTAGAAGCCTTCGCTCGCGAATTGACGGCTCATCTGTAAGCGCCCGGCTCCGGTCGAGAACCCGATGCATCCGGGTCGGCGAAGGAGGCGCTGCCGAAGGAGCGCTCTTCCGTCGACGGCGCTCGCTCTTCTGGCGCGACCCGGCGGCCGAAGCCGGCTTCTTCCCGCGGCTCGTCCCGCTTCTCCAGGAAGTCGATCCAGCCGCGAATGAGCCTGCCTGTCATATCCGCCGCGCTGATCGGAAGCCGATGTCCCGTGCCCGGAATCCAAGCGGACGCCGCGTTCGGCAATCCCGACTGCAGCATTCGGGCGTAAGGCAGCATGTTCTGATCCTTCTGCCCGTAGAGCAGCAGAATCGGCTGCCGAATCGCCTGCAGCCGATCCGTCGCCGAATACGCTAATCCCGCCGCGATATATTCCCTCCACTTGGTCGGATCCCCCGAGACGCTCTCGGCGCGAAGCCGCTGGAACGCCTCCGGGTTGTCCGCATGCGACAGGCTCTCCGCCAGCGCCATTAGCTGCTTCGCTCGCAGCGAAGCGGCTGCCAATCCGGATCTGGCCAGGAACTTCGCGCTAGGACCGCTCACGCTCGGCATCCCGGACAGCAGCGCAGCGCCCCGGAACCGCTCCGGATGCGTCAGCAGCGCTTCGAGCGCGACCATCGTTCCCATCGAATAGCCGCACAAGTACGCCGACTCGATATCGAGCGCGTCCATCAGCCGGCAAGTATCCTCGATGAGAAGAGGGAATGTGATCGGCGAAGCCGAAGAGGCGCTCCGCCCATGTCCGCGGAAATCGAACAGCAGCGTGCGATGGTCCCGGGCCAAGTCGTTGCGCAAATAGGTGAACAGGCGGCTGCCCATCGTTGGCGGATGCAAGAATACGATAGGGATACCTTTCCCTTGAACGTGATAATGCAGCTCAATGCCGTTCGCATGAAGCAAAGGCACGGACATCGCCTCCGAATACCAGAATCGTATTCGTTAGCGTTCCGTGCCCCGTTTATTTTCATACCTTAATTGCCGTTACGTTCCTTCTCCGCCCTCGACCGCGCTGCGGAACACCCACAGCCGGCTGCCGATATAATTAACAGCCAGCGAGGCGAAGATCGATGCGGCTTTGCCGATAAGCGCGCTCCAGCCCAGGCCGCTGACGATCGCCATCAGCACAATCGTCGCAACGCCGAACGATACGGCGTTCACGACGCCGAACCGAATCAGCTCCATCGCATTCGCCCGTTTGCCGGATCGGAACGTCCACTTCCGATTCCAATAATAGCTGTTCGCGAAGCCGCACAAATAAGAGACGGGCTGCGCCGCGATCGCCGCAACGTGAAGCCCGTATACCAGAGCTGCGAACACGGCAAAGTCGACGCCTGTATTCATCACGCCTACAATACCGTACTTGAACAGCCTCCGCCATTCCCCGTTGGCCAATTGGATTCCCCCTGAATGCCCGCTTGGCCCCAATCAGAACATGCCGTAGCCGTTCTTGCGCAGCGTCTTGATCGCCCATCCGCTCGTCAACGCCCCGCCGATCCCTGCCGCGAACGGCCAGAGATACACGCCGAGGAACGCGAGCAGGCTCAGCTCCGGCTTCCAGAAGTACCAGACGCTAAGCGGAAGCACGACGACGATATATAGCCAAGTCGGCATCCAGGTCGTCTTGATCAACATGTTGAGAATGAAGCCGATTCCGAAGAACAAGACGAAGAACAGCACGGTACCGACGATTTCCTGGATCAACTCTCTCATATCGGATTTATCCTCCCAAGCCAGCGTTTCCTTTTCCAGTTTACAAATCGAAGCTTCCGTAGTCAATGTTCCTCAAACTTTCACGAACGGCTTGTTTACCCGGCGTCGTTCATTCCGATACAATAGAAGAGGATAATGTTCATAATTTCTGTAAGGCGAGGAGATCAAACAAATGAGCGAAGCAGCGCAAACATTGGACGGCTGGTACGTCCTTCATGACTTCAGAACGATCGATTGGACGGCATGGAATGCCGCTTCTCCCGCCGAGCGGGAAGAAGCGCGCAGCGCCCTGTTCGCCCTGGTGAACGAATGGGAAGCCGTCGAGGAACGCAAGGAAGGAAGCCTCGCGCTATACGCGATCGTCGGCCAGAAGGCCGACCTCGTCTTCATGCACTTGCGGGAGACGCTGCAAGAGCTGAACGCGGTGGAGAACAAGTTCAACCGCTCCGCGTTCGCGAAGTTCACGAAGCCGGCTTATTCCTACGTCAGTGTCGTCGAGCTCAGCAACTATATGGGACAGCCCGGTGTCGATCCGATGCAGGTGCCGGAGATCGTCGCCCGCTTGAAGCCGATTCTGCCGAAGACGGAGCATATTTGCTTCTACCCGATGAACAAGCGCCGTCTGCTCGGCGACAATTGGTATATGCTGCCGATGGAAGACCGCAAAGCCATGATGCGCAGCCACGGCATGATCGGACGCAGCTACGCCGGCAAAGTGAAGCAGATCATCAGCGGATCGGTCGGCTTCGACGATTGGGAATGGGGCGTGACGCTGTTCTCCGATGACTCGCTTCAATTCAAGAAGCTCGTCTACGAGATGCGCTTCGACGAAGTGAGCGCGCGCTACGGCGAGTTCGGCGCCTTCTACGTCGGCAATCGGCTGACGCATGATTCGCTGGCAGAGCTGTTGAAGTAACGCCAGCCAACATCACCCTACATGATGCGACGCCTCTCTCGGCCGCCCACGCAAAGAACCTCCTGCCCCGCCAATGCGGGATAGGAGGTTCTCTATTGTAATGACAATATAAATCCGCGCTTAGTCTTCCTCTTCCGCTAGCTTCTTCAGCTGCGCTTCCCATTCGGCGCGACGAAGCTCCTCCAGATATTCCTGGGTCATGCGGTCGCGCTGGCGTCCCTTCTCCTTGAGCCGCTCGATGCCCGGCTGGATGAGCAGATCCACTTCAGCCTGCACGATGGCGGACAGATCGTACCTCTTCTGCGATTCCAGGAAGCTCCCGACTTCCATTAGCGCGTTATACCGGTCCAGTTCATCCCGCGTCAGCAGCCCTCGCACCTGAACGCTGCAGTGTCGCATTAGAGGAACTTGCCTTTGCGCAGCACAAGCGGAATACCGCCGATGATGAACAGATAGCGCAGATCGATCAGCTTCTTCAGCCAAGCGGCGACGCGGCCCTTGTACTTCTTGCCGAACGCGATGCCGATCGCCTCTCCCTTGCCAAGCGAAGCGACCGTGCCCTTGTTGCTGAACGCGAACGGCTTCGGCGATTGGTTGCGGATCGCGGCAACTAGATTATGCGCACAGTTGACGCCTTGCTGCATCGCCATCTGCGCGGTCGGCGGATACGGGCGGCCTTCCGGATTGATCATTAGCGAGTTGTCACCCAAGACGAAGACGTTCTCGTGTCCCGGCGCGCGCAGCAGCTCGTCGACCTTAACCCGTCCGCGCATGGTCTCGAAGCCCGCTTCTTCGATCAGGCGATTGCCGCGCACGCCGCCGGTCCAGATGACGGTCTGCGCCTTGATCTCTTCGCCTTCGCCGACGATGACGCCGTCCGGCGTGCATTCCTTAATCGCGGTGCCGATTCGGAATGTAATGCCCTTCTTCTGAAGCACGTTCATCGCGTATTCGACCAGCTCCGGATCGAAGCCCGGAAGCGCGGTCGGAGCCGCTTCGATATTAATCACCTTGACCAATGAAGGATCAACGTCGAACTGCCTGCACAGATCCGGAATGCGGTCCGCCAGCTCGCCGACGAATTCGATGCCGGTGAAGCCGGCTCCCCCGATGACGAACGTTAAGTAGTCGGTGCGATGCGGTTCGCGCTTGTAGCGCGCGAATTGGTATTCGATATGTTCGCGGATGAGCCGAACCGAGTTGATGCTGCGGATCGTGAAGGCGTTCTCGGCGAGCCCCGGAATGCCGAACGTCTCTGATTCTCCGCCGAGCGCAATCACCAAATAATCGTAGGACAACGTGCCGTCCTCGAGAATGACCTTGCGGTCTTGCGGGCGAATTTGAACGACCGTCGATTTGACGAAGTCAATCTTGAATTCATCGATGAGCTTGGAGATGCTAACTCGGGCGTTGTCCGGATGATCCGTTCCCGCGGCCGGCATGTGCAAATGAGTCGTAATATAATGATAATCGTGTTTGTTCACGAGGGTAACGTCTGCTTCATTATAATTAAGCTCTTTCTGCAATCGAAGAGAGGTCAGCACACCGCCGTATCCTGCGCCTAAAATCACGATTTTTGGAATGCTGCTCATGGTTGATCCCATCCAATCCAATGTTGTTTATTCTCTATCTGTGTATGAAGCCGTAATTCGCACTGCGGCACGCTTTCGCCGACAGCTGTACATTTTGAATCATATAGGCTTTCTATAGCATTTTCAAGGTTCATTTCCCACGAAATTGTTTGGACATCTCCACAAAATTAAAGCGCGTCAAGCTCCCATTCTTTTCACAGTCTTCGACAATTTCCCTAAGGGTATTCCGTTGGCAAGAGCGCAAGTCTATAATAAGAAAAGATTCGCATTTCGCCCGGCGACGGGCGGCATAGATGGAGGTAACACCCATGAGCAGCAATCCTGTAACGACAGCGGACGTTGCGATCATCGGCGGAGGCCCTGCAGGCATGTTCGCTGCCTTCTACGGCGGCATGAGGCAGATGTCGGTGACACTAATAGAGAGCATGCCGCAATTGGGCGGACAATTGGCCGCCTTATACCCCGAGAAGTACATTTACGACGTAGCAGGCTTCCCTAAGGTGAAGGCCCAAGAGCTCGTCGATAATCTGAAGCGTCAGATGGATCTGTTCGATACGAACGTCCGCCTGGAGGAAAAGGTGCAATCGGTGCGCAAGCTCGAAGAGCGCCTGTTCGAGATCGTGACGGACAAGGCGACGCATCACGCCAAAGCCGTCATCATTACGGCAGGCGTCGGCGCCTTCGAACCGCGCCGCCTGGAGCTTCCGGAAGCGGCGAAGTACGAGAAGGCCAACCTGCACTACTTCGTCAGCGACTTGGAGAAGTTCCGCGATCAGAACGTCCTGATCACCGGTGGAGGCGACTCCGCGCTTGACTGGGCGCTTATGCTGGAGCCGATCGCCAAGCAGGTAACGCTCGTTCACCGCCGAGACAAGTTCCGCGCGCATGAGCACAGCGTCGAGCTTCTTATGAAGTCCAAGGTGAACGTCGTCGTCCCGACGGAGATTACGGCGCTTCACGGCGAAGAGCGCATCGAGAAGGTAACGCTGACCCACGTGACGACCAAGGAAGAGACCGTTCTGGACGTCGACGCCGTCATCGTCAATTATGGCTTCCTCAGCTCCCTCGGTCCGATCGCGGAATGGGGCCTCAACATCGAGAAGGGCTCTATCATCGTCGATACGCGGATGGAGACGAACATTCCGGGCATCTATGCTGCAGGCGACGTCTCGACTTACCCCGGCAAGCTGAAGCTGATCGCCGTCGGATTCGGCGAAGCGCCGACCGCTATCAACAACGCGAAGGTGTATGTGGACCCGAACGCGAAGCTGTCCCCGGGACACAGCAGCAACATGAAGCTTTAGTCCATCCTTATTTTCCACGAAGAAAGGGCATCCTACCTTCAGATCTGCCGGAGATGGCTTCCGGCTTCGAAGGAGGATGCCCTTCTTGCTATGTCCTGCTTGCAATGCGCTGGCTTCGCTCGATCCCCTCTGCGCGAAGTGCGGCGCCAACGCCTCAGATGAAGGCCGAACGGCCGACTATTACGGTCCGTATGCTCCATATGGCCTCTCAGCCGGCCAAGGCGCCGATCTCGAGAATAACGGCCGTTATTGCCTTCACACCGCCGGGTGTCCGCAGTGCGGAGAGACGTTCCCGGTCGCCGTTCCTCTCTGGCCGCTGTGAAGCGGCCCCTGCTGCTCAGCCCGCTTGCTCTTCCGGCAGCACAAGGTTCCGCCGCACGATCTCCGAGCGCAGCATGTAGATGAAGTCCCGTTCAAGCTTCATGCGAACCGCCTGATGATAAGCCTCCAGCAACATTTCATCCGAGAGAAGCAGAAGCATCGCCCAACCTTCTTTCCTTCCATCGATTGATCGGCTGATGGCATCATAGCATGCGATTTTCCACAGGGACAAGCCTCCATTTTACCCACAGATGGTTGTGGATAAAGTGTGAGTACATTGTTAACACAGCCAAGGAGCACTTGTATGCCACAGTGGATTATGGGGATGAACTTATACACAGAACCGAATTTTACTTAACTCATAAAAAACATTGATTGTGAAAATTGCCGTTATTATAAGCGTTAATCGAGATTCGTGTAGCTATGGGTCGGTTACTGCGGTCGAGTGTTGACTTCCAGAATCCATATATGTCCGTTGCGGTCGATGCCGTAGTCGTAGCCCAGCTGCGCAATGCCGGGAAACCGGCTCTCCAGCAAGGGAGTGGCGGTTCTCGTCAAATGTCGCATCTCGCGCTTCTTGGCGGCGATTAACCTCGGCGACAACGAACGTCTAATGCCTTGAGCGGCCGTGAGACGCATCCCCCCTCGGCACAGATTCGTCACGAACAATCCGCGGCGCGCCACTCTGCCTACCATCGAGCGGAATCTCCAGACGCCGTTCATCTTGACGTACTTCACCCTATAGTCAACCGGCCGGCCCGAGACCGACGCTAACCGAATGCCTCTCTGAATCAGGTATGCCCTTCCTCTTCGGGATCGGTTCACATGCCTCAAGAGAGAAGAGAAGGTACTGAAGGCGTGCGTTCGGGCCATGTACGTGCATCGATAACCGCTGCCTGAACGGGAGATCTTCATCACGCCCATGCCGCCTGCTCCGCGTACCGGCTTAATGACGACAGTGCCGTACCTGCTCAGCATCGTCCTTAAATTGCGGGGTCCGAACAGGCGCGAAGGGGGAATGTGGCGCGCGAGATAGGGGTTGGACAGGAGCGCTCCCGTCTTCAGCCACTTGCTCGCCAACTGCCGGCCGGATGAGATAGTCGCTTGATTCATCCGCATAGCCTCCTTTCCCTGAGTATACTTTATACATACTCGGGACAAAGGACAGGTTCTTGGATGAATGACGCGCGTGATACGCCCTTTATGAGGATGATCGCCGCCTTCGGAACGTGTTGTTGAAACTCAGTTGCGTTCATGTGACCGCTCCTCTTATCTGATATCGATAACTTCTCTTATACGGTGATGTCAATTTGTCTTCCTTCTTCGCGAGCACAAAAAAACCTTCTGGAATTGTGAATACAATTCCAGAAGGTCAAAATCCGACAATACTATAAGCGGCTTAGCAGTCGCTGTCCGGCTTGCCCGCATCCGTCGCCGTGCGGAAGCTCGAACCGCAGCCGCAGGTAGCGATGGCGTTCGGATTCGTGATGGTGAAGCCGCCCCCCATGGCGGATTCCTTCCAATCGATCTCCAGGCCGCGCAGATACTTCACGCTGTCCGAGTCGACGACGACCTTCAAGCCTTGAACGTCCAACACTTGATCGTCTTCGTGCTGTTCATCGTCGAAGCCCATTCCGTATGAGAAGCCTGTGCAGCCGCCTTCTTGAACGCCGAGGCGCAAGAACAAATCAGGCGTCTCTTCTGCTGCAAGCATTTCTTGAATCTTATTGCCGGCTGCTTCGCTGATCGCTATCATATCCGGTCCCTCCTTCAAGCTGCAAGATACATGAATGAATCTTGACTTGCCTTAAGTATACTCCTCCCGCCGAAATGCCTCAAGAGCCGAGGCCGCCAGAGCAACAGGTTAATTGCATTTGTACACTTAATCTGCCCGCAATCAAGCGATTGTTGATCCTAGTTGTGAATCTGCAACTAGTTCCGGCGCCGCTCGCCATTTGCGACTCCTGGGACGAGTTGAATTGCAGATTTGCAATTAATACGCGCTGACAGCCCTTTTAGCGACCAACTAGATGTACGAATGCACTTAGGCGCGCGTTCGGGGACCGGCGGCCGGCGCGTCGCCGATCGCCGACCTTACCGGACCAAGCAAGCACGCTCAGCAGACGCCCAACAAACGCAAAACCCGACGCATTAAGCGCCGGGCTCTTCTTCCTTCCATTCACCGTTCGCGGGCGCTTGCTGGGGCAGCGCCTTCAGCTCGATCCGGCAGCGGAGATGGCCGGATTCGTTCGAGAGAAAATCAGCCAGCCGGCGGAACACATGCGCCAGCTCCGGTCCGGTCGAATCGGTATCGATGCCGTAACGGAATTGATCCGCCGGCAGCCCTCTAACCGGAACGCGATCTTCATCCCTGCTCTCGGAGTCTTTCATCCGCTTCCATTCCTTCGACGGTTCGAACTTGTCCGATCTGCGAACAATCTGCTCGTATATTTGCTGCTTCTTCAGCCACATATAATACTGTATCGGGTTCGTTAGCCCCCACGCTTGGCTCAAATCTTTAATGGTATAAGCAGCTCTGTATTTTTGCAGCGCAGCGACTTTGTCTTCTTGGCTCATTTGCTCCAATTCCGCTAATGACAACACTTCGATCAAGATTTTACACCTTCCTTTGGCCACATCTTTTAAATTACACCATCAATAACATAACCATATTTTACTTATTATTCAAGTTGATTCCCGTTTTTGAAGCAAAATATACACGCGGTGGAAATTCAGTTGCCCGGTTATGGCGAGAAGTTTATAATATGAACAGTTGTTTACCCGATCGAGGCGAGACATCCCGGGTTCTTCAAACGAGCGGCGCTTGGTTATGCCAAGTAAGTACTTTTTTTCACAAATCTAATTCGGGTTGATCGCTTCAATTCGGCTAAGGAGGAAATGATCATGTCTCTCATCAGCGCTAATCCAGATCGACAGATGGCCGAGATTGTCGAGAAGGTCCGCCAAGGCGAACGATTAACGTTCGAAGACGGCGTCTATCTTTATCGTTCGGAAGATTTGCTCACCATTGGGCAGCTAGCCAATGAAGCGAACATGCGTAAGAATGGCAAGAAGGTTTATTTCACCGAGACGATGAGCTTGTATTTCACCAACGTCTGCGAATCCCACTGCGCCTTCTGCAGCTTCCGCAGAGATGAAGGCCAAGAAGGGGCCTACACGCTGACTCCGGAGGAGATGTTCGCTTACGTTGACGAGCACATCACCCCGACAGCCCGCGAATTCCACATTGTCGGCGGCCACAACCCGAACGTCCCCTTCGATTATTACGTCGAATCGATCCGCTCGCTTAAAGAACGCTATCCGCAGGTGACGATCAAAGCTTACACAGCTGCGGAGATCGACTTCTTCTCCCGCATCTCGGGCCTCACTTATCGCGAAGTGCTCGAACGCCTCACCGCCGTCGGCCTCGAGTCGCTCACCGGTGGCGGCGCGGAGATTCTGTCCGATCAATACCGGGATAAGATGCGCGTCGAGAAAGCAGGCATCAAGCAGTATCTGGAGGTTCACCGCACGGCGCATCAGATGGGCATGAGGACGCCTACGACGATGCTGTACGGGCCGGTCGAGACGATCGAGGAACGCGTTCAGCACTTGATTCAGCTGCGCGAGCTGCAAGACGAGACGAACGGCTTCCAAGTGTTCATCCCGCTGTCGATGCAGCCGACTAGCCCGAAGGCGGGCATACGCCGGCGCAACTCGGCCTTCGACGATCTGAAGGCGATCGCGATCGGCCGCTTGATGCTCGACAACTTCCAGCACGTCAAAGCGTACTTCATCAACATCGGAACGCAGTTGACTCAGGTTGCCCTGACGATGGGCGCTTCCGACGCGCATGGCACGATCGTCCGCGAACGGATCAGCCACTCTGCTGGCGCGTTGACGCCGGCCGGCATCACGCGCGAAGATCTAGTATGGCTAATCAAAGGCGCCGGCCGCATTCCGGTCGAACGCGATACGCATTACAACGAAGTGAACGTTTATTCCTGAACCTGACCCCTGATCCGCGATACCTGCACCTGTTGAATTGTTATGGATTGGCGGCAGAATAGCGGCGCATATTGCCGCTATTTTGCTGCGTCCTTGCAAGCGATAAGGAACATACTAACACCGAAGCATGCTACCCGAAGGAGAAATGTTGTGTGAAGAATGTTGTTGTTCTTGGCGGCGGTTACGGCGGTTTGACCGTCGTTAATGAACTATTGGAACATATTCCGTCTGATGTTCGCATCTGTCTGGTCGATCGAATGTCGTTCGGCTCGCTTAAGACCGAATTTTACGCTTTGGCGGCGGGAACCGCCTCCGAGGCGGAGATTCGGGTGGCATTCCCATCCCACCCTCAGCTTGAGATTATTTATGGCGAAGTGCTGGATGTCGACTTCGAGACCCGATCCGTCCATATCCAGAATCGCGATCCGCTGTCCTACGACTCGCTCGTGATCGCGCTGGGCTGCACGGACAACTTCCACGGCATCCCCGGCGCTTACGAATATTCGACCGGCGTACAATCGCTGGCAGCGGCAAGACGAGCCTATCACCTGATCGGCAATACGAAGCCTTACGGCCAAGTGACGATCGTCGGCGGCGGTCTTAGCGGCGTCGAAGTCGCTTCCGAGCTGCGCGAGAGCCGTCCGGATCTGAACATCCGCATCCTTGACCGCAGCAGCCTGATGTCCGCATTCCCCGGCAAGCTGCAGGAATTCGCCAAGCATTGGTTCGCGGAGAATCACGTCGAGCTCCGTTCGCAGATCCATATTAACAAGCTGGAATGCGGCGTCATCTATAACGGGAACGAAGAGATACTGACCGACGTGACCGTATGGACGGCCGGCATTCAACCCGTTGAGCTTGTCCAGCGCATGGATTTGCCGAAGGATAAGACAGGCCGTTTAATCGTCAACGAATTCCACGAGCTTCCAAGCCAGCATGACGTCTTCGTCATCGGCGACTGCTCCAGCCAGCCGTTCTCGCCGAGCGGCCAGCTCGCCCAAGCGCAGGGCCATCAGGTCGCGCAGGTGATCAACGCCCGCTGGAACAACAAAGAGCCGCGTCTGCCCCGCATTCGGCTGAAGGGGACATTGGGCTCTCTTGGCAAGAAGACGGGCTTCGGACTGATGGGCAGCACCCCGATCTATGGCCGGATGGCGCGCTTGCTGAAGAGCGGCGTCTTGTGGAAGAGCCGCCGTCATTTCGGCTAAGCGGTTCGACAGCTGACTGGCTGCCTGTCGCTGATCGCGAAGTTGTCACAGGTCGTCCAGCAGCTTGTCCAGAGCGGAACGTTCAGCTTCCTGATTCTTGATCTCCTCCAGAATCTTGTCATAGAGCTCATCCGCCGTCTCGGCGGCGACGGTCTCCCCGTTCACCATCGCGAACGGGAACAGGTAGCATTCGCCGCAATTGCCGAGACAGCCGTACTCGATAACTTCCGCATCGTGCAGCTGCTCGAGCTTAGGCAGCAGTTGATCGGTGCCATGGTGCATATTGCTAACGCAAAATTCGATGACGTTCAAGATGTTATCGTCCTTTCTTTACCGGACGTCCGTTTTATTTCATCCGAATTTGTACTATAATAACTTTATGAAAGGAGGAGATGGCGATGAGCGAAACCGCGCAAGATACGATGTACGATGAAGTTCTCGAGGTACTCGACAAGCTTCGCCCGTTCCTGCAACGCGACGGCGGCGACGTTGAATTGGTCGACGTTGAAGACGGCATCGTTAAGCTCAGACTGATGGGTGCCTGCGGCAGCTGCCCCAGCTCCACGATCACGCTGAAGGCCGGCATTGAACGCGCGCTGCTGGAGGAAGTCGAAGGAATCCAGGACGTTGTTCAAGTGTTCTAATTATTTCTAGCACATGCATGAAGCCCGACCGGCTGCAAGGCTGGTCGGTGAAGAGGGTCCTGCGGGGCGGCGCGAGCCGCATTGCAGGACCTTTTGCTTGGCGTTTAGTTCCGCTTGACCGTCGTCACGATCGGATCCAAGCCGCCAGACACTTCAATCGCATTCCCGGTCACGAAGTCGGATTCGGGCAGGCAGAGGAAGCCGATCACGCGGGCGACATCCTCCCCCGTGCCGGGGCGGCCGCGCGGCGCTTCCTCATCCATGACGCCGTTCACGTCGGAGATGCCCTTCTCCTTAAAGTCTCCCCGGATGTCGCCGGGACAGATCATATTCACTGTAATGCCGTTCGCCGCTTCCTCTACGGCCAGCGTCTTCGTGAACGAGACGAGCCCGACCTTCGCGGCAGCATATACCGCCCGCTGCGGCCAAGAGCGCGCCTCCGCCGCATGGCCGAAGCCGAAGTGGATAATCCGCCCCCACTGGCGTTCGCGCATGCCGGGCAGCACCCGATGATCGAGCAGCATCGTGCCGACCAAATTGCCGTTCATGAGATAATGAATCTCTTCCTCCGAATAGTCGGCGAACAGCCGGCGCTCCCGAATGAACGGGCCGGCGTTGTTGACGAGAATGTCCACGCCGCCCAGCCTCGCTTCCGTCTCGCCGACCAGCCGCTTCGCCTCTTCGGCGTCGGCGATGTCCGCGCGAATAGCGGCGGCTTCCCGCCCCATTGCTTGGATATCCCCCACAGCCTGCTTCGCCTCGGCTTCGCTGTTAACGTAATTAATCGCCACGTTGCAGCCCAATCGAGCTAATTCCATCGCTGTTCTCCAGCCTAGCCCCTTGGCGCTTCCCGTGACGAGCGCCGTCTTCCCCGCAAGCATCACGAGCTTGTCCCCGCCCCTTCCAGCTTCAGCAAGTATAGGAACGACAGGAGCAAGGTTCGGCTAACCATCTGCCAGCCCTCCTCCAGATCATTCATATTCTCCTGAATGTTCTCCAAGCGGGCGGAGCTCGCATCGGATTGAAGGCTATGCAGCAGATCGTCCTGCAGCTCCGCGTTCATATGGTGAATCTCCATATTGCGCCTGCGGCGCAGCCGGGTCAGCGCTTCCTGATGGCGATCCTTCCCTTCCAGGAGCGCCTCCGCCAGCACGGCATGGGCCGTATGCTCGCGCATGCCGCGAAGCACAGTGAAGAAGGAGAACCGCGATTTGATTCGATCCGCCTGCAGCCCTAACCGATCGTTCAGCAGGACGCCCAACTTGTCGAGAATCGCGAACAGGCGGATATACGCATTCTTATCGAAGTAGACGTGCCGATAGTAATCGAGCCGCTCGTCCGGCGACATCTCGTCAACCGTCGGTTTCGTCAGCCGCTGCGCGAACCGCTTGGCCGCATACAGGCTCTGCTCCAATTCGTCCAGCGATCGCAGCAGCCCTTCCGACCAGATCACGACCTTGCGGCAGATCGCCGCTTCTCGAGATTCGCCGTCGCCCTTCTCATTCATCAGGCGAATGAAGCGTTCAATCGCTTGAACCGTCTCTAGGTGCGCCCCCTGCCACTCGCGGGGCCGTTCTCCGAATAATTCACGCAGCATAGGCTTGCCTCCTGAGTCCGACGGATTGCCGCTATGCGGATCAGAACCGTCCATTCCCTTATTCTAACGCAACTGAGGCACGCTGCTCAACCAGCTTCCATGTGCAGCGATCGATGGCTGCGGGATGCATAAACCGATAGCCAAGCGGCACACTAGTGGCTGTTGTTCGTTGATAAAAGGAGGTGTCAGCATGGCCAATCGCAATCAGAAGCTATCCAAAGGCGAAGTTCAATCAACGGAGTTGAATAAGATGCCCGTCCCCGGCGAAGACGATACGGAATTCTCCGCGGAGGAAGCCGCCGAAGCGTTCGAGCAGAACGCGAACCGGCAGCAGAACGAACAGGATCATATGCCGCTCTAACGCAAGCGAAGCCTGGATTCCGGCCGCCGGAACTCAGGCTTCTCTTATTGTCTTCGGAATATTAAGCGGTCGGAAAATATTCTCGCCAGCGCCGGTCGACCAGCTCCACAATATCTTCGCGCGGGAACAGCTCATCCGGATAGCCGGGCTTCATCCGAGCGTCGATGACAAGCGGCAGCCCATACGCGATATGGTGGCGGTTAGCCTCGCTGGCCGCATAGATATCATGCGCCGGGTTGAATCGCGTGAACGTCGTCCACAGGAAGGCGGACTGGCCGTCCGCGATCGCCGCGTCATCCGCCAGAATGACGAGCGGCCACTGCGTTCCGCGCTCCGCGAGCAGCTTAGACAGCCGCGCCGCCAGCTGCGGGTCATGCTCATACGACGCGCCATCCACGACGAGGCACCCGCGGCAATACGGCTTGACCTTGCCGATACCGGGCAGCTCGCCTTCCGTATATTCGCCCGGCAAGACGCGAACCGGCTCGCCTACACCGAGCAGGACGGCCTTGCTGCCGTGGTTCAGGCGCCGTCCGGTATAATCGAGCGTATCGTGCGAAGTGTTGTCGAAGACGAACAAGTCGGTCTTCGGATCGAACCGCTCCAGCACCGCCTCGAGCAGCTCCGCGAAGTTCTCCAGATCAACGGAGCGATCCGTCAGCAGGAGCATCTTGGTCAGCGTCAGCTGACCTTGGCCTAGAATGCTGAATGCCGTGCCGAGCGCTTCGCGAGAATAGCTCTCGCGGACAACGGCCGCGGACAGCGCGTGGAAGCCCGTCTCGGCGTAGGTCCATAGGCTGCGTACGCCGGGCATGACGATCGGGAACGCCGGCGACAGCAGCCGCTGCAGGAACTCGCCGAGGTAATAATCCTCTTGGCGCGGCTTGCCGACGATCGTCGCCGGGTAGATCGCGTCTTTGCGGTGCCACACGTGATCCACGTTGAACACCGGGAAATCATGCTGCAGCGAATAGTAGCCGTAATGGTCGCCGAACGGCCCTTCCGGACGGCGCACATGAGGCGGCACATGCCCCGAAATGGTGAACTCCGCCTCCGCCGGAATGCGGTGGCCGCCGAGCGGGTCCTCGACCATCGGCAGCTTGCCGCCCAGGATCAGCGACGCCAGCAGCAGCTCCGGCAGATTCTCCGGCGCCGGCGCGATCGCCGATGCGATAAGAGCCGGCGGTCCGCCGAGGAACACCGTAACAGGGAGCGCCTCGCCCCTCTGCTCCGCCTCGTGGTAATGGAAGCCCCCGCCTTTGTGAATCTGCCAGTGCATGCCGGTCGTCTGATCGTCGAAAATCTGCATGCGATACATGCCAAGGTTATGCCGCTTCGGCTGCCCCGGCTGCTCCGTATAGACGAGCGGCAGCGTGATGAACGGACCGCCGTCCTCCTGCCAGCTCGTCAGCACAGGCAGGCCGGCCAGCGGCTTCTCCCTGCGCGAGGCGCCGAGCACAGGCGCGGACGACGCAGGCGCCTTCTTCAGCCCGACCTTCATCAGGTCGAGCAGCATGTCCTTCTCGCGCCATAACGCCTTGGCGCTCGGCGGCAGAAGCGAATCCATGGCGCCCACCAGCCGGTTCGCCAGCTGCTCCGGCCTCGGGCCGAACGCCAAGTCGACCCGGCGCCGCGTGCCGAACAGATTCGTCGCGACGGGGAACGGGCTGCCTATGACATTCGTGAACAGCAAAGCCGGGCCTCCTTCGTCGATGACCCGGCGGTGTATCTCGGCGATCTCCAGCGCAGGATCGACCGGCGCGTGAATGATCGCCAGGTCGTTCTCCTTGCGCAGCGTTTCCAGAAACGGGCGAAGCGATGAGAAGCTCATTTTTCCCCTCCTGCGGCTTTAACGGCGAGACAATTGTTTGGCGCGAATGGCCAGCAGACACAGCAGGCTGAACATCGCGGTGATGATGATCGTGTGCAGCAAGCTCGTGAACACGTAGATGTCGTGCGAATCCAGCGTCGCCGTGAGCAGCCAGCCGCTCAGAATCTGCGCGACAACCAGCGCGAGCGATGCGTTGGCGAGTGTCTTTAGCTCCCGCGGCGCCATCGATTTGCGAATCCACAGCGTCAAAGCGAGAATCGCGATGAACAGAACGACAGCCGCCAGCCGGTGGGCGAAGGCGATTCCGGTCGCGCCGTTGATCTTAGGAACGAGCTCGCCGTTGCACAGCGGCCAGCCGTAGCAGCCGCCCGCGGAAGCTGTATGGCGGACATAGGCGCCAATATAGACGACGCCGTAGCAGTAGACGAGAATCGCCACGACCGACCCGAACAGTCCCGTTGGAACGGCTCCGCTTGTCTTGCCCTGCGGCGCTGCGCTAATCGACTCGCCTCTAGCGACGGCCTCCGGATTCGCCGCCCACCTTCTGGCCCACGAATCCAGCAGCCAGGTGAAGGTGAAGGCGATCATCGAGATGCCGAAGTGAATCGCGAGCACGGCGTCGGAAGTCGGCCAGATGACAGCCGCAGCGCCCAGAAGCGCCTGAGCGACCGTGAACAACAGCGCAGCCGAGGAATAGATCAGCGCTTCCTTCTGGGCGGGCTTGATCAAGAGCGTCCAGATGAATACCGCTCCAACGAGCAAGCCTTCGATGCCGCTGACGGCCCGGTGCGTATATTCGACTAACGATTCCAATGTATAAGCCGGCACGAACTTCCCGTTGCAGAGCGGCCAATCCGTTCCGCAGCCGCGGCCGGACTCGGTGTTCGTCACGACAACGCCGACAACCAGCACGAGAAACATGCCGATGCAGGTCCATAAAGTTAACCAACGAAATCTTTGTGCGGTCATGCCCATCCCCAATTTCTGCATATAAGTAAGGCTCCTAGATGGCCAACCCCATTATACCGAACCCCCGCCGACAATACTATGTTTAAACTGTGTCAGATCTGCAACGCATACTTGTCCGACAGCACAAATCCCGAGAGCGCAGGCTCTCGGGATCAGTGCAATTGGTGCAAGCGCCCCTCCTTCGAGGGCTCTGCCGCTTCAGGCGTTCGAAGCGAGCGCCTTCGATACTTCAACCGCGCGGTCGAGGAACTGCTCGATCTCGTCGCGGGTCTTGCGCAGCTTGCTGACGAAGCGCACAAGCTCTCGGCCTTCCTTGAAAGCGATGAAGCTCGGAATGCCCAGAATGTTCAGCTCGCTGCACAGATCGGGCAGCTCGTCGCGGTCGAGCTCGATGAAGCGAAGCCGATCGGCATAAGCCTCTTCCACGCTTGGCATGAACGGATCGAGGAAGTGGCAGTCCGGGCACCAAGTCGTCCGGAACACCGCTATCGTCAGCGCGTTCTCGCCGATCTTGGAGCGGAACGCGGCTTCATCCTGAATCTTCTCCATTGCTAACTACCTCCTTCTCGTATGCGTTGAAGGTACGGCCGAACATTTTCGACCTCATTATACGCCTTCCCCGCAGCCTGAACAAGGAACGCTAGCCGTACGGTTCGCCGTTCGTTACAGGTCTCTGGTCACGAAGAGCGCTTCGTCCCCGTTCTCATCCTTCGAGACGCTATACTCGGCCCCCATCAAGCCGAACAGATCGTCGGCATTCACATAACCTACTCCGTTCACGACGCGAACCTCATGCTTCAGCTGGAGCGGCCGTCCATTCACCTTGGCGGCATTCGTCCCAAGCTGCACTTGGAGCGTCCTCTGGATCGCTTCGTCCCGGAATTGAATGTATTTGCCCTTCCCGATGAAGGTGAGATCATAGATTCCGAAGTCGATAAGCGTCGGCCGCAGCGGCACGTAAATATCGCCGTTGTCGTCCGTAATATAATAGCTGGCCGTGAATTCTTGATCGTCAATCTCCAGATCGTTCTTCAGCAAGCCGTAGAGCTTGGAAGTCGGATCCATCTGGCGAAGCACTTCATAAGGCTGTGCCAGATAGAAGTCGAACAAGCTCATGGCGTTATCCGGAATGTCCGCCGCCGGCACTTCAACGTCACCGTTCACATTCCACGTCTCTTGCATGCTGTGGAGCGTTACGCCCTCCAGCGGGATCTCCGAGTCCTTGAACAATTCGGCGCCCAATCCGATCTCCAGATCGGACTTGCGGATATTCATCTCGCTGTCAATGAACAGATCTGTCTTAAATGTCAGTCCCTCGTTGAAAATCTCGTTCCATTCCGGCGACGACTTCTCCGCCAGCAATTGATCGCGAGCTTCTGCGAACGAGCCCATCAGCTCCTTCACGAATTCGTCGAGCTCCGTCTCCGTTGGAATCGCCTCTTCTGCCGTGAATCCGAACTCCTCCAGCACTTCCGGCGGCAGCGTCGTCGCTAACTGAATGACTTGCTGCAGCAGTTGCCGCAATCCTTCCTCATCCTTGGCGATCGAAGTCATGAACTCCGTGAGGAGGCCGCCCAGCTGTTCGCCGTTCAGCTCCGCATGAACCTTCGTCAGATTCAAGCTCTCGCCGTGAACCGATTCGTTCACTTGCTCGACGTTCATCACCGGAGGATTCGACACATGTCCGAAAAGGTACGAAGCCAGCTCGCCGGCAATCTTAGTAGCTGCCTCTTGATAGACCTCGTTATCAGCTTGATCCTCCTCAACCATAGGGAACAGGCCGCCGCCGCCCGACTGGATGACGATCGGCTGCTTGAACCCTTCAATCTGCAGCACCATAGAATCCGCATTCTGGGCAAGCGAGAACGGAATCGCGGCTTTGGCGAACGCGAGCTCCCCATTGATCGCTATATTGCCATCCTTATCGACCATCGCATGATCGCTCTTCAGCGTGATCGTACGGAACAGGTCCGCGATCTTGGCCGCCTCCGGATCCTGTTGCGCGAGCGCTTCGTCATCCCAGTCGAAGTGGAGCTCGAATGTGCTGCTGCTCTCCATAGACTTGACGCTTAATTGATTAACGATCATCTTACCTGGATCAAAGCCGCCGATTGATTGGCAGCCTACCAGCAGCGCCAGCATCAACGTTCCCAGGGCAAGTGCAATACGCCGCCATCCTTTGCGAGACATGAATCATTCCCCCTTAAGGTTCTCGGATACGTCTCCGTGAAGGATTCGCGATCCAAGTTAGAGTATTTCGGCGGGCGGTGGGAAATTCCTCCTATATGATCAATCTTGCAAGCAAGATCATTTAGACCTGCATGCCTAAGGATAGCAAGGGCCGATTCGGATATCCTTCCTGTAGGGATATTCCTCCACAGGAAGGGACTTATGGATGCATATGCAAGAGAAGAGTGCCAAATCGGCCAATCTGATCGAAGTCGCGATGAAGCTGATGAACGGAATACGCGGCAAGAGGACCGCCTTGTCCGGATCGCTTCGGCTGGCGCATCCGCGCGAGCCGCTGCGCATACGCAAGGAAGCCGCCGCCGCCGTCGAGACCAAGCTTCGGCAGCAGTGGCGCCGTGGCGGCAGGCCAACCTGGACGCCGCATGACGAGAACGCTTACGACGTTGTGGAACGCATTCGGAAGGAGACTGAGCGCCGCAATCGCAACAACGTAACGAGAACGGCTGCTTATTGGTCCGTGTTCCGCTCTTACCCGGAGCTTCATTGGGCGCTGCTCGCCCATATGGTCTCGCGCAACGGCGGCTGGTCCATGACGGATCTAAGAGGCGAGTGGCTGCCCAAGCTGCTGGATGCTCGAACGGCTGCAGCCGTCTTCCGGATGCTGGAGTCGTGCAACGCCCTGATCTTCCGCGATGCCTACCCGCAGCTGCGGCTGTATGAAGAGACGCGCCGAACCGGCCGGAACCTGTTCCCGCTGCTTCCCGCATTCGGTGTCTCCGCCTTCATGGCGCCGTTCTGGGAGCGATTCCGGATCGACGGCGATTCGGCGATGCTGACGGCCGCCTTGATCGTGAACGAGCAGCATGTGATCGAATGGCGAGTCGTTCAAGACCCGACCTACCGGGACGACGCTGCGATCGCGGCCGCTATGTTCAGCCAGCGGGTGCTGCAGCTGAATCAGATTGTCTTCCCGCTCGGCGCCCCTTCCGATGGCGGATCCGGGGGAATCCCGCGATTGGCCGGGCGGATTCTGGAGAGGTTCGATGATCTGGCAGAGCGAATCGCCTTCGGCAAAAGCCTGTATGCGATGCTGTACGCTTACCCGAAGGTGCTGAATGGCGTATTGGCGTTCGCCGAAGCGGTGCCGCACAGCGGGTCGCGGGCTGACTATTGGCCATCGTTGTTCACGGCGGATCAGGCGGATCAGGAAGATCAGGGGGTCAAGGAGGAGAGGGCAAGACTGAATTCTGTGCAAATTAAAGCCGGCGGCCGGCCCGATCATTCGGACCGCACCGCCGGCGGGAACGCTGGCACGCGATGGTTCAGCCCCAGGCTGGAGGATGCATGGGACGATCAGCCGCTAGGGCCGGTGAACGATTATGACTGGCTCGGATCCGACGGGCTTGCTTCGCTGCGCCACATGCGCAGCCTCCGCCCCCCGCTCGTCTTCGACATGACGAGCGAGCACGAGCTCGGCCAGCGGAAGCTGCAGGCGGCTACGCTGGCCAAGGACAAGCTGCTGCGCTGACACCATCCGCCAACGCTAAGCCGCGAGTCGCGTCACCCGTTCGCCCGGCTCCGCTGCAGCTTGGCGAACGGACGCATCAGCTTGCGTACGCGTGCCGGGTAGCTCTCGACGTCCTCCGCGCGGATGACCTTCAGCGCGAAGAGCAGCACCGGATAAGCGACGCAGACGAACAAGCCGATCAGGCAGATCGTGAAGAAGTAAGGCCATCTCCAGCTAAGCGGCTCAAACCATTGCAGCCCGAAGTAGACGAGAACAGCTCCCGCTGCAATGATGACCGCTAGAGCGGCTATGAAGCCCGGCCAACGATCGCCAAGAACCTTGATGCCGGTCAGCCTGCGGATCGTGACCATGTTCCAGACTGTTGCGAGGATGAAGCAGATGCTCGTCGCCGCGACCAGCCCGTAGACGCCGAAGAACGGCGTTAACGCGACGGACAGGACAAGCTTGACGGCTACACCGGTCAGCGTATGCCGCATCGCGGTACGCTGCTTCCCAAGTCCGTTCAGGATGGCATTCGACGTCATCATCGTAATCTGGAAGATCGTCCCTGCTGTTAGGAGGCCGACGATCGCGCTTCCCTCGCCTGATTTGAACAAGAAGCCGACGATCGCGTCGCTCTCCTCCGTCTTGAACAGGAAGTGGTCTACCGCATAAGCGCCGATCGACAGGACAAGCACAACAGGCAGGCCTGAGAAGACGGCGATCCGCATCGCAAGCCCGCCTTGCCGCTTCACTTTCTCATGTTCGCCTGCCGCGAATGCAGACGAGATGATGGGCAGCAGAGACGTGCTAAGCGCGACCGCTAGGACAGGCGGAATGCCCGCGATCGACTGGGCATTGTTGATCAGCACGTCCAGCCACATCTCGCTCAAGCCAGGATCAAAGCGCCATTGCGACAACGGAATGAGCAGTGTTTGGTCAATCAGATAAATGACCTGTACCGTCATGGCGGTCAGCAGAATCGGAATGGAGATACGAACGATAGCTTTATAAATATCTTGGGTTCGAGACAGTACGGGCGGTTCGCCGGGCTTGTACACATACTCCCGACGCCCGTCCACTGCCGATGCGGATTCGGTTCTATCGCTCGCCCGCAGCTTGTACGCATACCAGAGCATCACGAGGAATGCGGCAACGCTGCCAAAGACGCTGCCCAAGGCGCCGCCTGCGGCCATGATTCGGTTACTGTATCCCCAACCTAGCAGCGTATAGACAAGGCCAACCGCAACGACAACGCGGGCGATCTGTTCAACGATCTGGGAGATGCCTCCCGCGATCATGAATTGCCGCCCCTGGAAATACCCTCGCATCATAGCGATGACAGGGAACAGCAGCAGCGACGGCGCGATGGCTTGAATCGCCAGCGTCGATCCGGGCCTATCCGACAGCTCGGCATAGAACGGCGCAACGATCAGAAGCAGCACCGTCATGACGATGCCGGCAATGACGCCGAATCGTATCGCCGCCCGGTAGATCCGGTTCACTTCTTCGCGGCGGCCAAGCACGAGACGTTCCGACACCATCTTCGAGATGGCAGTCGGAATTCCTGCAGTCGCGAAGACTAGCAGCAGCAGATAGATATTGTTCGCTTGGCCGAAAGCGGTATTGCCTTCGTGGTCCATCGCATGCTGCAGCGGCACCCGTTGAAAGATGCCGAGAACCCGGGCGATCAGCGCGGTCGCCGCGAGTATAACTGTGCCTTTAATTAGCGAGTCTTTCTTCACCATGCTGATTAATCATCCCAACTTTTCGAGTGGCTGATGGTTCCCCCGTACCGGCTTGGCCGCGCCCGACGGAGCAGCCCAGCGGACGCCGTTAGCGATGACGCGTCGCACGAGCGGATGGTAGTAGGTCGGATAAGTCTCATGTCCCGGACGGAAGTAGAAGATCTTGCCTTGCCCGCGGTGGTAGGTGCAGCCGCTGCGGAACACTTCGCCGCCTTCGAACCAGCTGATGAACACGAGCTCGTCCGGCGCGGGAATATCGAAGTGCTCGCCGTACATCTCTTCAGGCTTGATCTCGAAGTATTCGGGCAAGCCCGCCGCGATCGGATGCGCCGGATCGACGACCCAGATGCGCTCCTTCTCGTTCGCTTCGCGCCACTTCAAGTCGCAGCCGGTTCCCATTAGCTTCTTGAATATTTTCGAGAAATGGCCCGAATGGAGCACGATTAGCCCCATACCGTCCATGACCCGCTGATGCACGCGTTCGACGATCTCGTCGCTCACGTCGCCGTGGGCCATATGTCCCCACCAGACGAGGACGTCGGTGTCGTCGAGCACTTCCTTCGTCAAGCCGTGCTCCGGCTCCGGCAAGGTGGCCGTCCGGACGGCGAAGCCGCCTTCTTGCTCCAGCCCGTCGGCGATCGCCTTGTGCAGGCCGTCCGGGTACACTTGGCGAACTTCCTCATGAATTTGCTCATGCTTGAATTCGTTCCAGACCGTTACTTTGATCATCGGACTCTCTCCTTTGTTGAATGATTACATAATTGGTGGTGGACGTGTTAGAAGTGAATCATGCCTACGATCGCTGTTTGTTCCCGTCAAAGTCTACTTCTTAAATCAACCAGATGAAGAACAGCACGATCATCGCGACTTGCAGGACGACTTTGACGACTGTGCTGGTGAAGAGGCCGACCAAGGAGCCCCAGCCGACTTTGAGCGCCCGGTCCATGGGGGAGCCGTGGATGAGCTCGCCTAGAAAGGCGCCTGCGAACGGGCCGACCAGCAGTCCGAAAGCGGGAATGACGAACGGTCCGATGATGACCCCGATCGTGCTCCCGACGACGGATGCTTTAGAACCCCCGAATTTCTTGACGCCCCATGCATTCACGACGTAATCGGCCACGAAGAGGACGACGACGATCAGCGTCTGGATCGTCCAGAACCAGAAGCCGAACGAGTGGAACGAGAAGAATAGTCCATATACGAAGAAAGCCGCGTAAATCGCCAGCGCTCCCGGCAGAATGGGATAGATCGCCCCTGCTAAGCCGACTGCGAACAAAGCGATGACGATCATCCAACCAATAATGTCCACTCGCTTCTCACGCCCTCAACACATACTGTTGGATGACCTGCGCCACCCCGTCCTCAAGATTGCCGCCGGTTACGACGTCAGCCGCCGCCTTCACTTCCTCCTGCGCATTGCCCATCGCCACACCGAGACCGACCGCCTTAATCGCTGCCAGGTCGTTCAGGCTGTCGCCGACTGCCACCGCTTCGGTCATGCTGCAGCCTAACAGGCGGCACACTTCGGCAATCGCCGCCGCTTTGGATACGCCTTGCGCATTCACTTCAATATTATAGGGAGAAGAGTTGCTGAGCTCCAAGCCTTCCCATTCACGAATCTCAGCCAGTATGCGGCCCAGCGCTTCTTCGTCTTCTGTGTAATAGCCGAATTTGAGCCATTCTTGCGCGTATGTATCCTCGACCCATCTATCTTTGTTGTAGATGCCTTCCGTCGAATAAGCCCAGAACCAGACGTCTGGATATCGTTGCGCTATCTGGTGCAGCCGCTCGATCTTCTCCCTCGCAAGCGTCGTTCGCTGATGCAGTTCATGCGGACGAGACCAGATCTCGCCTCCGTTGACCGTGATCATCGGCGTATCCAGCTTAAGCTGCTCCGCGAAGGGCAGCGCGCTTTGGAATCCGCGGCCAGTCGAGATACACACGGCAACGCCTGCTTCGCTTGCCCTGCGAATCCATTCCTCATTGACCGCGCTAATCTCGCTTCGATCGTTTAACGTCGTGCCGTCCAAGTCCAAAGCGAGAAGCCGGTATTTCCCAGCCAATAACAGCCACTCCTCTCTGCCCAGTTGCATTTGCTACACTTCGCTATTCTATCACAATTAGGGGAGGAACACATTTGGGGAGGAACACATTTGCTCTCGCCACCCGTGAGCAATAATAAAACAACCCGAGCGGGCAAAGCCGCCGGGTTGTTCGGTCGAATCTTATTAAGCATAATGGCATGCTGCCAAGTGTCCCGGGCGCGTCTCGCGCAATTCCGGAGCTTCTTGCGCGCAGCGTTCCGTTGCCGCCGGGCAGCGAGTCCGGAACGGGCAGCCGCTCGGCGGGTTGATCGGACTCGGAAGATCGCCCTGCAGCACGATCCGTTCCTTCCGTCCTTCGTCCTCGATATCCGGAACCGGAATCGCGGACAGCAAGGCGGTCGTGTACGGATGCTGCGGATTGGCATACAAATCTTCGCTCTTAGCAATCTCTACGATCTTGCCCAAATACATAACCGCGACACGGTCGCTCATGTACTTAACCATCGACAGATCGTGCGCGACGAACAGGTACGTCAGATCCATCTTCTTCTGCAGATCCATCAACAGGTTGATAACCTGCGCTTGAATCGATACGTCCAAAGCGGAGATCGGCTCGTCGCAGATGATGAACTTCGGCTCGACTGCCAGCGCCCGCGTAATGCCGATCCGCTGGCGTTGTCCTCCCGAGAATTCGTGGGGGAAGCGCGAAGCGTGCTCGGCGTTCAAGCCGACCAGCTCGAGCAGCTCCTCGACACGGCGCTTGCGCTCGGCTCTGCTGCCGGCCAGGCCGTGAATGTCCAGCGCCTCGCCGATGATGTCCAGAATCGTCATCCGCGGGTTAAGAGATGCGAACGGATCCTGGAAGATCATCTGCATGTTGCGGCGCTGCGCCTTCATCTTCGACTTCGACAGCTTCGTCACTTCGACGCCGTCAACCGTGACGCTGCCGGCCGTCGGCTCGTACAAGCGAATAATCGTCCGGCCGGCCGTCGACTTGCCGCATCCGGACTCGCCGACAAGACCGAGCGTCTCGCCTTGCTTGATCGAGAAGCTAATATCGTTAACCGCCTTCAGTATGCGGTTATTCCCAACGTTAAAGAATTTGCGCAAGCCTTGGACTTCTACGAAATTGTCACTCATGCGGATTCCTCCTTGCCCATGCCTGCACCTTTAGCCGCACGAGGATCCTGGAGCCAGCAACGAACCATCTGGGTCTCGCTGATCGTGGTAACTTCCGGAGCTTCCGTAGCGCAAATTCGCATCGCATCTTCGCAGCGGCTGCAGAAGCCGCAGCCTTGCGGCGGCTTGATCAGGTCCGGAGGCGTACCGTGAATCGGAATGAGCGGCTCGTCCTTCGATTGGTTAAGACGAGGCAAAGATTTCAGCAGCCCCTTGGTATAAGGATGCTGCGGGTTGCGGAAGATCTCTTTGATCGTTCCGGTCTCCACAACTTGACCTGCATACATAACGATGACGCGGTCGCACACATCGGCGACAACGCCCAAATCATGGGTGATCAGAATGATGGAGGTATTCATCTGCTTCTGAAGATCCTTCATCAATTCCATGATCTGCGCTTGGATCGTCACGTCGAGAGCGGTCGTTGGCTCATCGGCGATCAGGAGAGCCGGATTGCACGCAAGCGCTATCGCGATCATAACCCGCTGGCGCATACCGCCGGAGAAGTTGTGCGGATATTGCTTAAGGCGCACCTCCGGATTCGGAATGCCAACCATCTTCAGCAATTCGATCGCCCGCGTCTTGGCGGCGGAATGGCTCAGCTTCTGATGCTTAACCAGGCCTTCCGTAATCTGGCTGCCGATGGTCATCGTCGGATTGAGCGAAGTCATCGGATCCTGGAAGATCATGCCGATCTCGTTGCCGCGCACCTTGCGCATCTCTTTCTCGGATAAGGACAAGAGATCACGGCCGTTAAACATGATCGAACCGTTCTTGATCCGGCCCGGCGGCGTTGCGATAAGCCGCATCACCGTCTGCGCCGTCACGCTCTTGCCGGAGCCGGATTCGCCTACGATGGCGACAGCCTCTCCTTCGTTAACCGTGAAGTTGACACCGCGGATCGCTTGCACTTCGCCGCCGAATACGTCGAATGATACGGATAAATCTTTCACTTCAAGAATGGGTCTCATTGAGACAGGTCCCTCCTTCCCGAATGGTTGTTTATTTCTTCATCTTCGGATCGAATGCGTCGCGCAGTCCGTCACCGAATACGTTCAATGCAAACATCGACACCGCGAGGAACAGAGCCGGGAACATAATACGCCATGGATAAGTCGTCATGGCCTGTCTTCCGTTATCGATCATCGTACCCCACGAAGCAACCGGCGATTTAACGCCCATGCCGAGGAAGCTCAGGAACGCTTCCGTGAACATGGCGCCCGGAATGGTGAGGGTCAGCGTAACGAGAATCGGACCCATCGCGTTCGGGATGAGATGACGGAAAATAATCCGCATCGAGCCGGCGCCAAGCGCCTTCGAAGCGAGTGCGTACTCTTGGTTCTTGAGCCGCATAATCTCGCCGCGGACGATCCACGCCATGTTGATCCAGCCGGTAATCGACATCGCGACGATAATCGTCGTTAAGCTTTGCGGCATGACGACCATAAGCAGAATAACAACGAGCAGATAAGGGATGGCGTACAGAATCTCCGCTATCCGGTTCATCGTCTCGTCTACTTTGCCGCCGAAGTAACCCATGATGCCGCCGTAGACGATACCGATGACCAAGTCGATCAACGCAGCCGCAATACCGACGAACAGCGAGATTTGCGCGCCCTTCCACGTTCTGACCCACATATCGCGTCCGAGATCGTCGGTGCCGAACCAGTGCGCCCAGCTTGGAGGCTGGTTCGCATTGGCCAATTCATTGGCAAAATAGTTATAGCCGGTAATCAGTCCCGTCACCCAAGGGGCGAAGATAGCCATCAGCGCAATCGCGATAATGAAATACAGACCGACCATGGACAGCTTATTCTCATATAAGTTCCTACGGATGTTCTGCCACGCGGTTAAGCTCTTGCGGACGATTCGCTCGCCGCCGTTCTGATCGCGGCCAATCTTCTCGAATGGATTCGAGCCGGCGCCTGGCGTTACATTAACGTTCATTTCTTGAGACATCCGCTTATTTCCCTCCTCTTCCGACAGAAGTTCTCATGCGAGGATCAACGAGTGCGTAGATGATGTCGGCTATGAATCGGGATGCGATCAGGAGAACCGCATAGAACACCGTCGTACCCATAATGAGCGGATAGTCTCTATCCGTAATACAAGACACGAAGAACTTGCCCATGCCCGGAATGGCAAAGATTTGCTCAATAATGATCGAACCGGTAATAACGTTAGCCGCTAAGAATCCGAGGTACGTAATAACCGGCAGAATCGAGTTGCGCATCGCATGCTTCCAGACGATGATGTGCCCGGACAAGCCTTTGGCTTTCGCCGTCTTGATAAAGTCAGAGCTTAAAACTTCAATCAGCGTCGAACGAATCAAACGGGCGATAAACGCGATCGAGACGGATGACAGCGTAAGGGTAGGCAAAATATAATCAAGCGGTTCTTTCAATCCAGTGACGGGTAACAAGCTTATTTTGACAGACAACAGGTATTGAAGCAGCGGTCCCAAGACCATGCTGGGAATCGCCAATCCAATGACCGCTAGAATCATAGCCAAGTTGTCCAGGAATTTGCGATGGTATAGGGCCGCGATAATGCCGAGCGCACAGCCGGCCAACACGGAGGTTACTATCGACACGAGACCGAGCCTAAGCGAGTACTTGAAAGATTGGGAGATCATTTTGTTAACCGATACGAATCGCTTTTTCATAGAGACGCCTAAATCGAAATGAGCCAACTTCTTCAGATACATGAAGTATTGCGTGGTGATCGGTTTGTCCAGGCCATAATAAGCTTCCAGGTTCTTCTGAACAGCTGCGCTCGGCGCCTTCTCCGACTGCAGCGGGCTTCCGGGAACCGCATTCATCAATGCGAAAGTGGTCGTGACCAGCAGGAACAGGGACACGAACATAAATACAAATTTCTTGGCAAGATACCCAACCAACCAAACTCACCTGCCTTGTGTAGAATAGGTTTACAGGAAGAAAGAGGGTATATATAGAGTTTCTATATATACCCTCAATACTCACTCTTACTTCGATGTTATATCTCGGGAGTTACTATTATTGTTGGATATCGCCGTAAACCCAGTGCAGGTGACCGCCGTAGTCGGATTCTACGCCAGTGATGCCCGGCTTAATCTCCGTTACCGTCGTGTAGTAGTAGAACGGCAGTACAGCAGTATCGTCAGCCATGGCAATCTTCTCGGCTTGTGCGATCAATTCCATGCGCTTCGCATTGTCGGTCGTCATCAGCGATTCGTCCAGCAGCTTGTCTACTTCAGTGTTGCTGTACTTACCGTTGTTGTTGCCGGACTTCGAGTAGATCAGGTCATACGTGAAGTTGATCGGATCATTGAAGTCTGCACCCCAACCAGCGCGAGCGATGTCGAACTGTTGAGCGGAACGGGTCTCAAGGAAGGTGCCCCATTCTTGGTTCTGTACGTCTACTTCTACGCCAAGAGCCGTGCGCCACATATCGGCAGCAGCTTCAGCGATCTTCTGGTGGCCTTCATCCGTGTTGTACAAGAGCGTGACTGGAGGCAGCTCGGACATGCCGAGTTCATCCAGACCTTCTTGGAGCAGCTTCTTCGCTTCTTCTACATTCGTCGAGCCGAAGCTGGTATCCGGATACAGTTCGCGGAACTTCTTGCCGCCGTCGCCCGCGATGCTCGGAGGAACAAGGGCGTATGCCGGCGTTTGGTTAGCCTTCGTGATGTTATCGATGATCGATTGACGATCGATAGCGAGCGAGAACGCCTTGCGGATCTTGGCGTTGTTGAACGGCGCTTTGGTCGTATTGAACTCATAGTAGTAAGTGGAAGCAACCGGTTGTACTTGAGCTGCTCCGCTTGCGATATCTTGAGCGGTATGGTCGGTCGGAACCGAGCCAGCTTGCGCGCCGAGCCAGTCGATGTCGCCGGCTTGGAATGCGTTGTATTGGGTGTTCGCGTCATCCGTCAACGGAGCGATGCTAACCGTATCGAAGTGGATGTTCGCCGCATCCCAATAGTCCGGGTTCTTCACGAGCGTAAGGTGGTCGTTGTGCTCCCATTCCTTCAGCGTGAAGGCGCCGTTGGTAACGATCGTGGAAGCTTCGGTAGCCCACGCCTCATCCGCTTCAACAACCTTCTGGTTCTCAGGCCAGTAGGAGTTGTGAGCCGTCAAGCTCACGAAGTAAGGAGTCGGGTTCGCCAGTTTAACTTCAAGAGTCTTCTCATCCAATGCTTTGACGCCTACATCGTCTGCAGAACCTTCGCCGGCGTTGTATTCCGTGCCGCCTTGAATGTAGTACAGGAAGTATGCATAGTCAGAAGCTGTCTCCGGAGCCAGCGTACGCTTCCAAGCGAACTCGAAGTCGCTAGCCAGTACCGGATCGCCGTTGCTCCACTTCAGGCCATCGCGAAGATGGAACGTGTACGTCTTGCCGTCTTCCGAGATGTCCCAGTTGGTTGCTGCGGCAGGCTGCGGTTCGCCAGCGGCATCCAATCTAGTAAGACCTTCGAACAGGCCTTGTCCAACGATAATAGATTGTGCGTCTTTCAGAAGAGATGGATCCAAGCTAGGCGGTTCCGTCAGCGAGAAGCGGAATTCCTTCGGTTCGCCCGAGGACGTGGCACTCGCCGATGCGCTCGCAGAGCTCGAAGCGCTGGGAGAACTTGAGGATGAAGCATTGTTGTTGTTGTTAGAGCATGCGACAAGCGCAGTGCCGACGAGCGCAACTGCCATCGTCGTGCCGAAGACTTTCTTGAACATGTTCACTGTCATTGCTAAACCTTCCTCCCCTTATCATAAAAAAATAGGTCCATCCTCATTTGCGATCTGTAAAATTGATTAATCTTACCCAAAGAGGATGAATCATTACGATATTACCAGCATAGCGTAATATGCGCAATATAAATGTTATATCCATGTCACAAAGTATATTTGCCATGTTATGATTTGTGACATGGTCGAAGCCAACCGTTAAGTTCACTGTCATGCGAAATTTCGCTAAATTAGCTGAATAATCTACATGCAGCGAGAATAGAAAGAGACTGCGCGCTGTCTTCGAAGTTGACCAACAGTGCAGTCTCTATATTCTACTGTTTTTATCGAACCTTGTCACCCATCAATTATTCGATTAAGAGCGAATTTTTTGATAGATTCGCCGAGAGGCGGCTGCGAGGCCGGCCGCAAGCGCGCCGGCCGTTGAACACTGCCAATAACATCCTACAATCCGAACGCCAACGAAGTCTCCGGAATTGCCGCTGGCTGACGCGGTCCCGCGTCGGTCAACCCGACAGCGGCATCGTACGCATCGAAGATCTTGCGCGCGATCGGAGCCGCTCCCCATCCGCCGTAGCCGCCGTCCGGCACGACGACGGCCACCGCCAGCTTGGGCTTCTCGGCAGGCGCGTAGGCGATGAATACCGCGTTCTCGACGAATTCCCGCTGGCCGACGCCCTTCTGCTGGGACGTGCCCGTCTTCCTTCGGAAGGTGTAGTTCGTGTTCTCGAAGCCCTGAACGCCTACCTGATCCATACCCTTCTCAATCGTCTCCCAATACACATCAGGGAAATCCACGGTGCTCAGGACATTCGGCTGGAAGGAAGCCACGACGTTGCCGTCCGAGTCCGTACGCCGCTCAACGAACTGCGGCTGCATCCGCTTCCCTCGGTTGGCAAGCATCGAAGCGTACTGTGCTAACTGCAGCGTCGTGTACTTGCCCTGTTGGCCGAACGACGCATAGATCAGCGCCGACTGCGCGCTGCCGCTCTCCAATTCGTGGTAGTACTCGATGGTGCCCGAGCTCTCGCTCGGCAATCCGCTCTCCGTCTTGACGCCTAATCCGAACTGCTTCATATAGCTGTCCCAGATGTCAACGCCTTCGTCGCCGTCCCTATAATAAAGCGCATTGCCCACATTCGCCGCCATGAACGCGTTGGAGGATTTGGCAATCGCCATCGTCGGCGTCAAGCTGCCATTCGCGGCTCGGCTTGCGTTCTGGACTTCCGTCTCGTAGCCCTTCGCTCCGAATGCGAAGTAGCCGGGGTCGGTCCACCGTGTGCTCGGCGTTATGAGCTTCTCGTTAAGACCAACCAAGATCGAGAGCGGCTTCTGCGTAGAGCCGAGCGGAACGAGCGATGTGGGGTGCTGTGCCCGTTCCTTCGAATCCGTGTATGGAGGATAGACTTCCCTAATCGTGCCGTTCGCGATGAATGGCATAATCTGGTTCCACGTCTCCGTGCTGACGCCGCCCTGCCAGACATTCGGATCATAATCCGGCATGCTCGCCATAGCAATCACCTTGCCCGTATCCACTTCCATCGCCACCGCATACCCGGTCGTCGGCTGCGCGTCCTGAAGCTGCTTGGCCGTCGAATGCTTGATTTGCTCGATCTGCTTCATGATCGCATCCTGCGCCTCAAGCTGCACTGCCCGATTGATCGTCAGATACAGGTTCTGTCCCTTCACCGGCTTCGTCAGCTGCATGCCGCCGACGATCTTGCTCATGTTGTCCACCTCGTAGGTCTTGTAGCCGTTCAAGCCGCGAAGCTCTGCCTGATACATTCGCTCGAGCCCATCGATGCCGACGTCCTCCAAATCGAGATACTCCAGAGCGGGATCGTCCTGCTCATCGTTGATCGTCTTATAGAAGTCGATATTCGCCTTCGCGCCCTGCATCTTGTTCATGTAGCCGACCAACTGCACGGCGACTCGGTCAGGGGAATACTGCCGGATACTCTCTTCGACGATATCGAGATCCTTGAACTCATCGCGGTGCTCGCTCAGATAAGCGACTTCCTTCTGCGTTAAGCCAGACTTAATTCGCCGCTGCTCATAAGGATTGTGGGTGCGGCCGTTCAAGTCCATCTTCTCCACTATCTGTTCCGGAGTCATCTGGCCTGCGGAGGCATCTCCATACTGCATGAAGACAGCTGCAATTCGGGTAGCCAATTCAAGTGCGTCCTCCGGCTTCACTTTTGACCTTAACGTGTAATACAGCGACTGCGTCGACGCCGAATAAGCGATCGGCCGGCCCTCAGAATCATAGATATTCCCGCGGATCGGCGGGATCGGGACGCTGTCTGTCGTCAGAATGCTCTTCTTGGACTTCAACTCGTCCGCCTCCACGAATTGCAGGACGGCGAGCCTAACGATTAGCATCGAGAACAACCCGAATGTGATAAAAAAGAATAAATTCAGCCGGAAGCTGAAATTCCGGCGGATGCGAAGCTCCCTCTTCTGCGCCTCTTCTGCCTTGCGATCGCTCATAACGCCTCCCGTCCGAGCCGGTCCTATCTGCCGCCCTATCTGCCAAACCTATCCATCAACCATTCTACCATTTCTGGTTGTCCGGAGGAAACAGCGACGGCAAAAAGAGGACGCCCGTCCACCATATTTATGGCATTCGAGCGTCCCCTTATTCACTCTTGCATGGCTAAAAACAGCTTACGGATTCACAGCCTCCACATTCGTTACGCCGCTGTTCGCAGGCTTCTTCGGGCCAGCGTCCGTCAGGCCGACAGTCTCGTCGTAAGCATCGAAGATCTTCCGCGCGATCGGAGCCGCTCCCCATCCGCCGAAGCCGCCTTCTGGAACGACGACGGCGACCGCAAGCTTCGGGTCTTCGGCGGGTGCATACGCGATGAACACCGCATTCTCGACCAGGCCTCCTCCGACGTCCTGCTGGGATGTTCCCGTCTTCCGGTTGAAATTGTACGGGAAGCCGTCGAAGCCTTGAACGTTAACCTGCGACATGCCCTTCTCGATCGTCTCCCAATAGACATCGGGGAATTCGACCGTATTCAGCACTTCCTTCTGATAGGATTGTACGATGTTGCCGTCCGCATCCGTAATATGATCGACGAACTGCGGCTTTAGCCGAGAGCCGCGATTCGCCAGCATGGTCGCGTATTGCGCAAGCTGCAGAGCCGTGTACCGGCCTTGCTGACCGAACGAAGCATAGATGAGCGCAGATTGCGCGCTGCCCCGCTCCGCCTCGATGAAGTAGTTGATCGAGCCTTTGGATTCGCCGGGGAGACCGCTCTCCGGCGACACGCCGAGGCCGAACTCCTTCATGTACTTGTCCCAGATGTCCAACCCTTCCTTGCCGTCGCGAAGGTACAGCGCATTGCCGATCATAGCCGACATGAAGGCGTTGGACGACTTCGCGATCGCTCTCGATGCCGTCAGCAGTCCATTCGCTTCGCTCTTCGAGTTGCGCACCCGGGTCTCATAGCCCTCGCGTCCGAATTCGAAGTAGCCTGGATCGTAGAACGTCGACGTCGGCGTAATCAGCCCTTCGTTCAACCCCAGCAGAATGGAGAGCGGCTTCTGCGTCGATCCCAGATTGACGAGCGAGGACGGGTGCTTCAAGCGCTCCTTGTCGTCGGCGTAAGGCGCTTGCACTTCGCGGATCGCACCGTTCCCCATGTAATATTGGATCGCTTCGTAATCCTTCTGGCTGATGCCGCCTTGCCAGATGTTGGAGTCGTAATCAGGCATGCTCGCCATAGCGACGACCTTGCCCGTCTTGACCTCCATCGCCACTGCATAGCCGGTCCTGGCATTCGGCGCGCGTTCCGCGGCGATGGTAGATGTGCGAAGCTTCTTCAACTGCTCGGTGATGGCGCTCTGCGTTGCCAGCTGCACATCCTTGTTGATCGTCAAATACAGGTTGTTGCCTTTAACCGGCTTGGTCAATTGCATCGGACCAATGATCCGGCTCTGGCTGTCAACCGGATACGTCTTAAGGCCGTTGCGGCCCCGCAGCTCGTCCTGATACATTAGCTCGAGGCCGTCGAAGCCGACCTCCTCGCTGTCCAGATACTTAAGCGTCGGGTCCGTCTGGCCTTCGTTGATGTCCTTATACTTATCCAGCGACATCGCGCCGGACAGCTGCTTCATGTAGCCGACCAGCTGAACGGCGACCTTGTCCGGGCTGTACTGCCGAATGCTCTCCTCAACGATATCGATGCCGTTGTATTCATCGCGATGCTCGCTGAAATACGCGATCTCCTTGTCCGTCAGGCCGGATTTGATCCGGCGCTGCTGGAACGGCAAATGCACCTTGCCGCCAAAGTCCATATCGTCAAATACTTCTTCCGCCGTCAAAGCCGGCTTCGTCTTATCTCCATATTGGTCGAATACCCGGACAAGCTTCTCCGCGAGCGCCTTGCCTTCCTCTTCCTTCGTGCCAGGTTCAAGCGTGTAGTACAGAGACTGCGTCGATGTGGAGTAGGCGATCGGCTCGCCGGCGGCATCGTAGATGTTGCCCCGGATCGGCGGAATGGACACATCCCGCGTCGCGATCTGATGCTCCTGCTCCTTGAACGACGAGCCCTGGACGAATTGAAGATAAGCCAGCCTCACGATGAGCAGCGAGAAGACAAAGAAGGTTAGGAAAAAAAACGAGTTCAAGCGGAAGCTGAAGCTTCGACGATTGCGAAGCTCGCGCTTCTGCGCCTCTTCCGTGCTGTTGTTGCTCACGCTGTTGTTCCTCCTGCTGTAAGTTCATGCTAGTAGGATAAAGGCTTATCAGGCTTGCCGAATGTGCGTATCCGTGAAGTTCGGCGGATCGAACCAATCGCCCGCCCGCGCCCAGGTCGGATCCAGAGGAACCCATGATTCCCGCTCCGGCAGATAGACTTCATTCCAGGCATGCGCGCCATAGCCGCCCATGCCGTCGGAACCGAGCCCGGTCACGACGCGGACCTGCAGCCCGACGGACCTGGCCATCGCCGCATATAAGCGGGCGTAATCAATGCAGACACCCTTGCGGGTCTGGAACGTGTCCTCGGGGCTCTGCTCCCGCCACTCGTTCCGCTCCTCGTAAGCCATCACCTTGTCATCATCATAGACGATTCGAGTGCCCACCCAGTTGTATAATGCGCGCGCTTTATCTTCCGCAGACTCCTTGCCTTCGGTCACCTGCTCTGCGGCAAGGACGATATCAGACGGCAAATCCGCGTCTATGACGTCATAACGCTTCTGCCAGAGCAGATTCAGCTCGCCTTGCATCTGTCTTGCGAATACCGGCAGTCGCTCCTCGATAAGCCTCCCGGCCGCTGGCTGAATGACCTGAGATGCTGCCTGTTGGTACAAGCTCGACTCCGCCACATAATGAACGAACGGCGCCTTAGGGAACAAGGCGCAATACCCGAACAACAGCGCCGTTAGCAGCAGCGCTCTGCCGCAGCCGAGCGCGGCGCCGATCAAGCCGCCGAACACGCGGCTGATGGAACCGCCTGAAGGCACGATAGCCATCGGCGCCGCTCCGACTTTGATGAGGAGCGAACTGAACGCTCCCAGGACAGCGCGAATCGCCGTGTATCCGATCAAGAACAGCACCGCGAACCGCAGCAGCGGCAGATCGCGAATGCCGGAATAAGCCGTATACAAGAATTGAACAATAGCCGAAGCATCCGCCTTCGGCTGAATCCATGGCCGCTGCGCCAGCCACTCCTGTACTCTGGGCGAAGCTGCGGCGGCCGCCCAAGCCGCAAGCGCGATGGACGCAAGCGTCATCGCCGCTCCGGCGACGAAGAGGAACAGACGCTTCGCGGAACCGTTCGCTCCTCTCCACACGCCCTGCAGCATCGATACCGCCACAACGGCGAGCAACCCCAAAGTGATCAGGTTCGTGTCAAGCGAACTCATTGCGAAGCTTCCCGCGCCTGAACGACAAACTCGCGAACGGCTCCTTCAAGCGGAACCGCCGGGAATGTGACGCCGCGGTAAGTGACCTTCACTTCGCCGGAATTCGGGACGCCCGACAGCGTCAAGTTGTTGGAGGTTACCGTGTAGGTGCCGTCCTCGTTCAGCGTGTACTTCGCGTCCGCTGCTTCTCCTGCCATCGAGGCGATCGCTTCGTTCAGAAGGGCCGAAGAGACTTTCGAGCCGACTTCCTTCAGATCGTTAATGCTGTATCCCCCATAGACAGCCAAGCCGACGACAATCGCGGCGACCAGCACCCACTTCGTCAGCGTCTTGACCAGCTTGACGATTACAATCATCGCCACGATGGCAACAACGATAATAATCCAATGATCGATGGCGAATTGCTTCCAAGCCTCGAAGTCGAGGTTCATTCCATCTCCCCCATAGCTAGCGAATAACCCTACTCTATTATACTTTACCTTTTTGCGTCGAGTAAAACCTATTAGAACTCCAACATTTTCAATCGAATTTAGCGGCTCCTCGCCGTCTCTGAATTATATCCGTCTTATTCACGCCTTATTTGTCGAAAATGCGGCATATCTCCGCGGCGGCGAAACGTTCGCGCATATGAAGAGCTTGTTCAACGTACAAGTAGGATAGACAAGACAGGAATCGCGCAAGCGCCGACTCGCTCGCCAAGCTCCTGTCATCATGGAGGTGCGATACCGATGAAGACGGCTGTCTGGCTCTATCTGTTCCTATTCGTCGCGATGTTTGATCTTCACGCCCAATACCCGATGCTGACCCCGTTCGCCGTCTCGCTTGGCGCCGCGCCTTCCTTCATCGGGCTCGTCATGGGAATGTACTCGCTCACCCACCTGCCAGGCAATCTGCTCGCCGGCTACGGCGTCGACCGCTACGGCAGCCGCTACTTCATCGCCGCAAGCTTGGCGGGCGCAGGCATTCTGCTCATTCTTCAATCGAGAGTGACCGATCCCTGGCATCTGCTCTATATCCGCTCCATCAGCGGGTTCGTTCTGGCGTTCCTATCGCCGGCGTGCTTGTCTCTGCTAGCCAAACTGGCCAAAAATCACATCCAGCAAGGCAAGCTGATGGCCGGCAACGGGCTCGTTCATACGATCGCTTCCGTCGTATCGCCGGCGGCCGGCGCCTGGCTGGCGGCCAGGATCGGCTTCACCGAATCGTTCCTGATCCTTGGCTGGATTCTTCTCGCGACCGGCATCTCTTCGCTCTGGTTCGTTCGCGAACCGGCCATGCCGCAGAAGGCTTCGATGGAGCCAAGTTCTACCTCCGCCGCGGAGAGCCGACGAACGTCAGAATTAAGGCTGCCCGCTGAATCCGCCCGCAAGGACGAAGCGCCGGATCGGTTCCCTTGGATCGTCTTCCTGCTGCCCGTCGCCGTCGCCTGCTCTCAAGGCATTCTCGCCTTCGAGCTCCCGTTCGAGGCTTCTTCGCCGGATCAATTGATGGATGCCGGACTTCTATTCTCCGTCATCAGCCTGGGCTCCCTCTCAACGCTGGCCTTGTTGTTCCTGCAGCGTTACCTGCCATACGCGCGCAACGTCGCCGGCCTGCTGCTCGCCGCCCTGGCTTATTACGGGATTGCGGCCGGATGGCCGGTTCCCTTAATGGCGATGCTGTTCGTGATCGGCATGGCCAAGGGCATCATTTTCCCCGCGATGACTTCGTTCCTGCTTCAGCTAAGCGGTCCATCCCGGTTCGGGCGCACGTTCTCCTTCTTGTCCATCGCGATGTCGATCGGCTCGTTCCTCGGTCCGGTTCTTGCCGGCGCCTCCCGCAGCCGCTTCTCACCGTACTTCATCGCCTTCGCCGTGCTCATGACTGCCCTGGTCGCGCTAATGCCTCGTCCGGTCTATTCCAAAGGCTGGAACGCCGGAGCGGACTTGACGCCTCCCTCCGGCCACTAACTCGCGTCCGCCACGGGCGCTCCCTCATTCCGCTAGGGCGGATAATAGGACTCCGGCTGGTTGTGGTACAATAGAGATCTCCAAGCAAGCCGGCAACCGGCTTCGCGATCTCTCCGCAGCCAAGGAGGATATCGACTGGATGGACAACGATATCGTGATTATCGTCGAGGGCAAGAACGACAAGAGCCGCCTGGCCCGCGTGCTCTCATCCGACGTTCCGATTCACTGCACGTTCGGAACGCTGAATACGGAGAAGCTCGAGGCGCTCCGCAAGACGGTCGGCGACCGGCAAGTATATCTGTTCACCGATCCGGACGCGTCCGGGCGGCGGATTCGCGGCGTGCTGCGGGACGCGTTCCCCGATGCGGAGCATATCTATACGCGCCGCGGCTACAACGGAGTTGAAGGCACGCCGGAGGAGTACTTGATCCAGCAGTTGGAGAAGGCCGGGCTGGAGGAGTACATTCTGTACCCGCCGCCGTCATCCGGCTGGCCGGAGTGAACGCCGGCTGACCATCAAATAAAGAGGCGAGTCTGTTGAAGACGGCTTCGTATCACAGTTAACGTATCGTGTTAAATCAATCTAACATATAAGAAAGACTGCCGAGACTTACTCGACAGTCTGAGCGGAACGTAGTTCCGTTATTGGTTAGCTGAAGTTCGATCTCCGAGCAATAACGGAACGTCATTCCGTTATTTCCGCGTTTCAAGATGGTTACTCGAATGGCATGTCGCGAATAACGGAACCGCGTCCCTCTATCCCGTCTACGAGCAGTTTTTGCGGCGAGATTACGGAACCAGCTTCCGCTAACGCTTGAATTCGCATGAGCTGCCCTCTTCGCGGATTAGCGTCGGCACATTCTCTACAGCAGGCTGTTGATCTCCGCCACAAGCCCGTCGGCGTCGTATTCTCCAGCTTCGCCGTTCGAAGCCGGCGAGATGAACTCGCGCATTCTGCCCTTCTTGTCCACGAGCACGATCAAGTTCGAATGCCCGAAGTTGCCTTCCTCATCCTTGGTGACCATCAGTTGATACTTGTAAGCCAGGTCAGCCGTCTCCTTCTCATCGCCGCGCAGGAACTTCCAGCCGCTGAAGTCGGCGTTGAACTTGCCCGCGAACGTCTTCAGCGCTTCAGGCGTATCGCGCACCGGGTCGATCGTGATCGAGAAGATCTCGACCTTGTCGCCGAATTTGCCCTCCGCCTTCAGTTTGTCCTGCACCTGAGACAGCATGTAGGTCGTCGGCGGGCATACGTCCGGACAGTTGGAGAAGAAGAAGTACACGAGCCGCACTTTGCCTTCCGCATCGCTGAACGTCACCGGATTGCCGTCAATATCGTTATACGTAAAGTCGGCTGCCGCGCCTAGATCCGGCAGCTTCTCGCTCTTCGGCATCGAATTCCAGATCAAGAATCCCGCGAGAATGACGCAGAGCGCGAGCAGCGTCATCGGGAAGCCGTAGCGCTTCATGAACGGCTTCTTCGCCGCTCCAGTTGAAGAGACTGGCGCGCCTCCTACAGTACGTTCTTCATCTTGCATAGACATGGTCGATTACACTCCATTCGTATCGAGGATCATGGCAATGAACATAACCAGCAAATAATTGACCGAGAACAGAAAGTCCGTCCTCGCCCACTTCTCCGTATTCCGCGCGCGGAAGCCGGACAACGCATGAATGACCCAGCAGCCCAGAATGACGATGGACAGGATCAGGAACACCACGCCGACATAGCCTTCCGTATACAGCAGAATGGAGGAGATCAGCAGCAGCACAATGTACGGGATCATCTGAATCTTCGTCCGGAGCACGCCTTTGACGACTGGAAGCACCGGATAACCGGCAGCGCGATACTCCTCCACCTTCCGGATCGCGAGCGACCAGAAGTGCGGCGGCTGCCATAGGAACAGCAGCGCGAACAGAATCCATGCGCCTGCATCCACTTCATTCGAGACCGAGCAATAGCCGATGACGGGCGGCATAGCCCCGGAGATGCCTCCAACAGATGTGCTCCATGTGGAATTGCGCTTCAGCCACAACGTATAAATGACGACATAAACGAAAAATCCAAGCAAGCCTAGCCATCCGCACAGCGGGTTAACCATGATGAACAAATCGGCGAGACCCAGTACGCCGAGCGCGATCGCATATCCGAGCACAAAAGAAGGCCGAAGCCGGCCTTGGGGCAGCGCTCTATTCTGCGTGCGCGCCATCTTGGTATCGAAGTCGCGATCGAAATAGTTGTTGAATACGCAAGCCGATGCCATCGTCAGCGTCGAGCCGATCAGCATCCAGATCAGCACGGACCATTCGATCTGCCATCTTGAAGCGACCCAGAAACCGCCGAACGCCGCGAACAAATTCAAGCGAATGATGCCCGGCTTGGTAAGGGCCACGAGGTCTTTAATCACGATGTTCCTCCTTAAATATGTACCAAACCGCAAGGTTGTCATGACTAATGATACCCTATCTGTTTGGCTATTGACAACGTTCGCGCCGCGTGTTCATCATTTCGCCATCGCAGTCACCAATTCCGGGCGGCCGCAATAGACTGTATTGCGACAATCGCCCAGCACCGTTAGCGCAGCGCCGGGCTCCCCAAGTTTATTAAGGCGCAAGCCATATTCTAAGGAGGTATAACCCCTTGTACAACAAAACGCCTTGGCCGCAAGCTCCAGCCGTTCCAGTACCCTACGGCGGAATGCCGACTGGAGGCACTGCATCGATGGCTCCAATGGCGGCGGGAGCAATGTTCCCTATGTCCGCCCAGCCTTCTGTTCCCGGTGTCACTCCTCCCGCCGTGACCAGCGGCTCGGTCGTCACGCCAACCGGTATGACGCTCCCGGCGCCGCCAAGAGAAGAGTCGTACGTGGAGAACATTCTGCGGATGAATCTCGGCAAGGTTGGCACGTTCTACATGACGTATGAGAACAATTCGGAATGGAACGCCAAAATTTTCAAAGGCGTCGTGGAAGCTGCCGGCCGCGACCATATCGTGCTCAGCGATCCGACGACGGGGAAGAGATTCCTGCTCTTGACCTTGAACCTCGATTATGTCACCTTCGACGAGCCTCTTAACTACACGCTTCCATTCGGCTCCGCAGGCGGGCTGCCGACTAGATAACCGGACGGAACGTCCAGATTCGCAAGCCTTCCGGACCTCCCTTGACCCACTGCTCCATCTCTCGCCAAGAGCGCCCTTCGCGGCGTTCTTTTTGCATGCGGTCGGCTTCCTCTTCGTCCTTGGCCCTTCGCAGCTCCACGAAGACACCTGGCTGCGCGGTATTCTCAGCCAGCTCCGCATCCATCCAACGCTCAGGATTGCGCTTAACCCACGCTACGTACTCTTCGCGGCAGTCTGCGGCAATCACATACTCACAGAACAGAATCATCCAGGTACTCCTCCTCGATTGACATAAATTAGTCCCCCCCGGACCATACTTACCCCATCTAATGTAAAATACGAAAGGAGCTATCGGCATGGATTCAGGTACTCATCTGATGTTCGGCCTTGGGTTGGGAGGCCTCGCGTTAGCCGATCCGGCAATCGCTACTCATCCCGACGGCCCCGTCGCCATCCTGATCGGAACCATTCTAGGCTCGCAGGCTCCGGATGCGGACATGCTGCTGCGATTCAAGAGCAATGCCGATTATATCAGAAACCATCGCGGATGGTCCCATTCCATCCCCGCCCAGATTGGATGGGCAGCGCTCATCACGCTTGCCGTGTCGCTTCTCTTCCGCGGAGTCCCATGGGGACATCTCGCGGCATGGATTCTGCTGGCTGTCGTCCTGCACGTGACGACGGATCTGTTCAACTCCTACGGCACTCAAGGCTTCCGGCCGTTCACCAAGAAGTGGATCGCCTTCAGCTCCATTCACGTGTTCGACCCTGCCATCTTCGCTTCCCACGCGCTTGCCGTTCTGCTATGGCTGAGCGGACTGGCCGATCCGAGAGCCATCTTCCCGGTTCTGTACGCGTTCGTCGTTCTGTATATCGCTTGGAGAACATGGGTTCACCGCAGACTCCTGTCGCAGCTCCCCAAGAAGGACCCGGATTGGCGCGAAGGGGATCGCTACAAGCTGCTGTCCACGTTGTCGATGTTCCGCTGGAACGTCGTCAAGCTCTCCCAAGACAATCGCTACAGCATCGGCGAATGGGAGAACAGCACGCTGCGATGGGTTGACCGCACGAGATGCGACGACCATCCGGCCATCGAGGCCTCGAAGAGCAGCAAAGATGTGCAAGCGCTGCTCAACCTGACTCCCTGCCCCTGCGGCCATGTGAGGATCTACAGCTGGGGATATGAGGTGCGTTGGGAGGATATCCGTTACCGCTACCGCCGCCAATACCCCTTCGTCGCCGTTGTGCTGATGGATGCCAATTATGTGCCGCTTCAGTCTTATGTCGGCTGGCTGAGCGACGATCGGCTGGAGAAGCGGCTTCGGATGAATACCTATTAATAGCAGGGTACACTTCATTGTGCGCAGCCGGAGGTTGAGATATGATAATAAGCAAAAAGCCCGAGGAATTCCTCGGGCTTTAGGCCGGGGACGCTTCGTCCCTTAGCGACCGCTGCCGGACAGTTGCTGCTCAGCGATACGAACCAGGTTCTTGGTGATATAGCCGCCAAGCGAACCTGCATCGCGGGAAGTCACGTTGCCGTAGTAACCGTCTTGCGGAATTTGGACGCCAAGGGACTGAGCGGCTTCCATCTTCATGTTTTCCAGAGCGCCTTTGGATTCCTTGACGAGCACCCGGTTGCGGGAAGACGAAGAGTTGTTCTGGTTTGCTGGCATTCCTGTTTGCTCCTTTCGCCTTGCTGAGTAGTTTGCAAGCTTGCTTTCCTAGTATGCAAAGGCGAAAGAAAAATATGCTCAAGGAGCTCAACAATATGAACAAGCCGCTTGGATTATTGTTTGCCGTTACTTCAATTATTTGGATGACGCTCTGCGCGATCTCGCTCAACTACAACGGATGGGCTGCCGCGATCTTCTTCGTGCTGTGCATCGCGAACATCGGCCTCGGCTTCACCGTCAAAGCGCGTATCCGGCGCAAGAACCAGAACCAAGCCTAGTTCCGGGGCGACAGGAAGCCCATCGTCTCTTTGACTTGGCGTATCGTCTTCTCGGCGATGGAGGCAGCCTTCTCCGCTCCGTCTCGCAGAATGTCATGGATCGCGCCCGACGAGCGGATCTCAGCATACTTCTTCTGCATAGGTTCGAGCATGGCGACCACCTGCTCGGCCAAGTCCTTCTTGAACGCTCCATAGCCTTGGCCCTCATAGCGGGCTTGAACCTCATCCAGCGTAATCCCCGCGCAGCTCGCGTAGATTGTCATCAGATTGCTGATCTCCGGCTTATTCTGAGGATCGAACACAATTCCCATGCCCGTGTCCGTCTTGGCGCGGGCAATCTTCTTGCGAATGACGTCCGGCTCATCCAGCATGGCGATGTAGCTTCCCGCGAGCGGACTGCTCTTGCTCATCTTGTTGGAAGCATCGTCAAGCGACATAATCCGGGCGCCAGACTTCGGAATGAACGGCTCCGGCACCCGGAACGTCTCGCCGTACCGATGGTTGAAGCGGCCTGCCAAGTCGCGCGTCAGCTCCAAATGCTGCTTCTGGTCGTCGCCTACCGGCACCAGATGGGCTTGATACAGCAGAATGTCGGCCGCCATGAGCGGCGGATAGACGAACAAGCCCGCGCCAACCGCATCCTTGCCCGCGGATTTGTCCTTGAACTGCGTCATGCGCTCCAGCTCGCCCATGTACGACAGCGTCGTCATCAGCCAGCCGAGTTCAGCATGCTGATGCACATGCGATTGCACGAAGATTGCCGCCTTCGCCGGATCGATGCCTACCGCCGCGTACAGCGCCGCGACCATCTCGGTCTGCTCCCGAAGATCCGCCGGATCCTGCGGCACGGTGACGGCATGCAAGTCCGCAATCATGTAGTAGCTGTCGTATTCATCCTGCAGCTCTACGAAGTTCTTCATCGCTCCGATGTAATTGCCGATCGTCAGCCGCCCGCTGGATTGAATGCCCGACAATACGCGAAGTTTCTCGCTCATGTGTGAACCCACCTTTATCCCAATGTTCGGTAAAAAAACAAAAAGACCCCTTCGCCAAGGGACGAAGAGGTCGTGGTGCCACCCTTATTCGCCTCGCCGGCGCGAACGCCGGAGAAGCCTTGAGTTCCGTAACGGGGAACGGACGGGAACGATTGAGACCGCTCCAGGCTCCAAGCCTCCACTTCCGCACATCGGGCTGTACCGGTTCGCACCTGCCACCGGCTCTCTGCAAGCAATTCCCGAAGACGTACTATAGCTCTTCATCGCCATGTTCATTATTGACATTCATTATACTCTTCAAACCCCGCATGTCAACTTGGGACGGGTTCTCACGGACGATGGTCAAGCATACGCTTAGAGAAGTTCCGGTGAAAAGGAAGTGACCCTCGTTGACGATCGTCAGGCTCCGGGTGACGACGGCGGCTGTCGGCGTTGTCTTCGCCTTTATTCTGTGGCGCGCGCATCAGGAATGGATGCTGCCCTTCCTCCGCACATTCGCGGATATTATGCTAGATGCGCTTCCTTATCTGGCGCTCGGCTCCATCGTCTCCGCTTTGATCGAGAAATACATGTCTGATCGGCTTATCGAACGCTTCGCTCCGCGCCGCAAGCTGTACGGCGTCTTCTTCGGAAGCTTGCTGGGGCTGGCTCTTCCGCTATGCGAGTGCGGCATGATCCCCATCGTCCGCAGACTTCTGCGCAAAGGCTTGCCCGCCTATATCGGCATCGTCTATATGGCGGCAGGACCGATCCTTAATCCAATCGTCATCGTCTCGACGCTCGTCGCCTTCCGGGACGATCCCCGTCTTGCCTATGCCCGGTTCGGGCTGGCCTTCCTGGTAACAGTCGCGCTCGGGTTAATGCTGACTATCCTGCTCACTCGCAGCCCGCTTCGGGAGCCGAAGGGCGGCGGAACGGCCGGAATTGGGCCGTTTGACGCTCATGGATACCATGGGCACGGGCATTCGCATGGACATCATCATCATCATGAGCATGGACATAGTCACGATCACGGCCACAGCCACGGGCACCATCACCGCCACGCTTCGTCCCGCGGAGGCTGGCGCGGCTGGCTGACCGGCGTTCCGCAGCATGCCGCGGAGGATATGTTGGACATGAGCAAATATCTGCTCATCGGAGCGCTCATCACTGCAGCCGTACAGAACGTCGTCAGCCAGGACACGTTCGCCGCTGTCGCAGGCAACGACTTGATTTCCCACCTGTTCATGATGGCCTTCGCTTTCCTTCTGTCCTTGTGTTCCACTGCCGACGCCTTCGTCGCCGTCTCGTTCGATCACTTATTTCCGCCCGGAGCGCTTCTGTCCTTCCTTGTCTTCGGACCCATGATGGACTTGAAAGGAGCGCTCATGATGCTGTCCACGTTCCGAACCAAATTCGTCATCTACTTCGGGCTCCTGACCGCTTGGCTCGTGCTGATCGGCTCCCACATCTTCGAACGGATGGGCTGGATCTGAGCGGCGCCAGCGATGGAATTAGTCCCAGTTCAACCTAACTCCTCATTCGGTTCGAATGCTCCTCCTGCATAATACATATGCGCACTTAGTCGCTTGTCTGCAACAAAGCCGGCACCGCAGAAGCGGCAGCCGGCTTTGTTCTGTTCTCTATTATGTTCTGCTCCGTCCCGTTCAGTTGGCTTCGCGCCGGTCTCGGCGCTTCGGAGACAACCGGAACATCAGATTCGCCATGTTGTAATTCGATTCGAATTGAACGCTTAAATTCACTTTGCCTTGCTTTAACAAGAAGTCATAAGTAATCTCGCCGTGCGTCCAGCTCTTCTTATGTACGAGTGCCTCAACCGCCATCCGCCGCAGCTTCTCAACTTGTTCAGCCGAAAGCCCTCCCGCCGAAGAAGAGTTGTCCGATTCCCGCTCCTCGCATTCCAACGGCAGATGGCGAATGCCAAACTTGCCCACCGCATCGTTGCGAATTTGGAAAACGATCGTTCCCGCAAACATTCCCTTTAATTCTTCTGCCATCTCTTGGAGCGCTGCATCGACTTGCCTGGCCAATGGTACCATGTCCCAGCTCATCATTCTCCTCCTCAGGTCTCATTTAAGGGATAACTTGGAAATATTATGGAACTTGAGAACTATTATATGACTATAATTAGAATTTTTCAATCTTTTTGTCTTATTTTGTCACATCATATAAATAAAGAAAATGATGTCATAAAGAACATGCTGTAAAAACGCCAATACGCCGCTCTCACTCGAACAGTGAGAAGCGGCGCATTAAGCGAAATGAATTCGGTTGCGGAGGCGAATGCGTACCTGCAGTTCCTAACACGTCCGCGGCCGGTTACGGCGCGGTTGCTTAGCGTGAAGCAGCAAGCTGCTCGAATTGGCCGATGTCGGATACGGCGCGCTTAACGGCCGCCTGCCAGAAGTCCGGACGCCGCAGATCGACGCCCAAATGCCGGGACGCCAGCTCTTCGACGGTCATCAGGCCGGTATCTCGAAGCAGCGCGTCGTACTTGCCGGCGAACGACTTCCCTTCGGCCGCCGCGACAGCGCCGATGCCGGTGCTGAACAGATAGCCGAACGTGTACGGGAAGTTGTAGAACGGCACGTCGGTGATATAGAAGTGCAGCTTCGACGCCCAGAAGTGCGGGTGCCAGGAGCCGAGCGCATCCCCGAACGCTTCGCGCTGGGCGGCGACCATTAGCTCGTTCAGCTCGCCTACGTCCAGCATGCCTTCGCCGCGGCGCTCATAGAAGCGCGTCTCGAACAGGAAGCGCGCGCGGATGTTCATCAAGAATGCGACGGCGCTCTGCAGACGCTCGTCAAGCAGCGACAGCTTCGCCGCATCGCTGCCAGCCCGCCGCAGCAGCTCGTCGCTGACGAGCGCTTCCGCGAAGGTGGACGCCGTCTCCGCGACGTTCATCGCATAATCCTGCGCGAACGGCTGCAGGCCGGAGACGAGCGAGGAATGGTAAGCATGCCCCAGCTCGTGCGCCAGCGTCGAGACGTTGTCGGCCGTTCCGGAGTAGGTCATGAAGATACGAGTCTCCCGGTTCAGCGGGAAGTCGGTGCAGAAGCCGCCCGGACGTTTGCCAGCGCGGTCTTCGGCTTCGATCCAGCTGCCTTGGAACGCGCGCTTCGCAAGCGCGGCCAGGTTAGGCGAGAACTCATTGAACGCGCCTTCGATCATCGTCGCGGCTTCGTCGAATGGGATCGTCGACGCATCGGCCGCCACCGGCGCAGATACATCGTGCCAGCCAAGCTTATCCTTGCCCAGAAGGCGCGCCTTCGCCGCGAAATATCGCTTCAGAGCGTCCATTCCGCCTGCTGCCGAATCCCACATCGCGTCGAGCGTCTCACGGCTCATGCGGTTGATCTTCAGCGGCTCGCGGAGCACATCCTCCCATCCGCGGCGGCCATAGAGCTTCAGCCGGAAGCCGGCCATCCGATTCAACGTGTCAGCCGCCAGATCGGCTTGACCGCCCCAGGCTTCCTCCCACTTCGCGCCCATCTCGTCGCGAACTTCCTGCTTCGGATTGTTCAGCTTGTTGAACGCTTGCCCGGCGGACAGCGTCACGGACTTGCCGTCCTCTTCCCACGGAATGGCGATCCGTCCGACGATCGTCTGGTAATGCTCGCCCCAGCCATGATAGCCGTCAATCGCAAGCTCTGACGCGAGCGCTTCGAGCTCCGGCGGCAGCTTATCGCGAATCGCTTCGCGGCGTTCGCTGAGCGGGAACGCAATGCCGGCACGATCGGCCGAAGCTGCCCACGACTTGAACCGCTCATCCGGAACCGCCGCCAGCTTCACATCGAACAGATCGGAAGCCTGCTGGAGCTGAGCCGCAGCCGACTGCACCTTATCTGTCCATGAGACCGCATGCTTGTCGTGCATATCCTGTGCGGTCAAGCAGCCCGTGAACGAGCCGGCTTGCACGATACGAGCACGCGCTTCCTGCAGCGCAGCCGTCCACTTGTTCAGCGATTGCTCGTCCGGTTCCCCCTCGCCGCTAAGCTTCAGTTCGCCGAGAAGCTCGGCAATCAACCGTTCCGTCTGCGCCATGAAGCCGGCGAAAGCCTGCGAATCGGAGCCTCCTGCGAAGATTGCTTCCAAATCCCATTGTTGCGACAATTGCTCTGCCATGACGGTCCTCATCCTCTCTTCAACTAATCTGAATTAAATGCTACAACATTGCGTTACCGGGAACAACTGTTGTATCGTAAGATGAGCTTTGCGAACGGAGGCGTTCCCGCTATGATCCCATTCCAGAACAGTTTGCCTTACGATATTCAGATGAACGAAGTCTACGCGCTGGAGTGTCCCTTCTGCGGCAACTCCCACGTCCGGCTGCCGATGAAGCCCGAAGAGATCAACGATCTCCGCGGCGGGTTGCGCAAACGCCCCGTCGTCTTCCCGTGCTGCCACACGCGGGTGCAGTTCGTGGATGCGGACGGCGACTACCTGATGTCGGACAAGCCGCTTAGACGGCGCTCCTGAATTCGAAGGCTCCCATGTAACTGATCATAATCTAACGAGGAACGGCGCCTATCAAGCGCCGTTCGTCATCTCCTCCGGCAATTCCGCTCCGGCGGCGGTCAGATCCTCCCGGATCTGTGTCCACTGCTCCCGCGACGCGCGAATCATGGCCGCATCGGTAATGCTCTTATCGTGAATAACGCGCGTGAACCAGCGGACCGCTTCATGATAGTTCCCGGTTCTGCGGTGCAGCTCGCCGATCAAGTACAGCAGCCGAGCATTCTTATCCGCATCTCTCTCCGTCTGATAAGCTTGTATGTAAGAATCCAGTGCGAACTGCAGAAACTTTAATTCCATTCCTTCATTGCCTTGATATCGGTATAACCAAGCGATATGGTGCAGCAAGCTTGCGATCAGCCGATCGTTCTCCTCTACGGCTTGAGCTGACAACAGGGCCAGCTTGTAGCACGCCAAAGCCTCTTCCAACGTGCGCTCTCCGCCGTAATCGCGCGCAGACCACATTTTCCCAATCTGATCTAAGTACGCTTGCTTCTGCTTGTCGGTCAGGCGATCGCTTGAGTTCTCAGTCGAAGCATAACCGCAGGATGGACATACCCGAACGACATAGAAGTCGGGATTGGCCACGCCGAAGTAAGAGCAGAAGTCCGTATCTGTTCGAGTGGCCCGCTTCAAGCTCGGACGAACCCGGGAAGTCGAGAATTCGAAGCCGCAGCATAAGCAAGTTATTTGGATTTGAAATAACGGATCCATTCCGAGTCCTCCCATGGCAGTCTCTTCAAAATAAAGGATTGCCCTATCGTCATTGTCAGCTGTTCATGAAATGAAAGGCCGGGCCGGACAACCGATCCAGCATAATGGCTTGCAGTTCTTCAGAGAGCTCCGTCTCGGCAAGGGCTCGTCTCATGCAGTCCAGCCATGCCTCGGCCCTCTCCTGCGTAATCGGAAATCTCATATGCCGGGCGCGCATCATTGGATGTCCGTGCGCATCGGAATACAAGCTCGGTCCTCCGAAGAATTGCGTCAGGAACTGCACCTGCTTCTCCATCACCGGGCGAATGTCTTCCGGGAACAACGGCGCCAGAAGCGGATGCTCCTGCACTTTCGGATAGAAGCGCTCCACCAAGTCGCGAATCGCGGACGCTCCTCCTGCAGCTTCGTATATCGTGTTGAAATTCAATTGACGCAGCCTCCTCATCAGACGGCCTCAAGAACGCCATGGACCGCCGTCGGTTTGACGCTAATTCATTATAGCACAACCGGAACTTCAGACGGCGAAGAGGTTGGCCAGCCTAGTGTCGGAAAAAGCAAAAAAGGCCCCGAAGGGCCTCAAGTATGAGTAGGTTCGAATCAGCAAAGACGCGGGTCTACCAATCTTCCTCGGTTCCTGCCAACGATTCACGGATCACAAAGACGAAAGCGCATACGAGAAAACCTGCCACGACCGCCGCCATCTTCATCCCTCGCTTTATGGGCTTATTCCCTTTGATTGTATCACAACATACAAGGCGCGCGCACCACAATTGTAACCGATTGCAAAAAAAGCCCCGGCAAGAACGAAGCGGACGGCTCATATATTGGACAAGAGAGGCTTCAATCGAGAAATGGAGTGTGACCGCATGCGCACGCCCGCAGCACCCATCCGCCCGAATCGGCTCTCCCGGCTGAACGGCTGGCTAGCCGCTCTAACGATTGGCACGGCGATCGCCTTGATCGGCGGGCTGGCCCTTGCCATGCCGGAAGTCGCGCTGGATGCATCCCTTAAAGGGTTGGCTGTCTGGTGGGAAGTGCTCTTTCCCGCCTTGTTCCCCTTCTTCGTCTTATCGGAGCTGCTGCTTGGCTTCGGCATCGTTCACTTGACCGGCAGGCTGCTCGATCCGCTCATGCGGCCGCTGTTCCGCATTCCCGGCGCAGGCGGCTTCGTCGTCGCGATGGGCTTCGCGTCCGGTTATCCGGTCGGCGCGAGGCTGACTTCGCGCCTCATGGAGAGCAAGCTGCTGAATCGCGGCGAAGGCGAGCGGCTGGTCGCCATGACGACATCTTCTGACCCGATCTTCTTGATCGGGGCTGTCTGCATCGGCTTCTTCGGCCGGGCAGACATCGTGCCGGTGCTGATCGCCGCCCATTACGGCGGCGCCATGCTGCTCGGCATGCTGCTTAGATGGACCGGGCGCGGGGAGCAAATGACCGGCGCAGATTCAAGCGGTTCGCCGGCTGCCGGCCGGCGCCGTCCCGGCGGCCGCATCCGCGAAGCGTTCGCCGCCATGTATGAGGCGAGGCAAGCGGACGGCCGAACGTTCGCGACGATGCTGCAGGATTCGCTGAAGTCCTCGCTGCAGCTGATGATCGTCGTCGGCGGGCTGGTCGTCTTCTTCTCGGCGACGCTGGAGCTGCTCATCCATAGCGGGCTGCTCGGCGGGCTTCGCCATCTGTTCACGCTAGCGCTTCATGCCGCCGGCGCTTCCCCTCATCTGAGCGATGCGCTCGTCAGCGGCACATTCGAAGTGACGCTTGGCTCCCGGGGCGCCGCTGAAGCCGGCGCGGGCGCAGCGGCGGCTTCGGGTGCGCTTCCGCCGCTGATCGACCGCGTCGCCGCTGCCGCCTTCGTGCTGTCGTGGGGCGGCCTGTCCGTGCACGCGCAGGTGGCGGGATTAATGAGCCGCACGAGCTGGCGCTACGGTCCGTTCCTGCGGGCGCGGCTCCTTCACGCCGGGATGGCGGTGCTGCTAGTCTACCTGCTGTGGCCGCTGCTGTACTCCGCTTCCTGAACGTGCCAGTGGCCGCGGCGGCATTCGGGCATTGTTTTCGCCGGGCGGGTTGGGGTATGATTTGAAGTGACAATTCGTGAACAGGCCGAATGCCGCACAGTCTCCTAGCTGGAGAGCTGCCGGCAGGCTACGGCTACGGAAGGAGCAGCAACTTGAAGTACGCATTGCTGGACCGGGGAGACCGGTTATCCCGCGAGCTGGCGGAGCAATTCCATACGATGGCGAAGGAGCGCGGATTAACGCGGGATGATCAAGCTCCCGATATCGTGCTGTCCATCGGCGGCGACGGCACGCTTCTGCAAGCCTTCCATCGTTACCGGGATCACGTCGACTCCTTGGCGTTCGTCGGCGTCCATACCGGCCACTTAGGGTTCTACGCCGACTGGCAGAAGGACGAGCTCCCCGAGCTGGTCGAGCTGATGGCCAAGATGGAGCCCACGACGGTCAGCTATCCGCTTCTGCGCGTGGAGATTATTACCGACAGCGGCACGAACGTATATCTGGCGCTGAACGAATTCACCTTGAAGAGCGTGGAAGGGACGCTTGTCGCCCAACTCAACATCAACGACGAACCGTTCGAGATGTTCCGGGGCGACGGCATCGTCGTATCCACGCCGACGGGCAGCACCGGCTACAATAAGAGCGTGAACGGCTCGATCATTCATCCGTCGCTAGAAGCGCTGCAGATCGCCGAGATCGCCTCGATCAACAACCGCGTCTATCGGACGCTGGGCTCGTCGATCATTCTGCCGAAGCACCACCACTGCGACATCGTGACCGCTCCCGAAGAGCCGCTGGCGATTGGCATCGACCATCTCGTCATGCAGTTCGACGAGGTTCGCTCGATCATCTGCACCGTCGCCGACGAGAAGGTCCGATTCGCCCGGTATCGGCCATTCCCGTTCTGGAACCGCGTGCGGGAGGCGTTCATCGGCTTCGACCAGAACGATTCGAGCGCCTCGTGGAAGCGGAAGAAGTAAGCGGAACGACAAACAGCGGCTCAGAGGATCATTCCTCTTGCGCCGCTGTTTGTTTTTGTCAATCTATTAAGTCCGTTCCGCTCCACCGCTGGATCCGGAGCCGGATTGCCCGTTATCCGGACGGCGCCCGTTCTCGGGCCGCGGTCCGCCTTCGGGCCGCGGCCGGTTCGGCTTGCCGTGGAACCCGCCGCGGCGCCGGTTCTTGCCGCCCCAGCGGCTTCCGCCTGGGCCGCCGCTGCCATTGCCGCTGCCGCCGGCATGCCGCTGCGCGCCATCGCCTTGCGGCGCTGCAGCGCCGC
>NZ_JACJVN010000052.1 GCF_014212015.1 Cohnella lubricantis | reverse complement strand
TTTCAAGGAACAAGTTCGTTACTTATTTCTTACCTCGTTCATCGCTGCCGTTCAGCGGCGACTTGAATAATATATCACGTCCGATAAGTGAATGCAACTCTTTTATTAAAAAAAGATCGGATCTTTTTGAATCCTGCCTAAGCAGCAAAATAAAAGGACCGGAGTCGCGGCGCTGTTCGCCGTTCTCCGGTCTTCCCTTGCCTCCATCACATGGCATAGATGGAGCAGATATAGAGATCTCTCTGCTTAGCCAGATTAATAATCTCCCCGTTCACCGACACCATCGGCCGAGTCGGGTGGCTGCGGTCGGTGAATACGATCTCCCCTACCCGGTTATCGTTTAATTGTACGAGCATTCCGTTATGGAACTGCGTCGTGCGGTCGATGAACGTCTGCACATAGAACGGATCCAGCTTGCCGAATGCCTCAGACTGCAGCCGCTCTAGCACCAGATAGGGCGATTCCGCCTTGCGATGGCTGCGAGCAGACGTCATCGCATGATACATGTCCGCGATCGCGACGATCTTGGCATACGGATGGATCTTGTCACCGGCGACCTTCATCGGGTACCCGCTTCCGTCAATGCGTTCGTGATGCTGCAGAGCAGCCAGTGAGACACCCTGGTTAAGCGACGGCACTCCTTCGAGCAATCGGAAGCCATAGACGGTGTGCTGCCTCATCTCGTTCAACTCGGCCGGGGTAAGGCCAGAGGGCTTGCGGAACATAGTTGAGTCTACTCTGGTGTTGCCAATATCGTGAAGCAGAGCAGCCAAAGCGACAGCCGTCCAGTCTTTCTCCGGGAACTTGCACCAACGGGCCAATTGATAGGAGGTGAGGGCCATTAGCACGCTTTTGCGAATCCAACGGTCATTCTTCTCTCGATCTAACGGCGGAATGAACATCAGGATACTGTAGTCGTTAATAAGCTCTAGCAGTTCCCTTAGCCCGTTGCGAATCTCTAGAATCATCAGCTTCTGTCCAGGGCCGATCGATGCGAATGCCTTAGTCAGAAGCATCTCCATCTCCACGAACTTCTGCTGCAACGATGTCAGGGCAACTTCCGAAGCCGCGGCCGAAGCCGCTGTCTCTTGATTTGTTGCCGCGGATGCGGATGCCTCAACACCGCTTCGGCGAATGTCGACGCTCGGTACAAGAAACGCCTGAAGGATCTCCAAATCGCGTGCCGTCAACGACTTGCCTTCTTGCAGCAGAACGCTCCCTAACGTCGTATGAACATCGACCGCCAGACAGTCGCCGGGTCGAACTTGCGAGACAGGCAATACCGGCATGGCGTTATTCCTCCCCGTCTACCCTGCGAGATCGATTTTCTAATCTTCGAATTGCTCTTCGCCCGCATCTTCCTCTTCATCTTCGCTGCTAGGCGCTCGCGTTACAGTAGCCACAAAGTCTTCGTCCTTGATGTTGATCAGCTTGACGCCCTGCGTGATCCGTCCCATCGTATTGATGCCGGACATGCTCGTCCGAATCAGTGTGCCCGAAGAGGTCATGATCATCAGGTCCTCGTCGTCTCGTACTACCTTCAAGCTGACGATTGAACCGTTCTTATCCGTAACGTTTAGCGTCTTGATGCCTTTCCCGCCGCGCGTCTGCGTGCGGTACTCCGACATCGGCGTACGCTTGCCGTAGCCTTTGGCCGTCACGATCAGCACGTCGCGGTCAGGATCGACGATGTCCATATCGATAACTTTGTCGTTGTCGTCCAGTTGGATGCCCTTAACGCCAGTCGCGGAACGCCCCATTGGGCGAACATCCTGCTCGGAGAAGCGAATCGACATGCCTTCGCTCGTCCCCATGACGATCTCCCGCTCGCCGTCCGTCAGCTTCACGCCGATCAGGTCGTCGTCTTCGCGCAGCGAGATGGCAATCAAGCCGACTTTACGAATATTCGAGTAGTCATCCAGCGGTGTCTTCTTGACGACGCCGTTGCGAGTCGCAAAGAACAGATATTGATTCGGCTCGAATGCTTCGACCGGAATGACTGCATGGATTGTCTCGCCCTGTTCAATCTGGATCAGGTTGATGACCGGCGTTCCCCGCGCGGTGCGGCCCAATTCCGGAACCTCGTAAGCTTTGAGTCGGAATACGCGTCCTTTGTTCGTGAAGAACAGCAGGTAGTGGTGTGTGTTGGAGATGAACAGATGTTCGATAAAATCGTCATCCTTCGTGTCCATACCCACGACGCCGCGTCCGCCGCGCTTCTGGCTCCGATAAGTGGAGACCGGCAGGCGCTTAACGTAACCGGTATGCGTCATCGTAATGATCACGTCTTCGCGCGGAATGAGGTCCTCGTCGAGAATCTCGTTGTCGCCGATTGTAATCTCCGTGCGGCGGTCGTCGCCGAAGCGCTCTTTGATCTCTTCCAGCTCTTCATTGATGATGTTCAGCACCAACTGCTCATCAGCCAGAATCGCTTTGTACTCGGCGATCTTCTGGATCAGCTCGTTGTATTCATCTTCAAGCTTCTCGCGTTCCAGGCCGGTCAACCGGCGAAGACGCATGTCCAGAATCGCTTGCGCCTGGTCGAACGACAGGCCGAAGCGTTCGATCAAGCCGTTGCGTGCTTCCTCGTCGGATTGCGACGAGCGGATGAGCGCGATGACTTCATCCAGATGATCCAGCGCGATGCGCAGGCCCTGCAGAATATGCGCGCGGGCTTCCGCCTTCTTCAAGTCATACTCGGTTCTGCGGCGAATGACTTCCTTCTGGTGCTCCAGATAGTAGTAGAGCACTTCCTTCAAGTTCAGAACCTTCGGTTCCTTGTTAACGATCGCCAGCATGTTAATGCCGAACGTCGATTGCATCGCCGTATGCTTATAAAGATTGTTAAGCACGACGCTCGGATTCACGTCACGGCGCAGCTCGATGACGATACGCATACCGTTGCGGTCCGATTCGTCGCGCAGATCGGTGATACCGTCGATCTTCTTCTCACGAACGAGTTCGGCGATCTTCTCAACCAGGCGCGCCTTAATTACCTGATACGGCAGCTCGTGCACGATAATCCGTGCCTTGCTGCCAGTCTCCTCGATCTCCGCGCGGGCGCGCATCGTAATGGAGCCCCGGCCGGTGCTGTACGCCTGCCGAATGCCCTCGCGTCCGAGAATGTAGCCGGCCGTCGGGAAGTCCGGGCCTTTGATATATTCCATCAGATCGAGCGGCGTCAGATCAGGATCGCGAATGAGCGCCTGAGCGCCTTCAATAACCTCCCGCAGGTTATGCGGAGGAATATTGGTCGCCATCCCGACGGCGATGCCGGTCGTTCCGTTAACGAGCAAATTCGGGAACCGTGCCGGCAGCACTTCGGGCTCCAGCTCTTCACCGTCGTAGTTCGGCTTGAAGTCGACGGTCTCCTTGTTGATGTCGCGAAGCAGCTCCATGGCGATCTTGGACAGCCGCGCTTCCGTGTACCGCATCGCGGCAGCGAAGTCGCCGTCGATCGAGCCGAAGTTGCCTTGGCCTTCAACCAGCATATTGCGCATAGAGAAGTCCTGCGCCATCCGCACCATCGCTTCGTAGATCGAAGAGTCTCCATGGGGATGATATTTACCCATAACTTCCCCGACGATCCGCGCCGACTTCTTGAACGGCTTGTCCGGCGCCATGCCGAGTTCGGACATGCCATACAGAATGCGGCGGTGCACTGGCTTCATGCCGTCTCTTACGTCCGGCAAAGCGCGGCTGACGATCGTGCTCATTGCATAACTCATAAACGATTCCCGCATCTCGAGACTGATTTCCTTATCCCGGATGGAGATGCGTTGCTCTTCCGACATGAAGATCCTCCTTCATCGTTGCAAAGCGTATATCCGACAATATCGATTGCCGCTTATCTGCTGTCCTGCCTTCGTACACCGCAAGACGGCTGCCGTCATACCCTAATTAGGATGAATAATTCCATTATAGCATAATGTTGACGGGAAGGGATGATGGCCAAGTGACGATCCAACGCGTTCGCAGCAAGTCGGCGAAGACCAAGGCGCTGCTCGCGAATCCCGAGATGGCGCTCCACGTGCCGCAGACCCGGCCAATGAACCGTCAATCGGTTCGGGAGATGCTCCAACAGTACGGCATGATCTACGTGAAGCCGGTGAACGGCACGTTCGGCCGCGGCGTCATCCGCCTGGAGTGGCGCGCGAATCGAGCGCATCCCTATTGGTTCCAATCATCTCTGCGTCAATATCGCTTCCGTACCTTCGAGGCGATGTACGCCAAACTGCTTACTGTCAAGCGGACACAAAGCTACTTGGCCCAGCAAGGCATCGAGCTGCTTAGGCACGAGGACCGCCGATTCGACTTCCGCGTTATGGTGCAGCGAAGCCCGCAAGGAATCTGGGAGACGACCGGTATCATCGGACGCCTCGCCCATCCACGCAAGATCGTCACGAACTACCACAGCGGCGGCACACCGATGCCTGCGGAGACGCTGCTGTTGCCGTATCTGGGCGACGAACCAGCCCTCCAAGCATACCGCGGCGAGCTCGAAGCGCTCGGCGTTGAAGTCGCCCGAACGTTGGAACAGCGATTCCCGCGACTCCAGGAGATCGGGATCGATGTGGCGGTCGACAGTGAACTGAACCCTTGGATTCTGGAGGTAAACACTTTGCCCGATCCCTATTTGTTCCGCAAGCTGAACGACCCCGCCATCTTCCGGCGGATCTACGAGTATGCCGTTGCGTATGGCAGATTCCCGCGCAAGCGTCGCAAACTCGCGCCCAAATAGCAACCACCCGCCGTTCCCGCAACCCCTGTCGGAAGACACGAATCCCCTTTGGGTATCGTCTTCCTCAATTGGCGTTGCCGCGGCGGGTGGCTCGAATGCCCCTGCTATAATGCGGACTCTATCAGGCGATTAGACGTCCAGATCTCTAACGGAATTGGCATATTGCTGAATGAACTCGCGGCGGGGCTCAACATTGTCACCCATCAGCGTATCGAACATCAGATCGGCTCTCATCCCATCTTCGATCCGTACTTGCAGCATCGTTCGAGTCGAAGGATCCATCGTCGTCTCCCACAGCTGCTCCGCGTTCATCTCGCCCAGACCTTTGTAACGCGCAACGTTGATCTTGGCTCCCTCGCCAAATTCAGCTATGATAGCGTCTCGCTCTTGTTCTGTCTGTGCATAGCGGATCGATTTGCCGCGTTCGACTTTGTATAGCGGCGGCTGGGCGATATAGACGTAGCCTGCTTCGATCAACTGGCGCATATAGCGATAGAAGAAGGTCAACAGCAGCGTCCGAATATGGGCACCGTCAACGTCGGCATCCGTCATAATGACGATCTTGTGGTAACGAGCCTTCTCCAGATCGAAGTCGTCGCCGATGCCCGTGCCGAGCGCCGTGATGATCGCTCGAATCTCTGCGTTGGACAGAATGCGGTCCAGGCGGGCCTTCTCCACGTTCAGAATCTTGCCCCGCAGCGGCAGAATCGCTTGGAAATGCCGATCCCGGCCGGACTTGGCCGAACCGCCTGCGGAGTCGCCTTCGACGATGAACAATTCGCTAATGGATGCGTCCTTGGAGGAGCAGTCCGCCAGCTTGCCCGGCAGCGAGCTCACTTCAAGCGCGCTCTTGCGCCGCGTCAGCTCGCGCGCCTTGCGGGCTGCTTCCCGTGCGCGGGATGCCGACAGCGACTTCTCTACAACCTTGCGGGCAACAGACGGATTCTCGTTCATGAATTCCATGAACTTCTCGGACAGCAGCGATTCGACGATGCCGCGCACTTCGCTGTTGCCCAGCTTCGTCTTCGTCTGGCCTTCGAACTGCGGATCCGGAATCTTGACCGAGATGATCGCGGTCAAGCCTTCCCGAACGTCGTCGCCCGTCAGGTTCGACTCGCTCTCCTTCACGAGACCGGCCTTGCGCGCATAGTCGTTGATGATCCTTGTCAATGCGCTCTTGAAGCCGGATTCATGGGTTCCGCCTTCGTGCGTATGAATATTATTAGCGAATGAGTAGATATTCTCCGTATAACCGTCGTTATACTGCATCGCGATCTCGCACTGGATGTAATCCTTGGTGCCTTCTACGTAGATCGGCTGCTCGTGCATCGCTTCCCGCGTCCGATTCAAGTACTGGACGAACTCGATGATGCCGCCGTCGTATTTGAACGTCTCGCCAACGCCCGTTCTCTCGTCGGTAATCGAGATCTTAATGCCTTTGTTCAGAAAAGCCAGCTCGCGAATACGATCAACCAGCGTGTCGTATTCGTAGACGGTCGTCTCCGTGAAGATCTCCGAATCCGGCTTAAACGTCGTCTCCGTGCCTGTCTCATCCGTATCGCCAATAATCCGGATGTCATACAGCGGCGCGCCTCGGCGATACTCTTGCTCATAGATATGCCCGTCGCGCTTAACATGTACGAGCACACTCTCGGACAAGGCGTTCACAACAGAGATGCCGACGCCGTGAAGGCCGCCGGATACTTTGTACCCTTCGCCTCCGAACTTGCCGCCGGCGTGCAGGACCGTCATGACGACTTCCAGCGTCGACTTTTTTAGCTTCGGATGCTCGCCGACGGGAATGCCGCGGCCATTATCAATGACGGTTATGCTATTATCCTGATGAATAATCACTTGAATCGTATCGCAATAACCTGCCAAAGCTTCGTCAATACTATTGTCCACGACTTCCCATACAAGATGGTGAAGCCCCTTGCCGCTCGTCGAGCCGATGTACATGCCTGGACGCTTGCGAACCGCTTCCAAGCCTTCCAACACCTGTATCTGACTCTCGTCGTACGTTTGCTGTTGCGAATCCACGGACAAACCCTCCACCGCCTTCTTTGCGTTGACGCGTTGCTAAATCATGGGGTCGGCTTGGCGATTGGAGCCCATGAGCCGCACCCTTCCGCTATAGATCGATCAGATGATGTGCCCTTTTCTTTAACGTCGAAGAGGAAATGGGCGAGTAATAGATGCGTTCATCCGTAACAACGATCGATTTGGAATCTTCTTCGCCAATCGTCTCCACCTCGCGGTTCTTGCGGGCTTCCGCCACGAATTGCCGCGAGAGCTTGGAAGATTGCTCGATGGATATATCAAAGATGGCCACAACCTGCGAGGTTCGAATGATCTTCTCTCCTCCGAGATGAATATACATGGCGTGCCTCCCGTGCCGTCTCCTACGGCAGCACTGTTCCCTGCCGGACGTGATAGACCGCGGCATCCTTCAAACGGCTCATATTGACGCTCTCCAGACCAGTCGTCGTGATGAACGTCTGCACCCGGCTCTGGAACGTCTCGATGAGCTGCGTCTGCCGCATTTGGTCTAACTCCGACAATACGTCATCGAGCAGCAGCAGCGGATACTCTCCGATCTCTTCCCGCATCAGCTCGAGCTCCGCTAGCTTCAGTGACAGAGCGGTCGTGCGCTGCTGCCCCTGAGAGCCGAACGATTGAACGTCTTTGCCGTTGATGAAGAAAGACAAATCATCCCGATGAGGACCTGTTAACGTCGTTCCTCGACGGAATTCCTGCTCTCTTCCCTGTGTTAACTTTAACATAAATTGATCAAATAAAGAAGATTCATCTTGGGAATGGCTGCCAAGCCCGATATCGAACGAAGGCCGATACTCAACGGATAATTGTTCGGTTCCGTTGGTAATGCCTTCGTGGATTTTCTCAGCCCATTGCTGCAGCTTTAGAATAAAGTTTTGCCTTCTCTGCATCATTTTAACACCAGAGGCAGCCAACTGCTCATTCCAAATATCCAGCATCTCTTGCGATGCGCGGGCAGAATCGGTCGACTTCAAGTAGTTGTTGCGCTGATGCATGATGCGTTGATACTGCTGCGAATCGTACAAATAACCGGGGTGCACCTGACCGATCTCCATGTCCATGAACCGGCGGCGCACGCCCGGCGCTCCCTTAACGATATCCAAATCTTCCGGCGCGAACAGCACAACATTCACCGTGCCGACGAACCCGCTCAGCTTCCGTTGTTCAAGTCCGTTCACCTTCGCCCGTTTGCCTTGGCTGGTTATTTGCAGTTCGAGCGTCACCGGCCCCAGCTTGCGTTCGAGCTCCGCACGGATTCGGGCGGAAGGCTCGTTCCAGCCGATTAGTTCCTTGTCCTTCGAAGTCCGGTGCGACTTCGTGAGCGCCAGAACATGGATCGCTTCGAGCAGATTGGTCTTGCCTTGCGCATTCGGCCCGATCAAGATATTGACGCCGGCTCCGGTCTCCAGCGTCACCTGCTCGTAATTGCGGTAGCCCTGAAGCTCTAACCGTTTCAGCTGCATGTTCGGTTTCCTTTCCCGAATTTAACGGGCCTTCACGACGATTGTCCCGAAGCCGGTCACGTCGACGGTATCGCCAGGCACAAGCTTGCGGCCGCGGCGATTCTCCGGCTCTCCGTTCACCTTCACGCTGGCCTCTTGCAGGAAGGCCTTCACTTCGCCGCCGGAACCGACGACGTCGGCCAGCTTAAGCACTTGCCCCAGTGTGATGTACTCGGTCGAGATTGCCACTTCTCTCACTTCAATTCACCTCAGTTCGTCGTTCGATAAGGAAGAATGAGATGAAGGCTGTTCTCGTGATCCGGCTTAATAATAATCGGACTCATCGCGCCCGTGAAGCCGATGAACAGCTGCTCGCTGTCCACGACCTTCAGCACGTCAAGCATATATTTAGAGTTAAACGCGATGCGCAGCTGCTCGCCGCGGAGCTCTGCCACTTCGAGCTGCTCCTGCACCCGGCCCAATTCAGATGAGCTCGAAGAGATCTCAACGCTGCCGGATTCGGTGGTGGAGAGGCGAACGATGTTCGTCTTCTCTTCGCGGGAGAGCAGATAAGCGCGGTCGATCGCGTCGCTTAGCGCTTTAGTATTCAGAATCAGTTCTGTCCGGAAGCTTGTCGGAATAATCTTAGTAGTGTCCGGGAATGTGCCGTCCAGCATGCGGCTGAAGAACAGAACGTTGCCCAGCTTAAACAGTACCTGGTTGTCCGCTACGACGATGTCGACAAGTAGGTTCTGGTCCGGAATGATCTTTGACAGCTCGTTCAGCGTCTTGCCGGAGATGACGACATTCGAGAAGCGAAGCTGGTCGCCGGCGTCCGACTTGATCTGGCAAGTAGCCAGCCGGTGCCGGTCCGTCGCGACGAACTTGAAGACACCGTCCTGCAGGCTCCAGAGAACGCCAGTCAGAATCGGAGTCGATTCATTGGTGGAGACGGAGAATACCGTCTGGCGAATCATCGACTTCAGCAGATCGCCGGGAATCGAGAACATCCGATCTTCTTCCAAGTGAGGAAGAACTGGGAATTCCTCAGGATCCAAGCCTACAAGCTCAATATCGATCGATCCCGACGTGATCTGCGTCTGGAATCGCTCGCCAACCTCCAGATGAACTTCATCGTTAGGCAATTTACGAATAATCTCTACGAAAAACTTGGCAGGTAGCACTACGCTTCCGCCGCGATGGATCGTGACGATCCGCTTGTCGGCTGTCTCGAGGGGAATGAAGCTTTGGATCGAAATGTCGGTGTCGCTTGCCGTCATCGTTACGCCAAGCTCACTGGTTTCGATCTTGATTCCGCTCAAGATCGGGATTGTTGTCCGCGCCGACACCGCTTTGGCTACATGCTGAACGGCCTCGTTCAAATCGTTGCGGGATATCGTCAGTTTCATGGGCTCACCTCGTCGAATACACCTTATAGTATTAGCTTTAAATCTTAAAGAAGTAGTAGTAGGGACGGTGGATATGTGGATAAGTCCCAAAAAGCGAGAAAACGAAAGCCTATCCACATGTGCATGCTTTGTGCATAGGCTTTGCGTTTATCCTCCGTGGATAACGGCGGTTTGCGCTGTTTAAGTCAGATTTTTGATTTTCTCCGTCAAGTTCTGAATGATCTTGTAGAGCTCTTGGTCCTGCTTGAGCTGCTGCGTGATCTTCTCATGCGCGTGGATGACTGTCGTATGGTCGCGTCCGCCGAATGCTTCGCCAATCTTCGGCAGGGAATAGTCGGTTAGCTCCCGGGAGAGATACATGGCGATTTGGCGCGGATAAGCGACTGCTTTGGTCCGTTTGCGCGCTTTGAAGTCCTCCAGCTTAAGCCCATAGAACTCGCCGACCCGCTGCTGGATATCTTGGATGGTGATCAGCCTGTTGCGTCCAGTCGGCAGGATATCCTTGAGCGCTTCGGCCGCCAGATGCGTCGAGACATCTTGGTTCGTCAGCGAGGAATAGGCGACGATCCGGATCAAGGCGCCTTCCAGCTCGCGAATGTTCGAATCGATCATGTTGGCGATGTAGACCATCGCTTCGTTCGGTATATCGAGGTTCTCCGCCTTCGCTTTCTTCCGGAGAATCGCAATCCGCGTCTCCAGATCCGGCGGTTGAATATCGGTAATGAGGCCCCATTCGAACCGGGATCTCAGCCGTTCCTCCAGCGTTGGAATCTCCTTCGGCGTGCGGTCGCTGGAGATAATAATCTGCTTGTGTTCTTCGTGCAATGCGTTGAACGTATGGAAGAATTCTTCCTGCGTTCCGTCCTTGCCGGCTAGGAACTGAATATCGTCGATGAGCAGGACGTCGATATTGCGATACTTATTACGGAAGCTCTCGCCGCGATTATCGCGAATGGCGTTGATGAACTCGTTCGTAAATTTCTCGGAGGAAATATACAGAACCTTCGTATCGGGGTTGTGCTCGAGAATATAGTGTCCGATCGCGTGCATTAGGTGAGTCTTGCCAAGCCCGACGCCGCCGTACAAGAACAGCGGATTGTAGGCTTTGGCCGGCGCTTCGGCTACGGCTAGCGACGCCGCATGGGCGAACCGGTTGCCTGCGCCGATGACGAACGTGTCGAACGTATACTTCGGGTTGAGCATATGGGAGACGCTCTCCTCGGGAGCGGCCGGCTTGACGACCGGAACGGGCGCAGCCGGAGTCGGGAACTCCGCAGGACGAGCTTCTTCAATGGCGAATTTGACGTTCACCGATCGGCCTAAATAATCGGAAAGCGCAGTTGACACCAGCTTCGTATATCGGGTCTCCAGCCATTCGGCAGCAAACATTGTGGGAGCGGTTACAATGACCGAGTCTTCATCAAGAAAAGAAGCTTTGGTTGCTTTGAACCAGGTATCGTAACTAGGTTTGCTTAATTTGGTTTGGATGACCGACAATACCTGCTGCCAGATCTCGCTGCTGCGGCTGTCCATCTGAAAGTCACTCCTTTAAACCCATTCAGGCGGAACAGGGGCGGCGGAATTGTCGAAATGTGCAACGACGACAAGTTATCCACATAATTCCCTGAATTCTTTATGGGACTGTCCACTAAAAGAGGGCGTTGTTCACAAAGTTATACACAGCCTGTTAATAAAATGCATCCGTTTGGAGGATATCCACTGGAAAAGATCGTTCTAATCATAGCAGATGAACCCGCTGAATTCAACGGATTTAGCCCCGTTATCCACAAATTCAAGAACTTGTGGACTAGAATTGTGCACAACACTAGATATTGTTGATAAATTGTGCGACAATTCGACAAGGCTCCAGCATATCTGAATTTCCGTCAATATTTTATTCACATGTGAATAATGTCGGGAGAACGCGAAGGTGTTGTCCCCAGCTTTTCCTAGCCGGCGGATCGGATAGACTTCGTTGACTTTTGGGCAATGCTATGCTTAAATAAGAGGACCTGAGTTTTAAAGAGTTAGGGGGTTTGAACAGTGGGTCCTACATTTAAACCGAATGTAAGCAAGCGCAAGAAGGTTCATGGATTCCGCAGCCGCATGAGCTCGAAGAACGGACGTAGAGTTCTGAAGGCTCGCCGTCAAAAGGGACGTAAAGTGCTGTCCGCTTAAAGATAAAGAGACCACGATGGTGGTCTTTTTTCTTTATTAAGGGGCAACAATGAGAATGATGATGGTGGATGCAAGGATGGTGCCGGATGCAGAGGAAGCTGCGCCTTCGCAATAGAGAGGATTTCAGCCGGATCTACCGGCATGGGCGTTCGTTCGCCAATTCGCAGTTCGTCGTCTACTGGCGGAAGTACCCGCAGACCGAGCAATTCCGCCTAGGCATATCAGCCAGCAGCAAGCTCGGCGGCGCGGTCGTGCGCAATCGGCTGCGCCGAATGCTGAAGGAGATCGTTCGGCACAATGCGCACAAGCTGAACGAGGGGATCGATCTGATCCTCATTGTGCGCAAACCGGCGCTAACGCTTCCTTATATAGAGATGGAGCGGAGCGTGCTTCATGTGCTGCGCAAAGCCGGCCTGCTGAAGGGCTCGAATCCGTCCGATCGGTCCCCTGGCAAGAGGGGCCCCGGGGGCGGTCGTCCGAAGTCGGCGGGGGCATTGCCGCGCGCATTTATTTGCTTATAATATTATGGTATAGTTGACTTGGACAAGCAGCCAATGAGTTAAACGGGTTTGCAAACGTAAACAAAACGCTTTTTTACGGCTAGAGAGGAGTTTGGGTGTGACGCTGTTGCGCAATCGCAAGTTATGGTTGTTACTGGGTCTTCTGACTACGGTAATGGTGCTGTTATCCGGGTGTACTTCTGCTAATACGCCGAAGTGGACGCCAGAGGAGATGCGGACGGAAGGCGGCTGGTGGGACAGCAATATCGTCTACTGGTTCTCGCTGATGCTTGAGAAATTCGCAGATTGGTTTAACGGTGAATATGGACTGGCGATTCTCGTCCTTACGATCATCGTCAGAACGATCATTCTTCCGCTTAGCATCAAACAATTTAAGAACTCTAAGGCGATGCAGAAGCTGCAGCCTGAGATGGCGAAGATTCGGGAGAAGCACAAGGAAGATCCCCGCAAACAGCAGGAAGAGATGATGAAGCTCTACCAGGAGCATCAAGTCAATCCGCTGGCCGGCTGTCTTCCGCTCATTATTCAGATGCCGATCTTTATCGCGTTGTACCGTTCGATTACGGTTAACGTGGATGTCAGCACGCACTCCTTCTTGTGGCTAAAGCTTGGCGAACCCGATCATTATCATATACTGCCCATCATTGCGGCGATTACGACTTTCGTGCAGTCGTACATGATGATCAAGATGCAGCCTAATTCGCAGATGGGGCCGATGAAGGCGCTTATGTTCGTCTTCCCGATCCTGATCTTCGTCATGGCGCTCTCGTTCCCGGCGGCGCTGCCTCTCTACTGGATTTACACGAACATTTACACCATTGTACAGAACTATTTCATGTATGGACGTTCGCCGAAACCGGAAGGTACAGGCAAGGAGGCCATATCCAATGAAAAAGCTGGTGGCAATCGGAAGAACAGTGGAGGAAGCGGTAAGAAACGGGCTAAGTCAACTCGGCGTTGATCAGGATCGCGTGACCGTATCCGTTCTCGAGCAGCCGAGCAAAGGATTGTTCGGCCTGATCGGAGCGAAGAATGCGAAGGTTGAGATTGAACTGCTTCCCGATGGCGAGGAAGAGGCGGTGAACTTCCTTCGCGAAGTGACCGAAGCGATGGGGCTGCAGGTTCAGATCGACCGCAAGAGTGACCGCGAGCAATTATTGCTTCATATGACCGGCGGCGATCTGGGCATCTTGATAGGACGAAGGGGACAAACCCTCGATTCCTTGCAATACCTGGTAAACATCGTGGCGAATCGCCATTCCGACCGGCATCTGAGAATCGTGCTGGATGCGGAGCAATTCCGCGAGCGCCGACGGCAGACGCTGGAGTCGCTGTCGGATCGGATGGCGGGGCGCGTCGTTCGAACGAGGAAGGAAGTCGTGCTGGAGCCGATGTCTTCACAGGAGCGGAAGATTATTCATGCGCGCTTGCAGACGCATCCGCAAGTGAAGACCTACAGCCAAGGCGATGAACCGCACCGCTCGATCGTCATTGCCCTGAAGTAATTTGTCGCAATCACGCAATGGCTCCCGCAAGTTTCGCGGGTCATTGCGTTTTTTGCATATCTAGAGAAGTGACGATGGCGATGGTTGTTGAATGTTGAATGGGCGCGGGATGATGAATATATGGTAGAAAAAAGAGGGAGCACCATGACGGAAGATACAATTGCGGCGGTGGCGACAGCGCTGGGTGAAGGCAGCATCGCGGTCGTTCGGATCAGCGGTCCGGAGGCGGTGGAGAAGATCGCTCCGCTGTTCCGGTCGAAGACCGATCTGCGCCAGGCGCCAACGCATACGGTGAATTACGGATGGATGGTTGACCCGGTGAACGGCGCCGTGCTCGATGAAGTGCTGGTGACGGTGATGAAGGGGCCGCGTTCGTTCACGGCCGAAGATGTGGTGGAGATCAGCACGCACGGCGGGATCGTGGCTGTTCAGGCGGTGCTGGAGCTGGTGCTGCGAAGCGGCATTCGGATGGCGGAGCCAGGCGAATTCACGAAGCGGGCGTTCCTCAACGGCCGGATCGATCTAGCGCAGGCGGAAGCAGTCATCGACTTGATTCGTTCAAAGTCGAACCGGGCATTCCAAATTGCGCAGAAGCAGTCGGAAGGCGCATTGTCGAAGCGGATCGTGCCGCTAAGGCAGAAGCTGTTGGAATTGCTCGCGCATGTCGAAGTGAATATCGACTATCCGGAGCATGATGTGGCCGATATGACGGCCGCTTCCATTAAGGAGACGTGCGGAGAAGCGCTGAAGACGGTAGAGGAGCTGCTAAAAACGGCGGCGGAAGGCAAAATATTGCGAGAGGGTATCGTGACGGCGATCGTCGGCCGGCCGAATGCCGGCAAGTCGTCGCTGCTGAACGCGCTGGCGCAGGAGAACAAAGCGATCGTGACCGATATTCCGGGCACGACGCGCGATATTATCGAAGAGACAGTGTCGCTCGCCGGCATTCCGCTGCGACTGCTCGATACGGCGGGCATCCGGGAGACGAGCGACGTCGTGGAGCGAATCGGCGTGGAGCGCTCGCGCGGAGCGCTGAATGAAGCAGATTTGATCCTGCTGGTGCTGAACCATGCGGAACCGCTGCACGAGGACGAACGGCAGCTGCTGGAGGAGCTGGCGGATCGGCCGGCCATCGTCGTAGTGAACAAGATGGACTTGGCTGGTGACTTGGAGCTGGATGAGGTGAGGAAGCGGTTCGATGAGGATCGGATCGTTCGCATCTCGGCGAAGGAAGGCGCGGGGATTGAGGCGCTGGAGAAGGCCGTATCGAAGCTGTTCTTCGGCGGAGGGATCGAGAGCGAGGACCTGACGTATGTCAGCAATGCGAGACACATAGCTCTGCTTCATCAAGCCGGCCAATCGCTGAAGGATGCGATGGCGTCATCCGATGAAGGCATTCCGATCGATCTCATTCAGATCGATCTGGCTTCGGCGTGGGAGAGGCTTGGCGAGATTGTCGGCGATACCGCTTCGGAATCGCTGCTGGACCAAATTTTCTCCCAATTCTGTCTGGGGAAATAAAAGAGGAAGCAAAGGCGCGGCGGGAGTCGCGATGAGGAGGGAATATACGGGTATGGGGTATCTTGGAGGCGACTATGATGTAATCGTCATCGGCGCGGGCCATGCAGGCTGCGAGGCTGCGCTCGCTTCGGCTCGAATGGGCTGCGAGACGCTGCTGCTGACGATAAACTTGGATATGGTGGCGTTCATGCCGTGCAATCCGTCGATCGGCGGTCCGGCGAAGGGCCATGTTGTACGCGAGATTGATGCGCTCGGCGGCGAGATGGGACGCAACATCGACAAGACGTTCATTCAGATGCGGATGCTGAACACGGGCAAGGGTCCGGCGGTTCATGCGCTGCGCGCGCAGGCGGATAAGTTCTTGTATCAGCATACGATGAAGGAGACGATTGAGAAGACGGAGCACCTGACGCTGCGCCAGGGGATGGCCGAGGATCTCATCGTTGAGGATGGCGTGTGCAGAGGCGTCATTACGAAGACGGGCGCGGAATACCGGGCGAAGGCTGTCGTGCTGACGACCGGCACTTATCTGCGCGGCAAAGTCATCATTGGCGAGCTGATGTACGAGAGCGGACCGAACAACCAGCAGCCGTCCATTAAACTGTCCGAGACGCTGCGCCGAATCGGACTGGAGCTGGCGCGCTTCAAGACGGGCACGCCTCCTCGCGTGCATCAGGATACGATCGACTTCAGCAAGACGGAGATTCAGCCGGGCGACGACAATCCGAAATATTTCTCATTCGAGACGATCTATGCGGAGCAAGCGAACGATCAGATTCCTTGCTGGCTGACGTATACGTCGGAGGAGACGCACAAGATTATCAACGATAACCTGCATCGCGCGCCGATGTTCTCCGGCCAGATCGAAGGAACGGGACCGCGCTATTGCCCGTCGATCGAGGATAAGATCGTCCGCTTCGCGGATAAGCCGAAGCACCAGATCTTCCTGGAGCCGGAGGGCCGGAATACGAAGGAGTATTACGTCCAAGGACTGTCCACGAGTATGCCGGAGGATGTGCAATTGAATATTCTTCGTTCGATTCCGGGTCTGGAAAAGGTGGAGATGATGCGTACCGGCTACGCGATCGAGTACGATGCTGTCGTGCCGACGCAGCTATGGCCGTCTCTGGAGACGAAGATCGTGTCCGGCCTGTTCACAGCGGGTCAAATCAACGGCACTTCCGGTTATGAGGAAGCGGCGGGCCAAGGCATCATGGCCGGCATTAATGCGGCCCGGAAGGTGAAGGGCGAGGAGCCCGTCATCATCGAGCGCTCGGCCGGTTACATCGGCGTCATGATCGACGACCTCGTGACGAAGGGGACGAACGAGCCTTACCGTCTGCTCACTTCCCGCGCTGAATACCGTCTGCTGCTTCGACATGACAACGCCGATCTGCGGCTGACGCCGCTTGGTCATGCGATTGGGCTTATTCCGGAGGAACGCTACGCCCGGTTCTTGGAGAAGAAGGCGAAGGTTGAAGCGGAGATCGAGCGCTTGAAGGAGACGAGGTTCAAGCCGGACGAGCAGGTGCTGGGTCTGCTCGCTTCTCGGGAATCCGCTCCAATTCAGAATACGGTGGATGGCGTCACGCTGCTTCGCCGGCCGGAGATCACGTATGCCGATCTGGAGAAGCTCTCGCCTTCACCAGTAGAACTGACGGATGATATAAAGGAACAGGTTGAGATTCAAATTAAGTATGCGGGTTATATCGACAAGCAGCTCCAACAAGTCGAACGACTGGCGAAAATGGAGAAGAAGCGTATCCCCGAAAACATCGATTACAGCATCATTCACGGACTTGCGACAGAAGCGAAGCAGAAGCTCGACAAGGTTCGTCCACTCTCGCTAGGCCAAGCGTCGCGAATCTCGGGCGTTACACCGTCCGACTTGTCGATTCTGCTCGTTCATCTGGAGCAATTCAATCGGACGAAGGCGGCGAGCGGGGGTTAACATGGACAGCGTACAGCAATGGTTCCAGCAGCAGGCGGAAGGGATCGGGATCGCGCTGTCGGAGCGGCAGTTGGATCAATTCGAGACTTATTATAAGCTGCTGGTCGAATGGAACGAGAAGATGAATTTAACGGGCATTACGGAACGGGAAGCGGTGTATGAGAAGCATTTCTACGATTCGCTGACGGTCTCGCTCGCAGTGGATATGAAGGGAGCCGATTCGTTGGCCGATATCGGCTCTGGCGCGGGCTTCCCGGGATTGCCGCTGAAAATCGCATTTCCCCACCTCCGACTAACAATCGTTGATTCGCTGGCGAAGCGGATTCGCTTCTTGGAGGAGGTAGCAGGGCAACTGCAGCTTAATGATGTCGTGAACATACACGGCAGGGCGGAAGACATTGCCCGGCTTCCGGCGCACCGCGACCGTTATGCGATCGTAACAGCCCGCGCGGTAGCGCGGCTGGCAGGCCTGAACGAGCTTTGCCTGCCGTTCGCGCGGCCAGACGGTTGCTTCATAGCGATGAAGGGTTCTGGTGTGACGGAAGAGGTTGAGGAGAGCCGATTTAGCCTTCAGAAGCTGAATGCCCAGCTAGAAGAAGTGAAACGGCTGGAGCTGCCGCTCGAGCATTCCGAACGCCATCTTGTCATACTCCGCAAGAACGGCCCGACGCCTAAAGCTTATCCTCGCAAAGCGGGACTGCCTTTAAAGACGCCGCTTCTTATCTAGCAGGTATGGAATGTTCCACGTGAAACATAGAGACGATGCTCTCCATTATGTTTCACGTGGAACATTTTTGCTTATGAAAGTTTTTTCACGGGGAGGAAATGAAGCCTCGACAGCGAATATTAATAGATAAAGCAAAGAGACGTGCCGCATATACGCCGCCGGCGTAGTTTGGCGGCGCTTTTTCGTCGAATGGCACATGATTGAACAATATAAGAACGTGGTGGTTCAGAGAAAATGAGAGAACCGTTGTCGCGCATTTTTGGCTTATCGGAACGTGGCGGTCAAGAGGAAGTTAGACAAATCTCGGTTGCAGACATCGTACCCAGCCCATATCAGCCGCGTACAGTATTTGACGACGAACGGATTGAAGAGTTATGCCAGACGATCAAGACGCACGGGGTTATTCAACCGATCGTCGTACGCATTCGCAATGGCAAGCATGAGATCATCGCAGGCGAACGCCGTTGGCGTGCGGTGACACGGCTTGGGATGGAGCAAATTCCAGCCATCGTTAGAGAGATCAATGATTCGCAGGCAGCATCTATTGCGTTGATCGAGAATCTGCAGCGAGAAGGGCTGACCGCGATCGAAGAGGCGGTTGCCTATCATAAGCTGATGGAGCTTCACCAACTGACGCAGGAGAGCCTGGCTCAACGCCTCGGCAAGAGCCAGTCGACGATCGCCAACAAGATTCGGCTGTTGCAGTTAGGGGAAGAAGTGAAGAACGCGCTGCTGGAGCGCAAGATTACGGAGCGGCATGCGCGCGCATTGCTATCCTTGCCTGATGAGGAGACGCAGAACAAGATTTTGCAGGAGATTATCGAGAAGGAATTGAACGTCAAGCAGACGGAGACGCGGATCGCCTTCTTCTTAGAGGCGACGAAGAAGCCGAAGACGCGCCGGGTGTCGTTCACGAAGGATATTCGCCTGGCGATCAATACGATTCGGCAGTCTGTCGATATGGTGACGGGATCGGGGATTCCGATCAAGTCGAGTGAACGGGATATGGATGATCATATCGAGATCGTCATTCAGATTCCAAAGCGGAAGTAACGGGCAGAAGCGCTGGCGAATCCTCGTTTCCAGTGTTTAAGAGGTTTAGAAAACCTATCGGATGTTGTAGAATTTATAGGCATTCTGTATAGGCAGCGAACAATGAGGTGAAGGGTTTTGTCTAAGATAATTGCGGTTGCCAACCAAAAGGGTGGTGTCGGGAAGACGACTACCGCCGTCAATCTGGGCGCCTGCTTATCGACGCTGGGGCGCAAGGTGCTCATCGTCGACATTGATCCCCAAGGCAACACGACAAGCGGTATTGGGATCAGTAAAGCGGATGTTGAGTATTGCATCTATGACATTCTGATTAACGACGTACATCCGAAGCAAGCGATCGTAGAGACGGGGCTTCCGAATTTGAAGATGATCCCCGCCACCATTCAGTTGGCCGGTGCCGAGATTGAGCTCGTTCCGACGATCTCCCGAGAGATTCGACTGAAGAAGTCGCTCGGATTGATTCGCAATGAATTCGATTATATTCTAATCGATTGTCCGCCGTCGCTTGGACTGCTGACGATTAATTCGTTGACGGCAGCGGACTCTGTTCTGATCCCGATTCAATGTGAATTCTATGCGTTGGAGGGACTGAGCCAGTTGCTGAATACGATCCGGCTGGTGCAGAAGCATCTGAATACGTCCCTTCAGATCGAAGGCGTTCTGTTAACGATGTTCGATGCGAGAACGAATTTGGGCATTCAGGTGATTGAAGAGGTCAAGAAATATTTTCAACAGAAGGTCTACCAGACCGTCATTCCGCGCAATGTGCGGCTAAGCGAGGCGCCTTCCCACGGTCAATCGATCATCACGTACGATCCCAAATCCAAAGGCGCCGAGGTTTATCTCGAGCTGGCGAAGGAAGTGCTGACGTATGAGCAAGCGGCTAGGTAAAGGTTTGGATGCACTGATTACTTCTTTATCTGTTAAAGAAGATGATAAAGTAGTCGAGATTCCATTAGCCCAACTGCGGGCCAATCCGTATCAGCCTCGCAAGACGTTCGATGACGACGCGATTAAGGAACTGGCGGAGTCGATCCGTGAGCACGGCGTCATTCAGCCGATCGTCGTTCGCACGGCGCTGCGCGGCTTCGAGATTATCGCGGGGGAACGGAGATTCCGTGCTTCGCAGTTGCTGGGGAATCCGACGATCCCGGCTGTCGTGCGTTCGTACACCGATCAGCAGGTGATGGAGATAGCGCTGATCGAGAACGTGCAGCGTGAGGATCTGAACGCGATCGAGATCGCGGTTGCCTATCAAGCGATTATGGATCAATTCTCCTTAACGCAAGAAGAATTGTCCCTGAAGGTAGGAAAGTCACGGTCGCATATCGCCAACTTCCTGCGGTTGCTGTCGCTGCCTGAGGAGATCAAAGACTATGTTTCACGTGGAACATTATCAATGGGGCATGCGAGGGCGATAGCCGGCATTAAGGACGATGCGAAGAAGAAAGAGCTGGCGAAGCTGACAGTAGCGAACGGCTGGAGCGTACGCGAACTGGAGGATGCGGTTCAGCAGCCGGAGGCCAAAGGGAAGCAGGCGAAGTCGAAGAACAAGACGGAGAAGCGCGATCCTTATCTCGTGGCGATTGAGAGCGAGCTCCGCGAGAGATTCCAGACGACCGTTAAGATTAAACCGAACAAAGATAAGGGCAGCATCGAATTTGCCTACTTCGGCAAAGGCGATTTGGAGCGGCTGCTTGAGATTCTTAAAGCGCTCGCATAAGGAGCGGATCGATAGCATACCCAAGTTGTAATCTTTCAGGGGAAGGATTAAACTTAGGTATGCTATCCTTGCGTCAGGACGACGCAGCGGAGGAATCCGATGAACATGAGAACGCCTATCTACATGGATAATGCAGCAACTTCGTGGCCGAAGCCGCCTGGAGTGATCGAGGCAATGGAGAGGTGCATGCGTGAGGCGGCAGCCAATCCAGGACGCGGGAGTCACGAGATGGCGGTGAAGGCGAGTCGAGTGCTGTTCGAAGGACGCAAGGCGCTCGCCAAGCTGTTCCGGGTTCGGAACCCGAACGATATTGCGTTCACGCTGAACACGACGCACGCTCTGAATCTAGCATTGCTAGGCTGGCTGAAGTCTGGAGACCATGTCATCACGACGATGCTTGAACATAATTCCATCCGGCGTCCGCTGGAGACGCTGAGAAGAAAGATTGGAATCGAAGTTACTTATTTAAAGACGAACGGGCTGGGGACGATTGATCTAAGCGAGCTAAGGGAAGCGTTCCGGCCTTCGACGAAGCTAGTTGCCGTGACGCACAGCTCGAATCTGCTCGGCACGATTCACCCGGTTGAGGAGATCGGCGCGGTCGCCAAGCAGAGAGGCGTCAGGCTGCTGATCGACGCTGCGCAGAGCGCCGGTGTGCTGGAGCTGGACGTCGAGGCGATGGGAATCGACTTGCTCGCCTTCCCTGGCCACAAAGGGCTTATGGGGCCGCAAGGCACAGGAGGCTTGTATATCCATCCAGACATCGAATTGGAACCGATCCTCTCCGGAGGGACGGGGAGCAGTTCGGAGTCGACGGAGCAGCCAATCGTGCGGCCGGACCGGTACGAGGCGGGAACGCCGAACACGGTCGGCGTCGCGGGCCTAACCGAAGGCGTGAAGTACGTTCTTGCGGAGACGACGCAGCGGATTCATCAGCGGGAGAGGTCGCTTACTGTGCAGCTTATGGAGGGCTTGCGGGCGGTGCCAGGCCTGCGGCTGCTCGGGCCGGGACCGGAGACGGAGCGGACGGCGATCGTCTCGTTCTTGCTGGACGGCGCGGATCCGTCGGAGACAGCGTTCCTGCTCGACCGCGAGTATGGCATCGCCGTTCGGTCGGGCTATCATTGCACGCCGCTCGGACATGAGAGCGCGGGGACGACGGACACGGGCGCTGTGCGTGCGAGTCCGGGATATTTTACAACCGAATCGGAAATCGTATCCTTGATTGACGCTGTATGCGATATCGCGAAGACAAACCGCAGAATCCGATAAATTTTTAGGGGACAGCACCAACAGAGATTGGCTAGCATGGGGGAGAAGGCATGAACGGGTTGGACGATAACGTTTGGCTTGCAATTGTCGCAGGCGAAGGCGTATTAACGATTGTGGCTTTGATATGGGTTGTCGCGATTACCGGCAAGTTGAGCAAGCTGAAGAAGGCGCACAAGCGTCTTGTCGGCGAGACGGGGGTGCCCGATCTGGAAGGCGTTCTGCTTGCTCTTCATAACAAGATTGGCGAGTTGGAAGACAGAAGCGAAGAGCAGGAGCAGCGTCTCGCCAAACAGGAAAAACGCCTGACTACGCTCAAAGGGCGAGTAGGCGTACATCGTTTCAATGCGTTCGCCGATTCCGGCAGCGATCTGAGCTTCTCGGTGGCGATCGTGAACGACGAGCAAGACGGTGTGGTCATCACCGGCATACACGGAAGGGAACAGACGTTCCTGTACGCGAAGCCGCTGGATAAGGGACAATCCGCCTACATGCTGTCGCCGGAAGAGAAGACCGCCATCAGTCAGGCATCGCAAAAGGAATAGCTGGACTGCGGGCGCTGCGGATGGCAAGCAGCAAGCTCTGAGAGATGATATCCGCCATCTTCATCACCAGGTTAAGCCGGGTGTTCTGCAGCACGAAATACTCCATGAATCCGCCCACGTTAACAATGCCCGTCAGATGAATATCGCCGACGGGCGGCAGATCTTTGTTGACACCCGCGCCGGGCCGGACAGGCCCAATGCCGAACTGGATGCAGCCGACGCTGGATACTTGTCCGAGACAAGCGTCCACAGCGATAATGTACGGGTTCTCGGCTTTCCGCGAGATGCGCAGTAGTGTCTCTGTCAAATTCATGGCGTGCACGGGATCGTCAAGCGTCCCGTACAGGTCGAATTGCGGATTGGCTTCACGGGCCAATGAGCTGCCGACCAACGGCCCGAGCGAGTCGCCGGTCGAACGGTCAGTGCCGACGCAGACGACGGCGATGCGCCTAGAGGCGGGGAGCGGTTCAAGGTGGCTCTCAAGCCTCATGGCCAGCCGGTTCGCGACCGAAGGATCGTTGTAAGGGATTTTCAAAGAGTGCGCGGCCGCGTCTCCTGCCGAACCGGACTTCTTCTCCCAAGCGCCGTTCATTCGTCTGCTTCGCCTCCTCCCAAGGAATGTTACTAGTATATGGATGGCAGCGTTCTTTTATACTCTTAGCGGCACAAGTCTTGCGGAGATATGGATAGAGGACGTGGCGGGTAGAGAGACGTAATGGGGCAGAGGGGCGGCCGATAATTGGAAGGGGGCTGCAGCGAATGGAAGCCTGCTTGATTGCCTTCGATTCAACACAACAGGCGCTTCGAGCGGAGATGCTGCTGGAATACGCAGAGGTGGATATCGACATTCGTCCGACGCCTAAGGAGATAACGGCGGGCTGCGCGCTCTCCATCGAATTCCCCGGAGAGGCGCTCGAGGCTGTCCAAGGCGTTATCGTCTCGGAGAAGGTGGAGATCCGCGGCTTGTTCCGGATCGCCGGCCCGGGACAGTACGAACAAATCTTGTAGAGATAACGGAGGGCAGTGTCATGGGATTCCTAGAGTTGCGATCGATGCTGTTAGAAGGAGATACGATTCAAACCGCAATTGCGGATAATCTAAACTTCTGGCAGAGTTTAACGAACGACTACTGGGACATGGTGAACGATCCATCGACATGGGTGGCTGTCGTTAATGTCGCCATTAGGGTCATTCTCATCTTCCTATTCAGCCGGATCGCGAAGGTTATTCTCTATCGTCTCATTGATCACTTCGCCAATCCGAAGTCTTCCAAGCTTTATAAGCTACGCTCGCGCCGGGTCCAAACGGTCGGCAAGCTGCTCAAGAATGCGGCATCCTATGTACTTAACTTTATCGTCATCTTGCTGATTCTTGGCGAGTTCCATATTCAACTGGCACCGCTGCTGGCAGGGGCGGGCGTGATCGGTCTGGCGATCGGCTTCGGCGCACAGAGCCTCGTGAAGGACATCATCTCGGGATTCTTCATTATCCTGGAGGATCACTTCTCGGTTGGCGACGTGATCGAGACAGGCAAGTTCAAAGGGACGGTGGAGATGATCGGCCTTCGCTCCACCCGGCTGAAGAGCTGGACGGGCGAGGTATTTATCATCCCGAACGGCTCGATCATCGACGTGACCAACTACTCGGTGAACGAATCGCTGGCGGTCGTCGACATCTCCATCGCGGCAACCCAGCAGTTAGACGAGGCGATGGACCGCATTCGCGGCACGCTGCTAAAGTTCGAGGATCTGAATCTCATTGGGACTCCGGAGCTGCTTGGCGTGCAGACGCTAACGGCATCAGACGTGGTGCTGCGGATTACGGCAGTCTGCCGGCCGAATACACAGGCATTATTGTCCCGGAGGCTGTATGCGGAGCTGAAGAAGGGACTGGAAGCGGCCGGAGATCCGCGGTACGCGCCGGCGCTGGAACGGACGGGAGGGTGAGATCGGAATGGAGCCGAAGGTATTCCAATTAGGCGATATCGTGCAGATGAAGAAGCCGCACCCGTGCGGCACGAACGAGATGGAAGTCATCCGCATGGGGATGGACATCCGCATCAAGTGCGTCAAGTGCAAGCATAGCATTCTGCTTCCGCGCGCCAAGTTCGAGAAGAGCATGAAGAAGGTGCTGCGGTCGGCGAATCCGGATAGCGGCTCGGAGGCTGCAAGGGGAGCGGAGGGCTCGGCGGATGCTTAAGACGCCTTAGACGGCGGATTAGAGCGAGGAGCTAGCTTTGGGGCTGTCATAGCGGCGGATAAGGCGCAATCGCAATATAGCGGAATAAAAAGGCATACTCAATTAATGGGCGAATCTGTTGCAAGCCCGTCCCAAATGTGATATGATACTTCTTGCTGCGGAGAGGTACCCAAGAGGCCCAAGGGGGTTGACTCGAAATCAACTAGGCGTCGCAAGGCGTGCGTGGGTTCGAATCCCACCCTCTCCGCCATAGAACAAAAACGTCCAACCGATTCCTGTATGACAGGGATCGGTTTTTTTGTGAATATGGCGCATTCCCCGGCGTGAAGTCGCCAATGTCATGACCCGAACGATCTCGAGACGTGAACGGCATTGCCTCTAGATAAAGCGAAAGAACCCCTCGCGGGGTTCTTATCGGGCGACATTAATGGGAGTTGAAGTCGTTGCCTAACGTTGCTGTAGCATTCCAGCGCTTCGGTCTAACGGGTCACTACTTCTCGATCCGTTGTGTTACAGACTTGGTGTCTTTGGCACAACCCTCCGTTCCTACTCCGTTTGGTACGGCACTTCCTTCGGCTTGTTGCCTGCAGGGTTCAATGGAACCACACCTCTCTGTTTGTCGCCGAGATCTAGAATGTCCCGGAATCCGGCTGCTTATACATCAAGTTAGCCGTGATTGTTAAATCTCTTCCACTTGCGCCGGTGATTGGACGTCTCCGGGAATCGTTCGCCCTTATGCAGATAGACGCGCTTCGGATTATTGATTCCCGTGTGGAAGTCTGCTTCGCCGATCTCAATGTATTCTCCTTCGTTCGGCGCGCGCTGGCCGGGCTGGAATTCGCTCTGCTCTCCCATTCTGATCACCCCCTAAGCTAACCGTGAGCGGAATCCTCGATATTGTCTGGGAAAAGGCGCGCGGCTATGCAAGTCAATTCCCGCCTGACAGTCAGCAGGGGATCATTTGGCAGGACAAGCCGCAGCGGTGTTGCATTGACCGGTATTTCGAACTGTGTTAAAGTATATTGGTATGCCATAAAGAAGCATACTCCTTGCTCCTCGGCCGCATGGACATGTCCAGCGGTATGAGAAACGGGGGGCCAAAGACCAAAAGGAGGTGAACGGAAGATGCGCAACTACGAGTTGATGTACATCATCCGTCCGGACGTGGAACAAGAAACCGTTCAAGCTGTCGTGGAGAAATTCCAAGGCATCATCGTGAACGGCGGAGAGATCGTGAAGCAAGATGTTCAAGGCAAACGCCGCCTTGCTTACGAGATCAACAAGCACCGCGAAGGGACGTATGTGTTGGTCCAATTCAAAGCATCTAGCGAGATCGTGAACGAGCTGGAACGCGTCCTGAAGATTACGGACGAAGTCATTCGCCACATGATCGTTAGAGACGTTGTCGCCTAAGCGACGGGAACAACGCAGCAGCCCGGCGGGTAGCCCGCCGTGAGTCGTCATTGTTGGGAGGGAACCAACCATGTTGAACCGTGTTATTCTGATCGGACGCTTGACCCGCGATCCTGAGCTTCGTTATACGCCTGCAGGCGTAGCCGTGGCCCAATTCACGCTGGCTGTCGACCGCCCCTTCTCCCGCGATAACGGAGGAGAACGCGAACGCGAGGCGGACTTCATTCCTGTCGTCACTTGGCGCCAATTGGCCGAGACCTGTGCGAATTACCTTCGGAAGGGCCGTCTGGCCGCCGTGGAAGGGCGCATTCAAGTGCGCAACTACGAGAACAACGAAGGTCGCCGCATCTACGTAACGGAAGTGATCGCCGACAACGTGCGATTCCTTGAATCTGCTAACCGCGATGGCGGCGGGCAAGGACAAGGATCGAACGACTTCGGAGGCGGCGGATTCAGCGGAGGAAGCGGCGGCGGTTACAGCGGAGGCGGAAGCCGAAGCTCCGGATCGCGCAGCAGCGGAAGCAACGTGGACCCGTTCGCCGATGACGGCAAGCCGATCGATATATCGGACGATGATTTGCCATTCTAAACACAGGAAGGACGGAGAATAAATGAGCGAACAACAACAAGCAGCTCCAGCAGCAGCTGAGCGTGGTCCTCGCGGACCTCGTGAGGGCGGCGGCGAAGGCCGTGAGCAACGCGAGCCTCGCAAGTTCCGCCGCGGCCGCAACAAGCGCCGCAAAGTATGCTATTTCACCGTGAACAAGATCTCGCATGTCGATTACAAGGATCTGGACTTGCTCCGCAAGTTCATCAGCGAGCGTGGCAAGATCCTGCCGCGCCGCGTAACCGGCACGAAGGCGAAATATCAGCGTATGCTGACTGTTGCCGTTAAGCGCGCGCGCCAAATGGCGCTGCTGCCTTACACGACGGAGTAAGCAAAGCTCAAACAGAAGCCTCTTCGGTTCTTCCGAAGAGGCTTTTTGTTGTATATTTTAGCAAATCATGCGATTATAATCGGCAAGATCGGCGATCGATCCGCCTATACTATACTTTAGCATCGAGGTCCAGACGAATTGATCTTGGATATCGGCCGGCATGGGCCAAGATGTAAATGGGCAAGCAATAAAGAGAGCACCCCGAAGGCCCGAAGGGTGCTCTCTCTGTATATTTTTTTGTCGAAAACAGCCGAAATCGTTCAATTTCATTCAAATAAGGCGAATTATTATTAGTTTTCGAATGTTTTTGAAGCAATGCACATCGTCGCTTAATAGGAAGCGATTTTTTGACGCCGCCTATCGGCACGTATATGGAAGGATTAAGGAGTATGTGGGAGGATATGGGAGGATATTCCGGGTAACTTCCCCTCAGCAAGTGAGAGGGGGGCATATCAAGGGTGAACGATAGGCCAGTTCATGTTAACCTTACACGGAAGTTTACTATTAATTGGAAGGGAGATCGAGAATGCGGAAATGGTACATCGCTGGACTTTGCCTGGTGTTGTTCACTTTGATGGTTGGATGCGGCTCAGGCGGGAACGAGAACAATGGCGTTAACGCGAGCGCTAGCAACAGCACGAATACAAGCGTGCAACCGGAGAAGGAAACGACGCTAGCCAAAGCCCAACGGGAGGGTTATGTCAAAGTAGGGTTCGCCAACGAGAATCCGTACGCCTATGCGACAGCGGACGGGAAGCTAACGGGCGAAGCGGTGGAAGTGGCGCGCAAGGTGCTGGCTAATATGGGAATCCCGGAGATGGACGGCGTCCTGACCGAATTCGGTTCGCTGATTCCGGGTCTCAAAGCCAATCGGTTCGATATCATTACGGCCGGGATGTTCATCAATCCGGATCGCGCGAAGGAAGTGGACTTCGCCAATCCGGAGTATAGCATCGGTGAGGCGATTGCCGTGAAGAAGGGCAACCCGCTGGACTTGCACAGCTACAAGGATATCGCGGATAACGGGAAAGCCAAGATCGCGGTGATGACCGGCGCCGTGGAGCTGGACTATCTTAAGGGCTCAGGGGTCGGAGACGACCAAATTGTGCAGGTGCCGGATCAGCCGTCGGCAATCGCGGCGCTGCAGGCGGGACGCGCGGACGCGATCACGATGACGGGTCCATCGCTGCAGGCGGTGCTGGAATCCGCAGCGGACGATGGGATCGAGCGGGTCATGGAGTTCGAGCAGCCTGTTATCGATGGCGTGAGCGTTCGCGGCTATGGGGCGGCGGCATTCCGCCAAGAGGACGACGACTTCCGCGAGGCGTTCAACGCGGAGCTGCAGAAGCTGAAGGATTCCGGCGAGCTGCTGGAGATTCTGAAGCCCTTCGGATTCACGGAGCAGGAGCTTCCGGGAGATATGACAGCAGATCAGCTGTCCCAATAGCGGGTGACCGACATGCAATTCGTGACGCCGCTGCTTGAAGGGTTAAAGGTTAATCTGGAGATATTGGTCGTCAGCACATTGTTGGCCTTCCTCATGGCGTTCTTAGCCGGATTCGGCAGACTAGCGAAGTATCGTGTGGTTCGAGGAATAACGCTAGTATACGTTGAGGTATTCCGCGGGACGTCGCTGCTCGTGCAGCTGTTCTGGATGTACTTCGCGCTGCCGGCGATGCATGTGAACGTGTCCGCCATGGCTGCCGCGATTATCGCCCTCGGATTGAATTACGGGGCTTACGGTTCGGAGGTCGTTCGGAGCTGCCTGCTGGCCGTGCCAAAGGGACAGACGGAAGCGTCTATTGCGCTTAACATGACGTATCCGCTTCGAATGCGCCGGATCATTCTGCCGCAGGCGTGGCGAATGATGCTGCCGGGGTTCGGCAATCTGCAGATCGAACTGCTGAAGGGCACCTCTCTTGTCTATCTGATTACGCTGGCCGACATCACCTACAAAGGCATGATTCTGCGGTCGGCGAATATCTCGCAGCAATCTCTTATATTTGCCTGGATGCTGGTGATCTACTTCGTGGTCGCTTATGCGCTAGTCTTGCTCATTCGTTACTTTGAGCGAAGAGCTGCCGTAGGGAGGGGATAGAATGTGGTGGGATTGGAACTATGCGTGGAGCATCGTGCCAGAACTGCTGCGTGCGATTCCCATTACCTTGGCCGCGACGCTGGAGGGCTTCGTGCTGGCTTGTCTGCTGGGACTGCCCATGGCTTTGGCCAAACGCTCGCAGCTGCGCTGGCTGTCATGGCCCGTCACGGCAATCGCGGAATTCATCCGCTGCACGCCGCTCATTATCCAGCTGTTCTTCTACTACTACGCGCTTCCGTCCTTCGGCATTGTCATGTCGGCAATGACGACGGGGGTCATTGGCCTAGGGCTCCATTACAGCACGTACTTGGCCGAGGTGTACCGGTCGGGCATTGATTCGGTTCCGAGAGGGCAATGGGAAGCTTCCCGGGCGCTCAACTTCAGCCGAGGGCATACCTGGCTGCGAATCGTGCTGCCGCAATCCGTACCGCCGACGATTCCGGTCATGGGCAACTACCTGATCGTCATGTTCAAGGAGACGCCGACTCTATCGGCCATTACGTTAGTGGAATTGTTGACGACGGCCAAGAACATAGGCTCGCAATCATTCCGATATTTGGAAGCCTTCACGCTGGTCGGGATTCTATTCCTAATCATGAGCTATCCATCCGCTTGGCTTGTTCGCAAGCTGGAGGTTCATCTGGGCAGAAGGGAGAGGAGGGCTGCGTCCCATGGACGTTAAACGGAAAGTCGAGGAGTCCGCTCCGCCGATCGTTCGCTACAAGGGAATCTCGAAGGCCTACGGCGATCATCAAGTGCTGGACCATATCGATCTGGACATTCGGCCCGGCGAGAAGATCGCGCTGATCGGGCCGAGCGGATCGGGCAAGACGACGCTGGCTCGGCTGCTGATGACGCTGGAGAAGCCAACGTCCGGCACGATCGAAGTGAACGGAGAGCAGCTGTGGCACATGGAACGGAAGGGCAAGCTCGTCGAAGCGGACGAGAAGCATCTGCACCGGGTTCGGGGGCAGATCGGCATGGTGTTCCAGCACTTCAATCTGTTCCCGCACATGAATATTATCCGCAATGTCATGGAGGCGCTGGTTCATGTGCAGAAGCTGCCCAAGGCGGAGGCCGAAGCCCGTTCGCTCGAGATGCTGGAGCGGGTCGGTCTGAAGGATCGAACGCATCATTATCCGTCCCAGCTGTCGGGCGGGCAGAAGCAGCGGGTAGCGATCGCTAGAGCGCTAGTGATGCAGCCGCGAATCATGCTGTTCGACGAGGTAACGTCCGCGCTGGACCCCGAGCTGGTCGGCGAAGTGTTAGATGTGATTAAGAATGTCGCATCGGAAGGCGAGATGGCGATGATGCTGATCACGCACGAGATGGACTTCGCCCGCGATATCGCGGACCGCGTCCTGTTCACCGATGGCGGCAGGATCGTGGAGCAGGGCCCGCCGGAACAAATTCTCGAACATCCGCGAAGCGAACGATTGAAGCTGTTCCTCGCGCGATTCCGCAGGCACTTCGGCGATTCCGCGGACGTCATGACGGCGGTGGGGCTCGAATGAGCAGCTATCTGGGCAGCTTGAGATTCCGATCCCCGACGACGGAGGACGGCAAGCGAATGTGGAGACTGGCGGCCAACAGCGGACGGCTGGATCTGAATTCTCCCTACGCATACGTCATGATGGGCAAGTGGCTCTCCGATACCTGTCTCATCGCCGAGCGGAAGGAGGACGGCCGGGAGGTCGGCTTCATCACGGGCTTCCGAATGCCTGCGGATCCCCAGACACTGTTCATCTGGCAAGTCGCGGTGGACGCTTCCTGCCGGGGACGAGGAGTCGCCTTGGCTATGTTGAACGAGCTGACTGCCGAATTGGACGTGCGCTATGTCGAGACGACGATCTCTCCTGGCAATTCGGCATCGCGGAGGCTGTTCCAGAAGTGGGCGGACTCGCTTCGGACGGCCCTGACGGTAACGGAGGGCTTCCGGGAAGACCACTTCCCGGGGATGGATCATGAGCGAGAAGAGCTATTCCGGATCGGACCGATCGTACGGGACCTGGAGAGCGACTAAGAAATGGAGGGATGACAGGACATGTTCCCGTTAGAACAAGGCTCTGGTGCGCTGAACGTATTCGAAGAGATGGAATCCGAAGTGAGAAGCTACATTCGTTCCTTCCCCGCAGTGTTCCGCAAGGCTTCCGGCTATCGGCTGTGGGACACCGACGGGAAGGAGTACATCGATTTTTTCTCCGGGGCGGGAGCCTTGAATTACGGACATAACCCAACGGATATGAAGCGCAAGCTGATCGACTATCTGCAAGAAGACGGCATCTCTCACAGCTTGGACATGGCGACGGAGGCCAAGGAACGGTTCCTGCAGCGGTTCAGAGACGCTATCTTGAAGCCTCGAGGCCTGTCCTACAAAGTCATGTTCCCCGGCCCGACCGGCACGAACGCCGTCGAGAGCGCGCTCAAGCTGGCTCGCAAGGCGACCGGCCGGCAGACGGTTATCGGCTTCACGAATGCGTTCCACGGCATGACGCTAGGCGCGCTCGCCGTCACGGGCAACAAGTTCAAGCGCAAAGGCGCCGGCGTTCCGCTTCATCATGCGGTGACGTTCCCGTATGACGGGTATATGGGCCCGAACGTCAATACGCTCACGTACATTGAGAATTTCCTGAAGGACAGCGGAAGCGGGATCTCGCTGCCGGCGGCGGTCATACTCGAGACGCTGCAGGGCGAAGGAGGGCTTAACGCGGCGAGCGAGCCTTGGCTTCGCGGACTGGCGGAGCTATGCCGGCGGTACGGCATGCTGCTGATCGTCGACGATATCCAGATGGGCTGCGGACGGACGGGACCATTCTTCAGCTTCGAGCCGTTCGGACTGAAGCCGGACATCGTCTGCCTGTCCAAGTCGATCGGCGGCTATGGGCTCCCGATGGCTCTTACGCTGTTCAAGCCGGAGCTGGATCTCTGGTCGCCGGGAGAGCACAACGGCACCTTCCGCGGGAACAACCTGGCGTTCGTGACCGCGGCCGAAGCGCTTCGCCACTGGGAGAACGGCGAATTCGAGGCGGACATCTCCCGCAAGGCGAAGCAATTGCGGAACGCGCTCAATATTATCGCCAGCCGCTATCCCGCGCTCCAGGCGGAAGTGCGGGGACGCGGGCTCATGCAGGGCATCGCGTTCGAAGCAGGAATAGCCGAGCGGATCAGCCAGGAAGCGTTCAAGCGCGGCCTTGTCATCGAGACGTCGGGAACGGACAGCGAAGTGATCAAGGCGATGCCGCCGCTCATCATCGATTCGGAGGGCTTATCGGAAGGGCTGCGGATTCTGGACGACAGCGTCAAGGCGGCAGCCGGCTCGATGGAAGCGGCAGTTATTCAATAACGAGATCTGTAACGAGATCCATAACGAGAGGAGCGATCAACTGCCATGATCGTCAGAACCTTAGAAGAGAGAATCGGAACGGAATTCGACGTGGATACGCCGAACTGGAGCAGCCGCCGGCTGCTGCTGAAGGATGACGGCGTCGGCTTCTCGCTTCACGACACGGTGATCAAAGCCGGAACCGAGACGCTCATCTGGTATAAGCATCATATCGAGGCCGTCTACTGCATCGAAGGGGAAGGAGAAGTCGAGCTGACGGGAAGCGGCGAGAAGTACAAGATCGTGCCGGGCACGATGTACGTGCTGAACGGCCACGAGCGCCATCTGCTGCGCGGAGGCAAGACAGATATGCGAGTGGTGTGCGTGTTCAACCCGCCTTGCACGGGCAGGGAAGTTCACGATGAAGAAGGGGCTTATGTCGCCTCTTCCGCCAATTAAATTGGAGAGAGGAAGGGATACGAGATGACGGAAGCCATGAGAGTAGGAGTCGACGCTTACCCAACGCGCAAGGCCGACCGGCCGCAATGGCTGGAGCGCCAGGACCCGGTTGTGTACAATCAGGTGCTGAACCAGGAGGTCATCGACAAGGAGCAGCTCGCTTTCTATGAAGAGAACGGCTATCTGTTCTTCGAATCGTTCTTCACGGATGGGGAGGTTGCGGCTTACAAGTCGGAGCTGAAGCAGCTGCTCGAAGACAGCCGCAATACCGACCGGCCCGAGATCGTCCGCGAGCCGGGAAGCGACGAGGTGCGCTCGGTATTCGCCGTGCACCGCAGCAACGAGGTGTTCCGCGAGCTGACTGCGCACCCGAGATTGCAGGCGGTCGTGCAGCAGATTCTCGGCGGTCCGGTATACGTGCACCAGTCGCGGATCAACTTCAAGCCGGGCTTCACCGGCAAGGAATTCTATTGGCATTCCGACTTCGAGACGTGGCACGCCGAAGACGGAATGCCCCGCATGCGCGCGCTCAGCTGCTCGCTTGCGCTGGAGGACAACACCATTTTCAACGGATCGCTAATGGTTGTGCCGGGCTCTCACCGCGTCTTCGTCAGCTGCGTAGGGGCGACGCCGGACAATCATTACCGGGATTCGCTGCGCAAGCAGGAGATTGGCGTGCCCGACCAGGAGAGCTTAACGAAGCTGGTGGAGCAATATGGGCTGAAGATGCCGGTCGGCAAGGCGGGGTCGCTGCTGCTGTTCGACTGCAACCTGATGCACGGCTCCAGCGGGAACATCTCGCCGCTCCCGCGCAGCAACGTCTTCTGCGTGTTCAACAGCGTAGAGAACCGCTTGGAGGAACCGTTCTCCGCCGCGCAGCCGAGACCTGACTTCATCGCGACGCGTTCGGAGTAAGGCGATCCCTCTTCCGCCTTCCGCTGAAGCGGCATCGGCCAGGCGCCGGTGCCGTTCTTCGTTGCGGTGCCGGTTGATGATCTCTAGGGAAAATTGACAAATCAATCCAATTAAACTATGCTGATACTAAGCTTAGTTTCCGGCGCCGCATGCGCTGGGAAGCGGGGGAACCAAGTATTCCGGGGCGTATCCTTCCGATCGGAAGGTAGGGAACCATCTATCCCGAGCCCGTCAGCTAACCTCGTCAGCTGTGGATGGGTCAAACAGAAGAAGCAAGATGACACAGACAGGACTTGACCCTTTCAGAGGGTCTTTTTGCGTTTTTTAAGGGACCCTCTCCCGGCCGGATATCCGTATCCTCGGGAACAGGGTCTTTTGCTGTTTGGAGGGAAGGAGGGGAGAACCATCCGGGGGGCCGATCTGAAGATCGATCATATCTCTTGAGGAGGAGAAAACAATGCCGCAACCCAAATACCGGACCGATATCGGGAAGATCGAGCAGCTGTCAGAGGCGGAACGGGAGAGACTGAAGCCGATTACAGACAAATTCGTGTTTCGCGTGAACGACTATTACTTGAATCTGATCAATTGGAACGATCCGAACGATCCGATCCGCAAGCTCGTCATTCCGAACGAAGGAGAGCTGCAGGAATACGGCCGCTGGGACGCTTCCGACGAGGATACGAACTACGTCGTGCCCGGCTGCCAGCACAAGTACGACTCGACCGCGCTCTTGATCGTCTCGGAGGTGTGCGGGGCCTATTGCCGCTATTGCTTCCGCAAGCGGTTGTTCCGCAACGACGTGAAGGAAGCGACGACAGATGTGGAGCCCGGCCTGCAATATATCGCGGGTCAGCCGCAGATCAACAATGTGCTGCTAACCGGCGGAGACAGCTTAATTCTCGGCACGCCGAAGCTGAAGGCGATTCTGGCGCGTCTGCGCGGGATCGAACACGTGAAGATCATCCGGCTGGGATCCAAGATTCCGGTGTTCAACCCGATGCGCATCTATGAGGACGAGGAGCTGCTCGAGACGCTCCAGACTTACTCGACGCCGGACAACCGGATCTACGTCATGGCGCATATCAATCATCCGAGGGAAATAACGCCCGAAGCCGTTCGCGGGTTCGAGGCTCTTCATAAGGCAGGCGTCGTCGTGGTGAACCAAACGCCGATACTCCGAGGAATCAACGACGATCCGAAGGTGCTCGGCGAGCTGCTCGACAGGCTGTCCTGGGCGGGAGTGACGCCCTACTACTTCTTCGTTAATCGCCCGGTCGCAGGCAACCGCGACTTCGTGCTGCCGCTGGAGCGGGTGTACCGGATCGTAGAGGAAGCGAAGGCGCTTACGTCCGGACTAGGCAAGCGGGTTCGCTTGTCCATGAGCCACACGTCCGGGAAGATCGAGATATTGGCTATCGAGAATGGCAAAGCCTACTTGAAATATCATCAATCGCGGGACGGCCAATACGGCAAGTTCATGATGCTGGATTGCCCGCCGGACGCCTCCTGGTTCGACGATCTGCCCGGCAGCGAACAGCATTGGACGAAGCCGAAGAAGCGCACGGACGCCGTCGTCTCCGTGAATGAACTGCCGGATTTGCCTTCGGGCAAGCAGGCGCGGACACGGAAGGAGACGCAGACGGTCACCTCATAGCCTGTTCGAAAAGCATAGGAAAAGGCTTGCTCGCAAATTGCCGAGCAAGCCTTCTGGTATTCAGCCTCGTTCACACCTGCTGAATCTTAATGAGGTTCGTGACGCCCGCCACGCCAGCCGGCGTACCGGCGGAGATGACGACGAAGTCGCCGGATTGCAGCAGGCCTGTGGCGCTGCCGCCTGCGACCGCCGACTGAATCATCTCGTCGGTCGATTCGGTGGCCTCGCCTTTGACCGGGATGACGCCCCATAGCAGCGATAGCCGAGCCAGCACACGCTCGTCCGGCGTGATGGCAATGATCGGCGCCTTCGGGCGATACTTGGACACCATACGTGCGGTGAAGCCGCTCACCGTCGGGGTGAGGATCGCCTTCGCGTTCAGCTTGCCGGCCGAGCTGACGACCGCTTCGCTGATGATCTCGGTGACGGACTCTTCGAGATGCTCCTTCAGCCGGTTGCTGGCGCTCGTGCCGCTGTCATAGACCGACTCGGCGCGCACCGCGATGGACGCCATCGTAGCGACCGACTGCACCGGATACTTGCCGGCGGCGGATTCGCCGGACAGCATGATCGCGTCGGAGCCTTGCAGCACCGCGTTGGCGGTATCGCTCACTTCGGCGCGCGTCGGACGCGGATTCACCTGCATCGAGTCGAGCATGTGCGTCGCGACGATGACCGGCTTGGCCGCCAGGTTGCACTTCTCGATCATCTCGCGCTGGATCATCGGCACTTCCTCGACCGGAATCTCGACGCCGAGGTCGCCGCGCGCGACCATAATGCCGTCGGACGCTTCGATGATCGCGTCCAGATTGTCCACGCCTTCCTCATTCTCGATCTTCGAGATGATCTGAATATGCCCCGCGTTCTGCTCCTCTAGCAATCGGCGGATCTCCCGCACGTCGTCCGCCTTGCGGACGAAGGAAGCGGCGATGATGTCGACGCCTTGCTCCACGCCGAAGGCGATGTGGCGTACGTCGCGCTCCGTTACGCCCGGCAGCGTCGTATGGATGCCCGGCAGGTTCACGCCCTTGTTCGGCTTGATGACGCCGCCGCTGACGATGCGGCAGACGACCGTCTTGTCCGTCACCGATTCGACGGTCAATTGAATGAGCCCGTCGTCGATCAGAATCGTGTTCCCGGACTTCACGACGAGCGGCAGCTCCGCGTAGTTGACGGCGATCGTCTCGGCGTCGCCGGGCTGCATCTCCGTCGTCAGCGTCAGCAGGTCGCCGGCCTTCAGCTCATAGGAAGGCTCCTTCAGCTTGCCAATGCGCACCTCCGGGCCCTTGATGTCCATCAGAATCGAGACAATCGCGCCCGTCTCGCGAGCCGCCTGGCGAATGCGTTCGATGCGCGCGCTATGGTCGCTTAACTCGCCGTGAGCCATATTCAGCCGCGCCACGTTCATGCCGGCCTCAATCATTTGCTTCAATATATCGACGGAGTCGCAAGCGGGCCCCATGGTACAAATAATTTTGGTCTTCCTCATCGAATGATTCCCCCCAACGAATGGATGCCCCTATTGTAATCCTTAATCTAGAATTTAAACATGCAATATAGTATGCTGTATGCAATATAGTACACAGTCCAGGGACGGGCGGCGATAAGCGATGATGGCGATACAGGAGATCCGGCACGACCGGCTGATGGAATGGTTCGAAGAGGAAGGCGCACGGCCATGGCATACGATCATTCTGCTGAACTACGGCAAATGCGTCTACTGGATTAACCATGCCAAAGTGATCCTGGAGAAGGGCGACGTCTTGTTTATTCCCCGGGGAATGAACTATTACGCGAAGAGCGTGCCGTCCGTCTTCCATGAGAAGTACGAGGTGCGCTTCACGCCTGGAGAAGATGCGAATCGGCTGCCGTGGCTGGCGTCGGGCAAGTGGATCCATCTGAAGCCGGCCATGTTCGAATGGTCGGCGGAGCGGCTGCGCCTTATGGCTGACGAATGGCGGGACAGAGCCGCGTTCGCGGACATTCGCGGTCAGGCGATCGTGACCGAGCTGCTCGCGTTGTGGCACCGGCAATGGAGCGAAGGGCCGGTCACCCAGACTGCCGATTATCATGCGCAGCGGATGAAGGACTATATTCTCGAGCATTACCGCGAGAGAGTGACGAAGGAGTCGCTCGGCGAATACATCGGCGTCAGCCCGAATTACGCGGCGGCGCTGTTCCGGCGGGCGACGGGCCAGACGATCAGCGAATATGTGCACGCGACGCGAATCAAGAAGGCGATCTATCTGCTGGCCGATTCGCTGTTGACCGTAGGAGAGATCTCGGATCTGCTCGGCTATCGGGATGTCTCATATTTTCACCGGCTGTTCAAGCGCTCGACCGGCAAGAATCCTTCCGAATTCATGAAGGATAGATAAGGCTCGCCTCACCTGCGCCTGCCGGGATTGGAAGAAAATTAGCAGCTTCGAGATGGAACCCTGTTGCCCGCCTGCTCGTCTATTAAGTGTCAGGCGATTCACAAGAGAAAGGACTTCAGCGATCACACCATGAATAAACAACACAGAGGATTCAAGATTGCTATTGCTATAGTTGCTGTGCTAGTCATTGCTTCGGGCCTCGGCTATGTCAACCGGGGGGCGCTGGCTGCTTGGGGCTTCGATATGTTCCTGTCCAAAAAGGTAGAAGCCAAGCTGGCCGATTCCTATCAGCCGCTGGAGGATCGCCCGGCGCCGTCCGAGGCGCCGGCGGTAACGGAGCCGTTCGCCCTGCTGCTCATGGGCGTCGATGCCCGTCCCGGCGAACTCGCCGGCCGCTCCGATACGCTCATCTATACGGTCGTTCGTCCGCAGGACGGCAACGTGCTGATGATCTCCATTCCGCGCGACGCGTACGCCGACATCGTCGGGAAGAACAAGAAGGATAAGATTACGCACGCTTACGCCTACGGCGGTCCCGAGATGGCGGTGAACAGCGTGGAGAAGCTGCTGGACGCCCATATCGACCATTATGCATCGATTAACTTCGAAGGGTTCGTTCAGGTGGTCGATACGCTGGGGGGCATCCCGCTGCCGATCACGGAGGATATCGTCAACAAGGGCGCGGATCACGAGAAGTTCACGATCAAGGCGAACCAAGAGAGCTACTCCGGCGAGGAGGCGCTCGACTACGTGCGCTATCGCGAGGACGCGGGCGGGGACGTCGCGCGGACGGAGCGCAACCGCGTGTTCTTGGAGTCGATCATCCACAAGGCGTCGTCCCTGAACGAGTGGGATAAGATTCCGGAGCTGCTCGGCATTGCCGGCGACAACTTCCGGACCGATCTGCCGCCTTCGTCGCTGACGGATCTGGCCAAGCAATTCCTGCAGACGGACCATCGCATTCAGAGCTACACCCTGAAGGGCACCGGCGCGAGAATGGGCAAGAGCAACCTGTGGTATATGGTGCTGGACGAAGAGGACCTGGCGAACGTGCGGCAGACGATCGCGGCTTGGCTGAACCCGAGCACGCCGGAGCCGCAGTTGACGACGCCCGGCGCGAAGGCTGAGGCGAATGGCGGGACGAACGCCGCCTATTCCGCGAACGCAACGGATGCGCTTGCGTCTTGACGCTTCGCCGTGCCGAATGCGATGCCGGCATGGTATAATAGAAGCGGCCGAGAGCCGTGAAGAGACTCGGCCGCTCTTGCGCGAACAGCGATAGCTAGACCTATGAACGACAGAGGAGAGGAATAGATTTGAACATCGCCTTTTTCCTTCTTCCGAAGCAGGAGGTTGTCTGTCTGCCGGAGAGCGCGACGCTGAGGCAGACACTGGAGCGAATGGAACGCCACCGGTACACGGCTGTTCCGGTTCTAACCGACGATGGCAAATATGTCGGCACGGTGACCGAAGGAGACCTGCTCTGGTTCCTGAAGAGCCGCCCGGATATCGGATTCGACAATGCGCACCGCGTGCAGCTGTCGGAAGTGCCGTTCCGCGTGGAGATTCGCCCGGTACAGATTGAAGCGAATATGGAAGACTTGATCACGTTGGCGAAGACGCAGAATTTCGTGCCCGTCATCGACGATATGGGCAGCTTCATCGGCATCGTCCGCCGCAGCGATATTATCGATTATTGCGAACGCGTATTGCTTCCGGCCACGATGGATGAGAAGCCCGCCCGCAGGGAAGCCTAATCTTTAGCAAACAATGGAAATGACGCTTGCGCGAGTCTCGCGGCGGTCATATCCGTGCTGGAGGATAGGATTCATGGCTTCAAGACGACACAGCGGCATGAAGAAAGTAACAATTGCCCTAGGCGAAGCGGCGGCGATCGCTACCGCTGTCATACTCTGGCTGGCCGTTCCGGCGCTCGGCCAGCCGAACACTGCCGCTCCTTCCGCGCAAGCGAAGGGAGCGGCTCTTCGCGTTGCCATGGGCGGCGTGAACTCGCCGTCACGCGAGGCCGCCGCGGCTCCCGCGGGCGACGGCGTCGATACGCCGACGCCTGAGGAGCTCGCCCGCACCTACGACATCGTCATCCGGGGCGGGCGCGTCATCAATCCCGAGACGAGGCTCGACCGCGAGGGGCTGAGTGTCGCGATCGAGGACGGCCGCATCGCGCTCGTCACCGACAAGCGCGTGCACGGCCGGCGCGAGATCGACGCCTCCGGCCTCGTCGTCGCGCCGGGCTTCATCGACAACCTCTCGTACGATCCGAATCCGCTCGGCGTCTGGAACAAGCTGGCCGACGGCGTGACGAGCAACATCGCCATGCACGGCGGCACGGCTCACCCTGACAAGTGGTATGCCTATTACACCCGCAGCAAGCTGCCGATCCACTTCGGCGCTTCCTTCTTCTACTCGCAAGCGCGTAACCAGTTCGCGCTCAGCCGGTACGATTCCGCGACGCCGGCGGAGACCGCCATTCTGCTCGCGCAGGCGGAGAAGGCGCTGAACGACGGCGCGCTCGGCATCTCGTTCAGCCTGGAGTACGTGCCCGGCATCCGGGCGCCGGAGATTCTGCCGATGATGCGGCTGGCGTACAAGTATAACGTGCCGGTCTACTTCCACGCGCGCTACTCCGATATGGAAGAGCCGGGGACGAACCTCGAAGCGGTGAACGAGCTGATCGGCTACGCGAAGTCGACGGGCGCTTCGGTGCATGTCGATCATATCAACAGCACGGGCGGCACGTTCTCGATGAAGCAGTCGCTCGGCATGCTCGAGGAGGCGCGCCGGGAGGGGCTCGACATGACCGCCTGCACGTATCCTTATGACTATTGGGGGACGTATCTGAATTCCGCGCGCTTCGATGAAGGCTGGCAGGAGCGCTTCCGCATCTCGTATCACGACTTGCAGATCGCGGGCACGCCGGAGCGGCTGACGGAGGAGACGTTCAAGGTGTATAAGCGGCAGGGCAAGCTCGCCGTCGCTTACGCCATTCCGGAGCAGGACATCATGGACTCGCTGCGCGCGCCGTTCGTCATGATCGGCAGCGACGCGATTCTCGAGCCCGGCTACAACAACCATCCGCGGGCGTCCGGCACGTTCGCGCGCACGGTCGGGCTCTATGTGCGGGAGCATGAGGTGCTGCCGCTCATCGACGCGATCGCGAAGATGACGCTAATGCCCGCGCAACGGCTGGAGCGCCAAGCGCCTGCGCTGCAGAAGAAGGGGCGCATCGCCCGCGGCATGGACGCCGATATTGTCGTGTTCGATTACGGCACGATCAGCGACCGTTCTACAGTGGAGAAGCCGAATCTGACGTCGGCGGGCATTAAGTACGTGCTCGTTGGCGGCCAAGTCGCGCTGGACGGCCAAGGGCTGCACCGCGGCGTCCGGCTCGGGCAGCCGATTCGCAGCGAGTTCGTGCGCGTGCGCGGAAGCGTCGGGACGCTGACGGCCGGCCGCGCGCGAGCGGCGCTTGTGGCGTACCGCGGCGAGCGCTACGTGGACGCCGCGGTGCTGGAAGCCCAAGGCTGCGAGCTGCGCTGGAGCAAGCCCGACCGCGCGTACAAGCTGGCCGCGGCCGCGCGCGCGCCGGCGGCGAACACGTTGCTGCCGCCGCCGCCGGACGGCGAGCTGATGCTGGAGCGGGGCCACCGCCTGCTCTGGGAAGGCGGCGAAGCGGAGCTGCTGTCGATCGGCGACCGCAGCTACGTGTCGCTGGAGACGCTGCAAGCGCTCGGCTGGACGCTGACGCCAGGCGAAGCCGGCAACTGGCGCGCCGAGGCAAGCGCGGCATGAGGCCGGGTGCGAAGAAGCTGCGCAGGGCGCTTAGGCGTGCGGCACACCGCAACCGCCGCTGATGCGTACGGCCGTGCCGCAACCGCCGTCTATGCGTGCGGCGCACCAAGGCGGCCACCGCGTGATGCTTCAATGAGCGGTCAGCTAGTTGCATATCTACACTTCGCCTCACAAAGTTGGAGGCCGTGCTCCATGAGGGTCGGCTAATGTGCATGAATTAGGAAGACCACATGTTGCGCGCCATGAAGGTCCCGCCGGCAAGTAGAGCGGGGCCTTATTCGTGTTGCCCGCCGCTGGCGAACGAAGCGCCGGAACAGAGCCGCTGCCGGAATCGGGGGCGGCTAAAGCACCATTTTTCACACTTGCGGATCTGGGTAGATCGCCGGGCTCCGACAGTGTGCGCTGTCGTCACGGGACGGATGGCTTCGAACGCGAGCGGATCGCGGCGAAGGTTCGACAAGACGGCGCTGGAGAAGGCTCTCGCCCTTGATTTGTACATTGCGGACCGCAGGCGAATGTGTGATATAATGAGGGTTGCAGCTTTCTAGGATCATTGCTGGGAGAGGATGGTTCAAGCGATGGAACGAGATGTGGATGTCGCTACGAGAGCCAAGACGATTGAATGGCTGAAGACGGAGATCATCGACCAAGTATCCCGGCTGTTCAAAGCGATGTGGGACGGCAGCACCGTCCGAATCGTGGACAGCATGGCAGGGCTCATCGCCGGAGTCTACATTCTGGGGCGCCGCCTGGGCATCTCTTACCGGGAGCTGGACGCAGCCGTGGCCGATAAGCTCGCCAAGTTGAAGCAAGAAGGACATCAGCTGGAGGATCATTACCGCGATCTATCAGCGTTGGAAGAACATATTCGCAAGAGGTGACCCTGTTGAACATCGGCTGGAAATCCGTGGCGTGGAGCGCTGCGGCGCTGGTTCTGCTGCTTAGCATTCCGACGAACCTGATCGTCGTTACCATGTTCCTGCTCATGGTTCCTATAGTTGTGCTCTATACCATATTGAAGCCGATTCCGTTCCTCTTGCATCTGGTCGGCGTCGGACTTGTGACGGTCTTGCTGCTCGGCACCTATGCGGTTATTCCGCTGTCGCTCGGCTTCTTCTTCCTTATACCGTCAGCGGTAATGGGGCATATGTACAAGAAGCATCGGCCGGCGCGCACCGTCGTGACGACTATTATTCTCATCTTGATCGCACAATTAATTATTGAACTGGCGATATTCTCGACTCAATACGATATGGATCTGGCGGGGCAGATGTCCAGCCTGCTGGAGGAGACGCTCGCGCAGGTGCAGAGCGGCGCGCTGCTGCCTTCGGATTGGGCGGCCACAACCGCCGATTCGCTCGGCGACGCTATCGTGACGGCGCTGCCTTCGCTGCTGCTGCTGTCTTCGTTCTTGTTCGCAATTATTACGCATTATCTATCCAGACTCTCGCTGCGTTCGATGGGAATCGTCGTGCCGGCCATGTCGCCGATGAAGAACTGGATGCTGCCGCGCAGCTTAGTCTTCTACTACTTCGTCGCTTTGATCCTCAGCTATGCACTCTCGCCGGATTATGAGGGATTCTGGAACACGGTTGCGGCGAATGCCGTGCCGATTCTCCAATTCGCATTCCGAATTCAGGCGATCGCCTTCTTCTTCTATCTCGCAGATATGAAGAAGTGGCCGCGGATTGCGCCGATCGCCATTGCGATTCCGGTATTTCTGATCTCTCCTTTGTACTTGATCGGGCTGATCGACGTGGCGTTCCCGCTGCGGCGATATTTCTCGAAGTAAGGCCTATCCGGACCGCTTCAAGCCCATGCCGGCGCTTAAGAGGTCATCACCAAGGGAGCGAAGCTTCACATGCCCAAGTTTCTCGTTCATCGATGGCACGGCATGCACAATATATGGGCGCTCGTACTTATTCTCCTTCTCACGGTCGCGCTAGCCTGGTACCAGTGGGCGCTCGGCTTGGCCGGCCTTCTGCTCGGAGGCGCGGTTGGCGCCTACGCCATGCTGGCGGAACGGGCGTTCCGCAAGGATCTGAACGATTACGTGCTGACGCTGTCGCATCGGATCAAAGGCGTGAGCAACGACGTGATCGGCACGCTGCCGTTTGGCATTATTTTGTATAATGAAGAGAAGGAAGTCCAATGGCATAATGCTTATATCGCCGCTGTAACCGGCCGCCATTCGGCCGTCGGCGTTCCGTTGTCGGAGCTGTTCCCGTCGCTGCAGGTTCCGTCCAAGGAGAAGGACGCCCATACGGTGGAGATCAAGCTGAACGACCGCGTGTACGAGGCCGTCTTCCGCCAGCAGGAGCGCATGCTCTACGTGACGGACATCACCAGCAGTTGGACGCTGTCCAAGCGTTACGAGGACGAGAAGCTGGCGCTCGGGATCGTCATGATGGACAATCTCGAGGAGATCAGCCAAGGGATGGACGAGCAGCAGCGCGCGATTCTGCTCTCGAAGGTGACGGGCGAGATCAACGAATGGTCGCAAAAATATGGCTTGTTCCTACGCCGCCTCTCGTCGGACAAATACATGGTCGTCGCCAATCAGCTGGCGCTGCGCCAGCTGGAGCAATCCCGGTTCGATCTCCTCGATGAGGTCCGGGAGATCACGATGAACCTGAAGCTGCCGATGACGCTCTCCATCGGCTTCGCTTCCGGAACGGACGATATCATCGAGCTCGGCCATCTGGCCCAGGGCAGCCTCGATATCGCGCTCGGCCGCGGCGGCGACCAAGCGGTCGTGAAGTTCGGGCAGCGCCAGAGCTTCTACGGCGGCAAGAGCAACGCGGTCGAGAAGCGGACGCGCGTGCGCGCGCGGGTCATCTCGCATGCGCTGCGGGATCTGATCAAGGAGAGCGACAACATCGTCATCATGGGCCACAAGATGCCGGACATGGACGCCATCGGCGCCGCGATCGGCGTCGTGAAAGCGGCGAACCAGTTCGGCAAGGAATCGTACGTCGTCCTCGAAGGCATCAACCCGTCCATCGGGCGGCTGATGGAGATGATCCGCGAGGACGAGAAGCTGATCAAGCGGTTCATTACGCCGGAGCAGGCGCTGCTCGTGACGAACCGGCGATCGCTGGCCGTCGTCGTCGATACGCACCGCGCTTCGATGGTGGCGGAGCCGAAGCTGCTGCAGCAGACCGACCGCATCGTCGTCATCGACCACCACCGGCGCAGCGAGGAATTCATCGACGAAGCGGTGCTCATCTACATGGAGCCGTACGCTTCCTCCACCTGCGAGCTGGTGACGGAGGTACTGCAATACATTCAGGAGCGGGTCGTGCTGGACGTCCGCGAAGCGACGGCGCTGCTCGCCGGCATCACGGTGGACACGAAGAGCTTCGCGCTGCGCACGGGCTCACGGACGTTCGAAGCGGCTTCGTTCCTGAGACGCAACGGAGCCGATCCGGCCCTCATTCAGCGGATGCTGAAGGAGGACCTGGAAGAATACATCAAGAAGGCCGCGATCATTCAGCATGCGGAGACGCTCGACAGCCACATCGCGCTCGCAGTCGCGGATTCGGGCAAGACCGTGCCGCAGCTCTTGATCGCGCAAGCGGCGGATACGCTGCTGAACATGACCGGGATTCGAGCGTCGTTCGTCATCGCCGAGCGTCCGGACGGACTCGTCGGCATTAGCGCCCGTTCGCTCGGGCAGATCAACGTGCAAGTCGTCATGGAACGCATGGGAGGCGGGGGGCATCTTACCAATGCCGCCGCACAATTGCAAGGCGTGACGCCGCTGGAAGCGGCGGAACGGCTGAAGCAGGTTCTTAAAGAAATCCAAGGGGAAGAGGGGCTGCCGGAATGAAGGTCATTTTTCTTCAAGACGTGAAGGGACAAGGCAAGAAGGGCGAAGTCAAGGAAGTGTCGGAGGGCTATGCGCGCAACTTCCTGCTGCCGAAGGGATATGTCCAGATCGCGACCGACGGCGCGAAGAAGACGCTCGATCAGATGGCGGCATCGGCCGCGAAGAAGAAGGAGCGCGAGAAGGAAGACGCGCAGGCGCTCGCCGCGAAGCTGTCGGAGATGACGATCGTCATCAAGGCGAAGGCTGGCGAAGGCGGCAGGCTGTTCGGCGCGATCACGAGCAAGCAGATCGCCGAGGCGTTGGAGAAGCAGAAGATTACGGTCGACAAGCGGAAGATCGAATTGCACGATCCGATCCGGACGCTCGGCACGACCAAGGTGCCGCTTAAATTGTATCCCGATGTGAAGGGTACCCTAAACGTGCAAGTCGTGGAGGAATAATCGGATGAGCGTCACCGAACCGATGCTGGAAGGACGAATACCGCCTCAGAATCTGGAGGCGGAGCAGGCGGTGCTGGGCGCGATTCTGCTCGAGACCGAAGCGTTGATTACGGCGATGGAGCGTATTCGGGCCGAGGACTTCTACAGCGTGGCGCACCAGCGCATCTACGAAGCGATGACCGATCTGAACGACGACAACCAGCCGCTCGATCTCGTGACGCTGACGGCTCGTCTTCAGGACAAGAACCAACTGGAGGAGATCGGCGGCGTCACCTATTTGACGAAGCTGGCTAATGCAGTGCCGACGGCGGCGAACGTTGAGTATTACGCGCAGATCGTCGAAGAGAAGTCGATGATGCGGCGGCTGATCCGAACTGCGACGCAGATCGTCTCGAACGGCTTCGCAGCGGAAGACGACGTCGCGGTACTGATCAACGACGCCGAGCAGCGGATCATGGAGATCTCGAACCGCCGCTCCTCCTCCGGCTTCATCAGCATTCGCGACGTTCTGATGGAGGTCTTCGACAAGGTTGAGTTCCTCTATACCAACAAAGGCGGCACGACGGGCATTCCGTCCGGCTTCCGCGATCTTGACAAGATGACGGCTGGCTTCCAGCGCAGCGACCTTATCATCGTCGCCGCGCGGCCGTCCGTAGGCAAGACCGCGTTCGCGCTGAATGTCGCGCAGAACGTCGCCGTGCGCGCCGGCGAGACCGTCGCGATCTTCAGCCTCGAGATGTCCGCCGCCCAGCTCGTGCAGCGGATGCTGTGCGCCGAATCGAACGTCGATGCGGGCCGGATGCGGACAGGCTATCTCGAAGGCGACGACTGGGAGAAGCTGACGATGGCGATCGGTGCACTGTCCGAGGCGCAGGTGTTCATCGACGATACGCCGGGCATCACGGTCGCCGATATTCGCGCCAAGTGCCGGCGGTTGAAGAAGGAGAAGGGGCTCGGGATGATCCTGATCGATTACCTGCAGCTCATTCAAGGCCGCGGCAAGGCCGGCGAGAACCGGCAGCAGGAGGTCTCGGAGATCTCGCGTACGCTGAAGCAGATCGCCCGCGAGCTGGAAGTGCCGGTCATCGCGTTATCGCAGCTGTCGCGGGGCGTCGAGCAGCGTCAGGACAAGCGTCCGATGATGTCCGACCTGCGGGAATCGGGCTCGATCGAGCAGGACGCCGACATCGTCGCGTTCCTGTATCGGGACGATTATTATAATCAGGATACAGAGAAGAAGAATATTATCGAGATCATTATTGCCAAGCAGCGGAACGGACCCGTTGGTACCGTTGAGCTGGTGTTCTTGAAGAACTTTAATAAATTCGTCAGTTTGGACCGAACTCATGAAGTTAGCGCTTAATATATAAGGAAAATTTCCGAACGATTACATAGGTGTATATGTAATCGTTCGGCTTTTTATTGACTTCTTGGATGCCGCTTGCTACACTAATCATGCCGCCTTGCGGCCTTTTTGGCTGTTGGAGGCCATATCATGCCGGCATGAGCGAATCAGCCGGGTGGAGGGATTGCTTTGTCTACAGTTGTAGTCGTGGGAACGCAATGGGGAGACGAGGGCAAGGGGAAGATTACGGACTATCTCGCGGAGAAGGCGGATGTCGTAGCCCGTTACCAGGGCGGCAACAATGCCGGCCATACGATTCTCATTCAGAATAAGAAATATAAGCTGACGATGATTCCGTCAGGCATCTTCAATCAGAACAAAGTGTGCGTCATCGGCAACGGGATGGTCATCAATCCCGCGGCGCTGTGGGAAGAGATTCAATACATTATCGATAACGGCTTCAGCGTGGACAACCTGCGCGTCAGCGACCGCGCGCATGTCATCATGCCTTACCACCTCGTGCTGGATGCACTGGAGGAAGACCGCAAGGCCGACAACAAGATCGGCACGACGCGCAAGGGTATCGGACCGTGCTACATGGACAAGGCCGCGCGGAGCGGCATTCGCATCGCCGATCTGATGGATCCGGAGGAGTTCGCTTCCAAGGCCCGCCGCATGGTCGAGGAGAAGAACCAGATGATCGCACAGGTGTATGGCGGCGAGCCGCTGGATGCGGACCAGATCATCAAGGATTATCTCGAGCTGGCCGAGAAGCTTCGCCCGTTCGTGACGGATACGTCCGTCGTGCTGAACGACGCGATCGACGAAGGCAAGAAGGTGCTGTTCGAAGGCGCGCAAGGCGTCATGCTCGACCTCGACCAAGGCACGTACCCGTTCGTCACGAGCTCGAACCCGTCCGCTGGCGGCGTCTGCATCGGGTCGGGCGTCGGTCCGTCGAAGATTCGCCAAGTCATCGGCGTGGCGAAGGCGTACACGACCCGCGTCGGCGACGGTCCGTTCCCGACCGAGCTGCATGACGATCTCGGCCAATGGATCCGCGACAAGGGCCACGAGTACGGCACCGTCACCGGCCGTCCGCGCCGCGTCGGCTGGTTCGATACGGTCGTCGTCCGCCACGCGCGCCGCGTCAGCGGCATCACCGGCCTGTCGCTCAACTCGCTTGACGTGCTGAGCGGGCTGGAGACGGTGAAGATCTGTACCGCCTACCGCTACCGCGGTGAAGTGATCGAGCACTATCCGGCGAACCTGAAGATGCTCGCGGAATGCGAAGCGATCTACGAGGAGTTGCCGGGCTGGAACGAGGACATCTCCAGCGCGAAGACGCTGGCGGATCTGCCGGAGAACACGCGCCGCTACGTGGAGCGCGTGTCCGAGTTGACGGGCATTCCGATCGCCATCTTCTCCGTCGGCCGCAACCGCGAGCAGACGAACCAAGTGGCGGCGATCTACGAGTAAGGCCAGCAGAGCCAGAATCCTGGCAGCCAGCTAGGCTAGCGATTAGAAGCAAACCACAAGCAAGAAAGCCTGCCAATGTGCAGGCTTTCTTGCGCTTATCGGAACGGAGTCTATTGAAAAGGATAGAAGCTGCACAATTGCAGAATTGAATAGCGATAAGAGATCGAGGGTTAGCAGATAGAAAGGAACAGATAGCAGAGCTTGCTGCGTACGCTCCCTTAGATTGTTTCTTCCAATAAGAGAATGAGAGTCGCGAGGTTTGCCCATACTGAAAACTATGAGACATAGTGAGTAGGGGGCATCATGATGTGGAGATGGATCGAATGGGGCGCCAAGCTGTTGGCCAGCGCGGTGCTGCTTAGCTTCTTGTGCGTATGGACGACCGGCTATATCGTGAACAGCTACGTGCAGACGGTGCTGAAGGAGCTGGAGATTCCGCTGGACGTGCAGCCGTTCGCACTGTCAGGCGTATGGGGCAAGCTGTGGGGTGCGGATGAGCGGCCGAAGGAGGCAAGCGAGGCGCAGGACGAATCTGCTTCCGGCGGAACGCCGGCGCAAACGGCCGAGCTGCCAGGCGGTTCGTCCGCGGCTGGGCCGTATCCATCCGGCAGCCCGGTCCCAGGCTGGGCGCAGGATGGGGAATTGGACGGATCGGACGATAACGGCGCTGCAGGAGAAGGCGTTGGCGGCAGCAATGGCTCCGGCGGAGGTATGAGCAGCGGCGGCGGAACAACCGGCAGCGCCGGGACGGGTGCGGGAGCCGGCGCCGGGGGATACCGGCCGGGAGACGGAGACGGAGACGCGGCAGCAGGCTCTGGGGGAGAAGCCGAAGCGCCAGGCGATGCCGTGCCGGTCTGGAGCGAGGGAAGCGGGTCAGCTGCGGCATCGGACCCGCTTGATGAAGAGGAACGGCAGAAGCTCTACTCGATCGTCGTCTCGAAGCTTAGCGCGTCTCAGCTGCAGCAGCTGTCCGCCTACTTGGACGGAGGGCTGGACGAGGAAGAGATGACGGAAGTGCAGACGATGCTCGAAGGCGCGTTGAACGAGGAAGAATACGCAGAGATGATGAGGCTTCTCCAACCGGAGTCGCAGACAGGGGGAGGACCATCGATCGCCCCATAAGTCGAATAATTAGGTATGAGGACGCTTGCGAGCCGCTGGAAATCAGCGGCTTTCTTGCTTCTTTATGAGATAATCTTCATCTTCGGTTTATTGATAGTCTCTTGAATGTTGTGCTAAAGTTAGAGTTGGTTTTGAGCTATATTAGCCAAACTTTACCTTTCTGGGAGAACAAAGGAGAAGATCATGACCGACTTCAAGAAACCGGATCGGCTTCGAAGCGCGGGCGCGATTCTCAAGCGCAGCTTTCGACAAGTCCGCTCTACGTGCTTGAAAGGGATGACAGTTGTCCAACAAAAGACCCAACCAGCAATCAAGTATGCGTTGCAGCGCCGCAAACCTATCATGATCGCCTCGGCCTCGGCTGTCGCGGTGGTCGGCATCCTGATCGGAACGCAGCAATATGTTCAAGCTCATACGAACTCTTATTATAAAGTCTTATTGAATGGCCAGCCGATCGGCGAGATTAGCAGCAAGCAGCTCGTAGAAGAGGCAGTCCAAGCCAAATCCGCACAGTTAGCCTCGGCGGATGTTACCTATCAGCTGAATGACAATCAAGTAGCTTACGAGGAAGTCAGCGCCTTCAACAAGAGTCCTGATGACGAGGCGACTCTGCAAGCGCTGAACAGCGGCTTGAAGTCGCACCCGGTAGGCGTCAAGCTGGTCGTCGGCGGCAAGACCGTCGCTTTTTTTTACAAGCAGCAGACGGCATACGAGATCCTTCAGCGAATCAAGGACAAATTCGTGCCGAACGCCGCTGCCAAGACGCAGGTGAAGGCGCTAGCGTTCGATACGGCCCAGGCATCGGAAGAGCCGACCCGGGTCGTGAAGTCCGTCTCCTTCGAAGAAGACATCACAATCATTCCGACTGATATCAACCCCAGCGAACTGGCCGATCCGGAGGATGTCTTCAAGAAGCTGACGACCGGCAATCCGGCCAAGCGCACCTACACAGTCCAGAAGGGCGACTGCATCAGCTGTATCGCAGAGAAGACGGGCGTCCCGAGCGACGTGATCTATGCCAATAACCCTTGGATTCAGGATGACGAGATCAAGCCGGGGGACGAACTTGATATTACGGTGAAGAAGCCGGTGGTTCACGTCACCTCCGAAGAAGAGGTCACCGAGATTGAAGTCATCGACCCGCCCGTTGAGATTCGCAAGAGCGAGGACATGAAGGTCGGCCAATCGAAGACGCTGCGCGAGGGCAAGGACGGCAAGAAGCAAGTCACTTACCGCCTCGTGAAGAACAACGGCATGATGGTAGAGGAAGAGCAGATCGCTTCCCAAGTGCTGGAGCCTGCGGTATCGACCATAATTCTCAAAGGAACGAAGGTCATCCCGAGCGAAGGCACCGGCAAGTTCGCTTGGCCGGTCTCGAATCACCGCATTACCAGCTACATGGGCACGCGGTGGGGCAAGCTGCACAAGGGCATCGACATGGTCGGCGACAAGACGATCAAGGCAGCCGACAACGGAACGGTCGAATTCGTCGGCCAGAAGACCGGCTACGGGAACGTTATTATCATTAATCATAACAATGGCTTTGAGACGCTGTACGGGCATTTGAAGAGCTTCTCCGTTAAGGAGGGGCAGGTCGTCTCCAAGGGAGACAAGATCGGCATTATGGGCAACACCGGCGAATCGACCGGCACGCATCTTCACTTCGAGGTCCACTTGAACGGCGACCTTAAGAACCCAACCAGCTATCTTTAATCCATATATATGAAGAGATAGAGAACCATCGGAGCATGCTCCGGTGGTTCTCTTCATTTGCGTGCCCGAATTCTGGCCGATCTCGTCGCAGGATTAACAAGTAATGGGTAATAAAGGCGTTATCGGTATCGAGAAGTGCTGAAGCAAGGGGAGATCGCGTGGTTCCATAGATGGTGATATCCGGGACGCCGATCGGCGGGCAGCCTCGACCTGCGGAGCGGCCTCCATCATGGCGGTTTCTGTCGCAATCGCGGATAATATGTATATTTTCCCACCAATCTAGGGTAAATGTTCTCAACAATCGACGTGGACGGGCATGTCTTGCGGAATCTCCTCGAACCAAAGGACTATGCGTCAAACATGCCGAATGACATATCGAAATATTCAAATAATTGGGGTTTGAGTCGGATTTTAAGTTCGTGTCGCTGCCGTTTATGATGAGAGACATCAGATCGGCGAACGCAAGGCTCCGCTGCATCTCGATAAAGGCAAAGCCGGTGAAAGCCGTCGACGCAAAGCTACAGGGGCTATGGACGCGAGAGCGTTACGCCAGCCAGCTGCCGGAAGATGAAGGGGAGCTTTTTCCTATTGCTCCGCTACAGCCTTCCTTTCGGGAACGGTCAGATAGCTTGTCACATTAGGAGCTATTCCTGTAA
>NZ_JACJVN010000051.1 GCF_014212015.1 Cohnella lubricantis | reverse complement strand
GCGCGGGATAGCGGCGGGATAGGCGGAAGAGGTCGAGCAGATCGACTACATGCGCGGGATAGCGGGGGGATAGACGGAAGAGGTCGAGCAGATCGACTACATGCGCGGGATAGCGGGGGGATAGGCGGAAGAGGTCGAGCAGATCGACTACATGCGCGGGATAGCGGCGGGAATAGGCGGAAGAGGTCGAGCAGATCGACTACATGCGCGGGATAGCGGCGGGATAGGCGGCGCATTAGGCGCATCTGGCGAACGCGAACACGCGAACAGAGAGAAGCCCCTCTGCCGGTTAACGGCAGAAGGGCTCGTCTCAACGCGTTCATCGCATGAAATAGCCTGACAACACCTTCAAGTCCCGGCTGGCCGGATAAGCGGCCAACCGGTCCAGGATCGCCTCGGACGCCGCAACGTAGAGGTCGGCCAGCTCAAGCGAGCGTTCGATCGCTCCGCTATCGCAGATCAACCGGATCGCCTCCCGATACTCCGCATCCGACGAATCCGCCCGAAGCGATCGCAGCACCGGCGCCAGCGCGGGGTCCTCCAATGCATATAGCACCGGCAGCGTCAGCGCGCCGTTACGCAGATCCGAGCCGGCCGGCTTGCCGATCGCGGATTCGGGCTGTGTATAGTCCAGCACGTCGTCGCGGATCTGGAACGCCATGCCGATCGCCTCGCCGTAGTCGAACAGCAGCCGGCATACCTCATCTTCCGCGCCCGCGGCTCTCGCTCCCGCTCTAAGGCAATGGGCCATGAGCAGCGCTGTTTTGCTGCGGGTCTTGCTCAAATACTCATCCATCGATCGATCGAAGTTGAAGCGGTCGCGAAGCTGCACATATTCGCCAAGACATAGCTCCGGAACGATGGAGGCGAGCTCCATTGAGTGCTGGACGGTCTCGTCGAACTCGCTGTCCCCGCCCTCATCCGGCGGCTTGCCGTCACCGATACCCGCCGTCCATTCGATCGCTCTAGCCATCATATAGTTGGCGACGTGGACGGCCGTATGAACATCCGTCACCGAATGAAGCGTTGGAACGCCGCGCCTCAGTTCCGAGCGGTCGATTACGTCGTCGTGGATCAGAGATGCCGTGTGCAAGTATTCCAGCATGACGGCAGTCCGCATCACGATCGGCTTCCCGACCGGTTGGCCGAAGCGGCTGCCAACGATCACCAGAATCGGCCGCAGCCGTTTGCCCCCCGCATCCAAGAGCTTCAGCACATGATCGCGGATCGGAGAAGGGGAGGGCAAATCCGAATCGCTGTTCACCACTTCCCGAAGCGCGGATTGGATGGCTTCCAGATCGATATTCAGCGCTCCGCTTAACGGCTTGCCCATCTCCAGTCTCTCCTCTCGTCACGCGCATTGTCTGTCGAGGTAACGCTGCAGCTCGTCGCGCAACTCCGCCATGACGGCGCGTTGCTGACGTCCTTGCAGCAGATCCGATTGCATCCTCTTCTGGAACGGAGCCAGATGCGCCATGAGCCTCCATTCCCTTCGAGCGGCCATCATTCGGTAGTAGAGGCCGAGCAGGTAATCGCCGTCCAATATGCCACGGGTTAGAGCCCCGTTGTCATTAAGAACGAGCTCCAGGTGCTTGCTCATGGCAAGGCCGATCAGCACATAGCAGCCCAGAATCGTGAGGCTGCGGTATTCGTCGAGCTCGTAGGACTGCAGCAATCCGGCGACCTCGCGGAGAAGATCGTCCTCCGCGACGGTCTCCAGAACGCCGGATGCGCCGGCGTCGAGATACTGCCGGAGCATGTCGATCGTCTCATCCAGAAGCTTCATTGCCTATCCTCCGCTCTTAATCTGTATAGAGATACCAACGACGCACGATGGGGATCTTCTTCCATACCCTTTTCAACCACGGATATACATAATAATCGAAGCCGAGCGTGCTTCCCGATCCTCCGATCAAGGCGATGCCGGCTGCCATATACCAGAGCATATCCTGGGACGCCATTCCAGACACCCATACCATGACGCCCATCGCTACCGATACGACGGCAGCAGGGGCGGTGAACAGGCCGACGATGAGTAGAATGCCGACGAGCATCTCGGCAGCGACCATGCCGCCTTGGAACACATAGGCCAGCCAAGTGTAATCGCCGTGCGGGCCGTAGAACATGAGATTCATCGACCAGTCGACGATCGATTTGATGAAGTGCGGCACCGGCAGCGCGGATGCGGTCTGCTCGACTGTCTGGGAGGCCGACGATACGGCGTCAGCCGCCGCCTGCGCGCCTTCCGCCGCGACCGATGCGCCAGAAGTGCCGTCGACAGTCTTCGCTGGGATCAGGAAGATCCGGCCGGGATCATCGAACATTTTCCCCAGCTTCTCGGAGCCTTCGATAAGCCACATCACGCCGGCGAAGATTCGCAGCGGAACGAGCCAGAAGTTCGGAGAGCGCTTGGCGAAGTGCCCCCCGAGGAAGCTGCGATTATGACGAACATGGATAAATTCATGCAGAGCGTAATGGTACACCTTATTGAAGCCGCACACCTGGAATAGGTACCACATATTGATGAGGTGCTTGACCGCCATAGCCGGCCAGCCGCTCAGCTTCATCATCATGCCGGGAAGTCCGACATTGGCGACGCCGTAACGGCTGCCGATGCAGACCATCGTGCCGTGGAACGTGGGCAAGTAGGACTTCTTCGGTAAGCCCCGAATGTCCGCTGCAATATTGTGGGCGATGACGGGGGCTGCTTCTTCCGCGTTCTCGACCATCTGCGGCACGGGATTCTGGGAGCCCTCCGGAATGTAGAAAATGTTGTCGCCGACGACATACACATTCTCGTACGCCGGAACCTGCAGCTTGTCGTTCGTCAGAATCCGTCTGCGGCCTTTCTGCTCGACATCGAGGCTGCCCGCCAATTCGGACCCTTCGACGCCCGCCGTCCAGACGACGGTCCGGGACTTGATCTCCTGATCGCCGACGACCACGCCATCCGCCTTAACCTCCGTAATCTTGGAGCCGGTGATGATCTCAACGCCTAACTTGCCCAGACGGCGCTCCGCCTTGCGGATCAGCTTCTCCGGCAGGATCGGCAGAATGGTGTTCACCATGTCGACGACGTACAGAGACACTTCTTCCCGCTCGACACGGAATTCCTTGCACAGCTCTTGCACGTATTCCGCGAGCTCGCCGACCATCTCGACGCCGGTGAAGCCGCCGCCGACGACGACGAAGGTGAGCATCTGCTTGCGCTTATGCGGATTCTGGACTTTGACGGCTTCTCGGAAGCAGTTCTGTGTATGCTCTCTCAGGCGAATCGCGTCCTCATAGGACCAGAGCGTGAATGCGTTCTGGTCTGCGCCGGGGATGCCGAAGAAGGTCGGCTTGCTCCCCGTGCCGATCACCAGATAATCATAATGATACGTGCCCTGTTCGCCGTGCAGCTGCCGGCTGTCGAAGTCGATGTCGGCGATCTCGTCCAGCACGACATCCACGTTCTTGAATCCGGAGAAGATCCTCTTCAGGTCGATCTTGATGGAATCCTCTTCCACCCGCGCTGCGGCGACCTCATGCAATTCGGTTAACAAAGTGTGGTACGGCTTCCGGTCGATGAGGGTAATTCGGGTGTCCGGCTGCTTCTTCAATTGCTTGGCGAGCTTCTTGGCGGTTAATACGCCTCCGTATCCGCCTCCAAGCACAACGATTTGCGGCATAGCAGCAACTCCCCCTTTGGGCAATAGTCAGATTACATAGTTGGTAAAATAAATGGATTGGCCGGGCCCCTCAATCAACGGGCGCTGGCCAGCGCTTGTTCGGCCAGGCTGACGAAGCCGCTCACGTGGATCGTGCAGCCGGAGATCGCGTCCGTCGTGCCATCGTCCTTCACGGCGACCGCAGCCGGGTCCTGCTTCTCGATCAAGTAAGCCTGCGCCTTAGCCGCTTCTTCGTGCCAAGCAGCCTGCCCGCCGCCTTTCTTGATGTCGTACTCGCCGCTCTTGGAGCGGGTGACCTTGTCTGCGCCGCCGTCCTTGCTGGTGGAGTTCCAACTGACGGCCGCGATCCTGCCGGCCATGACCGTGAGCGTCACATTGTCTTTCCAGCCGGAGTCGGCCTCGAATTCAGCAGCTTCCGCATAGTAGACGCCGTCCTTGTATGGACCGGCTTGTACAGGGCCGGCTGCCAGCGCCTTCTCGACGAGCCCTTGGAATCCGCCGACGTGGATCGAGACGCCGGAGATCGCGTCGGTCGTGCCGTCATCCTTCACGGAGATCGCCTTCGGATCTTGGCTGTCCAACAGGAACTGCTCGGCTTTAGCCGCTTGCTCGTGCCATTCGGCTGAAGCGCCGCCTGCCTTCATGCCGTAGAAGCCTTTCTCGGAATAAGTCTTCTTGTCGAGACCGCCGTCCTTGTTCAAGGCGTTCCAATCGACGGCGGCGATCTTGCCGCCGTCCACTTTCAGAGAGACGACTTCTTTCCAGCCGGAATCGGCATCGAAGTCCGCAGCTTCCGCGTAGTATACGCCGTCCTGATAGCCCTGCTGCTCGGCCGGTGCCGCAGGCTCGGCAGATGCGGAAGCAGAAGAGGAAGCAGAAGCTTGCGCGCTTTGGGCAGGCACAGATGAAGCGGCGTTATCCTTGTTGTTGCCGCCGCAGGCCGTAAGCCCTCCCATTATCACCACTAGAGATACAGCGAACCCCATCCAACGTTGCATCTTATATTCCTCCCAATCTGATTGTCTGAGGGTTTGGGCCTCCTCCAAATTGTTTGTGAAAAGATTCTCAAACCCCTTTGCCTTCCACTTTACCTGATATTTTCTAAGATCGACGTGACCTAAATCACGATTGCAAAATTGTTAGGGAGATTCTTTATCGATTCGGCCAAAGGCGCTGTTCCGTGATTTAGGTCATATTCGGGCATGAACCGCCATTGGTACACTGCCACTAAAGTTCACGGAGACCGGCGGATGGTTCGGCCTCCGGATGACGACTAGGGGGTCAGCGTATGAAAACGATGATAATAGCCGTCCATCCATCGCTTGCGGATGGCTCAAGAATGAACCGAAAGCTCGTGGAGGCGGCCAAGCAGGCAGGCGGCCTGACCGTTCGCGATTTGTACGCCGAATATCCGGATGGGAGGATCGACGTTGCGAGGGAGCAGGAGCTGTTGCTGGCGCATGACAGAGTGGTGTTCCAATTCCCGTTCTGGTGGTACAGCGCACCATCGCTCCTGAAGAAGTGGATCGATGAGGTAATGACGTTCGGCTGGGCGCACGGACCCGGCGGGGATAAGCTCGTTGGCAAGGAATGGGGACTGGCGATCAGCACCGGAAGCTCGGCGGAGGCTTATGGCAGAGAGGGTTATAACCGATTCACAGTAGACGAATTTACCCGTCCGTATCAGATCGGGTTCCAATTGGTAGGCATGAAGCAACTGCCCTCCTTCATCATACACGGCGCCCAGCAGATGTCGGACGGCGAGCTGGAACGTATGGCCGGCGAATATGTCCGGCACGTGAGCAGAACGACCATTCTAACGTGAAGGGGCGGGAGAGATATGGACAAGGAGATCCGCCTTCATTCGATTGAGGAAGCGCTGGCTGATCTGGCTGCAGGCCGCATCGTGATCGTGACGGACGACGAGGACAGGGAGAACGAAGGGGACCTGGTTGCGCTTGCGGACCGGGTAACGCCGGAGACCGTCAACTTCATGATCCGTTATGGGCGGGGCTTGCTATGCGCGCCGATCACGGGGAGCCGGGCAGCGGAATTGGGGCTGAGGCCGATGACTGAGCGGAATACGGATGCGCATGGCACGGCCTTCACGGTGTCCGTCGATCACCAGGCGACGACGACGGGAATCTCCGCTATCGATCGCTCCCGGACCATCCGCGAGCTCTGCAGCGCGCAGGCGCAGCCGGCGGATTTCCGGCGGCCGGGGCACGTATTCCCGCTGATCGCGAGGCCAGGAGGGGTGCTCGAGCGGCCCGGGCACACCGAAGCTTCGGTGGATCTGGCCAAGCTGTGCGGGGCATATCCGGCGGCGCTGATCTGCGAGGTTGTCGGCGAGGATGGAGAGATGGCACGGCTCCCCGAGCTATTCGCTCTGGCGCGCAGACACGGTTTGAAGCTGATTGCGATAAGGGATTTGATCCGATACCGGCAGATGAACGAGCCGCTGGTCAAACGGGAGGCCGAGATCGACTTGCCGACCAGCTTCGGGAGCTTCCGGACGATTGCCTACAGCAACGAGGCGGACGGCAAGGAGCATCTGGCTATCGTCAAAGGGCAGCCCGACGGCAGCCGTCCGGTGCTGGTACGGGTACACTCCGAATGCCTGACCGGCGACGTGTTCCAATCCCGGCGGTGCGACTGCGGAGAGCAACTGGCGCTCGCGATGGAGAGGATCGAATCGGCGGGCGAAGGGGTACTGCTTTATATGCGGCAAGAAGGGCGCGGCATTGGTTTGTTGAACAAGCTGAAGGCGTACGAGCTGCAGGAGCGAGGGCTGGATACGGTGGAAGCGAATCTGGCGCTCGGCTTCCCTCCGGATGCGCGGAACTATGCCGTCGCCGCCCAAATGCTGAAGGACCTAGGGCTGAGAGAGATCAAGCTGTTGACGAATAATCCCCATAAGTGCCGGTCGCTTGAACAATACGGAGTGCGCATCGCTGAACGGCTGCCGCTGACGACGGAGCCGAATGCAAGCAATTGGGCCTACCTGGAGACGAAGGAACGGAGGATGGGGCATATTCTGACCGCAGAGGCGCCTGCGGCTCGCGTGTGAGTATCGCACAAGCCCAAGAGACCCGCCAGTTCGCCGGCAGGTCTCTTGTTATCTGCTATGCATGCTGCTTGTTATGAACGCTGAGCCGGCCAAGAGCCTTGCAGCTTGCGAAGCAGAACGATCTGCCCGGCGTGATGCGCGTCGTGAAGCGCCAGACTGTTCAGCCACTGGTCTAGCCGGCGCCCTGGAGCCGCATTCTCCCAATCGTCGTCCTTCAAGCCTGCGATCCGTTCGCGAATGGCGAGGTGAACGTCGTGGCTGTGCTGGACGGTCTCTGCCCAAGCTTCCTCGCCTGTCGACTCCACCTTGAACGTATCCTCGTTCGTCACCCCTTCGGGATAAGCGGTCTCTTCGCCCATCATCCTCTTCAACATGCGTTCCTTGTAGAAAATCAAATGGTTTAATGTCTCCCAGATCGTATTCACGGGTCCTCCCTCCGGCCGCCAATGCGCTTGCTCGGCAGTTAACCCCTTCAACGCATCCGCGACTGGCAGGAACCAATCCTCCTTGTCGTAACAGATCTCCCAGTTCAGCCGAAGCAGGTTCGATGTGTCCATTCAAGTGTCCTCCTTAATGATCTGTAACCACTTAATAATAATTTAGATTGTTACACTAGTGGAATTTACCATAATTCGGATGCCTAATCAAGTAACTAGCTTAACACCATTTAAATTGTTACAATGGTGAGAAAAAAGGGACGGATTCGACGATGCTATGGGATGACTTCCTCAACAGCGACTATCACGATTGGCGCGGCGGCGGCCGTTCCGAGGACCGGCTGGACAGGCCGGGCTGGCTGCTTAAGCTGCTCTCGCAATATCAGATTGCGGCGGATCGGCCGCCTAATCTGGATGAGCTTGCGGAGCTCAAGCGTCTTCGTTCTCTTATGCTCGCCATCGTTCACGAGCTTGTCCAAGGCCGCGAGCCTTCAAGCGATGCGGTGGCTTCTCTTAATGCGACGCTGTCGCAAGGCGCCGTTATTCGGAAGCTCGCAGCGGAAGACGGACGCTTCACGCTTCGCCAGACGCCTGCTGCTAGCGGCTGGCAGCAGATCATGGCGGAGATCGCGGCCACCTTCGCAGAGATGCTGGTCCATAATGAGCCTTCCCGGGTCCGGATCTGCGACAATCCCGATTGCCTGTGGGTCTATTATGACGAGACGCGTAATCGCTCCAAGCGCTACTGTGACGACAAGATGTGCGGCAACGTGATGAAGGTTCGCCGATTCCGCGCGCGCCGGAAAGCCGAGGCTTCGGCTCCCCCTGGGGAGAAGTAGCTTCATGCTGACGGGATCTATTTAAACTATTGACGGCAGGAAGGTATTACCTTAAAATGCAAACTAACGATCGTTAGTTAGTTGAAAATAGGCTTGTACCGGGAGGATGAGAGCATGACTTCTACAGGAATCGTGTTGAACAGGCTGGATCATTTGGTATTAACGGTACGGGATTTGGAGAGAACGGTAAGGTTTTACGAGGACGTCCTCGGAATGGAAGCCGTCCGGTTCGCGGGCGGACGCTTCGCGTTGAAATTTGGCACACAGAAGATCAACTTGCATGAGAAGGGCAAAGAATTCGAGCCGAAGGCAGAGAGTCCCGTGCCCGGATCGGCGGATCTGTGCTTGCTGGCGCATACGCCGCTGCCTGACGTGATTCGGCATCTTGAAGCTTGCGAAGTCGCGATTGAAGAGGGACCGGTACGGCGAACCGGAGCGATGGGGCCGATCGACTCGGTCTATATCCGCGATCCGGACCAGAACCTGATCGAGATATCCAACGCAGCGGAAGCGGATGGATTATGAACGGAGAATGGCTTCCGCTCGAGGCGTTGATCTGGCTTTTTCCCGTCGCTTTTGTCATTCATGATCTAGAAGAGATTATTACGGTGGAGAAATGGGTCGCTTCACATGCGAATACAGTGCGGAGCAAGCTGCCCGAACGATTGGCGGACAGAGTGCTGAAGCAGTTCGAGATGACGACGGCTCAGTTCGCCGTGGCGGTGCTCGTCGTGTTCCTCTTCGTTGGAAGCTCCGCTTATTTAGCCTACCAGTCTACTTCCGGCGGCCCGCTCGGCACAATCAGGCCTTTCTTGGTGTGCAATCTATTGTTTTTTATCCACTTGTTTACCCACGTCGCGCAATCGTTCTACTTCCGTTCCGTGACGCCGGGGGCCGTCACGTCCGTCCTTGTTGTGCTTCCCTACAGCTTGCTTCTGTTCCGGTCGTTGTTCGACAACCGCTTCGTCGATTGGCAGATGCTGTTCGAATGCTTGCCCTTCATCGTGCTGGCGCTTCCGGTCGTCTTATTCGCCCAATGGACGGGGAAGAAGCTCGCCTAGTCCAATTACACAAGGAGATATCTTAAGAGGGGGATTAAAGCGTGATTACATATATAGATGTCAGCGGTGCGCCGATCGCTAACGCCAACAAGATTAAGCTGCTCACGATCGCCATCGACGCGTTCTCGCTGAAGGGATTCAGCGCGGTATCGATCCGTGACATCACGCGGGAAGCGGGAATGAAGGAGAGCTCGTTCTACAATCATTATCGCAGCAAGAATGAGCTGCTGGAGACGATCTTCGCGAACTTCCGCCAGAGCGTTGAGCGAATCATGCCCCCGATCGCCCAACTCGAAGCGATTGCCGGTGCCATGCGTCCCGGCGATTTCCTGCGGCAAGGATATCGCAACTTCTTGGCGCACGTTCAGAGTCCCGGGATGGAAGCGATCTGGCGCATTCTCTACCTTGAGCAATGCCGCCACAAGCTGGCCCGCGATATCTATCTGAATGATGTCATCGGGAGGACGATCGACTTCCTGGAAGCTGCGTTCGCCATCTATATCGAGCACGGTCTCGTTCGCCCGCTGCCCGCAAGGAGGCTGGCCGCCGAATATCAATACCCGCTGTTCGGCATGATCGCCGAGTATCTCCTGCTTCGATTGGACGGTGGAGATACGGCGCAGATCGAACGGAGTATGGCAGAGCACATTGAATTCTTCGCGACGATAATCGCTAAGGAGGCTGACCAACCGTGACTTCGATTTATCGCAAGGGAGGAAGCCCGGAGCTTCTGATGCAAGCTTATGATTACTCGCTAAGCCTTTGGAAGGTTCCCGCGGAGTCACGATACGTGGACACCTCCTTCGGCAAGACGCACGTACTAGCGGCCGGGCCGGAGCATGCCGAGCCGATCCTTCTGTTCCACGGCTTCGCCTTCAGCTCCACGGTATGGCTGGAGAATATTGAGGCGCTGAGCGCTCGTTACCGCGTCTATGCGGTTGATTTTCCCGGCGACATTAACAAGAGCGAGGCGTCGCGGCCAATCTGCAGCAAGCAGGAGTGCGCCGACTGGGCCGAGGAGCTGATGGACGGGTTAGGCGTGCAGAAGGTTCATCTCTTGGGCCATTCCTTCGGCGGCTTCATCGCGATGATTCTGGCGGCGCGGCTGACGTCCCGGGTTCGCAGGCTGATCGTGCTCAGTCCGGGAGGCGGCGTTCTGCCGCAAGGCAAAGGATTCTTCCTTCGGTGTCTGCTGGCCGGCATGTTCCCTTCTTCGAAGAGGATTCATAGGCTGATGGATTATATGACCGGCAAGGGCAACACCATTCATCCGGCGCTCAAGGAGCAATTCGTGACGGCGATGCAGAATGCGCTGCCCCGCACGAAGCTGTTCGTCTCTAATATGAGGGACGAAGAGCTGAAGCGTCTTCTAGTACCGACGCTGCTATTGATCGGCGACCAAGAGATCCAATATGACGCACAGGCGGCTGCGCGCCGTGCGGAGAGCACAATGCCGTCGGTTGAGGCGGTCATCGTGAAGGACGCCGGACATGGTCTTCCGTTGGAGCGGCCCGATGAAGTGAATGCGCTCATGCTGGCATTTCTTGAACGGCGTTCAGGGCTGCCGCAGGAGCATGCCGCCGGATAAGGGTAACTGCCGCTATTCCAGCTGCCTTGTCAAATTTAGCGGACCGTCTCCAGGCAGCGCCAGTAGATAGAGGGTGGACAACGGTCGACAACATCTATCATAAAAATTGCTATTTTTTGTTCATTTTATAAACTAAATTACACATGGCTGTGATATAATCACTAAGCTAGTATTTGGCTTGGCGCTTTCGGATCACATGCCTCGCGTCATCATGGAAGTTCAACATAATTGGGAAGCAAGCATGCGGATTCCGGAACGGGGATTCGCATTTTTTATTGGTCAGGGGGAGATTGATGTGGTTAGCAATTGGCTGTCGCGGACGTTGGCAGTCGTCTTGGCCGCCGCGCTGATGCTGCCGGCTATAGGTGTGGGGAAGGCGGGGGCGGAGACGTCATCTGTGACAGAGACTCTCGGCGTGGATCAGGACAAGTCTGAAGCGCTAGGTGTTGAGTATCCAACTGGGGACCCTTCGGTCTCAAGCTATAACTACGTTGGCTACTATAGAGATTTAAGCGGCGATTACGGCTCTTCCCGTACAGTGCTGCGCTTTCCGCTAGGAGCGAATCCGACAGATGATCCGATTCCGGGACTCGGGACTAGGCCGGAGGGGGCGACTGTGAAGTTAGCCCGATTGATATTCGACAAACCGTTTATCGGATCGAATGTGATGTATGTCAAGCTGTATGGGGCGAGTGATAATACCTGGGAGGAGAACAAGGTGGGCTTCCCTGCCTCTGACGGTTTGATACTGATCGAACAGACGGGACCGATAGACCCTGCTGCTGTTCAAATCACGTTCGACGTGACCGATTTTGTGAACGATGCGTGGACAACGAACGCGGCCTCCGCGGCTTCCTTCGTCCTTACAGGTACGATGAAAGACGACTTTGACAGCGATCCCGACAAAGTGGACGGCATGATCGGCATCTGTGATGCCGACGTCCCTGACTGTCAAGGCCAACCGGCGAAGTTGGAAGTGACATATGTCATCAACAATCCGCCGTCCGATCTGACGCTATCCGGCAGCTCTATTGCTGAGAACGAGCCCGCAGGTACGGTTGTTGGCACGTTGAGCGCGACAGATGCGGATGGGGACACGCTGACTTATACGATTACTGGCGGGGATACGACGAAATTCCAGATTGTCGGCGATGAGTTGCAGACGGCGGATTCGTTCGATTATGAAGCTGAAGATGAAGATTCTTATGAGTTGACTATCACCGCGTCTGATCCGGCTGGATCGTCGGTATCCAAAGACTTTACGATAAGCGTGACCGACGTGAATGAAGCCCCGGCCGATATTAGGCTGACGAATGCCTCGATTGCCGAGAACAAGCCTGTCAGTACGGCTATCGGGCAATTAGAGGCGATCGACGATCCGGATCAGACCAAAGGATCCTATACCTTCTCACTCGAAGAAGGACTGGACGGAGCGTCGTTTAAGCTCGTTGGAACGGAATTGCAATCGACGGTCTCATTCGATTACGAGACGAAGAATCAATACCAAGTGAACGTGAAGGTAACGGACATCGGAGTGAGCGAGGGTGTCAAGGATGACAGCGCCCCTTTCACGAAGACATTAACGATCTCGGTTGCTAACGTCAACGAAGCGCCGACCGGCGTGTCGCTGAGCAAGTCGGACATTGACGAAGGGCTTCCCGTCGGCACGGAGGTCGGGCAGCTAACAGGAGCCGATCCGGATGCGTCGGATACGCTGACGTACTCTGTGGAAGGCACGGATAAGGCTGTGTTTAAGATAGAGGGCAATAGCCTTCAATCCAACCAAATTTTCAATTACAACACGCAGTCCTCCTATTCCATTCGAATTAAAGTTACAGATGCTGGCGGTTTGGCCTATACCACCGATCCGCTAGAGATATCGGTCAACGACGTGAACGACAAGCCGACCAACATCACCCTTACGGGAACGTCGATCGCCGAGAATGCGGACGTCGGCACGACAATCGGCACGCTGGGCGCCGTGGACCCGGATGAATCGAAGCCGTATACGTACGAGATCACTGACGTGGACGGCGGCGGAGCCGGAAGGTTCGCGATCGACGGAAGCCTGCTTAAGACGGCGGCAACCTTCGATTACGAGACGCCGCCGACGACCTATAACGTCGAGATTCAAGTAACGGATGCCGGAGGGGCTAAGTTCCAGAAGACGTTCGCGATTAATGTGACCAATGTGAACGAGAAGCCCACAGGCCTGAGCTTGTCGGGCACGACAGTTGATGAGAATGAGGAGGCCGGCGCGATAGTCGGCACTTTGAGCGCGGTCGATCCGGATGCGGGCGACTCCTTCGCATACGAGATTACAGGCGGCGCGGACGCTTCAAGCTTCGGCATCTCAGGCGATAAGTTGGTGTCGAAGGAGACATTCGATTTCGAGACGGCGAAGGCCAGCTATGAGGTTAAAGTCTCGGCCAAGGACAAAGGCAATCTAACATATGAGAAGACGTTCGCGATTACGGTAGAGAACGTGAATGAAGCGCCTACGGCTATTAGCCTTGCAGGCGATGAAGTAGACGAGAACGAGGCGGCCGGCACGGTTGTTGGAACGCTAAGCGCGTCCGATCCGGATGCCGGGGAGACGTTCACATACTCGATTGATGATGCGTCTGGCACGCTTCCGTTTGCCATTACAGGCGATACGTTAGAGACGACAGGCGTTCTCGATTACGAGACGAAGAGCTCGTACAACGTACCTGTGAAGGTGACGGATCACGGTAATATCGCCTACAACAAGACGTTCATCATCACCGTTCATAATATTGGCGAAGCCCCGACAGACATCACGCTCTCTCCGTCGGCAATCGACGAAGGGAAGCCGGCGGGCACTACGGTTGGAACGTTGAGCGCCACGGACCCGGATGCCGGGGAGACATTCCAATACGCCATCGTCGGAACGAACGACAACTTCGAGATTGACGGCAATGTATTGAAGACGACGGCAGTATTCGATCAGGAAGCAAACAGCTCTTATACCATCGAGATTAAGGTAACGGACAGCGACAATTTAAGCTACAGCGAGACGATCACCGTCACGGTCGGCGACGTGAATGAGAGCCCGACAGGTCTGACGCTGTCCAGCTCTGACATCGACGAGAACCAGCCGGCGGGAACCGCCATCGGCACGCTTACAGCTATCGACCCGGATGCCGGAGATACGTTCACGTATGCGATTGATGATGCTTCCGCCACGCTGCCATTCACCATTACAGGCGATACGTTAAAAACGACAAGCGTTCTCGATTACGAGACGAAGAGCTCGTACAACGTTCCTGTGAAAGTAACCGACCATGGTAATAACACCTACAGCAAGACGCTCGTTATCAACGTTCAAGACGTCAACGAGGCGCCGACGGATATCATGCTCTCTTCCGCCAGCGTGGCGGAAGGGCAGCCTTCGGGAACGAAGATCGGCACGCTGAGCGTCACGGACCAAGACAGCGGAGGCATGTACAGCTATGCCATCGAGGGCTTGGATGCCGGCTACTTCTCAATCTCCGGCTCGGACTTGCTGACGAACGCCGAGTTCGACTACGAGATTAAGAAGTTGTATAGCATAAGCGTCCGCGTGACTGACGGAACGGAGAGCTACGCCAAGACGTTGACGATCTCCGTTACCGATATGAATGATGCACCGACCGCGCTGGCCTTGTCCAATCTAGCGATTGATGAGAACCAGCCGGCCGCCGCTGTGATAGGCACGCTGACCGGGACGGATCCGGATGCGGGCGACAGCTTCGTCTATAGCATCGCAGGCGGCGCGGACGCCGCAAGCTTCGCCATCGCCGGCAACACGCTTCGAACGGCAGCGTCCTTCGATTACGAGTCGAAGCAAAGCTATGATGTCGAAGTGCAAGCGACGGACAACGGCGGCTTAACGATTGTTCAATCGTTCACCATCACCGTGAACGATGCGAACGATGCGCCGACCGCCATCTCGGTCGATCACGATGCGATCGCTGAGAACCAGTCTGCCGGCACGACGATCGGCACGCTAAGCGCGGCGGATCAAGACGCCGGCGACTCCTTCACCTACGAGATCGCGGGAGGAGCCGATGCGTCCAGCCTTGCGATCGAAGGCGCTGTCCTGAAGTCAGCCGTCGCCTTCGACTATGAGACGAAGAGCGCCTTGAGCGTCACGATCAAGGTCACCGACGCGGCAGGCGCCTCGTTCAGCCAGACGCTCTCCCTCGCCGTGCAGAACGTCAATGAAGCGCCGGCCGCCGCCAGCCAGTCGATCGAGACGCGCGGCAATCGGCCGATCGAGGGCCAGCTCGCCGCGAGCGATCCTGAACAGGATGGCCTGACTTACATGATCGTGGACCAGCCGGCCAAGGGAGACCTGACGCTGGACGCCGCGACGGGCAAATTCACTTTCAAGCCCCAAGCAGGCAATTACGAAGAGCTAACGTTCACCTTCAAGGCTAACGACGGGCGGCTGGATTCGAATGTCGCGACGGTAACGGTCACGAACCGCCGGCCGGCGGGCGGAGGCAATGAGGTGCCGCCGCCGAAGCAGCCGGACATCTCGGTCGGCGGACTCGGCGACGGCAGCGTAGTCGCAAGCTTCGATGAGCAAGATCCGGGCCGGCTTCATGTCTCGTTCGATCGCAGCTCGCTGCAGAACCTGCCTGCCGACATGAAGACGCTCACGCTGCACCTGAACGATCAGTTGGAAGGTGTGGACATCGCGATTGACCCGTGGCTGTTCGACCAGCTGCGCGATCGGGATATTGTCCTATCGGTTGAGACATCGCTTGGCGTCCTATCGCTGCCAAAGTCCGCTTGGGCACTCGCGGACGGGGATACGTTAACCGTGACGCTGGAGAGCGCGCCGTCGGCGCAATCGGATGGGCTTCATGTCATAGGCAAGCCCGTATCGATTCAACTGGAGAAGGGCGGTGTTCCGATCGCGGCTCCGCTAGAGGAAGGCTTCTTAAATCTGAAGCTGTCGGCATCCGGCAATGCTCCGACGACGGCCGTCCGGCTGCTCGGAAGCGGCGAGTATCGCCCTGTCCCTTCCCTCATCGCTCAAGCGGACGGGGGTTATTCCGTTGAAGTATCCAGCCGCAGCGGCGGCACGTTCGTGCTCGTGTCCGAATCGACTCCGTTCTCGGATACATCCGGTTGGGCGCGGCCCTACATTGAAGAACTGGCTTCCCGGCTTATCGTGAACGGGGTAGGCGAAGGCAAGTTCGAGCCGAACCGCGGCGTCACCCGCGCGGAATTCGCGAAGATTCTCGTTCAGGCGCTCGACTTGAGCTCCGCGACGCCGGCTGCCGGCTTCAAGGATACCGACTCGGCAGCTTGGTATGCCGATGCGGTGGGGACCGCAGTCGATCAGGGGCTGTTCTCCGGCTATCCGGACGGCACGTTCCATCCGTCGCAGACGATCTCTCGCCAGGAAGCGTTCGCCGTCCTCTCCCGTGCTCTAAAGCTGGCGGGCTTGAACGCCTCCTTCACCGATCAGGAGAGGGAGCAGGCGCTGGATGGCTATGCCGACGCGGCGAACGTGCAGGATTGGGCTCAGGAGGCTTTGGCAATCAGCCAAATTCTTGGGCTGGTGCATGACGAAGGAGGGGAATTCCGTCCGTCGGCTCCGATGACTCGCGAACAGCTATGCTATTCGGTCGTTCAACTTCTTCGCGGCGGCGGCTTGATCGAACAAGACTAACCTAAGGCCAATCTGGAGGCTTGCATGAAGACTAGATTGTTGAACGATCCGCCGGACGAACGGCTGTCCTTCGAGCTATATGCCGCTTCCCGGGCTTCCGAGATGGAAGCCTGGGGGTGGCCGGAGGAGCTGCGTCAGCCGTTCCTGGCGATGCAATTCCGGATGCAGCAGCAAGCGTACAAGACCAGTTACCCGAACGGCACGGTTCGCACGATCGAGTTCGCGGGGGCGCCTGTCGGGAAGCTGCATTCGGCAGCGGAAGACGATACGCTGGTATTGATCGATCTCTCGCTGCTTCCCGAATACCGCAGCCGCGGCATCGGGACCGAGGCCATTCGCCAGCTTCAATGCGAGGCGGCAGGCCAGTCATTCCGCAAGGTGCGACTGACCGTACGGACGGACAACCCAGCCTTGCGGCTCTATGAGCGGCTCGGCTTCGTGCCGGTTGAACAGGCTTCTATCGACATCCGAATGGAATGGGTCATCCCATTGCAGATATAGCTAGCATCTTCGTATCGGAGGAGGAACAGATGGATTCATTCGCGTATTCGGACTTCGCGGCCCAGCGGAATTCGGCCTTCTATGTCTCATGGGAGCAGGACGGTTCCGAGATAGAGCTTCGGCTCACGGATATTAGCGGCCATTCGGATCATCCGGAGCGGGAGCTCTTCTCGCTGGAATTGTCCGGTCCGCCGGCTCCGGCGCTTCCGCAGCGCACGTATCGCTTCTCCCATCGGACGTTGGGAGAAGGCAGCTTGTTCATGGTTCCGATCGCGCGGCGCGAGACGGGCATGATCTATCAAGTTATTTTCAACCGGATCAAGAACTTATCAGAACAACAATGAGAGAGGATGAAGACTATGGAACCTTATGTTGGCGAGATTCGAATGTTCGGCGGCAACTTCGCTCCAGTCGGTTGGCTATTCTGCAACGGGCAGGAGCTATTGGTCTCGCAGTACGAGACGTTGTTCACGCTGATCGGCACCACTTACGGGGGAGACGGGCAGACGACCTTCGCGCTTCCCAACCTGCAAGGCCGAATTCCCGTCGGACAAGGACGGAGTCCGTCTACCGGAACGAGCTACATTCTCGGCGAATATGGCGGCTCCGAGAATGTGACGCTGCTGGAGAGCCAGCTTCCGGCGCACACGCATCCGGTCGCAGCTTCTTCGCAAGCCGGAGAAGTGCACAGCCCAAGCAATGCTTACTGGGCGAAGGGGATTAACGAGTATTCCACGGGAACGGTCGACAGCGAGATGAATCCGGGCAGCCTGTCGTCCGTCGGCGGCGGGCAGCCCCATAACAATGTGATGCCGTTCACGTGCGTCAGCTATATCATTAGCTGCTACGGCATCTGGCCGTCGCAGCAATGAGCCTATCGCAACATCTGAAATGTTAAGTATGGTGTAAGCCTACCAATCCAGCGGGGAGAGAATACGATGTCCGAAGCCTATCTCGGAGAGATCCGACTGTTTCCGATGAGTTACGCGCCCAGAGGCTGGGCGGTGTGCGACGGTTCGTTGCTGAGCATTAACCAGAATCAAGCGCTATTCGCCATTATCGGCACTACCTACGGAGGAGACGGCCGCACGACCTTCGCGCTGCCGGATCTGCGCGGCAGAACGCCCGTCTTCTACGGACAAGGAATCGCGCTCGGCCAGACCGGCGGCGAAGAGGCTCACACGCTGACGGCCAATGAGATTCCAAGGCATACCCATACGGCTTATGCCAGCAGTTCTACGGCGACAGCCACGGTGCCAGCCGGCAACACCTGGGCAGTGCCCGACAACGCATCTGCCAATACGTACCAGGCGACGGCCGACGGGGTGATGAGCATGCAAGCTCTCCGGCAAGCCGGGGCAAGCCAGCCTCATACGAACATGCAGCCGTACGCGGTTGTCAGCTTCTGCATCTGCACGGCGGGAATCTTCCCGACGCACAATTAAGGAGGACGTCCCATGGATGCGTTCTTAGGAGAGATTCGAATTTTCGCAGGTAACTTCGCGCCCAAGGGCTGGGCATTATGCGACGGCTCGCTGCTCCCGATTCGGCAGTTTACCGCGCTCTTCTCCCTGCTGGGAGTCACTTACGGGGGGGACGGCAAGGTCACCTTCGCTCTGCCGAATCTGCAAGGGCAAGCGGCGATGCATTGGGGCGCCGGGGCGGGCTTAACGCCGAGATCGCTGGGAGAGAGGGGCGGCGAAGCGAGCCATACGCTTCGTATGGAGGAGATTCCGAACCATACGCACGTGCCGAACGCAGTGAACGGCACTGCCGCCAACTCGACGACTCCCATCGGAGCGGTATGGAGCAACGTTAGCGGCAGGGGAAGCTACAATGTCTACGGCACAGCGCTGGACACGACGGTGAATCCCGCTGCCGTCGGCGCTGTCGGAGGGAGCGGCGCGCATAACAATAGGCAGCCGTACCTGGCGTTGTCCTACATCATCGCGATGGAAGGCATTTTCCCGCCGCGTCCGTAGCCTGCATCTCATAGTCTGCAGTCCTTGCAAATAAAAGTCGCCCGCTCCTCGAATAAGAGGGAGGGCGACTTCTTCGTTCGTGCTAACTATTGATTCTGGTAAAATTGCTTCGCTTTCTCGACGAAGATCTTGCGATCGTCCGTCAGATCATCCTCGTAATAGATCGCGCCGACAGGGCAGGCGGTCTCGCATGCGCCGCAGTCGATGCACACATCGGCGTCAATGAAGAATTGGTCGGGACCCTCGGAGATACAATCGACCGGACATACCTCTTTGCAATCGGCAGCTTTCTCATCGATGCAGGCTTCCGTAATGACAAACGCCATTCGAACACACCCTCCCATAATCCGAATATACAGCTGGGAATACGACAAGTTAGTCCTATTATATTGGGTCAAGCAAAGTTGTATGATTTATTTCCATATTAGCTGAAAGCGATTACCTATTCAATACAAAAATGGCAAAGCCGGCGGAGTGAACCGCCGGCTTTGCTCGTGCACGCCGATAGAATTATAGAATCGGGCTGTCCGGCCGCCGCCTTATTCCTTCTCGAGCAGAACCGGGGCCTTGCGGTACGCGGTCGCTTGCTCGTAATCGTAGGCCATGCCGAGCAGATCGGCTTCGCTCCACATCTTGCCGGTGAACGCCAGCTCGAACGGCGAGCCGCTCTTGTAATAGCCGGCCGGCACGGTCACCAGCGGGACGCCGGCCAGATTGATCTCGGACACCGTCGTCGCGCCGATGTTGTCCTCGCTCGAGAGAAGAGGCGTCTCCTTGAACATCTGCGGATAGACGAGCGCATCCAGATCGTACTTGTCCATGACGTCGTTGAAGATCTTCAGAATGTCCGTGCGGGAAGCGATGAAGGCCGACAGATCCGGCTCCGAGTTAGGATCCGGCAGATTGCCATCGTAACGAGTGAAGACGGAAGGCACCTCGCCGGTCATCTCGATCAGCTCCTGCACGTTGTTGATAGCTGCGCTCGGTCCGAGCCGCTCCAGGTAATCCTGCATGTCATAGTACACCGATCCAATGCCTCCGTCTGCAGACTTGACTGTCGCGGCGAAGTCGGTATCGGCGAACGGATCGGTGATCACCGTCGCGCCTTGGGCGACCAGCTCCTGAATCGCGCGGTCATACAGCTGCTGCGTCTCGGGGGTCAAATCCTGATCGCGCCAGCCTTTGCCGTACAACCCGATCCGCTTGCCTTGCAGAGCTTGCGTGTTCAGCTTGGACGTATAGCCGTTCGCCGGCATGTTGCCGATGGAGGCGACGGTCTTCGGGTCCTCGTGCGTATAGCCCGCGATCACGTCCAGCATGGCGGCCGCGTCGTGAACCGTGCGGGCGTGCGTGCCGATGACGTCGCGCGTGCTGCCGCCGAGCGGTACGACGCCGGCATTCGGCACCAGCCCGAAGGTCGGCTTAATGCCGACGATATTCTGCGCAGCAGCCGGATTCTGAATGGAGCCGCCGGTCTCTTCCGCGATGCCGAGCACCGCGAAGTTGCCCGATACGGACATCGCCGTGCCGGAGCTGCTGCCTCCGGGGACGAACCTGCGGTCTACGGCGTTATAGGTGTCGCCGTCCCAGCTCGTTGTCGCCCGCGTGCCGGAGCTGCTGAAGGCCGGAATGTTCGTCCGGCCGATGATGACGGCACCCGCCGCCTTCAAGCGGGCGACGACTGGCGCATCCTTCTCGGGAATCAGCCTGATGCCGCCCTTCTCCGGGCTAAGCGGCGCCCATCCCATCGTCGAAGGGTAGCCGGCCATGTCGACCGCTTCCTTGATGACAATCGGAATGCCGGCCAGCGGCCCGAGCTCCTCGCCGGCCGCGCGGGCGCGGTCGATCTCGGCGGCTTCCTTCAGTACGTTCGCATTCATGGTCGTGAAGGCGTTGTAATTCGGCTCGTAGAGTTGAATCCGATCCAGATAGGCTTGAACGACCTGGACGGTCGTGAACTTGCCGTCTGCATAACCGTCCTGAAGCTCCTCCAGCGTAATCTCCTCATAAGCGAAGGCTTGCGCCGCCGCAGCGGTCGATGCCGGGATATAGGGCAGCAATAGAGTAATAGCAAGCAATAGAGCGGTAATGAGCGATAAGCGCCTTCTCTTGAACAATGCCGAACCTTGGATCCTCATGGTCAATCAGGCTCCTCTCCCGATAGGAAATGTGAAGTTCATCTGATCATATGGAAGGAAACTTCTCTTCATTCCCATCCAGTCCCGTACATCGCCTCCTAATTTGTTGCTTCCTGGCTATAATGCGTTAACTAATACAACATTAGATTAAATATTCAGAAAATTAATGTAAATATATCTAACGTACCAAGTTGAAGACACGGAACTCTCTGATTCACAGGAATGCTGTCGAACGGGGGGACTTAACAGAAAGTTAATATTAGCAAAATGCGCAGTTGATAGTGGAGGGCTATGATGAGTTGGAACTTCTGAGAGATTCGGTTCGAACGAACTCTCGCTAGAAAGGAGCAGTCGAATGAACGGGCTGGAGGACAGTTTGACCCTGCCCCGGGAACAGAACCGGGAACGGGCAGCGCAGCTGCGCGGAACCAAGACCAAGACGCTGAGCGGGTTGAAGTGGCGGGAGAATCTGCTGGCTTATGCTTTTCTAGCGCCGTCTCTGATCTTGTTCGCGATCTTCTTCTTCTATCCAATGATCAAGTCGGTCTATCTAAGCTTGCATGCGACAGACTTGACCGGACGCGTCACGGGCTTCGTCGGGCTGGATAACTTCGACTATCTGATTAAGAACGACCTCTTCTTCCAAGGGTTGAAAATAACCGTCTACTTCGCCCTCCTAACCGTACCGACGGGCATACTGGCCGCCCTGATTCTCGCGGCGATAACGAGCGGCAAGCAGAGGGGGCTTACCATCTTCCAATTCGCCTTCTCGCTGCCTGTCGTCCTGTCCGTCGGCTCCTCCTCGGTCATCTGGATGTTCCTCTACCACCCGAGCCTTGGCATGCTGAACTATTTCCTAAGCCTGCTGAACCTATCGCCGATCAACTGGCTGATCGATCCGAAGCGGGCGCTGCTATCGGTATCGCTCATGACTGTCTGGATGAACCTAGGCTTCAACTACATCGTCCTGTCCAGCGGCTTGCGCGGCATTCCGGACGAGATTCGGGAGAGCGCGGCGATCGACGGCGCGGGTCCAGTACGGACGTTCGTTCAAATCCTGCTGCCGCTGCTGTCGCCGACATTATTCTTCCTGGCCATCGTCTCCGTCATCAGCTCGTTCCAATCGTTCGGCCAGATTAACATTCTGACGCACGGCGGCCCGATGAACAGCACGAATGTGCTTGTCTATTCGATCTACCAGGAAGCGTTCGAGAACTTCCGCTTCGGCACGGGCAGCGCGCAAGCGCTCGTCTTGTTCGTCATCATCGTCATCCTCACGCTGGTGCAGTTCAAATGGGTCGAGAAGAAGGTGCATTACCAATGAGTCGCAGAATCTCGGCAACCGTTCTGTACATCGTCATGGCTCTATGCGCGCTGGCGGTGCTGTATCCGGTTCTCTACGCCTTCTCGACCTCGCTCATGCCTCCGAGCGAAGCGAGCTTGTACCCGCCGCATGTCGTTCCGCATAGCCTCAACCTGAAGAACTTCGTTGAGGTATTCGAGATCGTGCCGATCGCGGCGTTCATCGGAAATACGTTCCTTGTCTCCATCGTCGTTATGCTCGGCCAGCTGATCACCTCCAGCTTGGCGGCGTACGCCTTCGCGCGGATGAACTTCAAGGGCAAGAACCTGCTGTTCGCTTCGTTCATGGCGACGATGATGATTCCGTGGGAAGTGACGATTATCCCGAACTACCTGACGGTGCGCGGCTGGGACTGGCTCGATTCGTATCAGGGCCTGATCGTTCCCTTCCTCGCCGCGTCCTTCGGCACGTTCCTGCTGCGGCAGTTCTTCATGCAGCTGCCGACGGAGTTGTTCGAAGCCGCGCGCATGGACGGCTGCGGACACGTACGCTTTTTCCTATCGCATGTCATTCCGCTCTCCAGACCCGCTCTCGGCACGCTTGGCGTCTACTCGTTCCTCCACATGTGGAACGCTTATCTGTGGCCGCTGCTCATCACGAACAGCGACAAGATGAGAACGGTGCAGATCGGCATCTCGATGCTGCAGCACCAAGAGACGACGGAATGGAACCTCGTGTTCGCAGGCATCGTCATCGTCATTCTGCCTTCGCTGCTCATGCTGGCCTTCGGTCTTAAGCAATTGGTCCGCGGCATGACGGTGGGCGCTTTGAAAGGCTGAGGCTGCGGCTCATGGGATGATACGCGGCGCATCATTCATCGCAATAAGCGCCGCCGATTCGCAACGCAATCCGCTGCGACAGCAGTTGATTGATAGATGACCAAATCAGCTATTTAAAAGGGAGAGACTACAGACACATGAAGAAGCTTCGTTCGAAAGAATGGTTAGCCGCGTCTTCCGTCGCATTCCTGCTCGTGGCATCCGCGTGCGGCAGCACTTCTGCTAACAACGCGGGCTCATCCTCCGCCGTACAGCCATCGTCGTCCCCAAGCGCTTCGGCTTCCGCGAGCAGCACCCCTGCCGCGACGGAACCGGTGAAGATCACCTGGTGGCACTCCATGACGGGCGCGAATGAGGAAGCGATCAAGAAGATCGTATCCGACTACAACGCCAGCCAGTCGAACATCCAAGTGGAGGCGGTCTTCCAAGGCTCTTACGACGAGAGCTTGAACAAGCTGAAGGCTTCGATGGGCTCGAAGGAAGGCCCGGACATCGTGCAGGTATTCGAGATCGGCAGCCGCTTCATGATCGATTCGGGCTACATCACGCCGATGCAGCAATTCATCGATGCGGAAGGTTATGATCTGAGCCTGCTGGAGCCGAACATCACGAGCTACTACATGATGGATGGCAAGCTGAACGGCATGCCGTTCAACACGTCGAACCCGATTCTCTATTACAACAAGGACGCGTTCAAGAATGCCGGCCTCGATCCGGAGAAGCCGCCGAAGACTTACGAAGAGTTCGAAGAGTACGCGAAGAAGCTGACCGACAGCGGCGTTACCGGCGGATCCATCGCCATCTACGGCTGGTTCATGGAGCAGTTCTTCGCCAACCAGAACGCGGAATACCTGAACAACGGCAACGGCAGAACGTCTCCGGCGACGGAGTCTCTGGTCAACACCGAACCGGGCGTAGAGACGCTGACCTGGTGGAAAAACATGCTGGACGAGAAGGCCATCTCCAACCTGGGCCGCAAGACAGCCGACACCAACGCGGCGTTCGCAGCCGGCCAGATCGCGATGACGCTCGATTCCACCGCAGGGCTGCGCAACATCGTTAACGCCGTTGGCGGCAAGTTCGAAGTCGGTACGGGCTTCCTGCCGCGCCCGGCTTCCGTGAAGGAAGGCGGAGTCGTCGTTGGCGGCGCGAGCAACTACATTCTGAACAACAAGCCGGAAGCGCAGCAGAAGGCGGCTTGGGAGTTCATCAAGTATTTGGCGACGCCGGCCGTACAAGCCTACTGGAACGTCAGCACGGGCTACTTCCCGATCACGAAGGCCGCTTACGACGAGCAAGTGCTGAAGGACAACATGGTGAAGTACCCGCAATTCCAGACGGCGGTCGATCAGCTGCACGCTTCCGTCAACACGCCGGCGACGAACGGCGCGATGATGGGCGTGTTCCCGGAAGCTAGACAGATCGTCGAAGGCGCGATCGAAGCCGTATTGAACGGCCAGCAAGAGCCGCAGGCTGCGCTGGACGATGCCGCGAAGCAGATCAACGAGAAGCTCGCGACGTACAACAGCACGGCGAAATAGGCAAGGCATCGCATAGCGCAAACAGCGGAGCCCGGTCAGGTGATTGACCAGGCTCCGCTGTTTGCGTTTGTTGTTGCGGTGGCAGGTAGTCGATCAGTTCGACTACATGGAGCCGATACACCGTGTTCGGGCGCCAGAAGTCGAATAGATCGACCTTATCTACAGCGATTGGGTTATTCGCGGCGAAGAGGTCGAATGGATCGACCTCTTCTGCGGATATCGCCACTATCGCGTCTATGTAGTCGAATAGGTCGACTTCATTTGGCGGTTTGATCGTACTGGTGTTCCAGAAGTCGAATAGATCGACCACATTCGCTGCTCAACCGGGTTGGCCGCTGCCGCTGCCGTTGCCGATCTGCCGCTTGGCGAGACTGGAGCCGAACAGCACCCACGACCAGCGGAACCGGCGCATCAGGAAGTAGGTTATCGCCCAAGACAGCAGCAGAGCCGAGGCGTATTCCCCGATGAAGTAGAGGTGGAACAGCAGCGGGTTGCCGCTGACCGGAAGCTTCCGGTAGTACATTAAGACCAGCGGGTGAAGAAGATAAATGCCGAAGGAGCATTGCCCAATGAGGAGAACGGCTTGCCTCCATCCGGAGCCGAGAGCCTTGTATACCCAGATAGCCAGGCGGAACAGCACGAGGCCGGATGCCAGGTTGTAGACGAACCAGACCGATTGGAACGTCTGCGAGGTCGCCCATATTTTGTGAGCGGCGCCCATGTAGTTGATATAGGCATAGTACAGCCCCGCGCCGAGCCAGACAGCGAAGATGAAGATCCACGGGATGGAACGCCCCCAAGCGGATTGTCCCGGCTTCTGGAACCTTGCGAAGGCCATGAACCTCTCGCCGTGTGCGGCCAGATATGCCCCGAACATGAAGTAGGCAATGTAGGAAGTGAAGAAGTCGCCGGTCTGGTGGAGCACTTCGGGAATGTTGGTCAGCTTCACGATCACTTCGCGATTGACGAAGTAGTAAGCCCACTGTACCAGCACGCCGGCCAGCAGGATGATCAGCGGGCGTTTGATCTTCTGCATCGCGTACAGCAGAAGCGGGAATAGCAGATAGAACTGGATGATGACAATCATATAGTACAGGTGTGTGTAAGCTTGGCCCGTCAGCAGCAAATAACCGAAGTGCTTAAGGTTCGGAAGCGTTAAGAGATCCGGATCGTTCCGATGCCGAACAAGGTAATAAATCACAGAGAACGCAATGTACGGCACGACGGCGGTCAGCATTCTTTTGCGATAGAAGGTGCCGAGCAGGCGCGAGGTAATTGGCTTTTCCAGATACGAATAGAACAGAACGAATCCGCTGATGAAGATAAACACGGGGACGGCGAAGGCCGATAGGTTCTGCAGGGCGCTGTACGGTAGATAATAGCTGGACGCCTTGTCAAGCTTAGAGAGCATGAATCCGGTCGCGTGAATCATGATGACGGCTAGAATCGCCATCGTCCGAAGAATGTCGATCTCAGGAATGCGGGGCTTCTTGGCTGCAGGTTGGACGCCGGACGGCGATGACGACATGTTGGCAACTCCTCTAATCGGATAGGCTGAATGTGCGGGTAACGGAGACCGTTTGATCCTCATCTAAATTTACTATAATTGCGGGTAGATGAGAATAGAGTTAAAGTCGAATCTGATCGAAAATAATCAGGTTGGCCCGCGTGCTTGATTTCGTTATCTTGCGGATCCATCCCGCAGCCTGCCGCGCGGGCCGCCTTTGGGGTTATACTGTTCGTGGAGGTGAAAGCGGGATGGCAAATACGGATTCGGATGCTGATGTGTTGCCGCTGACCGATGAGAGATGGCGGGCGATCCTCGCGAACGACGCCGCCTATGACGGCCAGTTCTGTTACGCGGTCCGCACGACGGGCATCTTCTGCAGGCCGTCCTGCAAGTCGCGTCCGCCGAATGCCGGGAACGTGCGGCTGTTCCGCTCCGCCGAGGAAGCGCTGAGCGAGAGCTTCCGCCCGTGCAAACGATGCAGGCCGACCGGCCGGCGGCTGCCGGACGACGAATGGATAGCCTCGGTCGCAGCCTACATCGACAGCCGGTTCACGGAGCCGCTCTCGCTGGAGCGTCTGGCGGAGGCCGCTCACGGCAGCCCGTATCATTTGCACCGCACGTTCAAGAAGGTTATGGGAATGACGCCGGTTGAGTATATCCAGCGCAAGCGGGTCAAGCTGGCCCGGAAGCTGCTGCGGGAGACGGGCCTGCCGGTCGCGGAGGTCGGGCTGCGTGCGGGCTGGGCTAATACGCCGTACTTCGTCACCTTGTTCAAGAAGATGACCGGCGTGACGCCGGCTGCTTATCGGGAGCGGCAGAAGCTGGATTCGCGATAAGGATGCTAAGAGAAGGGGGAGCCGACTATGACTAATCTATCCGAGAATACGGAGAAGATGCCAATCTACTGGACGCTGCTGGCCCAAGGGGAGTGGCGGCTTCACGTTGCGGCGACGCCGAGCGGACTTTGCTTCATCGGCTCGCAGAATGGGGGACTGGAGGAGCTGGCGGATTGGTCGCATGCGCGGATGCCGGGCAGCGAACTCGTGCGCGATGAGGACAAGCTTCGCCCCTATGCCGCTGAACTGGAAGAGTACCTGCTAGAGAAGCGGGAGCGGTTCACCGTTCCATTCGATCTGAGAGGAACGAGCTTCCAATTGGCGGTCTGGGAAGCGCTCGGCGGCATTCCTTACGGACAGACCCTGTCCTATTCGGATATTGCGGAGCGCATCCGGCGGCCGTCTGCCGTGCGGGCTGTCGGTGCGGCCATCGGCGCGAATCCCGTCCTGATCACGATTCCCTGCCACCGCGTCGTCGGCAAGAACGGCGCCTTAACCGGCTACCGCGGCGGGCTGGAGATGAAGGCGAAGCTGCTCCAGCTGGAGCGAGGGGGCGGACGGGAGCGAGGGAAGAGCGGCGGAAAGTAGGTAAATAGATTACCTACATTCGCGAGAATCCGGGAGAATGGCGGAAAGTAGGTAAATAGATTACCTACATGTGCAGGAATTCGAGAGAATGGCGGCAAGAAGGTAAATAGATTACCTACATGCGCGGGAATCCGGGAGAACGACGGCAAGAAGGTAACTGGATTACCTACATGTGCGGGAATCCGGGAGAACGACGGCAAGAAGGTAACTGGATTACCTACTTGCGCGAGAATTTCCGGACAGGCGAGGGTAGCCTGTCCGGCTGCCGTTATGCCCTTATTTGCGCCTCATCCCGCGAATCATCGCCTTCGTCTCCGGATCGGTGCGGGATAACTCGGTTATTTTCTGAAGCGCCTTGTTGTAGGTGAACTTGTCGAGAGAGTTGTCGCTGCGCAAATAGCGAAGAGTCGGCTCAGGCAGCTTGGAGAAGCAGATCGACAGCGCCCAAGCGACGGCCATCTTCACGTAATACGCATCATGATCGATTCGGTCGAGCAGCTCCAACACCCGCTCGATATGCGCCTCGTCCACATAATGCATCAGCAGCATGACGGCGCCGAACCGAATCTCATACTCGGCATCGGAAGCCAGATACGGCTGCAGAAATTCCCACACCCGCTGTTGATTCGTCCTGGCGAACTTCAGACCCTGGCAGAAGCTGTCGCATACGGACCAATTGTCAATCTTCGGCACGAAGCTCGCCGCATAACGAAGCTGCTCCTCCACATCCGTCTTCGCATAGCCAATCACCATGCCTTGCAGCATGATCTCCTCGAAGTAGTCGTTCTCCGCCTCCGCCAGATACGCGCGCCAATCGCCCTTCGCCATCTCGATCGCCAGCTTGCGCAAAGCAGGCAGCCGAACGCCCAGCAAATTGTCGATGTTCGGGATGAGAGACGAGGCGAACCGGCGATAATCCTCTTCGGCAAGCTCCTTCAATCGGTCGCGCAATGACATCTCCATTATCACGCCTCCTCATGGTAACGTTGGCGGACAAGCCGCGTTTATAGTCTTACTATACTTTATCCGAAGCTGTAGGTGGCGCTTATCGGCGCATCATCGAATATGAGAGCAAGATAGCGTAACCATAAACAACGTTCGCGGCGATAGCATTGTGCGACGCTTGATTGGAGAATAGCGGCCTTCGGTTGCCTTCAAGTCGAAGCGCTCCACTGGGCGAGATGATCGATCAGCGCATGCTGCAGCGTTCCTTTGGTCGTCGCCTTCGTGCCGAACGTCAGCCCATGACGAATCATCGTCTTGACGATCTCCGGCCGGATTCCCGTGATGACGCTCTCGCATCCCATCATCTTGATGCCTTCCAGGAGGCTGATGAGATCCCGAATCACCCCCGGGCTCATCTCGATGACGCCGGACAAATCAATAATGAGCGTCTCGATCCGGTTGTTGCCTATTTGGCTCAGCACCTTCTCTTCGATGATGGCGGATCGGGACTCATCAACGGCGCCGATGAGCGGCAGAATGGAGATTGACGGCGTCAGCGGGATGATCGGAACGGACAGGTCCGCCATCAGTTCCCTTTGCGACCGGATCAGGTCATCCTTGAACTGCGAGAAGCTCAAGAAGAAGTGGCTGAAGAATAGATCCATCAGATCGTTGATTTGCTTCTCAAGTCCGTAGAACTCCTCTTTGTTCGACAGGTGGTTCGTGATGCGGTCGTAATTGTAGAGGAAGTCCCACATCACGCGCCGGACGGCTTGAATCCACTCGAGCTTGAAGGCGACCGTCAGCGAATGCTTGGCCCAGGCGACACCCTCCGTTCGGGCGAAGGAGATCACATCGTGCTCCTTGCCCTCCACGACGTATAGCACGAGCCGGTACGCATTATCGAGTAGGTTGATGTTGCCGACCGCGAGCAGCTCGTCGATTCGCTCTCTAACGTTTACAGCTTCCGACAGCAGCCTTTCCTCGAACGTATCTCGGTTGTCCGCGAAGAATTCAACTAGATTGGCCGAGTTAGAGACATCTAATTCCAAGCGTAGCACCTCTTTGTTCTTCTTCATTCCAGTCTCGCGCGGGAGGGTGATCGTGAATCGGGTTCCTCGCTGCTCTTCGCTCTCCACATCGACGGTTCCGTTGTGTTGATAGATAACTGAGAATACGAGAGGTAAGCCCATACCGGTCCCATCCTCTTTGGTCGAAAAAAACGGTGTGCCCAGCATGCTGAGCTTGTGCTTGGGAATGCCGGTGCCGCTATCTTGTATATAGACGATCACTTCGCTGTCCGTAGCGTCATGCCCGACCGTAATGGCGCCTTTACCCGGAATCGCCTCGAATGCATTCTTCAGCAGGTTAAAAATAGCTTTCTTCAACTGGTTCTTCTTGCCCCGTATGTATTGCCCCGGGTTGCGGAAGTCGCGAATCAGCTCCACCCGGTAGAATTGATCCTGGAACAGCAGAATCAGAGATTCCAATTCCGCAGATAAGTCGATGGACTCGAACGGCTCCTCCTCCGAATCCGGCCGCGATACTTGAAGCAGATTCTGCAGAATGCCGATCGCGTTCTCGAGCTCCGACTGGGCGATATCGATGTACTGCGGCTCATTGCGCTCCTTCAGCAGCTGAAGGAACCCTTTGACCGCCGTCAGCGGGTTCTTCACCTCATGCGCGATGCCTGCGGCAATCTGGCCGACAGAGGCCAGTTGATTCAAGTGGGCGTTCGTCCGTTGATGGTGCTCCGATTCCACTACTCGACACCTGCCTTTAACTGAAATGATCTTGAAGTAGAATAGGCTATTTCCGCTATATTCTTAATATACAATATTTTCTTAAATGATAGATGCGATTTAACCAAGCGATTACGCTAGACTAATTTTCCGTTTAAAGTAGTAACTTACCATCTATGTGAACAAGAAGACCCAAAGTGAGAAGGAGCGATGGATGGTGAGTAAAGTTCAAACGGCTTTGAAGGCAGCGGCGGTAACGACAGCGGCAGCGGCTCTGATCGCGTCTGGCACGCCAATCTTCCCGGGATCGCATGCGAATCAAGCATCGGCGGCGCCCAGCAAAACGAAGAACGTCATTCTGTTCGTAGGCGACGGTATGGGCTTGTCCCAGCGCAGCGCGATCCGTCTGGCGACGGTAGGCGAGACGGGCAAGCTGGAGATGGACGATATGCCTTACACCGGCATTTTCCGTTCGAGCTCGACGGTTCCGGTCACGGACTCTGCGGCAGCGGCTACAGCTTTCGCGAGCGGCGTGAAGACTTATAACGGCGCGATTGGCGTAGACAAGGACAAGAAGCCCGTCAAGACGATTCTCGAATATGCGAACGAAGCCGGAATGGCAACGGGACTAGTCACGACGAGCCAAGTGACCGACGCTACCCCTGCGGCGTTCGGCTCGCACGTCGAAGACCGTTCGAAGCAGAGCGACATCGCGCTTCAATATTTGACGCAATCCAAGGTAGACGTGCTGCTCGGCGGCGGCGAAGACTTCTGGTATCCTGCGGGCAACCCTGGCAAATACCCGGACGAACCGGCGGAAGATCCAAGCGAGAAGAGCAAGGGTACGCAGGGCAATCTGGTCGAGAAGGCGCAGTCGCTCGGCTATACGTACGTGAACGATCAAGCCAGCTTTCAAGCCGCGAAGAGCGGCAAGGTTCTCGGCCTGTTCTCGAATGAAGAGATGTTCCAGCAGAGAGAAGAAGGCAAAGGCGACATCTATGCTCCTGTCGTCTCGCTGTCCGATATGACGAAGAAGGCGATCGGCCTTCTTGATAAGACCAAGAAGGGCTTCTTCCTGGTGATAGAAGAAGAGGGAACGGATGAGTTCGCGCATAGCAACAATGCGGAGAAGACGATCCAGACCGGCCAGGAGCTGGACAAGGCGGTTAAAGCGGCGAAGCTCTACGCGAAGTCCCACCCGGACACGCTGGTGATCGTGCTCGCCGACCACGAGACAGGCGGCTTCTCGATTGAAGAGTCCGATGACAAGGATGAATCGGGCGACGCGATCTCGAAGGAAGACGGCCCGTTCAAGATAGCGAACTCCGATGCCATGTTCTATGTCGATTGGACGACATCCGGCCATACGGCATCGGACATTCCGGTGACGGCCATGGGTCCCGGCGGCGAGCTGTTCAGCGGAATCTATGAGAATACGGAAGTATTCACGAAGATGATGCAAGCGCTGGGCTTGAAGGCAAAGTAAAATAGAAAGTACTTAAGAGAGCGCGCAAGACAGCACCCCTTCGAAGCATCATGGAATCCCTTGCGGGGAATCGATGAGCTCGAAGGGGTGCTGTCGGCATAGAGGAGTCCCTTAAGTCTCCAACGCGGCCGCCGGCTTCCGCTCCGCCGAGACGAGCGCCTTGCCTTCCCACCTGCGGCTGCGCCAGCGGAAGAACATGATGATGCCGCGCGCCCATTCGTCGGCAGCGATCGCGAGCCAGATGCCGGCCAGTCCCATGTCGAACACGAAGACGAGCACGTAGCCGAGGGGCAGGCTCATGCACACCATCGAGACGATTCCCCAATAGACGGTATACTTGGCGTCGCCTGCCGCCCGCAGCGCAGGGACGAACAGCATATTGAGAGACCGCCCCGATTCCAGCACCAAGCTGAGCACGACCATCTGGGCCGCCAGCTTCAGAATATCCGGATCTTCGGTGAACAAGCCCATGAGCGGATGGCGGACAGAGATGGCGATCAGGTCGATGACGACGGTGATGGATACGCTCCAGAATGCGCTCTTCCAGACTCGCTTGTAGGCTTCCTCCGGCCGTTCGCCGCCGACGAGCCGCCCAACGAGAATGGCCGTGGCCGTTCCGCAAGCCAAGCTGAAGAGGTAGACGTAGCTGGAGATGTTCATGGCGTATTGCCGCGAAGCCAGCGCCATGTCGCCCAGGAACGAGGCGTAGTAGAGGAAGACGGACTGGCAGCAGTGGTACAGGACGGACTCGAGCGCCGTCGGAACGCCGATCGTGAGAATCTTGCCCAGATACTCCTTGCTGATGGTCAAGTAATCCTTCATCCGAATGCGGACATCCACGACCTTGTACATCATCCAGAGGAAGACTACAATCGCCGCGCCGCGGCTCATAACCGTCGACAGGGCGGCGCCCTCGACGCCGAGCGCAGGCATTCCGGCCTTGCCGAAGATCAGCGCGTAGTTGAGCGCGATGTGCACGACGTTCATGCCGAGCGAGACGAGCATCGCTTCTTTGGCATAGCCGTAAGTTCGGATGATGCCCGACAACGCGTTGATGATCGCCTGGAAGAAGATCCAGCCGCCGACAATTCGGAGATACGTCACCGCCATGTCCATCGTGTCCGGCTCGAGATTCATCAGGCCCATGAGCGGCTTGGTGAACGCGATGAACAGCAGGCTGATCGTCAGGCCCGCGAGCAGATTCATCGTCACGGTCAGCGCGGCGATCTTGGAGGCTTCGAATCTTCGGCCGGAGCCAAGGTATTGGGAGATCACGACGTCCGCGCCGTTATTGATGACCCCAATGAGAATGATTGCGATGAAGACGAACTGGCCGGCAACTCCGACTGCAGATACGGCTTTATCAGACACGCCGCTGAGCATCAGCGTATCCGCCGTGCTCATTAGCATAAACAGCAAATTTTCCAGCAGAATCGGCCAGGTTAGCTTGAACAATCTGAGCTCCCGATTCTTGTCCATAGTAGTCACCTCTTGTTGTCGCTGCACTAAACCATACTAGATTAGCATGAACGCGTGTTCACAACAAGAGGGAAATGCAGCCGGAAGAACCTGCACCGAGTCTGACGAGCGCACATCCAGATGGTCGAAAAAAAGGCCTTCCCGCCAGCATGACAATGCCGAGGGAAAGCCCGAATGCCCGGAGCGAAGATATTAGACCAGCACTTTCCTGAACTCTGCCGTCAGCAGCGGAACAACCTCGAACAGGTCGCCGACGATGCCGTAGTCCGCGACCTTGAAGATCGGCGCCTCCGGGTCCTTGTTGATCGCGATGATGACGCGCGATTGGCTCATCCCTGCGAGATGCTGGATCGCGCCGCTGATGCCGCAGGCGATGTAGATCTCCGGCGTGACGACTTTGCCGGTCTGGCCGATCTGCAGCGCGTAGTCGCAATAGCCGGCGTCGCAGGCTCCGCGGGAAGCGCCGACTGCCGCGCCGAGCGTCTCGGCCAGCTCCTCCAGCGGCTTGAAGCCTTCGGCGCTCTTCACGCCGCGTCCGCCGGAGACGACGATCTTCGCTTCGGTCAGGTCGACCTTGCCGCTCATCTTGCGAACGACGTCCTTCACGACCGTGCGCAGGTCGGAGGGAGCGGAGTAGGCGACGCTCACGACCGCTCCCGGCGCGGGTGCGGGCTCCGCCGCCGGAAAATTGTTCGGCCGAACCGTCACGACCCGAACGCCGTCTCCAACGAAGCGCTTCGTCTCGAATGCCTTGCCGGCGTAGAGCGGACGCGTGAACGAAGCTTCCTCGCCGCCGCCGTCCCGCTGAATGGCGATGACGTCGGAGATTTGGCCCGCGCCGAGCCGAGCGGCGATCGCCGGCGCCAGATCGCGCCCGATCGCCGTATGGCCGAGGAACACCGCGCTTGGAGCCAGCGATTCGAGAGCTGCTTCCAGCGCTGTCGCATAGGTTTCGGGATTGTAAAGCTCCAAATCTGGATGGTCGACGACATGCACCGGTCCGTCCGTATAGCCGGCCAACTCGGCCGCCAGCGGCTCCACCGCATGGCCAATCAGCACCGCCGCGACCCGATCCTCTTCCCGCTTGGCGGACCGCGCCGCTTGAACCGCTTCCAACGTTACTTGCCGCAGCTTCCCGCCGCGCGCTTCCGCGACGACAACGTATGTTTGGCTCATCCGAGGTTCCCCCTTATCGGCTTAAATAACCTTCGATTCCGTGCGCAGCAGGTGCACGAGCTCCGCCGCCTGCTCGGCTGCCGAGCCCTTCAGCAGCCTTCCCGCTTGGCGCTGCGGCGGCAGCGAGAGCTGCTCGCGAGCCGTCCGCGGCTCGAGCTCCGCTTCGCTCAAGCCGAGATCGTCCAGCGTCAGCTGCGCGAACGGCTTCTTCTTCGCCTTCATAATGCCGGGCAGTGACGGATAGCGCGGTTCGTTCAAGCCTTGCTGTGCGGTGAACACCGCCGGCAGCCGAACCTCCACCGTCTCGGTGTCGCCCTCGGCATCGCGCAGCGCCGTAGCTGATGCGCCGTCCACTGTCAGCTTCGTGACGGAGCTGACGTGCGGCATTCCGAGCAGCTCGGCTACGCGCACGGCGACCTGGCCGGCGCCGTTGTCGACGGAGAAGTTGCCGCCGAGCACAACGTCGAACGAATGCCTGCCGATATAAGAGGCGAGCGCCTTCGACACGGCGTGCTCGTCGCCGCCGATGCGCTCGTTCGCGATGAGCACCGCTTCGTCTGCCCCCATGGCGAGCGCCGTGCGCAGCGCTTCGGCTGTCCGCTCCGGCCCGACGGAGACGACGACGATCGTGCCGCCCGCCTTGTCACGAAGCAGGATCGCTTCTTCTACCGCATACTCGTCGTACGGATTGATGACGAACTTGACGCCGTCCTCGGATACCGCGCCGTCGCGAAGGACGACCTTCTCCTCGGTGTCGAACGTTTGCTTCAATAAGACGCAGATGTTCATCGAAGAAAACCCCTCTCGCAGGTTATTTGAGACCCCTCAGGAAAAACTCGACCGTCTTATCCACTTGCGCGCTTAGCGAATACTTGCGCCCGGCGATGAGCCAGGACGTGACGACTTCGTCCATCGCCCCGAAGATGAGCAGCCGCGTCAGCTTGACGTCAAGGTCGGGACGGAACGACTTCTCTTCGACCCCCTTTCGGAGGATATGCTCGATTAATTCAATATAGGGCTTCACCGCGAGGCCGATCGCTTTGCGCAGCTCCAGCGAGCTCTGGCGGAGCTCGATCTGGGTCACGTAGGCGAGATCGACGTTGCTCTCCAATTCGCGATAGTGGAGCTCGCACACTTTGCGCAGCGCCGCGTCCGCCGAATCGGTCTCGCGGATGCTCTCGTTGAACAAGGCGACCAGCTCGCCGAGCCGGTTCTGGAACAGGGAGATGAGAATATCCTCCTTGTTCTTGAAGTAGAGATAGATGGTGCCGTCGGCGACGCCGGCTTCCTTCGCGATCCGCGACACTTGCGAGCCGTGGAAGCCGTTCTCGGCGATGACTTTCTCAGCGGCACGCAGGATAAGCGCGTATTTTTCATTTTTTCTACTTGTCATGTCGGCACCCCAGTGATAAAATTCACAGTAACTGAATGAATGATCATTCATTTTTCCTCCATCTTATGAGAAACCTATCCGAAAGTCAAGGATCGCCTCATAAGATTTATATTACGGAGCGGTTGTAACCGTTTACAGACTTCGCAGACGCAACTCCGCAGTCCATCAGCATCGCCACAACACAACCTTATATCCGCGGCAACTTCTCGCAATTGGCTTGACGAAGAACCTGGCATGAAGCTATCGGAACTCGCAGCAGAACGGGAAAGGACGGATGTCTATGGCGTGGCAGATCGCGAATCTCCTCTTATTTCTGGCGGCAGCCGGGTATGCGCTCTACTTGTTCTACCGGGCCGTCTACCACCGCTATCTCTATGTCAAGAAGCTAGGCCAGCCCGCCTCCTTCAGCGGGGGCGGCGAAGGGAGAATGGCCGAATTCCTCTCGCAGGTGTTCGGTCAGAAGAAGCTCCTGAAGGATCCCCGCAGCGGGATGATGCACATCGTCATTTTCTACGGCTTCATTATTGTGCAATTCGGCGCGCTCGATCTCATCGTCAAGGGCTTGACGGACGGCAAGCACGTTCCGTTCCCGGCCTACGGCCTGTTCGGGCTCATGCAGGAGGCGGTCGTCTTCCTCGTGCTCGCCGCCATGGGCTACGCCGCGTACCGCCGCTACGGGGAGAAGCTCCCGCGGCTGAAGCGGGGCTGGAAGCCGAGCCTTGTTGTTTATTTTATTTTCACTCTGATGCTGTCGGTGCTGTTCGCGCTTGGCTTCGAACGCGTCTGGCTCGGCCTTGAGCCTTCGGGCTACGCGCCGATCTCGTCGGCGATCGCGGCGATCTTCTCCGGCATGCCGGTAGGCGCGGCGGAAGCCGTCTTCTATGTCTTCTGGTGGGTGCACCTGCTCGTGCTGCTCTCCTTCCTCGTCTACGTCCCGCAGTCGAAGCACTTCCACCTGTTGACCGCGCCGCTGAACATTTGGCTGCGCCGCCGTGAGCCCGTCGGCCGATTGAGCAAGCTCGACTTGGAGGACGAGAACGCGGAATCGTTCGGCGCCGGCAAGATCGAAGACTTCACGCAGAAGCAGATGCTCGACTTCTACGCCTGCGTCGAATGCGGCCGCTGCACGAACGTCTGCCCGGCGTCGAACACCGGCAAGGCGCTGTCGCCGATGCACCTGATCACGAAGCTGCGCGACCATCTGCAGGAGAAGGGCGCCGCCGTCACGAGCAAGTCGCCTTGGGCGCCGGCGTTCGCGTTCCCCGCGTCGGCGTCGGCCGGAGCGCACGCGATGGCTCCGGCAGCCGTCGCTTCGGGCGTCGCGTGGCGCGAAGCGGCGTCGGAGGCCGGGGAGCGAGAGGCCGCCGCGTCGAGCGCCGACAATGCGGGCGGTCGCAAGGCGGCTCGGGAAGGCGCCGTCACCGACATTCGCCCGACGCTGGACTGGCAGAAGTCCGCCTGGCATCGAGATCCGGCGAACAATCCGCTGGAGCTCGAGCTGATCGGCGACGTCATGACCGAGGACGAGATCTGGTCGTGCACGACGTGCCGCAACTGCGAGGATCAATGCCCGGTCGGCAACGAGCACGTCGACAAGATCATCGACCTGCGCCGCCATCTCGTGCTCATGCAGGGCAGCCTGCCGCACGACGGGCAGCGCGCGCTGCAGAACATCGAGCGCCAAGGCAATCCGTGGGGTCTGAGCCGGGGTGACCGCGCGAATTGGACCGCCGAGATTGAAGGCATAAGCGTGCCGACGGTCAAGGACAATCCCGGCTTCGACTACTTGTTCTTCGTCGGCTCGATGGGCTCCTACGACCAGCGCAGCCGCCGCATCTCGCGGGCGTTCGTCCGCCTGATGCAGGAAGCGGGAGTCAGCTTCGCGATTCTCGGCAACGAGGAGAAGAACTCGGGCGACACGCCGCGCCGGATGGGCAACGAGATGCTGTTCCAGCAGCTCGCCGCCGAGAACATCGAGACGTTCAAGAAGTACGGCGTTCGCCGAATCGTCACCGCTTGCCCGCACACCTTCAACACGCTCAAGAACGAATATCCGGATTTCGGTCTGGAAGGCGTGGAGGTGCTTCACCATACCCAGCTTCTGGAGCAGCTCGTCCGCGAAGGCAAGCTGCAGCCGCGACACGAAGTGCAGGAGCGGATCGTCTACCACGATTCGTGCTACCTCGGCCGTTACAACGGCGTATACGACGCGCCGCGCAACGTGCTGAAGGCGATCCCGGGCGTCCGGCTCGTCGAGATGGCGCGCAATCGGGAGAACGCCATGTGCTGCGGCGCCGGCGGCGGAATGATGTGGATGGAGGAGACGGCGGGCAAGCGGGTCAATCTGGCGCGCACCGAGCAAGCATTGGCCGTGGGTCCCACGGTCGTCAGCAGCGCGTGCCCTTACTGCCTCGCTATGTTTGAAGACGGGACCAAGATGAAGGAAGCTGAAGAGGACGTCCGGGCGAGGGACGTCGCGGAGCTGCTGGAGCACGCCGTGTTCGGCGACCGACCCGTTCGCACATCTGAACCATTAGAGGAGGTCAGAGCATGAACCAATCGATTCGCAAGGCGGCCGTCATCGGCTCGGGCATTATGGGCTCGGGCATCGCCGCCCACCTGGCCAACGCGGGCATCTCTTGCCTGCTGCTGGACATCGTTCCGAGCAAGCTGACCGATGAAGAAGCGGCCAAAGGGCTGACGCTGGAGCATCCCGCCGTGCGCAACCGGCTCGCGACGGCAGCGATCGCTAAGCTGGCGAAGATCAATCCGGCCCCGTTGTACGATCCGGACTTCGCGAAGCGCATCACGCCGGGCAACCTGGAGGACGATCTGGCGCGAGTCGCGGACGTCGACTGGGTCATTGAAGTCGTCGTCGAGAACCTGCAGGTGAAGCGCGAGCTGCTGCGGAAGGTCGAGGCGCATTGGAAGCCCGGCCTCGTCGTCAGCTCCAATACGTCCGGCATCTCGATCGACGAGATGTCGGCGGAATGCGGCCCCGAGTTTAGGAAGCACTTCATGGGCACGCACTTTTTCAACCCGCCGCGTTATATGAAGCTTCTGGAGATTATCCCCGGACGGGACACGGACGCCGCGCTCGTGCGGCGGATGAAGGACTTCTGCGAGAACGCGCTCGGCAAGGGCGTCGTTATCGCCAAGGATACGCCGAACTTCGTCGCCAATCGGATCGGCACGTACGGTCTGCTCGTGACGCTGCGGGAGATGGCCGAGAAGGGCTACACGGTCGAGGAGATCGAAGCGGTGACGGGACCGGCGATGGGCCGGCCGAAGAGCGCCACGCTGCGCACGCTCGATCTCGTCGGGATCGATACGTTCCTGCATGTGGCCGACAACGTGCATCGCAACGTCATGGATGGGGCGGAGCGGGCGGTGTTCGAGCATCCGGCGCTGGCGAAGGAATTGGTCGCGAGAGGCTGGATCGGCGAGAAGGCCGGCCAAGGCTTCTTCAAGAAGATCAAAGGCCCGGACGGCAAGAGCGAGATTCTCGCGCTGGACCCGGCGACGATGGAATATCGGCCGCAGAAGAAGGTGTCCTCCGGCTCGCTGGAGGCAGCGAAGCTGGCCAAAGGCGCGCGTGAGAAGACGAAGGCGCTGATCGCGGGCGGCGACCGCTACTCCGAGCTGGCGTGGAGCCTGCTTAGCCAAGTGCTCGTCTACTCGGCGGCCAAGGTCGGCGAGATCGCCGATTCGATTGAAGAGATCGACAATGCGATGAAGTGGGGCTTCAACTGGGAGCTCGGACCGTTCGAGGCGTGGGACGCTATCGGCTTAGCGACGTCCGCCCTCCGAATGGAGCGCGAGGGGCTGGCGGTCCCTGGCTGGGTGAAGGAGTGGATCGCACAGGGCAACACGTCCTTTTACCGGAAGGGGGAGGGCGGCCGGAAGTTCTACATTCATGAGGGGCGTTACCGCGAGGCGGAGGAGAAGCCGGAGAACATTTCGCTGCGCGCGCTCAAGGAGAATGGCCGCACGATTATCGGCAACAGCGGGGCCAGCCTCGTCGATCTCGGAGACGGCGTTGCCTGCCTCGAGTTCCATTCGCCGAACAATGCGATCGGTTCCGATATTCTGAGCCTCATCTCGCAAGGTGTAGAGGAGGTTCGCCGCAACTACGAAGGGCTGGTCATCGCGAACGAAGGCCGCAACTTCTGCGTCGGCGCGAATATCATGCTGCTGCTGATGGAGGCGCAGGACGAGGAGTGGGACGAAGTCGACGGCATCATTCGAATGTTCCAGAACGCCATGCTCAAGATCAAGCGGCTCGAAAAGCCTGTTGTCGCAGCGCCCCATCGCATGACGCTGGGCGGCGGCGTGGAGGCTTGCCTTCCGGCGGACCAGGTCATCGCTTCGGCCGAGACGTATTACGGTCTCGTCGAAGTCGGCGTCGGCCTCATCCCGGCAGGCGGCGGCTGCAAGGAATTCGCGCTGCGGATCAGCCAGAGCGAGCGTTCGCCGGATGCGGACCTGCTGCCGCGGCTTAGCCAAGCGTTCGAGACGATCGGCATGGCCAAAGTATCGACGAGCGGGCACGACGCGAAGAAGCTCGGCTACCTGAAGGAGACGGACCGCGTGCTGCTGAACCAGGACCGCCGCATCTATGAGGCGAAGCAAGCGGTGCTGCGGATGGCGCAGGCCGGCTACGAGCCGATTCCGGAGGAGCGCGTGCGCGTCGCGGGCGCCGAAGGCAAGGCGGCCTTGACGCTCGGCGCGATCGGCATGCGGCAGAGCGGGTGGATTAGCGATCACGATCTGAAGATCGCGAAGAAGCTCGCGCATGTGCTGGCCGGCGGCGACGTGCCGGCGGGGACGCTCGTCAGCGAGCAGTATCTGCTCGACCTGGAGCGCGAAGCGTTCCTTAGCCTGTGCGGCGAGCCGAAGACGCAGCAGCGCATGCAGCACATGCTGACGAAGGGCAAGGCGCTGCGGAATTAGCTGGCGTATGGCCGGCCGGGCGATGTTCGGTTGGTGCATACGGCGGGAGTTAGTTCGCGAACGAACTAACCCGGCGCACGGGTGATGCATACGGCGGGAATTAGTTCGCGAACGAACTAACCCGGCGCACGTGTGATGCAATCGGCGGGAATTAGTTCGCGAACGAACTAACCCGGCGCACGTGTGATGCATTCGGCGAGAATTAGTTCGCGAACGAACTAACTCGGCGCACGAGGGGTGCATACGGCGGGAATTAGTTCGCGAACGAACTAACTCGGCGCACGAGTGGTGCATACGGCGGGAATTAGTTCGCGAACGAACTAACTCGGCGCACGGGTGATGCATACGGCGGGAATTAGTTCGCGAACGAACTAACTCGGCGCACGGCTGGTGCATACGGCGGGAATTAGTTCGCGAACGAACTAACTCGGCGCACGGCTGGTGCATACGGCGGGAATTAGTTCGCGAACGAACTAACTCGGCGCACGGGTGTGTGGTTGGTCGGAAATAGTACGTTGGGAGGAAGAGCCATGAGAGAAGCAGTAATCGTCACGATTGCGCGCACCGCGGTCGGCAAAGCGAAGCGGGGCAGCCTCGTTCAGACGCGCGCAGACGATCTGGGCAAGGCGGTGCTCGAGGCGGTCGTCGAGCGAACGCCGGGGCTGAAGAAGGAGGATGCCGAAGACGTCATTATCGGCTGCGCGATGCCCGAAGGGGAGCAGGGGCTTAACTTCGCCAGAATTATGTCACTCTATGCCGGCTTTCCGAATACGGTGCCGGCGCTGACGATCAACCGATTCTGCTCGTCTGGACTGCAGGCGATCGCGTTCGCCGCGGAACGCATTATGCTCGGTCACGCAGACGTCATTGTCGCCGGCGGGGTCGAGAGCATGAGCCACGTCCCGATGACGGGCTTCAAAGTGTCCCCGAACCCGCGCATCGTGGAAGAGATGCCGGAAGTCTATATCAGCATGGGGCATACGGCTGAGAACGTCGCGGAGCGGTTCGGCGTCTCCCGCGAGGACCAAGACCGCTTCGCGCTGCGCTCGCATGAGAAAGCGGCGAAGGCGATCGCAGAAGGCAAGTTCAAAGACGAGATCGTACCGATCAATGCGACGCTGAGAAATGTAGACGAACGCGGCAAAGTCTTGACGCGCTCCTTCACGTTCGACACGGACGAGAGCGTCCGCGCCGATACGACGCTTGACGCGCTCGCCGGTCTTAAGCCGTCGTTCAAGCTCGGCGGCTCCGTAACGGCGGGCAATGCTTCGCCGCTCAGCGACGGCGCCGCCGCTGCGGTGCTTATGAGCCGCGAACGCGCCGAAGCGATGGGGCTGAAGCCGCTAGCGACATTCCGTTCGTTCGCGCTGGCTGGCGTAGAGCCGGAGATCATGGGCGTCGGCCCGGTCAAGGCGATCCCGAAGGCGCTCCAGATGGCCGGCATCGGCTTGGACGACGTCAAGCTGTTCGAGATCAACGAGGCGTTCGCATCGCAGTGCCTGCACGTCATTCGGGAACTCGGCATCGACGAGGAGAAGGTGAACGTCAACGGCGGCGGAATCGCGCTCGGCCACCCGCTCGGCTGTACCGGCACGAAGCTATCGGCGACGCTCATTCACGAGCTGCGCCGCCGCGGGGGCGGCTACGGCGTCGTGTCGATGTGCATCGGCGGCGGAATGGGCGCGGCTGGCGTCTTCGAAGTTCACGCCGGGTAAGGAGCGGGGGACTTGCAGAGTTGACGCCCCAACAGCCGGAGAAACTCGAAAAAATCAAGTTTCTCGGTCGCGCGAAGCACAAACAGCCGAAGAAACCCGAAAAAATCGAGTTACTCGGCCACGCGGGGAATGAGTGTTGTGCGGGGAATGAGTGTTGTGCGGGGAGTGAGTGTCTAGCGGGTATGAGTATCTAATTGTATATGAGTATCTAACGTAAATGAGTGTCCATCGTACATGAGCATCCAATCGTAAAGGAGAGATCGGCCATGAGCAAAGTGTTAAACAGCTCCAAAATCCGCGGAGGCAGCTTCATTATCGACGACATCGATGCGGCGCGCATCGTAACGCCGGAAGACTTCACCGAGGAACAGCGCATGATCGCGCAGACGACGGAGGACTTCGTCGACGCGGAGATCGTGCCGCATGACGCCGAGATCGAGAAGCTGAACTACGAGCTGACCGTCTCCAAGCTGCGCAAAGCCGGCGAGGTTGGTCTGCTCGGCGCGGACGTGCCGGAAGCCTACGGCGGCCTCGGCCTCGACAAGATCAGCTCGACGCTGATCGGCGAGAAGATGGCGAAGGCATCGTCCTTCGCCCTGTCGCTCGGCGCGCACGTCGGCATCGGCACGCTGCCGATCGTCTACTTCGGCACCGACGAGCAGAAGCGCAAGTACTTGCCGCAGCTGGCGGCGGGGGAGAAGATCGCCGCCTATTGCCTGACGGAGCCGACCTCCGGCTCCGACGCCCAAGGCGCGCGGACGACCGCGATCCCTACGGAGGACGGCCAGCACTATGTCCTCAACGGCACGAAGCAATTCATTACCAACGCGGGCTTCGCGGACATCTTCATCGTCTACGCGAAGGTGAACGGCACCGACTTCAGCACGTTCATCGTCGAGCGCGGCATGCCGGGCGTCAGCATCGGACCGGAAGAGAAGAAGATGGGTATCAAGGGCTCGTCCACCTGCCCGCTCATTCTGGAGGACGTGAAGGTGCCGGCGTCCAATCTGCTGTGGGAGATCGGCAAAGGCCATCTGATCGCGTTCAACATTCTGAACATCGGCCGGTTCAAGCTGGCGGCAGGAGCCGTAGGCGGCACGAAGGAGACGATCGCTGCCTCGGCGAAGTATGCTAACGAACGCCATCAGTTCGGCCGCCCGATCTCCTCGTTCCCGCTCATCGGCAAGAAGCTGGCGGAGATGAACACGAAGACGTTCGCGCTGGAGAGCATGGTGTACCGCACGGCCGGCCTGTTCGACGAAGGGCTCGCGGAGCTTGAAGGCGAGAACGCCGCCAACAATGCCAATAATGCCAACAACGCCTCCGCCAACGCCGCCAACAACGCGGGCCTGCAGGCAGCGAAGGCGATCGCGGAATACCAGCTGGAATGCTCGATCAACAAAGTGTTCAGCTCGGAAGTGCTGGACTTCGTCGTCGACGAAGGCGTGCAGCTTCACGGCGGCTACGGCTTCATTCAGGAGTACAGAGTCGAGCGCAGCTACCGGGATTCGCGGATCAACCGGATCTTCGAGGGAACGAACGAGATCAACCGGCTGCTCATTCCAGGCACGCTGATCAAACGCGCGATGAAGGGCGAGCTGCCGCTCATGCAGAAGGCAATGGCGCTGCAGGCCGAGCTGATGGAGCCGATGCCTTCGCAAATGTTCGAGGGAACGTTGGAACAGGAAGCTCATATGCTTGCAATGGCGAAGAAAATCTTCCTGATGGCCGGCGCGCAGGCGGTGCAGAAGTATCAAATGAAGCTCGAGCAGGAGCAAGAGGTGCTTAGCAACCTGGCGGACATCATGATCTCCGTCTTCGCGATGGAGAGCGCGCTGCTGCGCACCCGCAAGCTGATCGCCGGCAGCGGCGAGGACAAGGCGCAGAATGCGATCGACATGACCGTCGTCTTCATTCACGAAGAGTTTAGCAAGATTGAGAATTGGGCTCGGGAGGTTCTCTCCGCGATGGAGACGGGCGATACGCTCCGGACGCAATTATCGATCCTTAAGAAGCTAACCCGCCATTCCCCGGCGAATATGGTGGGATTGAAGCGGAGCATCGCCGCCCGCGTCATCGCAGCCGAGCAATACGTCGTGTAACCGAAGGTCTGCAATACACTTTGCGCAAAAGAGGTGTCGGCCATGCCGAATAAGCCTTGGCTGCAACAGTATCCTGCCGAAGTTCCACCGACGTACACATATCCGCTGCAGAATCTTGCTTCATTCCTCCTAGACGCGGCCGCGAATAACCCGCAGGGTACGGCCATTGATTTTATGGGCTTCCGCATGACTTATCGGCAGCTGTTAGCTTCGACGCGCCGCTTCGCGAACGCTCTGCTTCGGCAGGGCGTCCGCAAGGGCGAGCGCGTCGCCATCATGCTGCCCAATTGCCCGCAGACCATTATCGCCCATTATGGCGCGTTAATGATGGGCGCCGTTGTCGTCATGACGAACCCGATGTACATGCCGCGCGAGCTGGAGCATCAGCTGGAGGATTCAGGGGCGACGACGATCGTCGTGCTCGACCAACTGCTGGAGAGGGTTCGCAAGTCGACGGAGCGCCATCCGCTTGCGCGAATTATCGTGACGGCGATTCGGGACTATCTTCCTTTTCCGAAGAATGTGCTGTTCGATCTGAAAATGAGAAAGGACGGCCAGCGCCCCAAGATCGAATACGGCGGCCCAGTGCTATCCTTCCGAGAGCTGCTGAAGGGAGCTTCGGAGGAACCGGTCGAAGCGATCATCGATCCCATGAACGATCTCGCGCTCATTCAGTACACCGGCGGCACGACCGGCCTCGCGAAGGGCGTCATGCTGACGCACCATAATCTGGTCGCCAATGCGATTCAATGCCGGCTCTGGTTCTACAAGGCCGAGAACAACAAGGAGACCTTCCTCGCGGCGCTGCCGTTCTTCCATGTGTTCGGGCTGACCGTTCTGCTTCATCTCGGCATCTACTCGGCAGGGACGCTGGTGCTTCTGCCCCGGTTCGAGATCGGCCAGGTGCTGCGAACGATCCACGGCAAGAGACCGACGGTATTCCCCGGCGCGCCGACGATGTATATTGCGATCATTAATCATCCTGACGTAGGCAAATATGATCTGAGCTCGATCAACATCTGTATTAGCGGGGCGGCTCCGCTGCCGCAGAACGTGCAGGAGAGATTCGAAGCGCTGACCGGCGGCAGGCTGATCGAAGGCTACGGCTTAACCGAGGCGTCTCCGGTGACGCATGCGAACAACATTTGGGAGAAGCGCAAGAACGGCTCCATCGGACTGCCGTTTCCGGATACGGACGCGCGGATCGTTCATCCCGACACGTTCGAGGATGCGGAGCCTGGCGAGATCGGCGAGCTGGCCGTTCGGGGACCGCAGGTGATGAAGGGCTACTGGAACCGGCCGGAGGAGACGGCTCGCGTGCTGCAGGACGGCTGGCTGCTGACCGGCGATCTGGGGTCGATCGATGAAGAAGGCTTCACCTATATCATCGATCGGCGCAAGGATCTGATCATTGCAGGCGGCTACAATATCTATCCTCGCGAAGTCGAGGAAGTGCTGTTCGAGCATCCCGCCGTCGAGGAAGCGGCCGTCGCGGGCGTCGTCGATCCGTACCGGGGAGAGACGGTCAAGGCATACATCGTGCTTCGCAAAGGGGCAACAGCCGGCGCGGACGAGATGAAGCAGTGGTGCAAGGAGAGGCTGGCGGCCTATAAAGTTCCGAAGATCATTGAATTTCGGGAAGCGCTTCCGAAGACGATGGCCGGCAAGGTGCTGCGGCGCAAGCTGATCGAGGAGGAAGAGGAGAAGGCTAGAACCTCATAACTTTGCTAATATAGAGATAGGTATTTAGAGATAGAGAGCAGGGATGGGAGGATGGAGTAGACATGGAAGAGTTGGCGGAGAAGATTAAGCAATGGGAAGAGATGGGGAACAAGTCGTTCTGGGGCCATCTGGGATGCCGGCTGGAGGAATGGAGCGACAGGGAGGTCACCATCTCGATGGAGATCAAGCCCGAGCTGCTCAATCTGGCCGGCATTCTGCACGGCGGCGTTCATGCTTCGCTGATTGACACGGTCATCGGCATTCTGGTCATGATCGTGCGCGGGGAAGAGAACGTCGTGACGACGAATCTCAACATGCATTTCCTGGAATCAACCTCTTCCGGGCGTGTGTTCGCTACAGCTGAGATTGTCCATATGACGCGCCGGTCGATCACCGCAACCGGTTATGTGCGAAGCGAAGACGGCGACAAACTAGCATTCGGAACGGCGACGTTCCGGTCGATCGGTCAGCGGCCTCAGACGTAGCGTCTGGCCGCTTTTTTTTATTTTCACCGTTGCGCTTGGTCTCGATCTTCCCGATAATGAGGAGGTTGCATCCTACGGTTGTTACTGCTGCGGAGGTATCCTCATGAGCGAACGTTCCCGGGCGAACGGCATCTTGCTGCTGCTCGTCGTATTCGGCGGCTTCCTAATCTTCGGCTTCTCTGAGAATATTAAAGGTCCGGCCATCCCAAGAATGCAGGGCGAGTTCGGCTTGGACGAAGGACAGCTCGGCGTTCTGCTCGCCTTGAACTCGTTAGGCTACTTGGCGGCCTGTTCGTTCACCTCGGCATTGGCGGCGCGAATCGGCGTCAAGCTGACCGGCATTCTCGCGTTCGGTTCCATGGCCTTGTCCGGCCTCCTTATCTATTACGCCGCGAATTATACGTATTTGACAGCCTCTTATTTCCTGCTGTACATCGGCAACGGGATGCTGGAGATCGGTCTTGCGATTATGGCCGCCCGCATCTTCGTCAAGAATACAGGAACGATGATGAATGTCGCCCACTTCTTCTACGGACTCAGCTCGACGGTGGCGCCTCTGATCGCGGCTTCGATGATGGGATGGCACATAGGCGGGGGCGAGCTGGGCTGGCGGGGGATGTATCTCCTCATGCTGTCCTTGTCGATTCTGCCGATCCTACCTTCACTGTTTGGGCGGTTCCCTGGCGACGGCGATCATCCGCAGGAAGAGCGCATCTCCTACCGCCTTCTCTTCCGCGATCCGATCGCTTGGCTCATCGTGGCCATCCTCTCGTCCGGCGTCATCTCCGAGATGGCGGTCGGCAGCTGGCTGGTCAATTTCCTGGAGAAAGCGTACGGCTGGAGCACGGGGGACGCATCCGGCATGCTGTCGCTGTTCTTCGTATGCTTCATGCTGGCGCGATTGTTCCTCGGCCCGATCACGGACCGAATCGGTTATACGCTGTCGGTGCTCCTCTTCTCCGCCTTCTCGGGCTTGTGTACGCTCGCGGCGATATTCGCCGGCGAACCGGGTGCCTGGCTGTTCGCGGTCGCCGGTATCGGCATCGCGCCGATCTATCCGACCGTGATGGCGATGATCGCCAGGCGCTTCCCGAAGGGGACGGATACGGCGATCACGTTCACGGTCACGCTCATGGGAATTGCCGGCGTCATCGGCAATCTGTGCATCGGCTACATCATCGACTTCGTGCGCGCGCTGTTCGAGCGGGAAGGCGCGGACAGCAGCCGCCTGCTGGGCCTGCAAGCCGGCTACGGCTTCATCGCCTTCATGGCGCTGCTCTGCTCGGCATGCTGCGCCGCGTTGTATAGTATTCTTCGGAAGAGAGACGAGAGGCTCTGAGAGATGCTGGACAATCTCTAGTCAAAAATGGAAAACGGATGATATAATGGAAAAGGAAAACGTTTTATTTGACGGAGGAGGTGGCGGTGGATCTGACATGGTTAATGAGGGTCGCGTCGTTAGTTCGGCAAGATGCTCTCTTTTTTTGTTGAAAAAAGAAAACGTTTTCTGTCATCAGGTGTTCCATGGACTCGCACACGATCGAACTCTTGCGATGGGGTGATTGAATTGGCAAAGAGACAACGGGCTTTGCGACGGATAGCCGCTCTGATGGCGGTAATTGTATTTGTTGCTGTGATGCCGATGTGGGCTAACGCGGACGAGCCGGCTCCCGCTCTGGATCCGTTGCTGGCGGCTCCGGGGGAGAAGCCTTCCGTCGGGGGACACTTGCAGCTGATTGATGTGGAAGGCCGCAAGACGCTTGCAGACGAGCGAGGGAATCCGATCCAGCTGCGCGGCATGAGCACGCACGGGCTGCAGTGGTTTCCAGAAATCTTAAATGAGAACGCTTTCGCAGCGCTTGCTAACGATTGGGATGCGAACCTGATCCGACTCGCGATGTACGTCGGTGAGAACGGATATGCCGCCGATCCGTCGTTGAAGGATAAGGTCATTCAAGGCATCGAGCTCGCGATCGCCCATGATCTGTATGTGATCGTGGATTGGCACGTGCATCAGCCCGGCGACCCGAACGCGGATACATATGCGGGAGCGATGAATTTCTTCCGGGAAATCTCGGAGAAGTACCCGAACGATCCGCACATTCTGTACGAGCTGGCCAATGAGCCGAACAACGCCGAGCCGGGCGTGACGAACGATGCGGCCGGTTGGGCCCAGGTCAAGTCGTACGCGGAGCCGATCATCCAGATGCTGCGCGACAGCGGCAACGAGAATATCGTGATCGTCGGCAGTCCGAACTGGAGCCAGCGCGCCGATCTGGCGGCCGATGATCCGATCGATGATGAGGGCACGATGTACACGGTTCACTTCTATACCGGCACCCATATGCCGGCGGCAGACAGCACGGACCGCGACAACGTGATGAGCAACGCCCGGTACGCGCTGGAGCATGGGCTTGCCTTGTTCGCGACGGAATGGGGAACGAGCGAAGCCAGCGGCAACAACGGCCCGTTCCTCGAGGAAGCCGATCAGTGGCTCACGTTCTTGAACGAGAATAACATCAGCTGGGCGAACTGGTCGCTGACGAACAAGGCCGAGACGTCCGCCGCCTTCCTGCCGTTCGAGCTGGGCAAGCATGACGCGACAAGCCTCGATCCAGGCGACGACCAAGTGTGGGCAGCCGATGAGCTGAGCGTCTCCGGCGAATATATCCGGGCGCGGATCAAGGGCATCCCTTACGAGCCGATCGACCGGACGGAGAGGGAAGACTTCCAGACCGTCGTCTGGGACTTCAACGACGGCACGACCCAGGGCTTCGGCATTAACGGCGACAGCCCGGTCAAGGAAGACAATGGTATTGAGGTCCAGAACGTCAATAACGCGCTGCAAGTGAGCGGACTTAGCGTCAGCCGCAACGTGTACGGGGACGGCTTCTGGGGCAACCTTCGCCTGTCGGCGGACGGTGCCTCCGCCCGTCCGGATATGCTGGGCGCGCAGCAGCTGACGATGGACGTCATCGCGGCGGAGCCGGCGTCGGTTGCCATCGCTGCTATTCCGCAGAGCGCTTCGGCGGGCTGGGCGAACCCGACGCGCGCGGTGACGCTGACGCCGGACGACTTCGCGCAGCGGGAGGACGGGGCCTTCCAAGCAACGCTGACGATCACCCGCGCGGATTCGCCGAATCTGGAGGCGATCGCGGCCAATGCAGACGACAGCACGATGACGAACTTGATCTTATTCCTTGGCGCAGACCCGGCGGAGGCCATCTCGATTGACAACATCACCGTATCGGGATCGCGGGCTGTCACGGAGCCTCCGGTCGTGCACGATCCAATCGGCGCGCCGACGCTGCCGTCTACATTCGAAGACAGCACCCGCCAAGGCTGGAACTGGGATCCCGGCTCCGGCGTGAAGAGCGCGTTGACGCTCCAGGAGGCGAACGGATCGCCTGCGCTCTCTTGGGAGACAGCCTATCCGGAGGTCAAACCGTCGGACGGCTGGGTGTCCGCGCCCCGTATCGTCTTGGGCAACATCAATACGACCCGCGGAAGTAACCGATATCTAACGTTCGACTTCTATCTGAAGCCTGTGCGGGCATCTCAAGGGACGCTGTCGATCAACCTGGCGTTCGCGCCGCCATCGCTCGGCTATTGGGCGCAAGCGGCAGATACGTTCAATATTGCGCTTGACCAACTTGACCAAGCGGCGAAGACGGAGGACGGACTGTACAAGTTCAAAGCCGCCTTCGATCTGGAGAAGATCAACGAGGGGAAAGCGCTCGAGGCGGATACGCTGCTGCGCGATATTACCGTCGTGGTCGCGGACGGCGAGAGCGACTTTGCCGGACGGATGTACATGGACAACGTCAAGTTCTCGGCGACGGCGGCAGAGAATCCGACGACTCCAACGAATCCAACGAGTCCGACCACGAACGCGGAACCGTCCGAGCCTGCCAGCTCGATCGTAACGCTCGAAGCGAAGCTTGGCGCGGATGGATGGGCGAAGGCTTCGGCTACGGCCGAGCAGCTGAACGCCGCGATTCGTCAAGCTCGCGCCGACGGAACGGCTCTCGTCATTCAATTGTCGGCTGGCGCAGCTGAAGATGGCGCGCAGGCAGCGGGCTTCGAGCTTGCGCTTCCGCAAGCCGCGCTGAGCGCGATCGCGGAAGGGCAGCTCGATAAGCTAACCGTGTCGACGCCGCTTGCGTCCGTCGCCTACGGTCCGGAAGCGCTGGCTGCCCTTCGCGCCGCCGGAACGGGCGACGCGATTCTGACGATCAGCCGGGCCGATGCGGCGGCTGACGGTACAGTGCTGCGCCTTGCCGCCTCCGTCGGAGGCGAAGCAGCCAAGATTCCTGCAGGCGGCATCGCGCTGTCCATTCCATACGCCGCGGGATCGGATCAGGACGCGCAGTCCGTCGTCATCTCCGCGGTGAATGCCGACGGCACGTCCAACATCCTGCCGGCGGGCATCTATGATCCGGCGACGGGCCGCGTGAACCTTGGGGCAGCTACTCTTGGGGATTATGCGGTGAGCTACCGTCCGTCCAGCTTCAACGATATCGTCTCGGGCTGGTACGCCGACTCCGTCCGCTTCCTCGCTGCCCGAGATATCGTAGAAGGCAACGAACAAGGCGGCTTCTCTCCGGCGGACAGCCTTACGAGAGCGCAATTCGTACAGATGCTCGCCAAGCTCGCCGGCGCGGATCTGAGCCTATACGCGAGCGGCGCCGCCGGTTCTGCCGGCCTCGCGGACGTGGACGCGGACGCCTGGTACGCCGGCGCAGCGCTGTGGGCGCGCGAGCAAGGCATCGCGAACGGTTCGGGAGACCTCTTCGAACCGGATATCGCCATCGCTCGCCAGGAGATGGCGGCGATGTTGAGCCGCTTCGCTGCTCAAACAGCCGGCGTCGACCTGACGGCCGCATCAAGCGCGCCGGCTCCGTTCGCGGACGAAGACGCGATCGCGGCCTACGCCCGCGAGGCGGTGTCGGCATTGCGGCAATCCGGCATTATCGACGGGAAGGGAGACAATCGCTTCGATCCTGCAAGCGCCGCAACCCGCGCGGAAGCGGCGAAGCTGCTCGCGGAGTTCATTCGGTTCGCGGCGAAGTGACCGTAACCATCTGAGCCCTCATTCCCAAGAACCGTCCGGCCCTCGAAGGCGCCGGGCGGTTTTCCGTTTATTTACATTCGTGCAGAGATGGCCGGTTATAGTAATATAGAAGAAATGATCGGTAAAGGAAGATGCAAGACCACATGCTGGGACATCAAGAGAAACATCGAATTGAGCAGCTGGCGCTCCGCAACCGGGACAAGATCGGCAAGGGCATCCGCAAACCCAGATTCCGCAAGCCCAAGAGCTGGACCGTGCGCAATCGGGTGCTGATGGCCGTGCTGATCGTGGAAGACGTGAAGCTGTCGGAGCTGGCCGAAGAGCTGGGCGTCGCGCCGCGTACGGTCGCATCCTGGATCTACGAAGGCGTGCATCCGACGGAGGAGTATCGGGCGGCCATCGCGCATAAGTTCGGCTTGCCGCAACACGTTCTTTTCCACCTGGATGAGCATGGATTGGAAGCTGCCGAAGCTATTGCCGCCGCCTTCCAAGGGGAAGGGAAGTTCTACAAGCGGGCGCTGCTCGGCGCGAAGCGCAATCGGATTCTGTCGGGCCTGTTCGCCGTCCACGGCGTCTCGCCTGCTGCCTTCAGCCGCAAGGCAGGAATCGCTCCCGCCACGACTCGCAAATATATGCACCAGGGCGCGCTCCCGGACGCCGGGTACCGGGAATTGTACTGCGACTTCTTCGGGCTGCCCGAGGACGTCTTGTTCTACGAAGCCAGAGAGAGATAAATAGAGGATAGGATAGGAGAATGCTGGATGTCTTACCGAATTGTTTTCTTCGACATTGACGGTACGTTGTTGGACGAGGAGAAGCGCGTGCCGCCGGATGCCGCCGAAGCCGTGCGCCAATTGAAGGCCAGCGGCGTCGAGCCGGTGATCGCGACGGGCCGCGCGCCTTACTTCATTAAGCCGGTAGCCGACGAGCTTGGCATCGAATCATGGGTTAGCCTTAACGGCGGCTATGTCGTGTACCAAGGGAAGGCGCTTCACGAGCTGACGATCGATCGAAGCGACCTGGAGAAGCTGGTCGAGCTGGCGGACCGCAATGGCCATGCGCTCGTCTTCGAGGGCAGAGAGTGGTATTACGCCAACCGCGAAGGCGATCCGTTCGCCTTCGATGCGGTCGAATCGCTGAAGGTGGCGCACCCGGGCGTGGATGCGGACTTCTGGAAGAAGGAAGCCGTCTATCAAGTGTTCCTGCATTGCGAGAGCCATGAGGAGCAAGTCTATGAGGATGCGCTCCCTGCGCTGCGCTTCATCCGCTGGCATTCGAAGGCGCTGGATGTGCTGCCGAAGAACGGCTCGAAGGCCGCAGGCATCGCGGCTCTGCTGGACGTGCTCGGGCTGACGAAGGAAGAGGCGGTAGCCTTCGGCGACGGGCTGAACGACAAGGAGATGTTGGAGTATGTCGGCCTCGGCATCGCGATGGGCAATTCGCACCCGGATGTGCTGCCGTATGCGGATTACGTCACGACTCGCGTCGAAGCAGGCGGCGTCCGCAACGGGCTCATCTATGCGGGGCTGCTGAAGGACTGAGAGTTGCCGTTGCTCGCCGAGGAGAAGTTCGAAGAAATCGAGTTACTCGGTGAGATACGCATCGTTGTTGGAGAGAACCTCGATTATATCGAGCTTCTCGGTGCAGTTAGCGCTACATCCAGCAGCATAATCAGGACAAGTCAACGAGAATAACACACAACGGGTAACCGTTGCGCGTTATTCTCGTTTTTGGTTGTCGACTTCTGGGCGGATGCCGAATATCCTGCTATGAGCATTGCGAATGAAGGAGGATATCCGGTGGTTCCGACTTATCCGTACGTGGGACAAGAAACGAAGTGCAAGCAAGTGCCAATAACGTTCCCGCCGCAGCATCAGAATCAGCAGCCCGGCTTGCAGACGCTGATGAACCCGCAGCCAATCTCCGAGAATCCCGCTTATCGGGGCAGCGGCAAGCTGAATGGCCGAGTTGCGATCGTCACCGGCGGCGACAGCGGCATCGGCCGCGCGGTCTCCATCGCTTGCGCGAAGGAGGGGGCGGACGTTGTCATCGTCTATATGACGCGAGAACGAGAAGATGCGCTCGCCACGCAGAAGATGGTGGAGGGCTGCGGCCGCCGCTGTCTGCTGATCGAAGGCGATCTGCGCCATTCGGCGTTCTCGCAAGAGATCGTCGCCAGAACGCTCGGGACGTTCGGCCGGCTGGACGTGCTCGTGCTGAACCAAGGCGTGCAGTTCCCCCAGCACAGCCTGCTCAACATCAGCGACGAGCAACTGGAGGACACGTTCCGCACGAACATCTTCCCGATGTTCTATCTGACGCGGGCTGCGCTTCCTTATCTGCAGCCAGGCAGCTCCATCATCAGCACGGCCTCGGTAACCGCCTATGCGGGAGCGCCGCTGCTGATCGACTACTCCTCGACCAAGGGAGCGATCGTCTCGTTCACCCGGTCGTTGTCCATGCAGCTGGCCGAACGGGGCATCCGCGTCAACGCCGTCGCGCCCGGGCCGATCTGGACGCCGCTCATCGTCTCCAGCTATTCCGCAGACTACGTGAAGACGTTCGGGCTCGACACGCCGATGAAGCGGGCCGGCCAGCCGTTCGAGCTCGCTCCCGCCTATGTCTATCTGGCCTCCGACGATTCCTCGTACATGACCGGCCAAGTGCTGCACGTCAACGGCGGCACGATGACGGAGACTTAAGGTCACCGCCAGCTTCTTATGCTGCACTTCTGCCAACACTCCGGCCGCATCGGCCGGAGTCTCGTTATGACCCAAGGGACATGCCGCTGTCCTTGGCGAATTTGTCCCGGTACTGTCCCGGCGTCAAGCCTTCCAGCTTGCGGAAGGAGCGGATGAAGTTCTGCGGATTGTTGTATCGGAGCCGCGCGGCGATATCCTTAACAGGCATGCCGGTGTCCGTCAGCCATCGCTTCGCCATGCCGAACCGGTAGGCGGTCAAATATTCGCTGAACGACACGCCGGTCTCTTTGCGGAAGACGCTGCTTAAATAGTTGGCGTTGTAATTCAGCCGCGTAGCGCATTCCTCCAGCGACAGATCGGTGTCGTAATGCCGCTGGACCAGATCGATGATCTTCTCGGAGATGTTGTGATACTGCGACTGCTGACGATCGCGGAAGATGCGGATCAACGGAAGGACGATGCCGGTCCAGAACCAATCTTCGATCTCGGGGACGGTGTTCAGCTTGATCATCTCTTCGAAAATAGAGCTTTGGTCATGCCGAATCTGATGCAGGCCAATACCCGACTCCTGCATTGCCATCAGCAGCGCGTTCAACAATCGGGCTAGCGGAATCTGGTACTCCTGCGGCGACAGATCGGCGTCGAAGACGGGGCGGAGGACGCGCTCCAGCAATTCCTTCGCCCGCTCTCTGTCAGCCAGCTTGATCGCGTCGATCAGCTCGCTCTCCGCGAGGACCGGGTAGTTGTTCTTCATGTAATGCTTGCCCGCGTTGACGTTCCCGTATTGAATGACGATGCCCTCGCCGAGCTTCAGGCGGTGCTTGAGGGCGTCTAACGCTTCCCGGTAAGCGATGGCGAGCTGCTTAACGGATTCGAACGGGAGACTCATTCCGATGCTGACCGTAAGCTCGAGAATCTCCTGAATGCGGCTCTGCAGACTCTCGGTCACCCTATACAAAGTCGAGTTGAAGGCGCGCGATTCATTGGCAGCGCTTCCATACAAAAGCACAACCGTCTGGTCAATCACGACGGGAGCCAGTCGATCCGGGGGCTTAATCAGTTCCTCGATCATATTGCAGACAGCGAACAGCAGCAGGTCGCCGTCCGACTTGTCGTAACGGGTGCCCTCGAGCGAGTCGATCTGCAGCGTAATGACCGCCATTGCCTGCCATTCATCCAGCTGCTGGCGATAACCGAACCGCGAGAGCTGTTCGGTTAACTGGCTCTTCTTAACAGAGCCCTGGAACGCGCGGATCAGATAGAAGGTGCGGACCTGATGCAGATGCTGACGGATCTCCCCTTCCAGCCTTGAATGGGATTGGAAGAGCCGTTGAATCTGTTCTCCGATGACCTGGAATTCGTCCGAGCCTGCGCGCTTGGCGCCCGGCAGCCAGTCATCGATCTGCTTCAGCAGCTTCTGAATGGGGGAATAGATTCGACGGGAGCCAAGCCAGGCGAAGAGCATCATCATCAGCAGCATGAGCAGGCAGACGCTTAGCGTGTAGAGCCCGATCTTGTCCGATTCCTTCGTCAGCCCGGCTATTGACGTGAAGGAGAGATAGGTCCAGCCATTATAGGGCGATCGATAATAAGCGACGGAATAAGATTGATTGTCGACTTCCGCCTTGAATTGTCCGGATGTCGGGCCTATGGCATCAATCCGGTCGAAGCCTGCAGCAGATACAGGCTGGCCGATCAGCGAAGAGTCGGGATGAAGCAGAATGCGGTTCTGGTCGTCCAGCACCATGATGGTGTCCGATCGGCCATCCGTCTCGTTCTGCAGAACCGACTGCAGGCTGCAGGCCGGAATGTTGGCCATTATCAGGCTGCTCGGCGCCAGGCTGTTCACTGGCAGGCGCTTGACCAAGCTAAGGTCGAACGGGCAGCTGACGCTGTTCGCATTCTCCTCGCTGTAGAACCAATTGGACGGGGTGAGCAGCCAAGCGTTGTTGGTCTGGCCGTGCAGAAGCTCGGACAGCTCCTTGTTGTAAGCGTATTCATCAAAGCGGTACAAACCAGAATTTTTGACCATCCAATTCTGCTTCTCATTCAGGAGCACGACGTCCTCCAATTGCGTATCGAAGGACTGCATGTGGCGAAGCTCGTTGCGGAGATCGTTATACAGCTTGAAGTCATTGACCGTCAGCGGGCTTCTCATCGCATTCTGGAGAACGGTGGAGTTGATCACCTGATTCAAGGTGTGATTGACAGTCGTTACGATTTGCTCTACATTGGCATTAATTTGAATCAATAGCTGTGTGTTGCCTTTATTTACATGTTTTTGAATTTCGCTTGAGGATGTCGCATAGGAGAAGTAGCCGATGAACAGTACGGGAAGCGTGCAGAGCAGGAATCCGAATACGGTAAGCTTGGTTAGGAAGCTTCTGGAACGCATCTGTCGTTCCCACCTTCAGCTAATGGTTTCTTCCATTGTAGGATACCGGCTCCGCAAGGAGCAATAATCATTGCTTCATCTCATAATCATTTTAACAGATTCAGGAGGGGACGCCATGATTCGCTTACGGATCGGACGCATGGCCGGGGCGAGCCTAATCGTCTCGTGCGCGCTTCTATTGGTTCTGCTCCCATCGTGCGCCCGCTCGGATCAGTCTCAGCAAGCGATGGCAGGCGGGAATGCGCCGACGGTGACCATCATGGCGCCGCTTCATTTCCCGAACGAACCGGATCCGGGCATCATCCGCAGCATCGAGCAATTGACCGGCGTTCACCTGTCCATCGAGTGGGTGCCGGATGAGATCTATGCGGACAAGATGAGTACGGCGCTCACCTCGGATTCCCTCAAGAAGGCGACGTTCGTGAAGTACACAGACTATATTCTCATGAAGAATGCCATTCGGTCGGGAGCGTTCTGGGAGATCGGCGGCTATCTGAACGACTATCCGAATCTGAGGCGCTTGAGCGAGAGCATTCTGAAGCAGACGGCTGTGGACGGCAACATCTACGGCTTGTACACGGAACGCCCCTCCTCCCGCCAGGGAATCATCCTGCGTCAGGATTGGCTCGACGAACTGCAGCTTCGGAAGCCGGCAACGCTGGACGAGCTGTATGAGGTGCTGCGCCAGTTCACCTACGGCGATCCGGATCGGAACGGGCGGGAAGACACGATCGGCTTGACGGATCGGGACGATCTCGTATTCGGCGCGTTCAAGACGCTGAGCTCGTACTTTGGGACGCCCAACAATTGGGGTGTGGAGAATCGGAAGCTCGTACCGGAATTCGAGACGAAGGCATATGTGGACACGATGAATTACATGCGGCGGCTCTACGAGGAGAAGCTCGTCAATTCGGACTTCGCCGTCACGAGCAAGGATGTTCAGCGGAACATGCTCATTCAAGGCAAGGCCGGCGCTTATATCGGCAGCATGACGGACGTGCAGCGATTGTCGATCGAAGCGAAGCGGGTGAATCCGAAGGCTTCCTTCACGCTGGTGAACCGGGTCGAAGGGCCTGACGGTTACCGGGTCTGGTCGATTCCGAATTTCAACGGCTTATTCTTGTTCTCCAAGAATGCGATCAAGACGGAGGAGGAGCTGAAGCTCGTCCTGCAGTTCTTCGACCGGACCATGGATTCGGACGTCGCCAATCTGATGAAGTACGGGGTCGAAGGCCGGCATCATGTGAAGGAGGGCGACAAGGTATATTTGCCGGAGGAGACGACCCAGCTGCGGGTGGACGAGATCGGTTCGCTGTATACGTTAATGATCGCGGATCTTAGCAATCCGAATCTCATGAAGGTGGCGGGACAGGACCCGCTGCTGGAGGAAGCCGAGCGGCTCGTGTCGGATAACGAGAAGTTCCTCGTCCGGGATCCGACCGCCCAATTGGATTCGCCGACCTACGACGAGAAGGGGACGGAGCTGTACAGAATCGTGACGGATGCGACCTATCATTATATCTTGGGACAGATAGACGAAGCCGGCTTCCGGAAGGAGATCGACAAGTGGAAGCGCGCCGGGGGCAGCCAGATCATTCAGGAATACGAGCAGGCCTACTTCGGACCGTAAGCGTCGGGACATCCCCGACGCCTTTTTTTTTGTCTGGCAGCCCAACATTCTCCTCATAATCATTTGTTCAGATAGGCCGCCGGCGGGCGAGTTCTAACGGAATGATTATATCGGTAATTCCGGCAGCCTCGTATGCTGTGGATTGAATACGTTCTCACCACAACTATATGGAGGTCATGCGAATGTCAAGAAGAGGGTTGCCGCTGCTGCTCAGCGCCGCGATGATAACCGCGTTGCTGGCAGGATGCGCGAGCAAGGAGAACAACGGGCAAGAGGAGCCTTCCGCAGGCGGAAGCTCGTCTTCGCCGGAGTCTTCGGCCGCAGCGCCTTCTCCATCGGAGGAGAAGCCGACGGAGATTACGATCATGCTCCCGCTTAATGTGGCGGAGACGCCGCCGGATACGATCAAGAAAGAGCTGGAGAAGCTGACCAACACGAAGCTGACCTATCAATTCTTCCCGGCCGACACCTATGAGGAGAAGCTGGCTTCTACGCTCGCTACCGGATCGCTGCCCGATGTGACGTATTTAAAGAATCAAGCCACGTTCGTCCAGATGAAAGGAGCGATTCGCGACGGGCAGTTCTGGGAGATCGGCCCTTACCTGAGCGAGTTCCCTAACCTGAGCAAGCTGAAGCCGCAAATACTCGACAATACGAAGGTAGACGGCAAGCTGTACTCGCTGTATATCGGCAGGCCGCTGGCCCGGCAGGGGCTGATCTACCGCAAGGATTGGGCAGACAAGCTGAACTTGAAGGCGCCGGAGACGGTCGACGAAGTGGTCGCGATGGCGAAGGCGTTCACCGAGAACGACCCGGACGGCAACGGCCAACCCGACACGATCGGCCTGACGGACCGCAACGATCTCATCTACGGCGCGTTCAAGACGCTTGCCTCCTGGCTCGGCACGCCGAACAACTGGGGGGAGAAGGACGGCCAGTTGCAGCCCGAATTCATGTTCCCGCAATATGTTGCCGCCATGGATATTATGAAGGAGATTCGCGACGCGAAGGCAATGAATCAAGACTTCGCCGCGACGAGCAAGACGGATTCGGTTAACCTGCTGACGAGCGGCAAGGCCGGCCTCTATATCGGCTCCATGCAGGATATCGATTCGCTGAACAAGGACTTGATCAAGAATGTCCCGACCGCCGTGCTGGATACCCAAGCGTTAATTAAAGGTCCGGACGGCAAGGCGACCACCTGGGCGATCCCGGGGTATAACAATGTGCTGCTGTTCCCGAAGTCGGCGATCAAGGATGAGGCGGAGCTGAAGAAGGTGCTCGCGTTCTTCGACAAGATGATGACGCCGGAAGTCGCCAATCTGATGTATTGGGGAATCGAGGGCACGCACTACACCGTCGTCGACGGCAAGGCCAAGGTGTCGGACGACAAAGACCTGGTCGAGCGCGAAGTGAAGGGCTATAAGGACAGCGTCATCGGCGAAGCGGAGACGAACGGCATGTACGAGAGCTACAACACGCTGGAAGGGCGCATTCACGCGGAAGAGTTCATTATCGAGAACGAGAAGATCGCGATTCACGATCCGACGACCGCGCTCGACTCCGAGACCTTCACGGAGAGAGGGCAGGAGCTGCAAACCCTGATAACGGACGCGACCTACCAGTACATCTACGGCAATCTGGATAAAGCCGGCTTCGACAAGGCGGTCGAGGAGTGGAAGAGCCGCGGAGGAGACAAGATCATCGAAGAGTTCAACGCGGCTTATAAGCAGTAAGCGCACCGGCTGACGGCAGGCGGCCTTCCTGAGGCGGCCTGCCGGTTCACGCGGGCACAGAGAGGAAGATCGCCATGCGGGAAGCGAACGTCCGGCAGGGCCCGGTCCACGGGACGCAGAGCCGGTTATCCAAGCGGCTCGCTCGCAATAAGTGGCTGTATGTCATGATACTGCCGGGCCTGCTTTATTTTCTTATTTTCAAATATGCACCGATGTACGGTCTGATCATCTCGTTCCAAGATTACAAGCCGTTCGACGGCATTCTGGGCAGCGAGTGGGTCGGCTTCGAGCACTTCAAGCGTCTGTTCACCGAGCCCGACTTCGTCAACATTCTGACGAATACGCTCATTCTGTTCGGGATGAATCTCGTCTTCTACTTTCCGATTCCGATCATCCTGGCGCTCATGCTGAATGAAGTTCGGCTTCAATTGTTCAAGCGATTCTTCCAGACGCTGATCTACTTGCCGCACTTCATGTCATGGGTCATTATCGTCTCAATCAGCTATGTTATGCTCACGATGGACGGCGGCATGATCAATGAACTGCTGGCGAGCCTGGGGCTCCAGAAGGTCAACTTCCTGCTGAGCGCAGAGTGGTTCCGTCCCATGTACATCATTCAGGTGATCTGGCGGGAGGCCGGCTGGGGAACGATCATCTACTTGGCGGCCATCGCTTCTATAGACCCGCAGCTGTATGAGGCAGCCAGAATGGATGGAGCGGGGAGACTGCGCCAGATCTGGCATATCACGCTTCCGGCGATCCGCAGCGTTATTATCGTCCTGCTCATTCTGAAGATCGGCGATGTGTTGGAGCTCGGCTTCGAGCATGTCTACCTGCTGCTGAACTCGATGAATCGCAGCGTCGCGGAGATCATCGATACGTACGTATATACGGCGGGTCTGCAGCAGATGAAGTTCAGCTACAGCACGGCCATCGGCTTCTTCAAATCGATCGTCGGCCTCGTTCTGGTCGTGCTGGCGAACCGGCTTGCGAAGCGAATGGGCGAAGAAGGCGTCTACTAAGACAGACAGAGAGGAGGGAAGCGGATGGTGGAGGATCGCACGATCGGCGGCAGAGTCTTCGGCATCGTGAATTTCGGACTGCTGACGCTGATTGCCCTCATAACCGTGCTGCCGTTTATTCATGTTCTCGCGGGCTCCTTCACGACGAACGCGGAATTGGCGGTTCGCAGATTCATTCTGATACCGACGGACTGGAGCTTGGAGGCTTACCGATTCATCTTCTCCACGTCCACGATCTTCCGGGCGATGGCGGTCTCGATCGGCGTCACGGTGTTCGGAACGCTGTTCAGCATGCTGATCTCGTCGATGATGGCCTACGGCCTGTCCCGCAGAGATCTGGACGGACGCCGGGCGCTCATGTTCCTCGTCGTGTTCACGATGCTGTTCAACGGCGGGCTCATCCCGACATTCCTCGTCGTTAAGGAGCTGCATCTGATCGATAACTACGCAGCGCTGGTGCTGCCGCTGACGATCAATGCCTTCAACATGATTATCTTAAAAAACTTCTTCCAGAACATCCCCGAGGGGCTGGAGGAGTCGGCCAAAATCGATGGGTGCAGCGACTTCGGCATCCTGTTCCGCATCGTGCTGCCGCTCTCGATGCCGGCAATCGCGACGATCTCGCTCTTCTACGCGGTCACGTACTGGAACACGTACTTGAATGCGATCTTGTATTTGAACGATAGCAAGATGTGGCCGATTCAAGTGCTGCTCCGGCAGATCGTCGTGCTGGCCAGCGGCTTCGAGTTCAGCTCGGATCTGGATTCGGCAGTGCCGCCTCCGGATCAGGCGGTGAAGATGGCGGTTATTGTCGTCGCCACGCTGCCCATTCTGCTCGTCTATCCGTTCTTGCAGAAGCACTTCGCCAAGGGCGCGCTGCTCGGCTCGGTGAAGGGCTGACAGCCAGTCTGCCGGAGTGGAAGGTGGAGGTATTGGAGATGGAGAGAGAATACACGGCGAAGAATGCAAGCACGCCGATTGAATGGGCGCGAGCCGCCTGCGATGCCTTGATGCGAGACTATGCGCCTGGGGAGCTGCCTCCCGCGCATCGCTGGCATTACCATCAAGGCGTGTTCCTGTGCGGGATGGAGCAGCTGTGGGGGGTCGTGCGGGAAGACCGCTACGACGATTACATTCGGGGGTATGTCGACGGCTTGGTGGACGACTTCGGTAACTTCCACTTTGCTCGGGACGAGCTGGACGCCGTTCAGGCGGGACTGCTGCTGTTCCGGCTGCATGAACGGACGGGCCTCGCCAAGTATCGCGCGGCCGCCGGCAAGCTGAGGGCGCTGTTCGGCACGCTGAACCGGACGAGCGAGGGCGGATTCTGGCACAAGGATAAGTATCCATATCAGATGTGGCTGGACGGGTTGTACATGGGCGGCGTGTTCGCCTTGAAGTACGCGCGCATGTATGGAGACGCAGAGCTGGCTGCGACGGCGCTGCACCAGGCGAAGCTGATGCGCCGGCATATGCGCGATCCTCGAACCGGGCTGCTGTATCACGCCTGGGACGAGAGCCGGCGCATGTCTTGGGCGAATGCGCAGACCGGCTGCTCGCCCGAGTTCTGGGGAAGATCGCTCGGCTGGTACGGGCTGGCGCTCGCGCACATGCTTGAGCTGCTGCCGGACAATATGGGCCCGGGGCAGCGTTCGGAGCTGGAGGAGGCGCAGCGGGAATTCCTGAGGGCGATTGTCCGTTATCAGGATGGGAAGAGCGGCTTGTGGCACCAGGTTGTAGACAAGGGAACGCTGCCGGACAATTGGCTGGAGACGTCCTGTTCGAGCTTGTTCGTCTACGCGCTGGCCAAGGGGGTCAAGCAAGGCATTGCGGGCGGCGAGTGTCTGGAGGCCGCGCGTCTCGGCTACCGCGGATTGACGGATGCGATCGCTGCGGCGAGCGGGGAGGTGGCGTTCACGCTGCCGAACATCTGCATCGGCACCTCGGCGGGCGACTACGAGAACTATGTCACCCGGCCGACCAGCCGCAACGATCTGCACGGCGTCGGCGCGTTCGTGATGGCCAGCGTGGAGATGCGGGATTTGGTCTAGCGATTAGATCAAATAACGTGGAGAAGCGGGAATATGGTCCAGTTATTTGAATTGGATGAGGAAGCCGGGCTTGCGGGTGCTATTCCGCAGCTCGGCTTCCTTGGGTTGGAGGCGAGCCGCCGCTGGGCGGGGGGAAGAAGATGCAGCGGAGATGTCTGCTAGTGGTGTGGTAGAATGTGGATGTGAATGTGAATTAGGCTCTTGACGGGAGGAGAAGAAAGTCTAAGGATGGCACGAATCTACAAAGCAGTATTATTCGACCTTGACAACACGCTACTTAACTATTCGGCGTCCGAATTGGAGTCGATGAAGCGGACGTGCAAGGATCATGACTTGTTCGAAGACGACCCGGCTGGCTGGAGCTCGTTCTGGCAGGCCTACACGGAGCATAACGCTCGGCATTGGTTCGACTTCGTCGGCGGAGGCAGCGTGAAGTCGATGCCGGACGTGCTGAAGTTCTCCTTCCGGGACGCGCTTGCGGGGACCGAAGAGCATCTGCACGAACGGCTCGCGGCGACCTATTGGCAATACTTCTGCGGCTCGAGCATCTTCGAGGATGGCGCAGAACATCTGCTGTCCAAGCTAGCCGGCGATTACGCGCTCGGGATCGTCAGCAACGGAATCGGGGAAGCGCAGCGCGGCCGGCTTCAGGCGGGGCGAATCGCCGATCGCTTCCACTCGGTAATCGTATCCGACGAGATCGGGATTCGGAAGCCCGACGCAAGAATATTCCAGCAAGCGTTGAGGGAGCTTGGCGCCAGCCGGGAAGAGACGCTGTTCATCGGCGACTCGCTCCAGGATGATTACCGCGGGGCGGTTCAGGCGGGAATCGACTTCTGCTATTACAATCGAAGCGGGAGCGTCTTGCCGGCAGGCGTCAAGCCAACATACGCCGTGACGCATCTCTCGCAGGTTGCTGAATTGATTATGTGAGCTGCTAAGGGGAATGGCCGGGGCGTTCGGCGACCGGCCATTTGCTTGTCCGCGTGCGAGAGCATCAGTTGATCGCTTGCGTGCAGGTCGCTGCGGGAGCTCGACCGCGTCGGTTCATCGTTCTCGCTCCTTCCACATTCGCAATAAGAAGAGAGCGAATGAGCGAGTCTCACGTTCGGGGGCTCCGTAAGCTCTCGATGGAAGGCTTGTGGAGGGCGAATGCACGTCGCTCCACATGTAACCGGTCCAAGCCGGGTTACATGGGGCGGGAGAGCGCAGGTGAGCTCTGTAACCGGTCCAAGCCGGGTTACATGGGGCGGGAGAGCACAGGTGAGCGCTGTAACCGGTCCAAGCCGGGTTACATGGGGCGGGAGAGCGCAGGTGAGCGCTGTAACCGGTCCAAGCCGGGTTACATGGGGCGGGAGAGCGCAGGTGAGCGCTGTAACCGGTCCAAGCCGGGTTACATGGGGCGGGAGAGCGCAGGTGAGCGCTGTAACCGGTCCAAGCCGGGTTACATGGGGCGGGAGAGCGCAGGTGAGCGCTGTAACCGGTCCAACCCGGGTTACATGGGGCGGGAGAACACAGGTGAGCGCTGTAACCGGTCCAAGCCGGGTTGCATGGGGCGGGAGAGCGCAGGTGAGCGCTGTAACCGGTCCAAGCCGGGTTACATGGGGCTAAAGAGCGCAGGTGAGCGCTGTAACCGGTCCAAGCCGGGTTACATGGGGCGGGAGAGCGCAGATGAGCGCTGTAACCGGTCCAAGCCGGGTTACATGGGGCGGGAGAGCGCAGGTGAGCGCTGTAACCGGCCCAAGCCGGGTTGCATGGGGCTAAAGAGCGCAGATGAGCGCAGTAACCGGTCCAAGCCGGGTTGCGTCACAGCTTCTCGAACTCAGGCGTCTGCATCAGCCATTCGAAAAACACATTTTTTGCCTCGCGGTAGGACTCCATGTCTTGCCCTTCGAAGCGCTTCTTCAACGCATCGTACTTCCGCCGATAGTTATCATTGCCCCGCAGCACGTCCCGGAACTTCCAGAAGAAGTCGAATTCGGAATTCACCACGGTCAGCTGAATCCCAAGCGGAGGCACTGCCGAATCGTCCTTGAACGCTCGGAATTCCGCCGTCTGCACGCTCCCTTCGTTGCTCTCGTAGAGTTCGGACAGCGCGAGAATAGCCTGCTCGAACATCTCCGGTTGCACACGAATTTGAATGTCCAAGTCACCCTTCGTCAAGCTGTTCGGAACGGCGGTGCTTCCCACATGCTGAATATCCGCCCCCGGCAGAATGGACTCCAATAACGCCTTCTGCTCCGAGAACAACTTATGCACCGCGGTTCCGATAGCAGCGCCTTCCGCGTAACGAACAATATCCAACTTTGTCCCTCCATGACACGTTATAATAGAGCAGGTGTTATTAGCCAATAAGGAGACTTCAACGCTTGAGACGAATTTCGCTTCCCAACATCCGAATCCCTGCCAGACCAACCCTCGCCGTACTTGCGGCGTTGTTCTTCCTGCTGTGTATCGGCTCGACTGCACTCCTATTCATGAACAAGGAACCTGCGCCGGCGCCAGATCCCGAACTGGATATGCCTTTCGACTATACCTATGGAACCGCGTTGGCCTCCAACGGCATGACGATTCATTATTTGAAGACAAGGCCTTCCAATCTGTCGCTTGAAGCGGTTCATCAGAACGTTACGCTGTCTCCCTTCTATGGCGTCAACGGAGGTTTCTTCTATCATGAGGACTTGCTCAGCATGGCTGTCGTCAATGACCGGCCGGCGAATGGAGAAGCGGGCGGATACGGATCCGGCTGGGAAAATGCGAAGTACGCGCGAGGCACGTTAGTGTGGGACGGCTCGGCGGACCGGCTGAGCGTGCAAGTCGTGCGTCAGGCGTCTGAACTGGACGTGACGGATCGCGCGAACTATTGGGCACAAGGCGGCATCAGCATGAGCCTTGGCCGCGACGTGTCGTGGGAGGAGCAGGCGGCTGCGGAGAACGCGCCGTATCCGTATGATCGCAGGCTGCGTTCGGCCGCCGTCTACGATCGCGAGGGCAATGTTTATCTTGTGGTCAGCAGCTCGATGGGGATGCTGGCTGATTTTCGCGCGGCGATCGTGGAGACGATCGCGCCGGGGAGTCTGGCGGACGGCATCTTCCTGGACGGCGACGGCTCATCTCAGCTTCGGAGCCGGGAGATGAAGCTGCGCGGCGACAGCCGCCCCGTCGTGCAGATGATCCGGATCGTGCGGTAGCGCGGCCGGGGCCGCGCATGAGGGGGAATCCCCCGCAAACGCGCCGAAGAGGTCGATCAGATCGACCTCATGGGGGGAATCCCCCGCGAGCGCCGAAGAGGTCGAATAGATCGACCTCTTGGGGGGAATCCCCCGCAATCGCGCCGAAGAGGTCGACCAGATCGACCTCATGGGGGGAATCCCCCCGCAATCGCGCCGAAGAGGTCGACCAGATCGACCTCATGGGGGGAATCCCCCGCGATTGCGCCGAAGAGGTCGAATAGATCGACCTCTTCCGGACAATCCCCGCCCCCCCTGCGCCGGCTTCCTCAACCCGCGCAGGCATCCGCCGCCGCGGCCAAGTAGTACGCGAGGCCGGTCTGCTGCGACTCCAGCATGCTACGGTGGAAGTCGTCGCTCAAGAAGAAGCGGCACTGCGCCGCGAACGTCCCCGCATCCGTCTCATGCCCGTGCTCGCGCAGGAACGTGATGTGCCGCTCGATCAGCAAGCGCACCTCCTCGCCGCTATGCTTCTTCCCCGATCGCAGCGCCTCCGCCATCGCAGCCATGAACGCCGCGGCTTCCGCCGCTTGCTCGTTCATCTCCGGCACGTCAATTGGCGCGCCGCCCTCCATCAGGTCGAAGCCATAGGTTCCCTTCAGATGCTCGTTCTGCTCGCTCAAGGCTTCCTTCCACTCCGATTCGCTGCCGAAGCCAACAAACATTTGGTCCATATCCATCTGTTCTCCCTTCTTGGCGCTGTCCATCGTCTCATCCATCGTGCGCAGGAGCCGCTCCAGCCGCTCTCTTCGCTCTAACAGCAGCTCCCGCTGCTCGGATAGGAGCGCCAGCCGATCCGGCTCTGCGGACAGCAGCTGCTTGATCTTCTCCAAGGGGAAGTCGAGTTCCCGGTAGAATAAAATTTGCTGCAGCCTCTCCAATTCTCGCCTGCCATACAGCCGATAGCCGGCAGCGCTGATCTCGCTCGGCGACAACAGCCCGATTCGGTGGTAGTGATGCAGCGCCTTGATCGTAACGCCGGACATGTCGGACACTTCCTTGACCGTATGAAGCATGGCTTTATCCTCCTTTCGAACTTAGCTTATTGCCTCCTCCAAGGGGAGAGTCAATCGTTGTTCGCTAACGAATTGTGCTATGATGAGATTGCCCGCACATATGGGACAATTCATGGGAAGTGAAGGCAATGGAGTTTCCTTGGCGCAAGAATCTATATATTCTCTGGCTCGGCGTGTTCTTCTGCAGTTCGGCATATTCGATCTCGATTCCTTTTATCCCGCTGTTTCTACATAACGACCTAGGCGTAGACAGCCATCTGGAGCTGTGGTCCGGCTTCGCGTTCGGCATCACGTTCCTGGCGAGCGCGCTGATCGCGCCGTACTGGGGGTCGCTCGCCGACAAGTATGGCCGCAAGCCGATGCTGATCCGTTCGGGATACAGTCTGGCCGCGCTGTATATGTTAACGTTCTTCATCCATAATCCATACGTGTTCCTTGTTCTGCGCATCTTCCAAGGCTTGCTCGCCGGCTTCGTTCCTGCATCGATCGCGCTGGTCGCGACGAACACGCCCGAGAAGCATACGGGCTACGCGCTCGGCATTATGGCGACGGCCGGCGCTACGGGCGGCATCGTCGGCCCGCTGATCGGAGGCGTCGTCAGCCACTGGACGAGCAACCGGCAGGCGTTCCTATTCTCGGCCGTCGTCGTGCTCGTCGCCGCGTTGATCGCGACCTTCTTCGTCCGAGAGGAGAACTATGACCGCAAGGCGGTGCGTTCCTCGATCCGCCATGACCTGAAGACGGCGTGGTCGAACCGAACGTTCGTCACGCTGCTCCTGCTCGTTGGCATCGGCACGTTCTCCGTCATGATTCTCGAACCGCTCATTACGGTTTACGTGCTTCAGCTTGGCGCTGACAGCGACGATGCGTCTTGGCAGTCGGGCCTCATATTCTCGGCTGTCGGCATCGCCACGCTGATTGCCGCGCCCCAATGGGGGCGTATCGGCCAGAAGATCGGCTTCGTTAAAGTGCTGATCATTGGTCTCGTTGGCGGAGGCGTCGGCAATCTGCTTCAATTCTTCATTGGGAATTACGCGGAATTCGGCGTTCTGCGGTTCGTATATGGACTGTTCTTCGCCGGCGTCTATCCGTCGCTGAACGCGATGATCGTCCAGGTGACGGAGGCGGACTTCCGAGGCAGGGCGTTCAGCTTGAACCAGTCGTCGACGCAGCTGGCCACGATGCTCGGGCCGATGATCGGCGGCGCGCTTGGCGGCTGGATTCCGATTCGGTGGGTGTTCGTCATTAACGGCGCCATGCTCATCGTCTGCGCGCTGATGCTGCTCCAGAAGCGGCGCAGCATTGAGACGCCTGTCGCGCAAGCCTCAGCCGCATCGACCTTATCGCCATGAGGCGCTTCATGAAGACCGATGAAGAATAGAATAGGTGACTTATGTTAATTCCCAAAAATATGGTTCGCTGGCCGCTGCTGTCAGCGGCGCTCATATTGCTCTCTGCTCTGCTCGCCTCCTGCGCGCAGGGTGAAGCCCATGTGACCATCCATCGCAACGGCACGGCTGATCTGGATCTCAGCGCATCGGTCAGCCGCCGGACGCTGGAGCTGATCGGCCAGCCCGATCTGCCGAAGCAACTGTCGGACATCCTTCAGCGCAATGGGATGGCAGCGGCTGTCGAGGACGATGGAAGCCAGACCGGCATTCGCGCGACTCGGCATCTGAATCTCAAGGACATGGCGGACCGGCCGATTACGCTGCCCGAAGGGATGGAGCTGGAGCAGTCGACGGAGCGGAAGTTCTTCTACACCCGCTATCATGTCGCCGTGACGATGGATATGGTCCGGCTGCTGAGAGGAAGCGGCGAAGGCAACGATTGGAGCCAGTCCATCGCCTCGATGCCGGCGCTAGCGAAGAAGCTGGTCGAGCGGCAGATGGACCTCGACTTCCTGCTCACATTCCCGATTAAGCCGGGGGCGAACAACGCCGACGAGATACAGGATCGCGGCCGTACGCTCGTCTGGCATCTGAATCTGTTCAGCGACAACCGCTTCGAGACGAGTCTCGCCGTGCCGAACGTTCGCCATATCGCCTATACGGCTGGCCCCGCGCTGCTGCTCTTGACCGCGGGTATCGTGATCGCGATCGTCCGCGCGCGTAGGCGGGGACGCAGGACGCGGTAGCGGCCCCGCGCCTGCCGTTCATAGCTCGTTGGACGGCTGGCGATGCCGGCTGTCAAACCGCACGGTCGGTGCCCGGCTATCCACTGTTCGCTGTCCGACGGCCGCCGACTGCCATCCCGCATCCCACCCATCCGCCTCCATGCCTCGCAACCAACGAAAGGGCGCAAGCCGATCCCAACGGACCGGCTTGCGCCCTTTTATCCTTTTCGCGCTTGCCGCGCGGTGATTGCTCTTACGGAATGAACTGCTGCACGAGCTTCACAATCTTCCCATTCTCGACCGTCACATGGTACGGGAACCCTTCCATGATCTCCTCATCGTCCGGGGTGAACAGCGAGACGAACGCCGGCGCATCGATCTTCTCATCCCATACAGCAACCGCTTCGGTCCAATCGCCTGTGCGATTGTAGAATTGCATATGAATGTCCGCGTCTGGCGCCAGCTCGTACGTATGCCAATCCTCGGCGTCGTTCACGATGTAGTAGCCGTCCGGCGCTTCTGTCACGTCCGGATCCTGCTCATGCTCACGGAACGCCTCGTTGGCGGCCTCTCCTTCGTACCACTCGATGCTGTCCACCTTGAGGTAGGTTCGTCCGCCGCGGTTCTCCACGTCCGCAATATAAACCGTCTGCATTCCCTCGCTCTTCGGTACAGGCTCGTACCGATTCTCGTCCGCGTTCACCGCTTGAAGCGGAAGCACGCAGACAACCGCCAGCAGAAAAGCCCAAGGTGCACTTCCTTTACGCATCGTATCTCTCATTCCCTTCCCGGCTTCCTTATCTATTAAGACGAATGGCCAAGCCTATTGGTTCCTGCATTTGAGCCGCGTTTGCACTTTTTTTTTGAAGCGCGATTCGCAAGCATTCGCCCGTTTCGGTCCGTATCTTCGCTCTTGTCCGCCGAACCGTTCCGAATCTTAGATTTGGGATGATAAAAATGTTAGATTCCCTCAGCCGCCGCCGACGGGAATCGGGGTCGTATCCCGAACGCTGTCATACGGCGCGGATCAAGGGGAGCCGGTCTCCGGCTACATTGTCCTCCGCCAATCTCAACTGTGGGAAGCTTAACCATTCGCCGCCCAATTCTGAGAGCCGGCCGCGCCGAAGTTAAGATTCTTTAAGGTTTAGCGGGATGTCCCGGGTTTATAGTGAATACGTCGACAGACATAGACAAGGAGTTGATCGATGGTGTGCGGCATTATGGGTTATATAGGCGACAAGCCATCCGAGAGAATTCTATTAGATGGGCTGAAGAAGCTGGAATATCGGGGATACGATTCCGCCGGCATTGCGATTGGCACCGAAGCGGGGCTTCGCGTGGTCAAAGCCCAAGGGAGAATCGCGGAATTGGAGAAGCGGCTCCGGGAGCAGGCGCTTCCATCGGGGGCGATCGGCATCGGCCATACGCGCTGGGCTACCCACGGCAAGCCTTCGGATCGGAATTCGCACCCTCATACGGACAACGAGATGAACATATCCGTCGTGCATAACGGCATTATCGAGAATTACATGGAATTGCGAGAAGAATTGGAGGCGAGGGGCGCGCGCTTCGTCTCCGAGACGGATACCGAGGTGATCTCGCATCTGATCTCTTCCGAATACGAAGGAGATATCGTCTTCGCGGTTCAACAAGCGGTCAAGCGGCTGAAGGGCGCTTACGCGCTCGCCGTGTTGGCGGGACGGGAGCCGGACAGGCTCGTCGCGGTTCGCCAGCACAGCCCGCTGATCATTGGCGTCGGCGACGGCGAGCACTTCATCGGCTCGGACATTCCGGCCATTCTGGAGCATACGCGCAGCGTCTACATTCTCGACGACGGCGAGATGGCCGTCTTGACGCGGGATGGCATCCGGCTTATGACAACCTCCGGGCAGCCGGTCGACAAGAAGCTGTTCCGGGTCAAATGGGACTTGGCCGTCGCCGAGAAGGCAGGCTTCGAACACTTCATGCTGAAGGAGATTCACGATCAGCCGCAGGCATACCGAGATACGCTGAGCGGACGGCTCATGGGCAGCTACCCGTGGGTGTATCTGCCCGAGCTGAAGCTGAAGCCGAAGCGGCTCAGGCAGATCCGCAACGTGCACATCGTCGCCTGCGGGACCGCTTATCACGCCGGCCTCGTCGGCAAGCAGGCGATCGAACGCTGGTCGCGCTTGCCCGTGGAAGTGGATGTCGCATCGGAGTATCGCTACCGCCAACCGCTGCTGACGCCGGATACGCTAGTCATCGTCGTCAGCCAATCCGGCGAGACGGCGGACACGCTGGCGGCGCTTCGCGAAGCGCGGCGCCACGGCGCGCATGTCCTCGCCATTACCAACGTCGTCGGCAGCACGGCGGCGCGCGAGGCCGACGACGTACTGTTCACGTGGGCGGGGCCGGAGATCTCCGTCGCCTCGACCAAGGCTTATACGACGCAGCTGCTGACGCTCTACACGTTCGCACTGCATCTCGCCCGCGTCCGCGGGACGATCGCGGACGCCGAGATCGCGTCAGCCGTCCAAGCGCTGAACCGCTTGCCGGATCAAGTCGCCAGCATTCTGGAGAATGCCGAGGAGATTCGCTCTTATGCCGAAGAGATTGCGCAGCATGAGCATCTGTTCTTCATCGGACGGGGGATGGACTATGCGGCCGCCCAAGAAGGCTCGCTGAAGCTGAAGGAGATCTCCTATATCCATTCGGAAGCCTATGCCGCCGGCGAGCTGAAGCATGGGACGCTCGCGCTCATCGAGGAGGGCACGCCGGTCGTGGCGCTGGTCACGCAGCCGGAGCTGTACGAGAAGACGGTGAGCAACATCCGCGAAGTGATGGCCCGGGGCGCGAGCGTCTTCGGCATCGCCTGCGAGAATACCGCGAATCTGGCGGAGCAGGCCGGCCGCATGCTGCTGCTGCCCGCCACCCATCCGATGCTGACGCCCGCCGTCTCCGTCATTCCGCTGCAATTGCTCGCCTACTATGCGTCCGTCGCCAGAGGGTACGACGTGGATAAGCCCCGGAATTTGGCCAAGAGCGTCACGGTCGAATAGGGGAATATCCGATGAGCGATAGACTGTCTGGTGACATTATAGTTAGTGCCTAGACATTATAGTTGGTTCCTTTACACCAAAGATAGTGCCTTTACAATAGAGTTGGTATCTAAAGGTTTATTTAACAACAGTTCTTGGTTAAAATGGAATTAAGACGGTCTATTTTTACAGCGAACATTTATATCTAATGGCTTTGCCCTTTGTTAACAGGGGGCGAAGCCATTAGTCGTTTTTGGGGATTATAACGGACAGCTCGCTATAGGCCGTTTTATGGAAACCGAAATGGAGGTGTTATATTGTCCAAACGAGGTGCAAGAAAAGAAAAGCTGCAAAGCAACTACATTAAAAAGGGAAGGGGCCAAGGTGCTGGAGAGAACTATCAGCCGTTTATTCAAGCACATGATAATAAAATCGCTTCAGAAGGCTGGTTAACGCGGCACAAAGGATGGAAGACCAGAAGAATTCATCATACCCTGTCCGAACATGAGAGGAAATATTTATACTACTGTGAATGGCTTAATGGAGTAACTGATATCCGCGAACAGTGGCCATTGTTACCTTTAGAAAGAACAATGGAGATTGCTGAAGAACTTGGTATTAAACATCCACATTTAGATGGTACCCCTGTAGTAATGACAACCGATTTCAGGCTCACTTTGGAAACAAGAAACGGCAGCCGCGATGTTATACGAACCGTGAAACCTAGAGAAAAATTATCTGACCGTACTTTGGAGCTTTTTGAAATCGAAAGGGTTTACTTTGCAGAGCAAGGAATCGATTGGTGCATTATTACAGAAGACAAAATTCCTATAAACCTTGTGAAAAACGTAGAGTGGATGGCAAATGCAAAGTATCTTGAAAATCAACCCGGTGTGAATGGAGAACTGGTCGAGTTGGTATCTGAAGGGCTATATGATGTCTTTATGAAAGATGCCGGGCAAACGCCTCTAATTAACCTGTGTTTGCGGACAGATAATGCATATCACTTAGAAAAAGGGACATGTATGTTCGTACTGCAATATATGCTAGCAAACAAATTTTGGGGAACAGAAATGAGCAAACGAATAATTCGGGAAAGGGAACCATTGATTATTTATGAAATTCAGCCGGTACAAAAATCGATTCACTTAGTTAAAAGAGGAGGTGCTTAGAATATGTTAATCGTGGTCAATTCAATAATTGAGCGATTGAATGAAGATCTTGAAGTAGTAGAAATGCTACGAGTCTTGTGGATGGATGACGTACGAGAACAAGTTGTAGTAGTCAATATCGATGATCACCGTAATATGTCGTACCCTTACTTTATAAGGTATGAAGAGATTGTGAGAGAGATACAAGAGAAAAAAAGTAGATTATCAGAATTAGAGACTGACATGCGGCTCTTGTCTCCGGACGAGATTTATTTGAACAAATACAAAGAGAATCGAGATCGCCGCTGGAACTTAATTAAAGATATTGCTATACAAGAACCGGAAATCTACATATCGGAAAGCAGAGGGAAATTAATACACGAAGTTTATTCGTTGTCGGGAAAATCAAAGAAGGTTATAAGAGATTATTTAAAAAAGTATTGGTTCTATGGCAAATCAATAAATGGGTTGCTCGATAATTATTTTGATTGTGGTATACCTGGCGAGCAGAGAGTGTATACACAAAAACCCGGCCCTGAGTCTACTAATAGAACTATGATTACGGAAAGTGACGTTGAAATCTTCAAATCTGCTATTCGGATTTTCCATATTCGTAGAAAAATGAGTATAGTCAAAACACACGAGAGAATGTGCGAGACTTTTTATAAACGTGGATTTTATCGAAAGTATGGGGTAAAGGTACCTATTGTTGATCCAGATAGAAGTCCCACTCTTCGACAGTTTCGTTACTGGTATACGAAGAACTATTCTGCCTTTGACCGTTATTCTAACAGGCGCGGCAAACGACGTGCAACGATGGATGCACGCCCGATGCTTGGAAATGCTTCAGAAAAAGCTTTATGTGTTGGAGCAGTATTTGAAGTAGATGCAACCAGATCGGATATTATTTTAGTTTCATTTGACCGAACGAAGATATTGGGAAAGCCGACACTATATGTTGTGATTGATGTGTTTAGCAGATTAATAGCTGGTTATCATGTAAGTTTGGCTCCCGAATCATGGTTCGAAGCGATGGTAGCTATTGAACATGCTGCTACAAATAAGGTTGAGAATTGTGCGCGTTACGGTATTTCAATTCAAGAGGAAGATTGGCCATGTAGGTATTTACCGCAAAACCTAGTAGGTGACCGTGGAGAATTAAAATCACAACTTTCAGAGAGGTTTGTAAACCTTAATGTGGATGTATTAAATGCTCCCTCTTATCGTGGAGATCTAAAACCATTTGTTGAATCAAACTTTCGTATAACAAATGAAATGATAAGGGAATTACTCTCCGGTTCAACAGAGGCAAGGCAACTTGTAAGAGGAGATTATAATCCTGCACGTGATTCAACTTGGACCATAGAAGAGTTTAATCGTTTTTTGATTGTATATTTTTTGACATATAACAAAAGTGCTTTGAGCAGAGATTTCCTTCCAACAAAAGATATGTTCAGTGACCAAGTTGAGCTTACCCCATTAAAAGTTTGGAACTGGGATAAAGGAAAAAGATTACTTCATGAAAAGCGGAGAAAAGAGTTGCGTTATAATTTATTACCGCGCGAAGAGGCGAAGGTAACCCGCTTTGGGGTTGAATTCCGAGGACTCACCTATACATGTAGCATTGGAGTTGAAGAAGGATGGTTCGAGGGGAATGGTAATGGAATTAATGGTAGAACAAAAATAGAGATCACATATGATCCAAGAAATTGCAGCAGTATTTTTTTGAAGCATAAAAATGATCTGCTATCACTTTTACTTACAGGAAGGTCAAGAGAATTTGAAGGTTTGCATTTTGACGAAGTTGCGAAAATTATGGAATATCGAGACTCTCAAATCAAAGAACAAGAAAAACTGGAGAAGCAGCATCGAGCTGAGCTTCACGCTTTTGCTGATGTGCTTGATATAACAGCAACGGAGAAGACGAAAGAGGCTACGAAAGACAAAAGTTTTTATTCAAGAAATCAGAACAAACGTGAAGCCAGGGGTGCGGACAGTAAGGTTTGGGGAGCGATCGGAGCGATGTCGAACGTCTCGTCCGAGTCGGTTAATACATCAGAAGTTCAAAAGTCAGTTGAAGAAAACATCGTTAAATTTCCTACTACTAACGAGATGAGAGAAACGAATCAACCTAGTATTAGCGATATACAAGCGCTCTTCTCTAGAAAAAGTCAAGAAAGAAGGAGGAGAAACGAGACCAATGAGTAACGAGCAAATTGCTGGACTAAACGGGACACATATTTATGCAAAATATAATGAACAAGTGATTCCCAAGAATCAGGGGAATCCATTTATCGAAGCATTACCTGAGCGAATAGATTTAAGCACTTTTATTGATGCACTTTATTCAGTTCCGCCTCTGGACTCCAAGTATAACAATTTATGTGTTGAAGATCGACTCGAGTTTGTTCAACAAATCAGGCCAGATTTTTGGCTACCGCTACCTTCTCATTATGAAAAGTATCGAAACCTATATTCTATGATCAAAATAGGGTATCAATCAAGAAATCCAATGCATGCCATCTTTAATCGTCAGTTTGCTATTGGATGGGAGGAGATATTTAAGGCAGGTACTGATGAGAAAGCTGCAAATTTAGCCGGAAATATGCATACTGCACAGAGTCTGGCCGAAATTGCTATTAATGGCTATGGAAAAACTCAAATGTATGAGCGTATGTTAACCCGATTGTTTCCACAAGTCATTCATCATAAGGAATATCAAGGGAGAATGCTAACGCAGAGTCAACTGGTGTGGTTAAAAGTGGAATGTCCATATAATAAATCGGTCGGTACATTTTGCAAGAGCTTCTATGCTGAAGTAGATAAATTATTGGGGACCAAATTCTATGAAAAATTCGCTGAAAAGCCGGGAACAATCGATAAGCTGGTAATCAGGATGATTAAGACTGTAGCTCAAATTAATCTTGGTGTACTGGTTATTGATGAAATTCAAAGAATCCAGAAGGCCTACTCCGGCGGGGAAGATAACATGATTGATTTCATTACTCAACTTGTAAATACGCTCGGAGTACCGGTTATTTTAATCGGATCATTCAAAGCATTATATTTATTTAAAGATTCACTGGCTAATACTAGGAAGTGCCTACCAAATGGCTACGCTGAAAATATATCAGGGTATATGCTTGAGGATAGCTGGGAATGGAATCACTTTATCGAAAATCTGTGGGATCTTCAATATACCAAAACATATACTGAAATTACACAGGAAATAAAAGATTTAATGCATTATTACTCCATGGGGATTCCTGATATTGCCGTAAAGCTATTTATGCATGTCCAATCCCGAACCATTGTAAATGGTGGAGATGAACGGATTCGTTTGTCTGACATTCGCGAGGTTGCAGAAAGAAGCCTTAATATGGTTCAACCCATTTTTAACAGAATACGCACAGGTGACCCATCGGCATATAAAGACTTGGATGATATTAAGCCGGATTGGGTTCCGTTGAACGGCTACATAAAAGAGGCGTCTCACAGGATTACTGTACACGGAAGCTTGGCGGAAGAACATGCACGGGTTCTTCAGGAAAAAAGAAGAGAAGAAATCTTGGCTAAACTAACGGAGTTTGCACTGCAGCTTGTTCATTCTGCAACTGATGCAGAAGTTATAGCGAATAAGGTTTATGATGCAAGTTCTGGAATGGGCGATATTGCCTTAATGTTTGGTCAGATCGCGCGGCTTGTTGTAGATAATGCTGAAAATATGGGCAGCAGTACTCATGTAGTGACTAATAACAATATTAAAACATCAACAGGAATACTTCCGAAAAAGAAAGTAGGAAAAAAGTTAAAGCCTGTCTCGAAGCCTGATGATATTCGAAATGTTGTTCAAGTTGGACACAGTAAAGGACTAACTACGGAAGAGGCACTTGAGGAAAAGGGGTATATAAGAGGAGTAGATGAGTTGCTAGATATCATTTCTTAAATTCGAAGTCAATGATGGGGGTGTTGTATGTCTCAAATGATCTTCTTCCCTGAACCATTACCCGATGAAGATTTCCGAAGCATTGTTTGTCGCTATCACCTTATGTCCTCCAATTCCATATTTTCAGAAACAAAGGAAGAACTGTTCGGTATAAGGTCCCATAAAAATCTTATGTTTCCGATGAAACTTGAATATTTTTGTTGCAGACTTCCGATTGGGCATTCTCTTCGACTTAATACCTTCATTGAAAAGCATACATGGGTAGGGTTAATATTCTGTTTCCTTACAAAAACAAATCAAGAAAAAATACATATGCTCATGAAATTCGGTAATGAAAAATTATATCAAACAACTCTACTCCATATAGCAGGGCTATTCTCAAAGCAGATACGATATTGCCCTGAATGTTTGAAAGTTGATGAAGAACAATTCGGGATTTGTTATGTACATCGCATTCATCAACTATCGTTCCTAGATCATTGTCCGGTTCATTATACGAAACTTATTAATGCGTGCCCAAATTGTAATCATCCTCTGAGTAAAGACTATGCAGAAGAGCTCATTTATCAATCGAAATGTAAAAAATGTAAATCAACAATAGGAGCTTTACTAATTGATAAGAAAAACTCCTTAACTATGTTCAAAGATAAACTGCTGCAGGATTTATGCAAATTGCGGGATTGCTCTGAAAAACTTAGTGCTGAAATTATTCAATTAAAGTTAATGATGAAATTGTGGGAACTAAAATATATTCATTACCGTGGCCGTATTATGAAATTGGAATTTTTGACTGAAATGGCATCCAAATATTCGCTAGAACAACTAGAAGCAATAGGCTTAGAAAAGGCTGAATTAGTAACGAAGTATTTTGTTTCTCGATTCCTGACGTTGGATCATCTGAGAACACATATCTTGTTTTACACCGTGCTAATTCAGAATCTCTTTCATTCTGTTGATGAGTTTCTTAGTTATAGTCATCCTATCGCAAATCAAGTTCCTTTTGGCATTGGACCTTGGGAGTGCTATAACACAATATGTAAAGGCTATAATCGGAAGGTGATTAACCGTTGTATTCGCAAATCGAAGGGATCAGGTGGTTCCACAATATCAGTTGAATTTGTTTGTCCTCTTTGTGGTTATACTTATTCACGGTTGTGGCAACCGGAAGGAGATGAGTCACGCAAACCTTTGGTCGTTAGTATGGGGCATATATGGCAAGAAAAAGTGATGGCGCTTTATTGCGCGGGATATTCAATATATCAGATACGAAATGAGACCGGCTTCTCCGAATCTGCGTTAAAAACCTATGTAAATCAGTTGAAATACCAGATGGAAAAAGTATCAGAACTAAAAATCCCTTTGGATACTTCATTAGCAATAAGCGAAACTGCAACTATTGGGGTATTGGAGAACAAGGATATATTTCGAAATATATTGTCAGATACGGCAAGAGAAAAGAAGACCAGAAAGCGATTAATGATGCTTCGTCTACATCCAAGAGAATATAATTGGTTATATCGACATGATTCGGATTGGCTAAACAAGCATTTTCCTAGACAGCCAAGTGTTAAAGGAAAGATTGATTTAAAGGATTTTGATATTAAATTGGCAAAGAAAATTAGGGAAGTAACTAATCAATTGGAAACAACTTGTAACACCAGGATAAGGAAACATACAATATTGAATCAATTAACCCCTTTGGAAAAATCAAGGATAACCAGTATGCAAGAACGCTTACCAGAGAGCGCAAGAGTATTGAATCAATCAATTGAAGACTTGGAGTCTTTTTTAATTAGAGGTCTTAGCCGAATATTTAAGAAGTTGAGGATGAAAGGATATCGGACCGTAACATTCGGAGCTGTTGTAAGTTATTCTAAGCAATATGGTAGATGTGGAGACGAAACAAGGACAAGAATTGAGATGATATTAGACCAACTCAATCGAGAATTCTAAAGGAAAAAATAGATTAAGTACAATGTTGGGAATATCCTTATTGGAAAAGGGAAAAATAATCATATTGCCAATTAGTTTGGAGCGAGGGCAGTATGATATATTTTCCTTCTTTATTCCCGGATGAAATACTATATAGTGCTTTTGCCAGATATCATAGAGATTCAGGAAACGAGAATTATAAACTGACGATGGAAGAATTATTTGGGAATACAAGTGTTTGTGCATCATTATTATTCCCATCCCATTTGACATCTCTATGTGATAGGATGCCTCCTGGAAATCTGTATAGTCCAGAAGATTTAATTAATAATCATACATTTCTCCCATACTATACACCCTTTATTCCGGAGAAAAGATATTTTGACATGAAAGAAATAATGAAATCGAGTAAGGGGACTTCTGCTTACATGCAGATTGGTAAACCGGCCTCGACGGTTAAAACACAACAAGGATTAAGGTATTGCCCGGCTTGTGTTATTAGAGATCGAGAAATCTATGGAGAAGCATATTGGCATAGATCCCACCAGGCCGAGGGGGTATTTGTATGTCATTATCATCCTAATACGCTTATCACTACCAATGTGACGCTTACCAAGCAAAGAAATAAGCACGAATTTGTATCGTTAGAAGTTACTTTGAGGAATGAGGACTTACAGTACAATCCAGCATCCCCTCAATCTTTTAGTATCCTGAAGTTTATTGCTGAACAGACAAATCTTCTATTGAGCAGTGGTTGGAATCCACTCGGTCTGCTTAAACTGAATCAATTTTATGTATCAAAGTTGCAAAATATGGGATTCGCCAATCATACGGGAAGAATCAGGTGGTCGGATCTAATACCTGCATTTAACCGATTTTTCGGCAAACAATTGCTAATAGAACTTCAAAGTCATAATGAACCTTCGCTAGAGGCAACATGGCTACATAAATTACTAAGGAAACCGCGTGTTACGTGCCACCCCTTAAGGCATCTATTGGTTCTTGGTTTTCTAGGTGAGACTATCGAAAGCATGACTAATCAAATATCTGAATATAAGATATCTTATGAACCCTTTGGGAAAGGTCCATGGCCATGTCTCAATAAAGCTGCAGATCATTATAAAGCTCCAATGATATCATCATGCGAGATTACAAGATGTTCGAAAACAGGACTCCCTGTAGGAACTTTCTCCTGTACTTGTGGGTTTGTCTATTCGCGGAAAGGACCGGATCAATCCATAGATGATCGCCTTAAAATTGGCCGAATAAAAAACTTTGGTGAAGTATGGTACGAGAAATTGCGAATTATATCTCAACAAGATATATCACTGAGAGAAATGTCCAGAAGGCTTGGTTGTGATCCAAAAACAGTGATAAATAGGCTTTCCAATAGCAAAACACCCATTCCAACTGCGGTTGATCAAGAAAGCATAAGCTACAAGAAAGAATGGAGGGAATTGGTAAGTAGTAATAGTGAGTTGTCAGTAACCGAGCTTAGAAAACTAAATCAATCTGTTTATGCTTGGCTTTACAGACATGATAGGTCGTGGTTACATGAACATTCGCCTGTTAATAGAAAGAGTTCTACAAAGCGTGAACGAATCAATTGGGCAGAAAGGGATCATCAAATTGCTAAAGAGGTTCAATTAGCGGCAAATGAAATTTTACATGGAAAATCGGATAAACTTATTAGGGTAACGAAAACAGAGATCGGACGAAGGATCGGTAAGTTACCTCTTTTATTTAATATGCTACACAAGTTACCTGAAACGGCCAAACAATTAAATGTTGTATTGGAGACAGTTGAAGAATTTCAAAAAAGACGAATTAATCACAAGGCAGTACAATTAAAGAATACGAATGCAATTGTTAAGCGTTGGGAACTGATTAAGGTTTCCGGCTTAAGGGAGAAGTTTATTGAAAGTCATCATGATGTAATTAGTGACCTCTCTGAAACGTAGTGGTAGAGATGAATGTGCGAAAACATGCCAATGGAGAAGATAATAATGACTCTGCTTAATGATGAAGAAAAAGTCGCTTTTTTAATCGAACTATTAGATCGCCAAATTGATAATCTTCCGGGTGAGAACAGCTTTGCAAATTATCTTGAATCAATCCGTAGTTTTTTAAAGACTAAAGATCCAATTCTTCAGAAGGCGGCAATCTCTAATTGTGAGTTATTTATAGATAACATTTCTCATGTTTTAGTTAACTGTAATACTTCTAAACAGGCGGTAGGTTCACTAATAGCTGCATTCGATAAAGTAGGATATGCTGATTCAATGGATGCTGCTGCGATTATTATTGAGTTTGAGGAACTTCTAAAACAAATGTCTGAAGAAGAAGCAGAGAAATTATATAGGGAACGTTGGTTGGCTGAAAAGTAGAAATTTGAGAATGAAGTATCCGATATTACTGGAGTTATTAGCAAGTTTTTCGAGGATTGAATTAACTGGCTGGCTGTCAATTTTCTGAGATAATGTCACCATAACTCGTCTGTGAAAATGTCACCTTCGTAGTGTTCCGAAGCCACCGTTAGGTGGCTTGGACTGCCGTTGATTGTGTGCTATTCTTAAATTGGTTTTTTGTTCCGATACATCCTCCAAGGATGATCGGCGGCGGGTTTGCGTGGCGACGCAGAACTCGCCTTTTTTGTTGCTACGGACTTACGTTCAGGCTTCTCCGTCGCCTTAAGCGCCAGTGCCTGCCCTTGATGCCATAAGAGAACTTCACCAGACAAAGTCTCACGCACCTCAACTGTCGTCTTCGCGTCAAATCGAAATGGAGCCGACTTGGCTAGCGTGTAGATGGTTCCGTTGTACGAGAGCGTATTGCCATGCCCGAGCTGACGATACTCGCGAATCGTGAACACGTGATTCAGATTGATCGATGGATCAAGCGGTATGTAGGCCGATTCCGCCATTTTGGGCTTCACCGCAAATTTGCGATTGTGCTTCTGCAATAGACCGGGCAGCGCCGCATTTGCTTCCTCCAGCGTCTTGACGCCGAGCAGCCGCAGTTCGATGACCAGGCGATCCTGGAACGTCTTCCAGAGCCGCTCCACTCGTCCCTTAGCCTCAGGCGTAATCGCCTTGATGTGTTCAATATGCAACTCGGCCATCGCCTTACCGAAGTGAGACAGCGGCTTAGTCTCTCCAGCCAGTTCTTGCTCAATCGTCAGTTTCTCGTTGGGCGAGCGGAAGATGGTGTGGCGGTCGCTGTACAGGCCGAGCGGTATGCCGTATTTCTGGATCCCTTGCTGCATGACAAGCGAGTAGCCTTCCCGGCATTCCGTAGGTCGAAAAAAGGCGCCGACAACGATGCCTGTCGCATCGTCGATGGCAGCGTCTGTTTATCGCATAATAGAAA
>NZ_JACJVN010000050.1 GCF_014212015.1 Cohnella lubricantis | reverse complement strand
TGCGCGCGCACGTCACGCTCGCGCGCAACGGCGGGCCGGGCAGCGGCGAGCCTTCGGCGATCGCCGCCGCATGGCGCCGCGCCGTCGCGGCGCTTGCGCCAGCGGACGCCGCAGGCGCCGGGGCTGGCGCAAGCGTCGGCGTCAGCGATGCGCTCGCTTGGACAGCCGGCGGCGTCACGCTGTTCCGCACGCATCTCGGCCGCCGGCCAAGCTACGAGCGGATGCTGGAATTCCCATTCCCCCCGGGTGATGGCTTAGGCTGATAAACCAACGCGTATAACATTTCGACACCAATAGAGAGCTCATCAAGCACTTCAGCGCCTTCAATCAACAAAAGAAAAGCTCCCCGAAGGGAGCTCTCCTGTTAGCGGCATATGCCGCAGTTGATTAGCAATCGAAGTACAGGCCGTACTCGTGCGGATGCACGCGAATGGCAACCGATTTGGCTTCGGCGCGTTTGAACCCGACGTAGTTGTCGATGAATTCCTTCGTGAAGACGCCGCCTTCGGTGAGGAATGCATAGTCGGCTTCCAAAGCGTCCAGAGCTTCATCGAGCGTGCCTGGAACGCTGCGAATTTCCTTCTTCTCTTCGTCGGACAGTTCGTAGATGTTCGTGTCGAACGGTCCATAGCCGAGAGCGCGCGGGTCGATCTTGCGCTTGATGCCGTCCAGACCTGCCATCAGCATTGCCGCGAAGGCGAGGTACGGGTTCGCCGTGGAGTCCGGCGTACGGAACTCGATACGGCAGCCCTTCGGCGTAACCGCAGCAACCGGAATGCGAACGGCCGCGGAACGATTGCCTTTGGAGAAGACCAGGTTAACCGGCGCTTCATAGCCCGGAACGAGACGCTTGAACGAGTTCGTGGAAGGGTTCGTAATGGCGATCAGGGCCGGAGCGTGGTACAGGATACCTCCGATATAATTCAGCGCGATTTCGCTAAGGTTAGCGTACGCACCCTTCTCCCAGAACAAAGGCGTACCTTCGTTAAAGATGGACATATGAACGTGCATGCCGCTTCCGTTGTCGCCGAACATAGGCTTCGGCATGAACGTGGCGACTTTGCCATATTGGCGAGCCGTGTTGTGCACGATATATTTGTACTTCATGAGATTGTCGGCTGTCTTGGTAAGCGTGTCGAAACGGAAGTTGATCTCCGCTTGGCCGGCCGTAGCGACTTCGTGGTGATGACGCTCGACGCGAAGACCGGATTCTTGGAGCAGGCGAACCATCTCGCTGCGGATGTCTTGCTGGGAATCGACCGGAGCGACCGGTACATATCCGCCCTTGACGCCTACTTTGAAGCCGAGGTTGCCGCCATCTTCTTTGCGGTTCGTGTTCCAAGCCGCTTCTTCAGAGTCAACGAAGAAGGAAGAAGAGTTCATGGTGGACTCATAACGAACTTCGTCGAAAATGAAAAATTCGGATTCGGGAGCGAAGAATGCGTCGGTGCCGACACCTGCTTGTTGCAGATACTCTTCGGCTTTGTGAGCGATCGAACGCGGGTCGCGCTCATAGCGCTCGCCGTCCGGCGTATGGATGTTGCTCATAATGATCAGCGTGGAATGTGCCGTGAACGGATCGACATAAGCCGTCTCTGCATCAGGCATCATGACCATGTCCGATTCTTCGATACCGCGGAAGCCCGGGATCGAGGAACCGTCGAACGCAACGCCGTTAACGAAAGTCTCGGCTTCGACTTCACTAGCCGGAAGCGTAATGTGGTGCGCGCGGCCGGACAGGTCGATGAAACGGAAATCAACGAACTCGATGTTTTTTTCCTTGATCAAATCCAATACATTTTGAACGGACATCTTCGAATTTCCTCCCCATTTCCGAACATTAAGTCCTTACTTTGTGTTAAACGTTCTACTTTAACCTTCTAACTGACGCTATTATAATTCTCGTTATTAGGGAGCGTCAATAGTTATGTAAGGTATTTTTTGTGGAAGTGTAAGCTATCCTCACACTTTCGCAAAAGGTTACTTTCCTTTCCCAGCAAGCGTTAAAGCGTTTTCTTTATCCATGTGCAGCGGTGATAGGTATTCCGGCCTCTTCATCGCTTTGTAACAGATTCCTCTGAACTTCCTGATGAGAATCCGAACATGCCAGTTCCTCTCGCCTGCCTGCGCAGCGCCGCCGGCAAGCAGGCGATCGGTTGTGAGACTGGCGAAAGAGGTCAGCGCTGTCTCTGCGGGAACATCTCGGCCAACAGCTCATAACTGCGCATGCGCAGCCGGAAATCTGACATGAGGCAGTTGACCATTACCTCCTCTGCGCCATAGCTGGCCGCAAAAGCCGTCAGCGCGCTCCTCACCCGATCCGGGCCGCCAACGATCATCCGCTGCCGATTCTCGGCGATCCTCGTGCGATCCCATTCGCTGTACGGGTAAGCGGACGCCTCCTCCGGCGTCGGGAACGGCTTGCCGAACTCGCCCTTCTCTTGATAGAGAAGCCGCAGGTCCATCGCAGACGCTTCCCGTTCGGCAGCCGCGTCGGAATCCGTGCAGATCACGAACACGCAGACATTCACCTTCGGCTGCGCGCCAAGCGGACCCGGACGGTAGTGTCTCCGATAATCACGAACGGCTCCCTGGCCCCCATAGCCGTTAATGAAGTGCGCGAACGAGAAGCCGCTGCCCATCTGTGCCGCAGCGGCCGCGCTATAACCGCTCGAACCGAGGAGCCACAGCTCCGGCACCGTCTCCACCAGCGGCGTTGCCTTTAACCCCGCGAGCGGATGCTCCCGTCCCAGCGGAGGCGAGATCTCCAGATAAGAAGCAAGCTCCCGAAGCGACTCGGGGAACCGCTCGTCCGGCTGCTTCGGCGCGCCGCCGCGAAGCGCGACCGACGAGAGCGGCATTCCGCCGGGTGCGCGGCCGATACCGAGATCGATGCGCCCCGGATACAGCCCCTCAAGCACGCGGAAATTCTCCGCAACCTTATAAGGGCTGTAATGCGGAAGCAGCACGCCTCCGGATCCGATGCGAATATGGCGTGTGTACGCTCCGATCGCAGCCAGCAGCACCTCCGGCGACGAGCCGGCCAACCCCGGCGCATTATGGTGTTCGGACACCCAGAACCGCGAATACCCCATGCGATCAGTTGCACTCGCCAGCTCCAGCGTATGCCGCAGCGCCGCCTGCGCATTCTCTCCCGGCCCGATCGGAGACTGATCCAAGACGCCAAGCGTAAGCTTCATACGCTCACCTCCCTTGATGAACAGTATGCGCGGCTTCGCTCCGGAAGAATAGGATCGAATGACAGCCCATGCCGGGGCGGCAAGCGTTAGGACTGCCCGTGTGATCAATTCGAAGAGCCGCCTTCCAGGCCCGGAATCCGGCCCTAGAAGACGGCTCTTGTTCATGCGGTAAGCTGCTCGAGCTTACTTCTTCCAGGTCAAGAATTCACTAACTGCCGCCTTCTCCGTATCGAAACGCTTGCCCATAAGCGGAGCAAGCTGCGCCAGCTCCTTGAGCAGCTTGGCGAACTGGTCCGGGAACAGCGATTGGACGCCGTCGCCCGTCGCCGAATTGTCGGGATCGGTATGCATCTCGATAATGAGACCGTTCGCTCCCGCCGCGACGGACGCCTTCGACATCGTCTCGACCAGCTCGCGGCGGCCGGTCGCGTGGCTTGGATCGGCGATGACCGGCAGGTGAGAGAGCTGCTGAACAACCGGAATCGCCGCCAGATCGAACGTATTGCGAGTGTAGGTCTCGAACGTGCGGATGCCGCGTTCGCAGAGCATAACGTTCGGGTTGCCGCCCGCCAGAATGTATTCGGCCGCGTTCAGCCATTCATCGTAGGTCGCGCTGAAGCCGCGCTTCAGCAGCACCGGATTCTGAATTGTGCCTAATTTGCGAAGCAGATCGAAGTTCTGCATGTTCCGCGTCCCGACCTGCAGAATGTCGGCGTATTCGGCGCAGACCTCGACGGTCTCAGGCGTCATCACTTCGGTAATCGTGAGCAGGCCGTACTTGTCTCCGGCTTCCTTCATCCACTTCAAGCCTTCAATGCCGATGCCCTGGAAGCTGTAAGGACCCGTGCGCGGCTTGAACGCGCCGCCGCGCAGCACTTGGCCTCCGGCCGCCTTCACGAGACGGGCGATCTCGTCGATCTGCTCCGGCGTCTCGACCGCGCAAGGGCCGCCCATGACCACGAGATTATCGCCGCCGATCTTCACGCCCTTCACTTCAATGATCGTATCGTCCGGATGGAAGTCGCGGCTGGCCAGCTTGTAAGACTTCGAGATCTTGATCACGTTCTCGACATCGCGCATCGAGCGGATGTGCTCCGCCAATTGCGGATCCGCCTTGCCGATAATGCCGATGACGGTGCGGTCGACGCCGCGGGACACGTGCGCTTGAACGCCTGTCTTCTCAATTTGGTGAACGATCTCTGCGACTCTCTCTTCGGAAATATGGGGTGAAGTAATCACGATCATGCCATTCACTCTCCTGTATGTTTTAACGCTTATACGCTTCGACGCTTATACGCTTTTAAGTGCTAAAGCAACTATATCGAAAAAAAGGCAGGTTGTCAATTGCCTGCCTTCCATATTCGACTGCTTCTCGCCTATCGCTAGACCGCATTCGCATCCGCGCGGGCGCGCTGCAATCTTCGCTTCTCGCGGCGGTTGCGCTTGAACACATTGATGCTGTACCGGATCGGGAAGTAGCATAGCAAAGCCAGAATTGCGCCGTCGATCACGCCGCCTACGATCAGCTTCAAGTTCATCAACAGGAAGTGGTTAATGTAATTCGGCAGGAATGAGATATTCACCGCAAAATCTTGAGGCAGCACCCATTTGGCCATCTGATTGTTCACGAACGCCATTGGAATATAGATGATCTTCCCGAAGATGAATCCGACGAGCGATGCGGCGAGACTTCCTCTCAAGATGTAGTTCAGCGGAAAAATGAGAATGAATGACGTCCCATAGGTCGGCAGATTAAACATTTCAACGAACAGCCCGATAGCGAAGCCCATTGCGACGACGGATGCTCCTCCTTTGGCACGGAGTAGCTTGACGTATTGGAACTTCAGCCAGCGCGGCAGCTTGCGCAGTTTATTCATAGGCGCTCCTTTCTTCTGTCTGCGGCGCCAGAGTGCCTCCATTCCTAGATCGATTTCTCCCTTACGGCAGGCAACAGCTTCTTCATGTTGACCGTTCGGCGAATCTCCCATGTATCAGGATTGGAATGATCGTATTGCTCTAAATATTGAATAACTTCCTTCGTCAGCGGAGTCGGCGTCGATGCGCCCGAGGTGACCGCAACGCGGTCCACTCCCTTCAGCCATTCCTGCTTAATCTCCGACACATCCGCCACCCGATAGGCCGGAACGCCTGCGATCTCCGAAGAGACCTGCGCGAGCCGATTCGAATTGTTGCTGCGGGGATCGCCGACCACGATGCAGAGCTGTGCTTGGCCCGCCTGCTCCGCAACGGCTTCCTGCCGAATCTGCGTTGCGAGACAGATCTCGTTATGAATCTCCGCCGACGGATAGGCCTCCAGCAGCTTGGCGATAAGCTGCCGAACATCCCATTGTGACATTGTCGTCTGATTGGTGATTAGAATCCGATCCCCGCGAATCGACAGCTCCGCGATATCCTGCTCCTTCTCGATGAGGTGCACATGCTCCGGAGCGATGCCAAGCGCGCCTTCCGGCTCGGGATGCCCCTTCTTCCCAATATAGATGACCTCGTACCCTTCCGCCACCTTCTCTTGAATCAGGTCGTGCGTCTTCGTTACGTCAGGGCATGTCGCGTCTACGATCGTCAAGCCTTTCTCGCGGGCGCGCTTGCGTACCTCCGGCGACACGCCGTGGGCGGTGAAGATGACCGTGCCTTGATCGACCTGCTCCAGAATATCCAGCCGGTTCGGTCCGTCAAGCGTAATAATGCCCTCATCCTTGAACGATTCCGTCACGTGGCTATTGTGGACGATCATTCCTAATATATAGATGGGGCGCGGCAGTTCCAGGTTCCGGGCCGTCTGAAGCGCCAGAACCATGGCATCCACCACGCCATAGCAATAACCCCTTGGGGATATCTTCACAACTTCCATTGCCAGCCCTGCTTTCTCGCCCTCCGATGTTCTCAAGACTCCCTCTCCGGGAGCTGCGGGCGTACGGATGGTTCTATTATACCGTAATCGCCGGGTCGGGAAAAGTCGACAGGAAGCCAAACGATAAATGTCGTGCCTTCTCCGAGCTTCGTGCGAACCTCCAGGGTGGCGCCGTGCATGTCCGCGATCCACTTGGCGATCGACAGCCCCAGTCCCGTTCCCTGGGTCTGACCTCGGGAGACGTCCACGCGGTAGAAGCGATCGAAGATGCGGGGAACTTCGTCCTTCTTGATGCCAATCCCTGTGTCGGCAATGGCTAGACCAACCATATCGTCCTTGCGGAGCGCTTCGAGCCGGACTTCGCCGGAAGGCGTGTATTTGAACCCGTTCTCGATGAAAATAAACAACAGCTGCAGCAAATAATCGCGATTGCCGCGAACCGCAACTCCTTCGAGTACGTCGAGGCTTCCCAGCTTCCAATCCGCCGTGCGCGGCAGGTAGACGGCGCGGCGCGCGGCTTCCTCGGCGAGCGGCTTCAGCTCTACGCGCTCCATCGGCATATCGTAGCCGGCGTCCGCTCTCGCTAGCGACAACAGATCATTGACGAGCCGGCTCATGCGGCGCGCCTCGTCGGCAATGTCATGAATCGCTTCCTTCGACAGCTGCTCGCGCTCTTCGAGGCTAAGATTGGAGGAAGAAGACGACTGCGTGTCGTCCGGGTTCGAAGCGAACGCCTTCAGGCTCGCGGCTTCCCATACCTTTTCGAGGAAATCGACGTTCCCCCGAATGGTCGTCAGCGGCGTTCTCAGCTCGTGCGAAGCATCGGAGACGAAGCGGCGCTGCGCGACGTAGGTCTCCTCCAGCCCCTTGTAAGCCCCTTCGATCCGCGCAAGCATATGGTTCAGCGTGTGTGACAGCCGTCCGATCTCGTCCTGGTTCTCTACCGGAAGACGGACGCTCAGGTCGGAGCCGCTCTGAATCTGCTCCACCGCCCGCGCGACTTGGCCGATCGGACGCAGCGCCTTGCGCGAGAGGAACATGCCTAGCAGGAAGGCCAATGCCAAGCCGACGGCTCCCGCCAGGAACAGAATGGTTCTCAGCGCCGCTAACATATTCTCTTCCTTGCCTATATAAGCGGCGACTTGGAGGAGTCCGATCACTTTGTCGCTCCCTCTCACTCTGACAGGAGTCTCGTAGAGCAAGAAGGGTTTGCCTTCCAGCTTCGTTGTGACATAACGTACTTTGGCGTCTTGCTTAGCCGGATAATCCAGATTGGTACCATAGCCGAAAGTCTTGGAAGTCACTGCGCCTTCGTCGCTGTTCAAATAACTGACGATCTGAATGCCGGTCAAATTGTAATCGATCGTGGCCGGAGTGGTGAACCTCAGCTCTACCCCATTCTGGCCCGGCGCGCCATAAGGCTGAACCGCCGCGACTTCATCGTGGAGCCTGGTCTTAAGGTCCTTCATTGTGTTTATGCTTACGACATAATAAACCAGGACGCCGAACACAATCAGCGTCGCAGCCAGCAGGCTGGAATACCACAAAGTCAGTCGAAGCCGGATGGACATGGCGGATCAGCTGTCCCCTTTCAGAACGTACCCGGCCCCTCTAACGGTTTGAATGAGCCGCTTGCCGCCATGCTCCTCCAGCTTCTGGCGCAGCATGGCCACATAGACCTCCAGCACGTTCGATTCGCCGCTGTAATCATAACCCCAAATACGCTCCATAATTTGATCGCGCGACAGCACCCGCTTCGGATTCTGCATGAAGAGATGCAGCAGATCGAACTCTTTGGCCGTCAGCTCGATCCGTCTGTCCCCTCTGACAGCTTCCCGCGCGTCCACGTCCAACAGCAAATCCTCGTAGCGCAGCTGGCTGTGGTCGTCCGCCTGCTCCGGACGGCGGCGAAGGAGCGCCCGCACGCGGGCCATCAACTCCTCCAGCGCGAACGGCTTGACTAAGTAGTCGTCTGCGCCCAAGTCCAGACCCTTCACGCGATCCTGTACGTCGTCCTTCGCCGTCAGCATTAAGATCGGCGAATGAATATCCGCAGTCCGCATGCGGCGGCACACTTCCCAGCCATCGAGCTGCGGCATCATGACGTCCAGTATGACCAGATCGGCATGCCGACCGAGCAAGACATGCAGACCTTCCTGCCCGTTCTGCGCCGTCGTCACTTCGTAGCCTTCGAACGCAAGGCTCCGCCGAAGCAAAGAAGTAATTTTCTCATCATCGTCAATGACTACAATATGCGGTCTCATCGGTATACCCCTTTAGGTCCATGGTATGAATGCCTGATTGCCATAAAGTTCTTATCATTATAGTTCCATTGTATTCAAAAAGGGGCAGTCCCGAAAGACTGCCCCCTTCTCCGCGCCCGGATCGCCGTCGTCTTATTGTTGCTGCTGTTGTTGCTGCTCTTTCTCGAACTGATTCTTGTCGCCGATCTCGACGGTGAGGTCCATCTTCTTGCCGGCGCGGACGATATTGAGCGTAATCTTGTCGCCGACGTTCTTGGACTGGATGACGTCGATTAACTCTTGGCTTGACTTATAAGACTTGCCGTCGATGCCGGTGATGACGTCATACTGGCGAAGGTCGCCTTTGTAAGCGGGAGATCCGAAGAGCACGCTGTTCACGTAAGCTCCGTTCGTGCTGCTGAGGCCGAGCTGTCTTGCCAAGCCTTGCGTCAGATCGCCCAGCGTCGCGCCGATGAACGGGGACGGCTTCGCCGGAATCTCCGTGTTCGTCTTCAAGTTCTCCAGCACTTCGCTGATCGTGCTCGTCGGGATCGCGAAGCCAATACCTTGCGCCTCCGAGCTGACAGCCGTGTTGATGCCGATCACTTCGCCGTTCAGATTCAAGAGCGGACCGCCCGAGTTACCGGGGTTGATAGACGCGTCGGTCTGCAGCAGGTGCTCGTAATTGCGCGTGCCGTTCGTGTCCTGAATCGAGATCTCGCGTTCATTCGAGCTGAGCACGCCAACCGTCACCGTATGGTCGAATCCGTATGGGTTACCGATGGCAACGACCCAGTCGCCCATGTTCATCGCATTGGAGTCGCCCAGCTTCAGCGTCGGGAAGTTGCTGCCTTCGATCTTCAGAACAGCCAAGTCCAGATCGAAGCTCTTGCCCAGAACCTCCGCCGTGAACGGTTCTTCGTAGCCGTTAACCGTTACTTTGACTTGAGCGGCGCCGTCAATGACGTGCTCGTTCGTCAGAATATAACCGGTTGAATCGAAGATGAAGCCGGAGCCCATGCCTGTCTCTTGGAGGTTGTCGTCGCTGCCGCCTCCATTGCTGCCATTGCCGCTGCCGCCGCCGCCATAGTCATCCCCGAAGAATTGGCGGAAGAACGGATCGTTGAACAAACTGTTGCCGCCGGAATTGGACTGTACGTTCTGATAGGTCTCAATCTTGACGACGGCCGGACTCGCTTGCTCGAAGATCTTGGAGATATTGTTCGGGCGAACCGTGTCTACGGCGTTGTTAACCGAGTTGCTGACCGCCTTGGCGTTAGATGTCTGCACTGGGCCAGCGTTATTCGCTAGCGCCGTATCCGAGAACCAATTGTAGTGGTCAGAGGCGAACATTAAGGCACCGACAACGACAACTCCTGCCAGGAAGGAGGCGAACATCGCGCGGAGCGGCGAGCGTCTGCGCGGCGGATTCTCCCAGTTGCGTCCGCCGCCGGATACGGTGAACGGGCGGTACTCGCGGTTCGACGGAAGGTTATGGCCGCCGTTGTCGCTTGCGCCGTAGCCTGAGCCGGATGCGGATCCGAACGGGCCATACGTATACGTTGTCTCCTCCGGGTTCGCACCCTCATCTTCGCGGCCGGCGACGCGGGAGCGATAATCCGATCCCTCGCCTACTTCGATGCGCTCCGCTTGAGCCTCGCGCGCTCCGTTCTCCTCCGGCTGCTTCTCACGGCTGCGGTCTTCGCTATATCTAAACCCAAACAAATCGTCGTCGCGTCTCTTGAATTGATCATCCATCGTTCATTCCTCCTCAGTATCGCCATATTCGCCTGTTGCGGCGAATGGTTATGCGCTGTGCTTGACTCTATATTCGCCTTTTAACCTTAAAGGTATATTAAACCGAACTGAACTTGAACTAAAAGATGAACGGAAGATGAACATACTCGAGCTTCTCTCCGGAAAAACCTCAGCGCCCTCCGGTTATCCGGAGGGCGCGTATTCTCGTTGTCGATGAAGGCCGAAGAAGGAACTGAGCGAATAGATGAGCCAGCCCTCATAGACCTGCTTGCATATAGATCTAGCTTGTCCGAATTCCCGCCTTCTTATGCTATTTAGCCCAGCCTTTGCGATGAGCATAGATGGCGAGCTGGGTGCGGTCCTCCGCTTCGCATTTGACCAATAGGTTGCTGACGTGCGTCTTAACCGTCTTGATGCTGATGAACAGCTCATCCCCAATCTCCTTGTTCGACTTGCCTTCGGCGATCAGCATCAGCACTTCCCGCTCCCGTTCCGTCAGCCCTGCGCCAGCCTCCTGCGAAGAACGCCTGCGCAGACCTCTCGTCAGCGATTGCGAGACCTCGCCGCTCATAACCGGCATGCTGCGCATAGCTCCCTGCATCGCGTAGATCAGCTCTTCCGCAGACACCGTCTTCAGCACGTAGCTGACTGCCCCGGCCTCAATCGCTTCAACGACTTTGTCATCCTCGAGGAAGCTGGTCAAGATCATAATGCGAAGGGCCGGGTATCGCTTCAGCAGCTCACGGGCGGCATCGACGCCGTCCATGCCCGGCATCATTAGATCCATGAGGACCAGATCCGGCATGGCGCCTTCGAATCCTCCGCGGGATAACGCCTCCAATGCCTCTTCTCCGCTCCCAGCTTCGCCAATGACTTGGAATTTAGGTTCAAGCATCAAATAAGTGCGCAGACCGGTCCGGACCATCTCGTGGTCGTCTACGATCATCACCTTGCATTGTTCGTCCGCGTTCATCTTCACTACTCCTTTCAAGGTCGAATGGAGCTCATATTTTGGGGAACCATACGCGAACTCGCGTGCCGGAGCCCGGCTTCGTCAAGATCTCCGCGTCGCCTCCGAGCTTCTGCGCCCGCTCGCGCATCGTGGACAAGCCGTAAGCCCCCGTACGAATCTGTTCGGCCCTGAAGCCCGAACCGTCGTCTTCGATCTGAAGCGAGATCTGGCTGTTCGTCTCGCCAAGCGCAAGCCGGACGTCCTTCGCCTCGGCATGCTTAACGACATTGGCCATCGCTTCCTGGATGATGAGGAACAATTGATACTCCATCGCTTCAGACAGCTTCAGATTCTCCTGCAGGTCCAACGTTCCCTGAAGCCCGTTCTGGCGGCAATAATCGGGGAACCAGCGATCCAGCGCTTCGGCCAGCGACCGGCCCTGCAGCTCCATCGGACGCAATTGCGCGATTAAGCCGCGCATCTGCTTCTGAGCCGAGGAGGACATGACAATCAGTTGCTGCATCACTTGCCGGCCTTGCTCCGGAGCAAGCTCCATCAGCTTCGGAAGGGATGAGGAGGCCATATGGAGCGCGAACAGCTGCTGGCTCACCGTGTCGTGCAAATCCCGGGCTAGCCGGCGGCGCTCCTCCAGAACGGCTTCTTCCTGCGTCGGCGCTTCTTCCAGCACCTGCTGTTCCCCGAATGCGCGAAGCAGCTTCATGTTGGCGTCCTGTCTCTCCATCAAGCGATTGAAGTCAAGATAAGTCTCCGAGAAAGCATCGGCCTTCAGCTCGGGCAATCTTACGCTCCCTTGGTTCGAGGCAGCTTGCTTCATCGCTAACTGCAATTGATCGATCCGCCGCTCGGCACGCTTCCCTAACAGATAAGCCACGGCAACGTCAACGAGCAGCAGTCCGGCGGCCCACCCTGTCCACCATTGAACGTCCGGCAGGTTGCCATGCGTCCTTGTCCACCCAATATACACGAGCGCCATCATCACAAGAGTTGCGCAGCCAGAGTAGAAAGCCCACTCCCTCTTGCTGTTGCGTATGAGCCCCCGCATCCGGTTAACCTACCTTCGTGACGCGAACGTCGCCGATGAAGGTGCTGACCACCAGGACGACCTGCTTAGAGGCATCCATGAAGCTTGGCGTCTCTACGTTGATCTGATTAAATAATCCGCCGCGCTTCTGTTCCATTACTTTGACGTCCCCGATCAAGCTGCTTGATACGACGCGCACGCCGAACGAGTAATCCTCCGGCACGAACACTTTGACGTCCCCGATGAAGGTGGACACATAAATTCTCGTCTCGCCGTAAGGAATCTGCGCCCTAGTCAAATCCAGCTTCGTATCGCCGATGAAATGCGAGATGCTCATAGGCCGCAGCTCGAAATATTCCTGGCCGATGACGAAATCTCCGATGAACCGAGAATGATTCTCCCGCCCTGCGAAGCCAGTACCGCTCCGCCAAGGCGGCTGTTGATAATGGCTGCTTATCGGCGGCGGCGGCAGCGTTCCGGAAGCCGCGGCGCGCGCAGGATTCGGAGATTCCCGATCATACGTCGTCTCGAGCGGAGCCTGCGGCTCATGCGGGGCCGGCGGGACGGGCGGCGCCGGCGGAATCGGCGGCGTCACAGAATTCCAGCCTTCCGGCGTCTGGTGATCGGGGCGGGTTCGGCCTCCGGTGCGAACCAGCATGCGCAAGCCCCAAATAATGATCATCACGGGAGCGATAATTCGGATAATGTCGCCAATGTCCCAATCGAACAAGCCCAAATTGCGGCCCAAGAAGAAGACGCCTGCCAGGATGACGATCGAATTCCAGCAGAAGCCTCCCTTGCGCTGAATAAGAAGCCCTTGGATACCGAACAAGATTGGAAAGACCGGCCAGAATAAGCCGAGAAATTCGCCGATGCCGATGGAGATCGTCCCCGTCTGATTGAGTAGAAATACGGTTCCGACGCCGACCATGATCAGTCCCCATATGATGCGATTCATCGTAGATTGCTGCATGCCAATAGCCTCCTTGGACGTGAAGTCCAGCTATTACTCTTCTAATTTTTAATGGTTCACAATGCCATTATAGAGGAACCCCAATGTATCTTACAGCGGCGCAGGATGGAAATGGGCCTCGGTCTCGAGACCGAGGGAGAAGGCATGAATGTGAAAATGTCTGACATCATCCGTTGACATAGGTAACTTATCACTATATAATTGGTGCGATTTTGAAGGATTTATGTCAGGTTTTTATAATAGATATGGAGATGAACGCATGCAGCTCGCCGATTTGTCCAACGGACTTGACACCGTATGGGTTGTCCTCACTGCGGCCATGATTCTGCTGATGGAAGGCGGATTCGCCTTGCTCGAGGCTGGATTCGTCCGGCAAAAGAACGCCGTGAGCATCATTATGAAAGTATTCGTCGATATCGCCTTCGGCGCCTTGGTCTATTACATCTTCGGCTTCGCCTTCATGTATGGCAAGGATGCGCTGGGCTTGATCGGCCTGACCGGCTTCACCATGTCCGGCGATCTCGCGCACCTGCCGGCCAATATCTCTCACGATACGTTCTGGCTGTTCCAATGCGCCTTCGTCATTGCGGTGATCTCTATCGTATCAGGCGCGGCTGCCGAACGCATCCACTTCCGTGCCTATATTGTCTATACCATCGTTATGACGGGGCTGATCTATCCGATCTCCGGCCACTGGATCTGGTCTCCTAGCGGCTGGCTTGCGAAGCTGGGCATGATCGACTTCGCCGGCTCGGCCGCGATTCATGCGCTTGGCGGCTTCGCTGCTCTGGCCGCGGCCATGTACCTAGGCCCTCGCATCGGCCGATACGGAGAGGACGGCAAGGTCCGAATAGTCCCTCCTTCCAATCTGCCGCTTGCTTCTGTCGGCGCTTTCGTCCTCTGGTTTGGTTGGTTCGGCTTCAATTCCGGAAGCACGCTCAGCGCCACCAACGCCGGCATTGGGCATATCGCCGTCACGACGATGCTTGCTGCTGCCGCCGGCTGTGCCGCCTGTATTCTATTCACCATGCTGCGCTATCGCAAAGCCGATCCTCCAATGGTTATCAACGGCGCGCTCGCCGGTCTCGTCGGTATTACGGCCGGATGCTCCGTCGTCTCCGACGGAGCCGCCATCCTCATCGGCGCCGTGTCCGGCGTCTCCATGGTGCTGGTCAGCGAATGGCTGGAGAAGCGGCGAGTCGATGACCCTGTCGGCGCTTTCGCCGTACACGGCGTCAGCGGCAGCATCGGCACACTTGCCGTCGGATTGTTCGCGCTGCCCGGCGCATCCGCGCACAGCGGTTTATTCTATGACGGCGGCCTGCGCTTGTTCGGCGTACAAGCGCTCGGACTTGCCGTTGTCGCCGTATGGGGGTTCGCATTGACGTGGGTAACGCTTCGACTGATCTCCCTGTGGAAGTCCGTCCGCGTCTCGGCTGACGAAGAACGAGTAGGACTCGACGTCAGCATCCACGGCGTGCCTGCTTACAGCCAAGAGCGCGACTTTATCGACGTCGACAAGCTGCGGGAACCTTAGACGCAAACGAGCTGCCCGTGAGACCGAAGTCTCTTGCGGCAGCTCGTTTGCGTCTATCTAGTTACAAATCCGAGATCTCGATAGGCATCTTGCCTTCGAGCATCTCCCGGTATCGGCGGATCTCCTCGCGAAGAAGGCGCGCCTTCTCCATCGGCTTCTTCACGTAATGTATATATTCTACGGCGACATGGTGGTCCGGCTTCTTGCCGGCCAGCATTCTGCGAATAGGCGACATTGTCCGATAGGCTTGCTCTTCCTTGCGGATCCGGCGCTCGTATCGTTCGACCATCTCTTCAATATCGGCTATTTCCTGTTGGCGCTTCTCGATCAGCGATTCCAGGAAGGAGAACACCTCGGCATTTCTCCGTTGGGAGGCATTCCCCGCGGGAATAGAACCGGCCGTTTCATGCATGAGATATCACCTATCTATTCTTGTTAACTATTGTGACAATTATTTATATTGTACAGGATAAAGTCCAATTTGAGAATGTCTATGTCAGGTTTTTTAGCTAAAAACCACAATGTCGATCCCAACAACCCCGATCGGACGCTGTTCCGCGCCGCGAAGCGGCATGGCAACCGTCAAGCAAGGACGCTTCGTAATTGCTGACACATACACCTCGGATACGAACGTCTCGCCATTCATCGCGCGCTGCCACCATTCTCTTCCCTTGGCGTTAAGCAGACCAGCCTTCGGCTCCGAGAAGATAAACGTGCCGTCGCTGCGATTGGACCAGATCGCCTCCAGCCCCTTCGTCTCGGCGATCAGCCTTCCGAGCTTCTGCCGATGCATCAGCTCGTCCAGCCCTGCGAGAGCGGCATCGGAGGCCACAAGAGAGAGCCACTCCATCCAATGGGCCGCATCCGCACTAGCGTTCGCCCCATTCTGGCCATTCCAGACGCCAACCCCCGTCTGACGCACCGCCTCCGCCAGTTCGTCAGCCGCCAGCCGAACTTCGCTTGATACGCGGCCCAGATTGGCAATTGCCGAGCGCTGCAGTTCGTTATGGGCAATCGTGTCGTCGACGCTCGCCACCATGACCTGAACCGAATCGACCACTTCCTTCAACCGTTCATCTGCGTAAACCGTTCTCTCCGCCTGGGCTGCAGCCGCTTCCAGCGTCTGCCCGGCCTGCTCATCCACCTTGGCGATGTGATTATAGATGGATTTCATCCGTTCCCGGTTCAATTGCATCTCTGCCAGACCGCGGGAGACCGACTTCTTCTCCAGATCGACGGAGGCGACGACCTCCTGGATGCCGACCTCAATGTCCCGAACGACCGAGGTCGAACGCATGACTGCTTCGCCGCTCTGCTCCGCAAGCTTGCGAATTTGTCCGGCGACGACGGAGAAGCCGCGCCCGTATTCGCCGGCATGAGCCGCTTCGATCGCCGCATTCAAGGCAAGCAGCGACGTCTCGGCGACAATCTCGTGAATGAGCGCGTTCATCTCTTCGATTCGCTTCGTCTTGGAGATCAGATCGCTGATTCTCTCCTCCATCGTTCCGTGATGCAGGGACAGGTCGTTCATCACCTCATCCGTCTGATGGAGGGAACGCACCACGTCGTTAACGACGTCTTTAGCTTCCCTGCTCTGATCGCTCATCCGTTCGGATACGTCCTGAATTCGCTCGGCGGAAGCCGCCACTTCTTGCAGCGAAGCGAATGCCTCCAAGAGCCGTTCCGACGCGCCGCGGCTATTCCTGCGCAGCCGTTCTTCTTGATCGGCCGCATGTCCCGCGATCTCCTCCAGTTGTCCTAAGCTGGAATCCACTTCCGCGACCGCTGCCTGGAGTCGATCGGACGTAACGACCGCCTCTCCAATAATACGCGCCAATGCTTGGTTATCCGAATTGGCCGCAGCAGCCCCTTTCATTCGATGAGATTGCGCAACCGATTGATTACCTTGATTGCGCCCGCGCATCCATTGCCGCCATTGTGCCACTTCAATCACCCTCCCGTTCGCAGCTCGTCCCTTAGAAATGTAACATTTTCTAACATTATACGCGGTGTTTAAATAAAAAGGAAGAGGAATGAACATCTCATCCCTCTTCCCAACATCCTATGTAAGTCCTTTATAAGTCCTTGTTCGCTCGGTCAGATTCTCGTCGAATCCTCTTTGTCCTGAGCTCTTAACCTTTCCTTGCCCCGATGAATGCGCGACTTGATCGTTCCGACAGGAAGATCGAGGAAAGCCGCAATCTCTTCATCTCTAAATCCGTAATAGAATTTGTACAGCAGCAACGTACGAGTCGTCGGATCCAATCGGCCCAGCAGATCGGAGAGCTCCGTCAACAATTCCGGGTCGGATGCCGTCTTGGACACTGAATCGTAATCTTCCTCGCTAGCGAAGGAAGAAGCCTTGCGTCTCGCGCGATTCGCATTGGAAGCCAGGTTAAACGTAATCGTCTTCGCCCAAGGAATCAGTTTATCGGATTCCCGCAGCGTATCCCTTTTCTCCAATATTCGTATCCAAGCTTCTTGCACGATATCCGATGCATCGTTCTTGCAATACAGCTTATGACGAGCAACCCGCAGCATTTGTCGATAAAGCTCGTCTAAGGTGTCATTCCCCAAACTCGCACGGTCCGATGGTCCGGAGTCTTGAAGGAAGTACGTCATGGCAGAGCGGTCACTCCTTGGAGAAAACGTATGACTCTCCATTCATTGTATCATACCTGCAATCAAAAGAGAATAATTCCCATTTACTTAGCAAAATGCGACAAATTTCTTTATCCCGATACCGGTATTCCCTTCTCGGATGCGAGCACTTCGCTGATAATGGAATTAAACATGGTCTCCGTAACCTTGCCAGTTCCTCGCTTAACGATTCGTACGTCCACCGTCCGTTTGCCCCATTCCCGGTACACTTGCTTCGTGGAAGGGAAGTAGAGATCGATCTTGTGGCCCTTGATTCTCGCTCCCGTGTCAGCTACGATGCCATAGCCATAGCCCGGGATGAACAACACCGTCCCGATCGGGAACAGCTTCGGGTCCGCCGCGATCGTCGACAGCTTGCCTCTTCGGACTTTCACGCCGGAATAAGTAATGCCGTACTGCGGATGCCCTGGACGTTTGCCAGTCGATTCGACGCCAGCGGTATACCCGGTTGCCAGAACGCGGACGATCTGTCCTGCGGCAGCTTGGCTGGCGTCTCTATGCTTCGATGCCTTGGAAGCTGTTGGATTCTTCTTCTCCTGCGCTGCCGCAGGCGCAGCGATGGCGCTTACGAATTGCGCTTTGTCATTTAGAGAAGCTTCGCTCCCGCTAACCCCCTCCGCTTCGGCAGGTCCGAGCAGAGCGAGCAATATCGGCAGCACAACCCACTTGCGGCCGTAACGTTTCGGCATAACCAAAAAGCTTGCTGACATATGGTCGCACACTCCCCTGAGCGGAAGGGTCTCCAAAGCCAGCAAGCTTTATTCAGCTATCGATTAACGGTTAGTGCAGCTTAATCCACGCGCTTGGAGGCAATCTCCTCATGCAGCCGCGCGATCAGCTCCGAGACCGGTTGAGCTCCTAGATCCCCTTCGCCGCGGCGGCGTACCGATACGGTACCGGCAGCCTTCTCGTTCTCGCCGACGATGAGCATGTACGGCACTTTCTCGAGCTGGGCTTCGCGAATCTTGTAGCCCAACTTCTCGTTGCGCAGGTCGCTCTCGGCGCGAATGCCGGCGTCCAGCAGCTTCTCGTTCAGCTCGCGAGCATAATCGTCGTAAGCTTGGCTGACCGGAATGACGCGAGCCTGCTGCGGAGCCAGCCAGAGCGGCAGCGCGCCAGCGAAGTTCTCGAGCAGGAAGGCGGTCATGCGCTCCATCGTGCTGATGATACCGCGGTGAATAACGATCGGGCGGTGCTTCTCGCCGTCTGCGCCTACATATTCAAGCTCGAAGCGCTCTGGCAGCAGAGCGTCGATCTGCGCGGTGGACAGCGTCTCTTCTTTGCCAGTTGCGGTCTTAACCTGAACGTCCAGCTTCGGACCGTAGAACGCAGCTTCGCCTTCGGCTTCGAAGAATGGCAGGCCGAGCTCTTCAACTACCTCTCGCAGCATGCGTTGGGTCGTCTCCCACATGTTGTCGTCCGGCCAGTATTTCTCCTTGTCCTGCGGATCGCGGTAGGAGAGGCGGAATCGGTATTCCTTCAGGCCAAAGTCCTTGTACACGCGCTGGATCAGCTCCACGACCCGTTTGAACTCTTCCTTGATCTGGTCCAACCGGCAGAAGATATGCGAATCGTTCAGCGTCATCGCCCGCACGCGGTGCAAGCCGGTTAGAGCGCCCGACATCTCGTAGCGGTGCATCGTTCCCAGTTCGGCGATACGAAGCGGCAGATCGCGGTAGCTGCGCATCTCGCTCTTGTACACCATCATGTGGTGCGGACAGTTCATCGGTCGCAGGACAAGCTCTTCGTTGTCGAACGCCATCGGCGGGAACATATCCTCCTTGTAATGCTCCCAGTGGCCGGAGATCTTGTACAGCTCGACGTTGGCAAGCACCGGCGTATAGACGTGCTGATAGCCGAGGCGATCTTCCAGATCGACGATATAGCGCTCCAGCGTGCGACGAAGCTTGGCCCCGTTCGGCAGCCAGAGCGGCAATCCTTGGCCGACTTCCTGGGAGAAGGTGAAGATGCCAAGCTCCTTGCCGAGCTTGCGGTGATCGCGCTTCTTCGCTTCCTCGAGGAAGTGCAGATGCTCGTCAAGCTGCGGCTTCTTCGCGAAGGCGGTGCCGTATATCCGCTGCAGCATCTTGTTCTTGCTGTCTCCGCGCCAGTATGCGCCGGCGACGCTTAGCAGCTTAAACGCCTTAATCTTGCCCGTCGAAGGCAAGTGCGGACCGCGGCACAGGTCGAAGAATTCGCCTTGGTCGTAGATCGTAATAACGGCGCCTTCCGGCAATCCCTCGATCAGCTCGACCTTAAGCGGATCGTTGAGTTCCTTGTAGATGCGCAGCGCTTCTTCGCGGGAGACAACGCGGCGGGTGATGGGGAGATCTTCCTTAACAATCTTCTCCATCTCTTTCTCGATCTTGAGGAGATCGTCCGGCGTGACCGACTGCTCCATATCGATATCGTAATAGAAGCCGTCTTCAATAACCGGCCCGATGCCCAGCTTCACCTTGTCGCTGCCGTACAGCCGCTTAAGCGCTTGAGCCATCAGGTGAGCGGTACTGTGGCGCATAACCTCCAGGCCTTCCGGGTTATCGAGCGTCAGAATCTCCAGCGATACGTCTTCCTGAAGCTCCGTGTTCAGATCGACAACCTTTCCGTTCACCTTCCCGGCGACAGCGTTCTTCTTCAATCCTTGGCTAATGGCGCCGGCTACGTCTGCGACAGTGGATCCGGCTTCGAATTCCCGGACGGAGCCGTCCGGCAGTCTGATCTGCAATGCCATGTGTGAAACCCTCCTAACGAATTGGTTTGGCCTTGACGTGAATGCATTCGTCGGCAAGGGACGAGGCGCGGCAGCCGAACCCGAAAGTCCGGAAACAATACAAAAAGCACCCGTCCCGCAGGGACGAGTGCCGTTAGCGCTCTCGTGGTTCCACCCTTATTCAACCGGCCCGATTCTCACGGCCGATTCTCAGGCATGATATAACGGTCATGACCCGGCAGCGCCTACTGTCGCCTGATGGCGGCGAGTTCGACGCAGCAGCTCGAAAGGGGTAGATGCCTGCCGGTACCGGAAGGAACTTACAGCCAAGGTTCCTCTCTCTGGGCCGTCCGTTGCGGGCTTCATTGTCTTTCTCAACGCTCTTTTCATTTTTTACACGCAAGGTCGAATATCGGAATTATACCTCCGCCGATCCTCTTCGTCAAGCGTTGGCGCCTTAAGTCGGAAGCTTGGGACAGATCGCCGCCCGTTCCCCGAAGATGCCGAGCAACGTGCGGATCACTTGGGCATCGGGCTCCGGCGTATAAATATACAGATGCCTTGGCGACGCGGCAAGCAGCCGACTGACGAGCATGCTCTCCTCCTGGTCTTCGACACCCTCTCCCCGGGTCTCTGCCAGCGATTCGTCGACTTCCTCTTCATCTCGTTCTAGCGGGCGCATCTTCTCATCATACATTCGAAAGGCATGTCCTCCTGAATGAAGAAGATGAACAGCCGGCAAGCGCACCTCTTGCCATTGAACCATTGATTGGAGAAGCGTGACGAACTCCTGATATTGCCGCTCCATCGCTCGTTCCTCTAGCGCCGTCTCCGCCGCTTCCCGGATCTCGGCGAAGTATTCCTTCAGCCGGAACCGGATGAAGCCATCAAGGTGCATATGTGAATGATCCTTTAGAAAAGCTGCGAACACCCGGCCCCACTTGCGAATTCGCCGGGCTCTTCCCCTACCCGCTTCCGAGCCCGCTTCCGGTTCGCCATCCATAAGCACGATCGCCTCCGAGATCAAGACGTCCGTCTCAATGCCGTCCGCACGCAATCCGAACTGCTTATGCATGACGGAGCGAAGCAAGGAAGGCTCCTTCTCCGTCACTAAATATTCGGCCAGCGCGTGGCCGGTCTTCATGCAGAATTGATCCCGTCCCGTCTCGATCGTCAGGCTGCACCCGATACGTTCTATGTGAGGCGACAACTGCCACGGGCCTTCTCCCCCGGTGCCCGTCAACCCGGCAAACGGCTGGTTCAGCATCATCGCGAGCCGCTTCGATGAATCGCGATCCGCTCCCGTATCGATCGTCCATTCATCCCTTCTCACCTGGATCACCTCCGGCTTCCCTGTTCTTACTATATGGTGACCGAAAAAGGGATATACGATCGGCGATCCGCTATGGTATATTTTATGAATAGACGAAATATTCGGTATATCACTCAACTACTTACGATGAGGCCGATCTATGGAAAACTTCCGTCCCTTCGAATATAACCAGCTTAAATGGAACCGACGGCTGCTTCATCTGTTCTGGTTCATGGTGCTCCTGTCCCTTATTGTTGAATGCACCTATCTAGGAGATGCCCCAAGCGTGGGAGAATTCGTCTGGATGTATATCGTCCGGCCGACGGTTCTGCTCGTTGCCGTTATTCTGATGGCCGAAGCAGGTATTCGGTATCTCCCCAAGCAGCACGACTATATCCTCATCTCATCATCCGCTCTGATCGCTATCATTATCACGATCATTAATTTGGAACAGACATTCGTGCTGTTCTCGCTGTTCGTCCCCGTGCTAGTCAGCTTTTTCTATTACCAGCTTCAGAAATTATTGTTTGCGGTCGCCACCATGTTCTTGTCGTTCGGCGTAATCTGTTGCTTCGATCATAATTTGTACAGCACCGTTAATGTCGGCAAGATCTCCGGTATCCTAAGCATCATGGTGCTCATGTGTTTGTTAATGGTTGGCATGATGATGCGCGGAACGGAGGTGTCCGAATACATCCGCTCTGCTTACGAAGCTAGGCAGGCCTTGCTCGACCGGCCAGACGGAAGCGAGAAGCTGATCTTCAAAGATCCGCTCACCAACGTCTATAACCACACTTCATTCCACGAGCATCTGGATCTCTTAATTAAGCAATGCGAAGCCGGCTCGACCGAATTACATGTCGCGCTCGTAGATCTCGATCGCTTCCGTGAATGGAACGCTTCATACGGCTACCGAGCCGGGGACGAAGTTCTTAGAAGCGTGGCTTCCATTGTCCAAGCCAAGATCGGATATCGGCATTTGCTCGCCCGTTACGGTGGTGAAGAATTCGCAATCCTGTTCGTCGGAACCTCTCTGCAAGCAGCCTCGGACAAGCTCGAGGAGATTCGCGAGGCCATCTCTGCCGTCCCCCATAGTTCGTTCAATCATGGCCATGTGACCGTCAGCGCAGGATTATCCTCCTACTCGGCCGAGCTTGGCAAAGAAGCGTTCCTAGAGCGGGTACGAACTGCGCTAGGCGAAGCCAAGCGATTAGGCCCCAACCGCACGGAGGTTGCTTAAATAGTCTATGAGTTAACACAAAGCAGCCTCGAACGCGAACGAGGCTGCTTTGTTGATTCTAGGACAGAAATTAAGATGGAACTCGATAGAATCAGTTCTGCATGACAAAATCGTGCTCGATCTTCTCGTTCTGATCGTCGTACACTTTCAAAATCTGATATTGCGTATTCCGCTTCGCCGGAATCTTGCCTGCCTCTCGAATGATTTGAAGGCAGAGCTCAATATTGACTTTATGCGTCGTGCCGGCGGCAGAGACGACGTTCTCCTCCATCATCGTGCTGCCGAAGTCATTCGCGCCGTAGGACAACGACAGCTTCCCGATCTCCGGCCCCATCGTCACCCAGGACGACTGGAAGTTGTCGATATTGTCGAGAGCGATTCGGCTGATCGCCAGCGTCTTCAAATATTCCTCCGGCGTAGCCTTCTCCCGCTTCATATTCGTGTTGTCCGGCTGGAACGTCCATGGAATGAACGCTAGGAAGCCTCTTGACGGATAACCATTGTTCAAGCACTCGTCCTGGGCGTCGCGAATGCGAAGCAAGTGGAGCGCACGCTCTTCCATCGATTCGCCGAAGCCGATGACCATTGTGCCCGTTGTCGTCATGCCAACTTGGTGAGCGGTCGTCATTACATCCATCCAGTCGCGCCAGCTGCCCTTCAGCCGGCTGATCTTCTTGCGCGTGCGGTCGTCTAGAATTTCGGCGCCTCCGCCGGGAAGTGAGTCGAGTCCAGCTTCATGCAGCTGGCGGACGACCTCTTCCAACGAGAGCCCGTTCGAGACGTCCTGCATCTTGCGAATCTCCGCCGGTGAGAATGAGTGCATCGTAATGTCCGGGAATCTCGCTTTGATCTTGCGAAGCAGGTCTAAGTAATAAGTGAACGGCAAATCCGGGTTGGTTCCGCCTTGCATGAGAATTTCCGTTCCGCCAACGTCAACCGTCTCCTGGATCTTCTGCAGAATCGCTTCGTCCGGCAGCACGTAGCCTTCCTTCGAACCCGGCGCCCGGTAGAAGGCGCAGAATCGGCAATAGACGTCGCAGATGTTCGTGTAGTTGACGTTGCGGCCGACGACGAAGGTTGTGATCGGCTCCGGATGTCTCCGAAGCATTAACTGATTGGCGGTATTGCCGATCTTCTCAATCTCGTCGCTCTCGAATAGAGCGATAATGTCGTCCTGCATCATTCGTTCGCCTTGAAGGGCGCGATGCAAAATACGGTCTACGGCGTTCATCTGCCGCATCTCCTCTCGCTTAAAGCCTCTGTTTATTCAGCGAAAGACCGATATAGTCCGGCCATAACCGCTTCTCTCACGGCCTATCGTAACATAAAAAGACCGCGGCAGTCACCTTAAGAGGCGACCTTGCCGCGGCGGTACTTAATCCGTTCCTTCGTCTCTTTAAATATCTCGCGTTCATGCTCGTACAGTAGAACGTTTGGCTTCGCAAAGTAATAGCCTTGTCCCATGCCCACGTTAAGCCGGAACAACACGTCTGCCTCTTCCTCGCGCTCTACGCCCTCGGCTACGACTTCGCAGCTCATCTCGCGTGCGGCCGTAACGATCGCGCGAAGGAGACTCTCCTTCACGGAGAATCGGTCAACGAACTGGATGACCGAGCGATCGACCTTGATTAGCTCGGGCGCCAATTCCCCGATCCATTGCAGGCTCGAATAACCGGCTCCCATATCGTCGACGGCGAAGCGGAAGCCGTGCCGGCGGAACTTCTCAAGCGTCTGCGTCATCGCCGCGAAGTCTTCCACCTCATGGCGCTCCGTGATCTCGAAAATAATCTGCGAAGGCGCGATCTCCGGATGCTTCTCCAAGCACTGGAGCGCGTGCGACAAGAATAACGGGTGGGACAACGTCACAGCGGTGACGTTCAGGAAGACGGGCTCGCGGATGCTGCGCGACGCCACCTCATCCAGCGCGAACTTCACAATCATGAACTCCAGCTTGCTGAGTTGGTTGCTCTCGCCTGCGAACCGGAACAAGGCATCCGGCAGATGGAACACGCTGGACGCGGGACCGCGTGTGAGAATCTCCCATCCGAATACGTCCCCGTTCTGCAGATTCATGATCGGCTGCGCCAAGACGGATATGCTGCAATCCCGCAATATTTGGTCGAGCTGTCGCCTGGCCGCGATCACCTGTGGCGTAACCTGCTTGGTCGACAACGCCAAAGCGAATTGATAGGCTTCATCCAAGCGCTCGATTGTACCTTCACTCTCATAATAAGAGGACTTGATCGGCACATACGTGCCAGTCAGCCGAAGCAGCGAACGATACTTGGACAACGCGGGTTCCACGGATATCTTGTATTCAAGCGCGTGCTTGAAATGGTCCGAGAGCCGGAAGAGGCTAGGGGGAACGAACTCATTATCGTCCGGACGATCGCCGCGCACCAGCAAGACGAATTCCTGCGGGCCTAGCTGGTCCATCCCAACCAGATCGGAATCGGCCCAGAACTGAGGGGCCATTGAACGCAGATGACGCTTCGTCTCTGATTGAAGGACTGGAAGCAGATCCTTCCATACTCCGCTAGCCTCAATCGGGCATTCCCAACGATACAGAACCAAATAACATTCGCCGCCTTGCTTCAAATGCTTGTCCAACATCGAAGCGAGAGGGCGGCGCAACGTGAAGTCAGGAGGGAAAAATCGCAGGGAACGATCGGTCCTCAACAGCTTGGCGCCAAGAAAGAGCTGTTCCAATATACGTTGCATGCTCAAGGCGGATCAGCCTCCCGTTAGTAGAAACATCATCCATATTCTATCACGGCGCAAGTCTGTTGAATATGCATTCTCTGGAAAATGGCTATCGTTAATTGTCGAGCGCTTGGTCCAAATCGCGAATGAGGTCGGCTGCATCTTCTAAGCCGACAGAATAACGCACCAGTCCGTCCGTTATCCCTCTCGCGAGACGAACCTCGCGAGGCATCGATGCGTGCGACATCATCGCCGGATAAGAGAGAATGCTCTCCACAGCGCCGAGGCTGACCGCAACGAGCGGAAGCTTAACCCGTCCGAGCAGACGGCGGGCTCGTTCCCCGCTGCCCACGTCGAACGACACGACCGCTCCGCAGCCTCTGGACTGCTTCTCATGAATCTCGCGGCGCGGATGGTCCGCAAGCCCGGGATAATAGACCTTCTCCACGCCCGGATGCTTGCTCAGCCATTCCGCCAGCTTGGCGGCGCTCGCCTCGCTCGCTTCCATCCGCACTTGCAGCGTCTTCATTCCTCTCATGAGCAGCCAGCTCTCTTGAGCGCTCAGCACAGTGCCCAGTCCGTTCTGAAGCTGCTTCACACGGCGCCCAAGCGTCTCATCGGCCGTTACGACAAGGCCGGCTAGCACGTCGCTATGTCCGCTGAGGAACTTGGTCGCGCTATGGATGACGATGTCGATGCCGAGCTCAATCGGCCGCTGATGGTACGGCGTCATGAACGTGTTGTCGAGCATCGTCAGCAGTCCGCGATCCTTCGCCCAACCGGAGATCTCGGCGATATCGGCGATCTTCAGCGTCGGGTTGGAAGGCGTCTCGAGGAACACGGCTTTGGTGTTCGGCTTCAGCGCCGCCTTCACCTGCTCGAAGTCGGTCATATCGACGAACGTCGATTCAATATTCATCCGCGTTAAGATAGTCGTCAGCAGTCGGTAGGTTCCGCCGTATACATCCTCGGTCACGATGACATGATCGCCGGCCGACAGCAGCAGGAACGCCGTCGAGATCGCCGCCATGCCGGAAGCGAAGGCGAATCCGTTCGTTCCGCCTTCCAGCACGGCGATATAGTGCTCAAGCGCCTCCCGCGTCGGATTGCCCGAACGGCTGTAGTCGTGCGCAGGAGGGTTGTCCAGGTCGAAATGATGAAATGTAGACGCCTGATAGATCGGCACGCTTGAAGCGCCGGTCGCTTCGTCGATCTCCTTGCCGAAGTGGATCAGCTTCGTCGCGAAGCGCCTGTCTTCGTTCGACTTGCCTTGATGATGATTGCTCATTCCGCTCACGCTCCCTTGACTTCCTGCAATGCCGCTTCGATCGCTGCCCCGAGATCGGCAATCAGATCGTCAACGTGCTCGATGCCGACCGAGAAGCGCAGGAGCCGATCGTCGACGCCGACCTTGCGCCGGATCTCCTCCGGAATGTCGGCGTGTGTCTGGACGGCCGGATAGGTCAGCAGCGATTCAACGCCGCCGAGGCTCTCGGCGAACGCGATCAGCTCCAGATGCCGTAAGATCGGCTCCACCGTACGAGCGTCCTTCATGCGGAACGAGAAGATACCCGTATTGCCCGAAGCTTGGCGCTGCTGAACGTCATAACCCGGGTGGTGCGGCAAGCCCGGATGGTACACTTCTTCGACCGCCGGATGCTCTTTAAGCCACTGCGCGATCCGCAGCGAATTCGACTGATGGCGCTCCATCCGCAGCGCCAGCGTCTTCAGTCCGCGCATGAGCAGCCAGGAGTCCTGGGGTCCGAGCACCGCGCCGAGCGAATTGTGCAGAATCGCCATCTGCTCCGACAGCTCTTGGCCCTTCGTGACGATAAGGCCGGCGAGCACGTCGTTATGCCCGGCCAAATACTTGGTGGCGCTATGGATTACGATATCGGCGCCAAGCTCGATCGGCCGCTGCAGGAAAGGCGTCAGCAGCGTATTGTCGACGATCGTAATCAGGCCTTTGCGCTTCGCCCAGTCAGCCACCTTAGCCAGATCGGTGATCATCATAAGGGGGTTGGTCGGCGTCTCGATTAGCACCGCCTTCGTAGCTCCCGTGCAGCATGCTTCCAGCTCGTCCAGATCGTTCGTATCGACATAGGAAGCGGTAATGCCGTAACGGGACAAGATCCTCTCGAGCAAGCGATACGTGCCTCCATACAAATCCAGCGAGACAATCAGGTGATCGCCGTGTCCGAACAAAGCGAAGATCGTCGTCAGCGCAGCCATGCCGGAGCTGCAGGCGAAGCCTGCGTCTCCATTCTCCAGATCGGCAGCGGCGGCTTCCAGCACCGAACGCGTCGGGCTCTTCGTCCGCGCGTAGTCGAAGCCCGTGCTCTGGCCGAGCTTCGGGTGGCGGAACGCAGTAGATTGGTAGATCGGGAAGCTGACGGCTCCCGTCTGCGGATCGCTCTGGGATCCAATCTGGGCTAAACGGCTCTCTATGTTCATCAATTAGCGGCCTCCTGCAATGAGATATGTTAAGCGTGCGGGTGCTTAAGCCGATGAATGCCGCAAGCTAGCGCGATTAAATACCGGCTCCAAGATCGTACGGCGTCATCTGGTATACATAATAGTTCAGCCAATTGGAGAACAGCAGATTTGCATGCGCCCTCCAGCTCGACAGCGGCATCTTCGTCGGGTCATTGCTCGGGAAATAATTCACCGGCAGGTCGACTTCGAGCCCTTTGGCTTTGTCACGGTCATACTCCCACTTCAGTGTGAGCGGATCATACTCGGAATGCCCCGTTACGAAAATCTGCTTGCCATCGGCAGTCGCTGCGATATAGACGCCGGCTTCTTCGGATTCCGACCAAATCTCCAATCCGGGCACCTTCTCAATGTCTTCGCGCCGAACCTCCGTATGCCTCGACTGCGGCACGAAGAACATCTCGTCGAAGCCGCGCAGCAGCTGTACGTTGCGTTTGGACAGCGTATGCGGGAAGACGCCGAACAGCTTGCGGCCCAGATCGACCTTCGGCACGCCGAAGTGATGGTACAAGCCGGCTTGGGCGCCCCAGCATATATGGAACGTCGACGTGACGTGGGTGACGCTCCAGTCCATAATGGTTCGAAGCTCGTCCCAATAATCCACTTCTTCGAATTGAAGCTGCTCGACGGGAGCGCCCGTGATGATCATGCCGTCGAAGCGCTGGCTCGAGATCTCGCCGAACGTCTTGTAGAAGCTCTCCAAGTGCTGTTCGGACGTATTCTTGGAGGTGTACGTCTCCGTACGAATGAGGACGGCTTCGATCTGCAGCGGCGTATTGCCGATGAGCCGGAGCAATTGCGTCTCCGTCGTCTCCTTCGTCGGCATCAAATTGAGGATCGCAATCCGCAGCGGGCGAATATCCTGATGGAAGGCGACACTCTCATCCATGACGAAGATGTTCTCGCCGGCCAAGATCTCCTTGGCGGGCAGATGGTCAGGCACTTTAATCGGCATTTCCATAACCTCCTTAAGCTCATCCGAATAAAATCGAGAGGTCAGGCAACGTAAAAAAAACGACCCCTCCGCATGAGAAAAGGTCGTCGTCGTTTATCATCGTACGCGCGCCTCTCTCATCTCTCGAATGCGCGGATATCCGCGCATCCAGCAAGATTTAGCACCGTGCGTCTATGTCGACGCCGGTTGCCGGGCTTCATCGGGCTAGTCCCTCCGCCTGCTCTTGATAAGATGGCTAAATCTTATTCGGTTGTCATGTTCCAAACTAATCTTAATTTACTCGAAAACCCGGCAAGCGTCAAGACGAGCGCCAGTCCTGAAAATATTCTTGAAAGGGGCCTGAGGGAGGATTATACTTATCACGAATTGCGCACGATTTAAAAGCGATGCCGAAAGGGGGGAGCCGGTCATGGAAGGAGATCATCCTGGGCCGAGTCGCACGTTTAATTATTATGAAGCAGGACGCTATTGCGCCGCAGAAGGCGATTCGCGGATCGGCTCCGCCTATTGAACCTTTCCATGCGTTGCGGAATGACGCCCTGCATGAATCATCATGCACAGGGAGCGGATTCCGATGAAAATTCGGCTAGTTAAGAACGGCGTATTCACGCCGATTGAGGACATTACCCAGACGTTGCTTCCGCCCGAAGACGGCTTCTACTGGATCGATGCCGACAATGAAGACCTGCTTGGCCTTCAGCCCTTGTTCGGCATTCATGATCTGGCTGTAGAGGACTGCCTGTCGGAGGATGAGCAGCGTCCGAAGCTGGAAGTATACGAGAGTCATTATTTTATCGTGGTCAACAGCATCCGTTTCGACGATGAAGAGATCTTCCTGAGGTCGCTTAACATGTTCCTCGGGCGCCATTATATCATTACCGTCACGAAGCAGAAGATCAGCGAGCTTCGCGCCATCAAGCCGATTCTGTGGAAGGAAGAAGTGAACGCGGCCGATCGGATGCTGTATCACCTCGTCGACCTTGTCGTCGATAATTACTTCCTCGTCGGCGACCGGATCGAAGCCAGGATCGAGCAGCTTGAGGAAGACATCCTAATGAACACGAAGAAGTCTCATTTGACGGAGATCATTGGACTGCGAAGCGAGATCCTCTGGCTTAAGAAAGGCCTCGGTCCGCAGCGCGACGTCATCGGAGCGCTAAACAAGAAGGAGCTTCGGCTCTTCGACATTCAACTGCAGAAATATTTCGGGGACATTCACGAGAACGCCGTCAAAATATCCGAGACGTTCGAGACGTATCGGGATCTGATGGGCAACTTGCGAGAAGCTTATCAGTCCAGCGTCGCCAACCGCGCCAACGAGATCATGCGCGTATTCACCGCGCTTACGACGATCTTCATGCCGCTGACGTTCCTAACCGGCGTGTATGGAATGAACTTCGATTATATTCCGGGCATGCACGACCGCTACGGTTCCATTGTTCTGCTGTTCATTATGGCATTCCTCGGGTTCGGCATGTTCTATCTCTTCCGCAAGAAGGATTGGCTATGAGCAGCGGCCAGCCTTATCCGTTATGACAGGCACTCCGGTTCGCGTGCGGCGAAAACGGAGTGCCTTCTTCGTTAGCGGTCTGGGTTCGAGCGGATCCAATCGGTCACACCGCAGACTCACGGGTTCTGCGGAAGCGGATGCGGACCATTCGCAGCTTCTCGTAACGAAGCGCGGTCTCTTGTCCTCCGCCGTTCTCCGCTTCGGCATACAGCCGTTGATAGACCGGCTTCAAGTACCGGTCGCCAAGCTCAGCCAGCGCCGCCTCCGCGCGGCTAAGCTCCTCTCCGTCCATGGCGGACAGCTCTTGCTCCACGAGCGGCAGCACGTCGTAACCCTCCTCGTCGAGCCGATCGATTCGCTCCACGAGCATCCGCCGGTCTACGCCCAGTTCCTTCTCCAGCTGACTCACCGATAAGCCTTGGCGGATCGCTGTCAGCAGCTTCTTCCTCTCTTGGACGACCGTAAGGCTCTTGCCATACTTCTCTTCCTTCTGCCGGAACGTCCAATCCGCGAGCGTCTCGTCGGATACGGCGGACGCCACCCAGTCAAGCGGGAAGACGTGATCGCGCGGCATCTCGCGAATCAGGCCGATCAACTCTTCTCCGTACTTCTCGATCTTCGCCTTGCCGAAGCCGGGAATCTGCTTCAGCTCCTCAATCGTCCGCGGCACGAATACCGCCAGCAGCTGCAATTCGCGATTCGTCGCGATCATGTAGGCGGCGCGACGATCCTCGGCTGCCTTCGTTCGGCGCCAAATGCGCAGCGGCTCCAGCTCTTCCTTCATGTCGAATTGATCGGCGTAGCATTGCAGCAATGCCGGCAGCGGGGGCCGGCGTTCCCAGAATGGGGCATCTTCGAGCATGCCGTCTATCAAGGGACGATAGCCCTCCCTCATCTTGCGGGCGACCCCGAAGCGGAACGCCGCGAGCAGCTCCTCCCAGCTCGTCCCTTCATACCAATTGTCCTGCGACATCTCTCCTTGATCGCCGAACGAATGCCAGCCGGCGGACCAGATTCCCTGGTTCTCCCCGATGTATACCTGTCCTCTCTCGGCGTCTGCCGTTCCCTCCGTGCGTTCGAACCGATTCAGAAACACGATCTCCATCGCCTTGCCTCCTTATTGCCCATGCGGGCTTAATAGTCGTTCCGGCGCGAATCCGTCGGCGCAAAAACAATAAAGAAGCACCTCTTCCGCCTAACGGATAGAGGTGCTTCCTCTTCACTGCAACCCGAACATTGTAAAATTAGTTTAGCAAATATGGTTCAATTTGACAAGCGCGTCTTTTGCTTCGCTTCTTCGCCATATGTTACTGTTAATCTATGCCTAACAGAAAGCCTTATCGAGTATATTTTCCTTAATTCGGGAAGGAGAATCACGCCATGCAGCTCAAGGATTACGACTTTCTCTCTGACAGCACGGAAGCGACGTCAACCCGGTTCGTCACCTTCGTGTCGCCAGGGCTTCGGCGATTCGATCTAGCCATCCTGACAACCAATCGGTTCTATGGCAAGAAGCTCGTCATTGACCTTCAGTCCGGACGGAGCGGCGTACTCGCCGCAGACGACCTGGAGGAAGAAGGCGTGATCGAAGCCGTCTTCCGCATCGGCGAAGAGGAAGCGGCGGAGCTGTCCGCCTTCCTCACAATGGTGCTCGGCGAGGCGTACTTCGCGGACTAGGCGCGCTTGGAGGCAAGAGCATTGCATAATTGTCACAAGGATGGACTATTCTAACGGAATACCAGCCTAGGAGGTTAAGCGCCGAATGCCATCGTTCGAAGAAGAATACAAGCCGCCTAAGGCGGATTTGGCAACGGTTGAATCGCGCCGCAACGACTTGGCTGCCGAAGAGTTCCCGGAGGGGCCTTACGGCTCGGACATCCTCGCGTCATCGCTCGGCAAGAGCACGCCGTGGAGGCCGGAGCAACGGTCAGCCAGCCCTTATTCGTATGAGAACCGCGAGCTTCATGCCGGCTTCGAACGCGAATATCCGGACGATCACGAGCTTCATGACGAAGCGAACGACGACTCGACGAACGACTCCGGCTAGCTGCATAAGCTATGCAACTAGAAGACCCGCGCCGCCCCGAACGAATGGTTCGTCCGAGAGCAGACACGGGTCTTCGGCTTCCCGTTTATCCAATTCCGCAGGAACCGGGATAACCGTCATTCTTCTTCTGTTGCTCGAGCCGGCTCCTCATCTCGTCGTCGCCAGGCATCTCCGCGACAACTTTACCCGTTTGTTTCGCCTCATCAGTACGATTATGAAGCTTATTCGGAGGGTCCAAGAATTGGTTGTTATGCAGCGCGCCTTCAGGCTCGCCAGTCTTCTGTTGATGGTCATTCGTCAATGTTGGACACCTCTTCACTTAGGATGTCCCCCTAAATTGCTCCAACGCCAGAGGTTTTATTCTGGCGGGCAGCTTAACCGATCAGCTTGAGCAGCGGCGTCAGCCGATACTTCTCGAACACCTCATATGCCGTGTCCGGCGGCGCGGTCCACAAGCATTCCGTTAGCTCGCAATCGACCGGCGCATCCAACCGGATGCGGGCCAGATCGCGCGACAGATGAAGCATCTCCAGATCGCTCTCAATCTTCTTGCGCACGCTTGCCGACAGCCCTTCCAAATTGGCGAGAATGCCGTCGATGTTCTCGTATTCCAGCAGCAGCTTAAGTGCCGTCTTCTCGCCGATCCCTTTGACGCCAGGGTAATTGTCGCTCGTGTCCCCAGTCAGGCCCTTAAGCTCGACGATCTGGAACGGCAGCAGCCCTTTGTCCTCCTTGAGATAATCCAAGTCGTACACGCAGTAGTTGGAACGTCCCTTCTTCATGATGACGACATGAATCCGCTCCGATACGAGCTGCAGCAGGTCGTGGTCGCCCGACAGCACGTACACGTGCCCTTGCGAGCTCAGACGGGTCGACAGCGTGCCGATGCAATCGTCCGCCTCGTAGCCGGGCATGCCCACGTTCGGGATGCCAAGCGCGGCGACGATATCCTTCACGAGGCTGAATTGCGGAACCAGATCGTCCGGCGCGTCCGGGCGATTGGCTTTGTAGCCGTCGTACAATTCGGAACGGAACGTCTTGCTGCCCATATCCCAACAGCACAGCACATGCGACGGCTTGAATTCGGTCATCGCGTCGAACAAATATTGCAGGAAGCCGAAGATCGCATTCGTCGGCGTCCCGTCCGCCAGTCTTCGCGGATAAGCTTGAGCGAAGTACGCCCGGAACAGCAGCGCCATCCCGTCGACGATCAGAATCTTCGGTTGTTGATCCGTCGCTTGCAATCGAATTCCTCCTTTGAACCTATGATTTATATAGGGTGAAAAGTTAGTCCTTGTTCTAGGACGGCAAAGCGCCCGAACGCAGAAACCGCCCGATCCGGCGAGCCGCTTCTAGCAGGCGCTCCTCCGAATCGATGAAGGCGAGCCGCACGTATCCCTCGCCCCGTTCGCCGAAGGCGTTGCCCGGCACGACGGCCACGCCCTCGGCTTCGATCAGCCGCTGCGCGAAGCCGCGCGAGCTCCAGCCTGCCGGGACCGGGCACCACGCGAACATCGTGGCGCGCGGCATCGGCACGTCCCAGCCTTCTTCGCGCAGCGCCCGTATGAACAGATCGCGCCGGGGCTCGTACAGCTCGGATGCCTGCTGTGGACCGGCCATGTCCCGCTCCAGCGCGACAGCCGCCGCTTCCTGCACAGCATGGAAGACGCCGAAGTCGATGTTCTGCTTGAACTGCAGCAGCGTCTTCAGCACCTCCGGGTTGCCGACGGCGAAGCCGATGCGGGCGCCGGCCATATGGAACGACTTCGACAGCGAGTGGAACTCGATCGCGACGTCCTTCGCGCCGGGCACCTCCAGCACGCTCGGCGGCCGGAAGCCGCCATACGCCAATTCACTGTAGGCGTTGTCGTGCACGAGCAGCACGCCGCGGCGGCGCGCGATGTCCACCAGCTTCTCGAATAGGGACAAGTCGGCCACCGCGGATAGCGGATTGCTCGGGTAGTTGAGCAGCATGAACTTGATTCGGCCCCACGCTTCCTCCGGCACCGCGTCGAAGTCGGGCAAGTAGCCGTTCTCCTCCAGCAGCGGCAGCATAACGGTCTCCACGCCGGCAGCCCCGAGCCCCGCCTGGTACACCGGGTAGCCCGGATCCGGCAGCAGCGCGAAGTCGCCTGGGTCGGTGATCGCCATCGCTAGATGCGACAGGCCGTCCTGCGTGCCCATGAGCGACAGTACCTCGCGATTCGGATCGAGCTTAACGCCGAAGCGGTGTTCAAACCAGCGGGCTGCACTCTCGCGGAAGCGCTGCGTGCCTAGCGTCCCTGGATACGAATAGTTGTCCGGCGACATGGCTGCCTTCGCCAACGCGGATCTAATCTCCTCGGAAGGCGGGCTGGCCGGCGTTCCGATGTCCAGCGGGATGACGTCTACGCCTCGAGCGCGAGCTTCATTTTTCCAAGCGGATACTTCGGAGAAGATAGATGAGCCCATGCGGTCCAGCCGCTGCGATCTCCACTTATTCATGATGCCTCTTCCTTCCGTCTGTCGGTTCCAGATTGCCGAGCGCCGGCAACGCGGCTTAACGCTCCAACGCGCCGATCTGATGAATATACGCCATCATTGCGAACAGCGCAGCGGCGAGCCCGCCGTACATGACGCCGTATTTGATCCGCGTCAGCGCGGATACCTCGTAGTAGTTGGACGGCTCGTATAGCTCGTAATATAGCCGAACTGTAAAGGTGATTTGGTTCGCTTCGTCGGGCTCGGACACTTGTACAACCGTGGCGTTATGAACGATGCAAGGCTGATTGATCTCCATCTCCCCGCGATAATTTAGCTGCTCCCAGTAGAAGGTGGCGACATGCTGGCCGTCCATTCGGCAATAGGCCGAGATCGGCAGGCTGCCGCGGCGCACTTGACCTGTGTAGTACCAGGATGGAAGCAACGGATCGGCTGCAGTCTGATACACGCCTTCCGTCCAGTTATAGTCCTTGCGATTGCGTTCGCCGAAGAAGCGTTTATACATATGCCACATCAGCCAGATCCAAATGATGACGTAGATGAAGCTGCCCGTGTACCAGATGATAATCGGAAACGCGACAACGCCGACGACCCAGAGCCAGCGGCTGACAGCGGCGGCGATGCGGCCCCCGTCAAGCGGGTGCATCGGGAGCAAATTAAATAAGTTAATCAGAAATCCGATATAAGCGAGCGCGACCCACGCTTCGTAGCCTGTCCACTCCCACAGCCCGAAGCAGACCAGCGCCGCCAACGAGCCGAGCATAGGTCCGCCTAACGCGATTGCGGCTTCCGTCTCGGCGTCCTTCGGATTGCGCTTCATCATGATGAGCGCCCCGAAGAAGGGAATGAAGAGCGGCGCCGACACCGGCAAGCCGCGCCGCTTCGCGGCCCAGACATGGCCCATCTCGTGAAGGAAGAGCAAGGCGACCAATCCGATCGCGAACGTCCAAGGATAGACCGTCGCGTAGAATGCGACGCTAATCAGTGCCGTGAGCAGCGTTTGTAACTTCAGCAGGCCGATCAGAGATTTGGCTTTGGACAACAGGAGGATGAGCCCCGCTGTCCATGCCCATGAGCCTTTCTTGCGATTGGTGCTCTTCGCTTCCCGTTCCGGGGAGCCCATGTCCAGAGACAATGGTTCGCACGTCCCTTCTGTTCGCGCCGGCTAGGGCGGCGCTTCGCATGATGGCCGATCGTTAGCGCGCCTGCCAAGCTTCCTTCGCGTCGTCGCGGAAGCCTACAGTCGCCCTCTTGCCGTCCGTGATGACGGGGCGCTTGATCAGCATGCCGTTCGAGGCGAGCACTTGGATCTTCTGCTCGTCGGTCATGCCGGGCAATTTATCCTTCAAGCCCTGCGAGCGGTACGCATCGCCGGAGACGTTGAACCACTTGGCGATCGGCAAGCCGCTTAAGGAGATATATTCCGAGAGCTCTGCGGGCGACGGCGGCGTCTCGACGATATGGCGAAGCTCCAGCTCGTGCCCTTGCTCCTTCAGCCATTTGACGGCCTCGCGGCACGTACTGCATGGCGGGTATTGATAGACGATTAGCGGCTGGCTCATGTTGTCTAGCTCCTCCTCAAGTGGTTGTCGATTCTAGATGTGCCGGCAGCGCGGACAGCTCGTCCTCGAGCGCGCGCAGGTCGGCAGGCAGCGAAGCTTGAAGCGCCATCGGCTCGCCTGTGACCGGGTGGCGGAATGCCAGCAGCGACGCATGCAGCGCTTGCCTGCCGATGACAGCGTTCAGGCGGCGCGCCAGCTCTGTATGCTCCCAAGCGGGATCAGCGTAATAGGCGTCGCCGATCAGCGGACAGCCGACGGACCCCAGATGGACGCGAATCTGATGCGTGCGTCCCGTGCCAAGGCGGATGTCCAGCGCGCTCGCGCCGCAAGGGTAAGCCGCTGCCACCTGATAGAAGGTGAGCGACGGCGCGCCGTCTTCGCGCACCGCCCGCCGGTGGGGATCCTCCGGGATGCGCCCGATCGGCGCGTTCACTTCGCCTTCGTCCGCAGGCGGCCGGCCGTAGACGTAGGCGCGGTACTTTTTCTCCACGGCGCCTTCCATCATCTGAACCGACAGCTGCTGATGGGCGTAAGGGTGCTTCGCGACAATAACGAGCCCCGACGTATCCTCATCCAGCCGGTGCACCGG